>NZ_JBEPSI010000001.1:0-819297 GCF_040548745.1 Arthrobacter sp. 2762
CACACTATTGAGTTCTCAAACAACAGACACTAACCGGCACCACCGGACCCTTACAGGGCCACAGGATCGCTCCGGAGCAACTTTTCAAACTTACCGGCTGGATCTCTCGGAGTCAAATCGGCAAGCTTGACTTGATTTTTCCTTGCGGTTTCTTGTCAGCTTGGCGATCTCCACTCGGGGACCAGCGCGGGTACTAACTATACCCCTACTCAGCCGAGATGGCAAAGCCACTCAGGGAGGGGCTCCTTGGGCACCTCAGCTACCCCCCCCTACGGAGCCAGGGAGGGCCTGGAGCACGCGGCTCCGGACCCTCCCTGCTCTTGAAGAAGTACCCGGGTATCGAAGGACTGCCCGGCTCTTTGAAGAACTACTCGGCCAGCGTGAACCAGGACGCGCCAAGCGGCGGGAGTGTTACGGTCAATGCCGCTGGCTGGCCATCCGTCCCCGGCGAGGCAGCCTTCAGTGTTCCAGCGTTGAGGACGCCCGAGCCACCGTACGTCTCGGAATCTGTGTTCAGGACTTCAACCCATTCCCCTGCTTCCGGCACTCCCAGGATGTAATCCTTGTGCGGGCCACCAGAGAAGTTGACTGCACACACCAACGGCTTGCCATCGTGGTCCCAGCGAATGAAAGTCAGGACATTGTGGTCGGCGTCTCCACCGTTGATCCACTGGAAGCCGCCGGGTTCGTTGTCGCGGACATGCAGTGCAGGCGTTGACGTGTAGAGGCCGTTAAGGTCCCGGACAAGGAGTTGGAGTCCACGGTGGGCCGGGATGTCCGCCAGGAACCAGTCGAGTCCGTACTGCTCGGACCATTCGGCTTCCTGGCCGAATTCGGTGCCCATGAAAATGAGCTGCTTACCGGGGTGTGCCCACTGGTAGGCGAAGAAGGCACGGAGGTTTGCCAGTTGCTGCCAACGGTCACCGGGCATCTTGCGAAGCATTGATCCCTTGCCGTGGACTACTTCGTCATGGCTGATGGGCAGGAGGAAGTTCTCCGAGAAGGCGTAGACCATGGAGAACGTGATGGTGCCGTGGTGCCACCGGCGGTTGATGGGGTCTTCGGAGATGTATTTCAGGGAGTCGTGCATCCACCCCATGTTCCATTTGAGGCCAAAGCCGAGCCCACCGTGGTTGGTAGGGGCGGTGACACCGGGGAATGCGGTGGATTCCTCTGCGATGGTGACGGCGCCAGGGTGCGTCTTGTAGACGGTCGCGTTGACCTCCTGCATGAAGGAAATAGCCTCGAGGTTCTCGCGGCCACCGAACTTGTTGGGTCGCCACTGTCCTTCTTCGCGCGAGTAGTCCAGGTAGATCATTGAGGCCACGGCGTCCACGCGCAGTCCGTCAATGTGGAATTCTTCAAGCCAATAAAGTGCGTTGGCAACCAGGAAGTTCCGCACCTCGGTGCGTCCGAAGTCGAAGATCAGGGTGCCCCAGTCCGGGTGTTCGCCCAGGTTGGGATCTGAGTGCTCGTACAGTGCCTCGCCGTCAAAACGGGCGAGCGCCCAGGAATCCTTGGGGAAGTGCGCAGGGACCCAGTCCAGCAGGACACCGATACCGGCCTGGTGCAGGGAGTCCACGAGGAACCGGAACTCATCCGGGTGCCCGAACCTGGACGTAGGCGCAAAGTAGGACGTGACCTGGTAGCCCCAGGAACCGCCGAAGGGGTGTTCTGCCACGGGCATGAATTCCACGTGGGTGAAACCAAGCCACTTCACGTAGTCAACCAGTTCCTTGGCCAGTTCCTTGTAGCCCAGGCCAAGGCGCCAGGATCCCAAGTGGACTTCGTAGACGCTCATGGGCGAGTTGTGCGGGTCCTTTTCGGCACGCGCTGTCATCCACTCCGCGTCCTTGAAGCGGTAGCTGGAGTCCACCACGCGGGATGCCGTCAGTGGCGGAACTTCCGTGCCGAAGGCCAAGGGGTCAGCCTTTTCCAGCCAGTGCCCGGACTTGCTCAGGATCTCGTATTTATAGCACGCCCCTGCTACAACCCCGGGAATGAAGACTTCCCAGACACCGGACGAGCCGAGGGAACGCATTGCGTGGCTACGGCCATCCCAGCCGTTGAAATCACCCTTGACCCGGACCGCTTGGGCGTTCGGGGCCCAGACAGCAAAGGAAACACCGTCTACTTCACTCAGCGAAGAGCGGTAATGCTGGACGTGGGCGCCAAGGACATCCCAGAGACGCTCGTGCCGGCCTTCGCCGATCAGGTGCAGATCCACCTCGCCCACGGTAGGCAGGTAGTGGTAAGGGTCATCAATGGTAATGGGTTCGGCGTCGTAAACCACTTCCAGACGGTAGTCCGGAACATGGCCGTGCTGCAGCGGATCCAGGACAGCGGCCCAAATGCCGTTGGCCTCGTGCTCCATGGCAGTGCGTCCGGCCTCCGTCACCACCGTCACCGACTTGGCGAGATGCTTAACGGTCCGGATGGTGACGTGGCCGTGATCGTCCAGGTGGGCGCCGAGCACGGAGTGTGGTGCGTGGTGGGCTCCAGCTGCCACGCGGGCCAAGGTCTCGGAGTCCACATGCAGGGGAACTCGGGGCCGTTCGGTGCGTGCAGAGCCTGTCATTTCATTACCTTCCGCTGTAGCCGCGGCGTGCTTGCCGCGGCTCGTGTTGTCGAGGATTTGCCGTGATGCGTTGACCGGAATGGACAGCCAGTCCGGCCGGTTCCGCAACTCATAGACCACCTCATATAAGGCCTTGTCCAGCCACAATGCCACAAAGAGCGGCGAGCGGCGGTCAATGGTTCCCGGCATGACTTCGCTGTATCCGGCCAGGAACGCTGTGGAGCAGTCATCCGCCCATGACGCTGGCACCTTGGCTTCGGCGTTCTCACGGACAGCGGCTCCTGCCGCGTAGTCGAAGGAGCGGAGCATTCCCACAACGTCCCGCAAGGGGAGGTCAGGCGTGTTGCGCTCGTTAATGGTCCGGAGGGGCTCGCCTTCAAAGTCCAGGATGGCCCACCTGCCCGGCGCCCCATCCTTTCCGGGAACCTTGAGGATCTGGCCAAGGTGGAGGTCGCCGTGGACGCGCTGCAGCTGGCCCACATCGCGGGGATGCAGCGTGGCCAGCAGCTCTTCGAGGTTGCCCTCATAAGGCCCGACGGCGGAAGCCGCTTCTGCCCATGACTGGCGGACGCGCCCGGCCAGGGTCGCAATGATGTCGGCGCCCTGCGTTTGGCCATCCAGTGTGCCGAAAGTTTCCGCGAGCCTGGCGTGGACCGTTGCTGTTGCCGCACCGAGTTCGTGGGCCTCTTTGGTGAAATCGGCACCGGCTGCAGCGGCCTCGACAGCCAGCCTCCATGCATCCAGTCCCCCCAGCAGGAATTCATGGGCCACTGTGAGCTCGCCGGTGGCCGAACCACTTGGGCCCTGACCATCCCAGGAACCCGTGATCCAACCCAACGTTGCCGGGACCTCGGTTGTCCCTGCTGCCGTCAGCGCAGCACCCAACTCCACCTCGGGATTCTTGCCTGCCGCCAACACACGGAAGATCTTCACGATCGCCGTCGAACCGCCGTCGTCAATGATGACGGACGTGTTGGACTGCTCGCCGGACAGCACGCGGACCGAGGTGGGCCCTTCCGGAAGGGCCACACGGCCCCGGACGAGATGGCCCGCAGCGAGGCCATCACCCACGGTGTCCTCCCGGCGCATGAGGTCCAGCCACGCCGTGATGAACTCGGTGTCGTAAACGGCGTCGTACACCAGTCGCAGCCCCAGTTCCGGATCCGCGACCTCCCCCAGCAAGGCAGTGGGAGCATCCGGCAACGGCTGGCTTCTGAAGCTCAACGGTACCTGGACAACGTCGGTCCGGGGACCGCCGTCGGCCGTCCGGTACGTCACGGCGAGCAGTTCAACCTGCAATCCGGCGCTACCTTCCGGGTATGGGAGGTTGAAGCCGCCGACGCGCTCCAGCGTAAAGTCGGGGCTCTTCACCGGGAACCAGCGTTTGGTGGGAAGCCAGCTCCGGAGAAGACTTTCGATCGAGGGGTTAAGTGTTCCCTTTTTCATCTCATCCTTTGGTCGACACCACGGGAATCGCCTGGGTAAATGGCGATGAGGGGTTGGAAAATGCTGAGCGCAGCCGCAGCCAATAGAAGTTGTGGCTACCCAGCATGACCGTCAAATGGCCGTTGTCCCCAACGGCCGGGAATGTCTGGCCACCGAAAATGTCGCGGAAGCCCCTGCCGGCGTATTCCGGCAGATCCAGGGTGGCGGCCACCGGATGCTGTGAAAGGTTGAAGACGCAAAGAATGGTCTCCGCGTCCTCGCCTTCAGGGTTGCCCGCCGGCAGTTCCCGGACATAGGCCAGAACTACCTCGTTGTCCGCTTCAATGTGGCGGAAACTTCCCAAGCCGAACACAGGGTGATTCCTTCGCACGCTCAGGATCTGCCGGGTCCATCGCAGCAGTGAGCCTGAATGCGCTGCCTCCGCTTCAACGTTGGCCATGCTGTAGTTGTAGACCAGCGACTGGATCACCGGCAGGTACAGCTTGCCCGGGTCCGCGCCCGAGAAACCCGCGTTCCTGTCCGGGTTCCATTGCATGGGTGTGCGGACGGCATCACGGTCATCAAGCCAAATGTTGTCCCCCATGCCGATTTCGTCCCCGTAATAGAGGAAAGGGCTACCTGGCAGGGAGAGCAACAGAGCGTTAATGAGCTCAATCTCAGCCCGGGAATTGTCCAGCAGCGGAGCCAGCCTCCGCCGGATACCAATGTTGGCGCGCATCCTGGGGTCCGGCGCGTACCAGCCAAGCATGGCGGCGCGGTCGTCCGCGCTGACCATCTCCAGCGTGAGTTCGTCGTGGTTTCGCAGGAAGGTCCCCCACTGGGCGCCCTTGGGAATCTCCGGAGTCTCCCGCAGGGTCTGGATGATCGGAGCCGCCTTCTGGTCCCGCAGGGCATAGTAGAGCCGGGGCATGATCGGGAAGTGGAAAGCCATGTGGCATTCCGGGGCTTCCTCGGTGCCGAAATACTCCACCACCTCGTGAGGTGGCTGGTTCGCCTCGGCGATGATCACGCGTCCGGGGTAGTTGGCATCCACCATCCTGCGCAGGTCTTGCAGGAAGGCGTGGGTGGCCGGCAGGTTCTCGCAGTTGGTGCCTTCCTCCTCGAAAAGGTACGGAACGGCGTCCGCGCGGAAGCCATCGATTCCCTGGTCCAGCCAGAACCGGATGACGTCATAGAGTGCCTCGATGACTTTAGGGTTCTCGAAGTTCAGGTCCGGCTGGTGGCTGAAGAAGCGGTGCCAGAAAAACTGGCGCCGGATGGGGTCGAAGGTCCAGTTGGATTCCTCCGTGTCCACAAAGATGATGCGCGCATCCTGGTATTTCTCATCCGTATCGCTCCAGACATAGAAATCGCCGTAGGGACCCGTGGGGTCCTTCCGCGATTCCTGGAACCACGGATGCTGGTCCGAGGTGTGGTTCAGAGGGAGGTCGATGATCACCCGGACGCCGCGGGCGTGGGCCTCCGCCACGAGGCGCTTGAAGTCGCTGATGGTGCCAAACTCGTCCAGCACCGAGGTGTAGTCGGCAATGTCATAGCCGCCATCACGCAACGGGGAATGGAAGAACGGCGGCAACCAGAGGCAGTCAACGCCCAGCCATTGAAGGTAGTCCAGTTTCTCGATCAAGCCGTGGAAGTCACCGGAGCCATCCCCGTTGGCATCCGCAAAGGCCCGCACCAGTACTTCGTAGAAGACTGCCTTGCGGTACCAGTGCGGATCATGCTGGAGACCGGGGGCATTCAGCTCGAAGGTGTTCTTCGGAGTGAAGTACTGGCTCGGGTTTTGCGGAGAAAAACTCACTAAGGCTGCCTCCGGATACTCAGGATGTGTGCGGGCTCCACGTGTGCGTCGAGCCTGACGTAGTTGTGTTCACCCCACCACCAGCTTTGCCCGCTGATCAGGTCATCCACCAGGAACCGGCCGTCCTCGTTGAAGTCCGCAGGGTCCAGCTGCAGGGCAGCCAGGTCCAGGGAGACGGTGCTTTCGCGGGTGCTGTGCGGATCCACGTTGACCACGATGATCAACGTGTCCTTGGTGCCGTCCGGCAACGTCTTGTGTTTGGAATAGACGATTGTTGCGTCATCGGTGCTGCTGTGCAACGTCAGGTTCTGCAGGTCGCCCAGGGCAAGGTGGTCCTTGCGGATGGTGTTCAACCTGGTGATGTACGGAGCCAGCGTGCGGCCGGACGCGGCAGCGCCTTCCCAGTCCCTGGCCTTGTACTCGTACTTTTCGTTGTCGATGTACTCTTCTGCCCCCGGCCGTGCCACGTGCTCGTACAACTCATAACCGGCGTACATTCCCCAGACCGGGCTTGCTGTCGCGGCAAGGACAGCCCGGATGCGGAAGGCCGCGGGACCGCCGTACTGGAGGTACTCCGTGAGGATGTCAGGCGTGTTCACAAAGAAGTTGGGCCGGAAGAAAGCCGCGCTCTCGTGGCTGACCTCATGGAAATACTGCTCCAGTTCGGTCTTGGTGTTCCGCCACGTGAAGTAGGTGTATGACTGCTGGAACCCTGCCCTGCCCAATGCGTGCATCATGGGTGGACGAGTGAAAGCCTCGGCCAGGAAAACTACCTCTGGATTCTTTTTGTTGATCTTGCCAATCAACCATTCCCAGAACCAGACAGGCTTTGTATGCGGATTGTCCACGCGGAAAATCTTCACGCCATGGCTGATCCACAACTGCACGATCCTCAGGATTTCCTTTGAAAGGCCTGCGGGATCGTTATCGAAGTTCAGGGGATAAATATCCTGGTATTTCTTTGGCGGGTTTTCTGCGTAGGCGATGGAGCCATCCACACGGGTTGTGAACCATTCCGGGTTTGACGTTACCCAGGGGTGGTCAGGGGCTGCCTGCAACGCCAGGTCCAGTGCAACTTCAAGTCCGAGCTCGCGGGCGTGGGACACAAAAGCGTCAAAATCTTCAAAAGTGCCCAAATCCGGGTGGATGGCATCGTGGCCACCGTCCTTGGAACCAATAGCCCACGGCGAACCCGGATCCTGCGGGCCCGGTGTCAGCGTGTTGTTGCGGCCCTTGCGGTGCTGGAAACCGATCGGGTGGATTGGCGGCAGATAGATAACGTCAAAGCCCATCTCCGCAACCGCTTCCAGGCGCTTGGCTGCGGTGCGGAAGTTGCCCGAGGTCCAGATACCTGTGGCGTGATCCAAAACCGCGCCCTCGGAGCGGGGGAAGAACTCATACCAGGAACCACGACCGGCGAGATCACGTTCCACCTGCAGCGGGAACGGCTCCGAAACCGTCACCAGCTCGCGGATCGGAACGCGTCCGACGGCGGCCAGCACCTCTGGGCTGAAACCGGCACCAAGGCGCTCCTCGGCAGATTTGGTGGTGTCGGCAAGGACAACTGAAGCAGCACGCAAGGCGCGCTTCTCCGCAGCGGTGCGACCGGCGTCGTCCTCGGCTGCCTCCGAAAGGAGGGCGGCGCCCTCGGCGAGCATCAACTCAACGTCAATGCCGGCGCCCACTTTCACTTCCGCGTTGTGGTGCCACGTTCCATAACGGTCATGCCAAGCCTCGATGACGAAAGACCACGCGCCCGTGCCGGACGGCGACAGCAATCCCTCCCAGCGGTCCAGGCCTTTCCAGCGCTCATCCTTGGCCGGTGCCATGCGGACCCGCTGGCGCTCCTTGCCCTTGGGATCGAGCAGGACGGCGGAGACGCCGAGTTGATCATGTCCTTCACGAAAGACGGTCGCGCCGATGGCGAGATCCTCACCCGGAAGGGCCTTCGCGGGGAACCGGCCACCCTCAACCACCGGCTGGACAGCCGTGATGGGGAACCGGCCGAAGCGAAGTCCGGCGGTGATGTCCGTTTTCGTCTTGGATTTCAAAGCGGTCATGGTTCGCGAGGTATTCGTCACAACCACGACGTTAGCGACAAAAATCCAAGAATGCTAAGCACACGAGCCATCTTCGCGACGCAAGATGACTTTTACCTAAAAGAAACCCAAACCAGTTCCGACTGCCATGTGAGTCCGTTAGTGTGGCGCTCGTGAAGGCAATTCGAAGATTTACAGTCCGTACCGTCCTCCCTGAGCCCATCCGGCCGCTGGCCCGCTTGGCGACCAACTTGCGCTGGTCCTGGCACCGGCCCACCAGGGAACTTTTTGCGAGCCTTAACCCGGCTCTCTGGGAGGCCGCGCAGCATGACCCCATCGCCCTCCTGGGGTCCATCAGCAGGGAGCAACTGCAGGACCTGGCCAGCAACGGCGAAGTCGTTAGCCGGGTACAGGAAGCTGCAGCCGATCTGGACCGCTACCTCAGCGAGCCGCGCTGGTACCAGGGCCTGGGTGAAGAAGCCCCGGCCTGCATCGCCTACTTCTCGCCGGAATTCGGCATCACCGAGGTTCTCCCCCAGTACTCCGGTGGCTTGGGCATCCTTGCCGGCGACCACCTCAAAGCCGCATCGGACCTCGGTGTCCCGTTGATCGGCGTCGGGCTGCTTTACCAGGCCGGCTACTTCAAGCAGTCGCTGTCCCGTGACGCCTGGCAGCAGGAAACGTATCCGGTACTGGACCCGGACGGCCTGCCGCTGACGCTCCTGCGCCAGCCCTCCAAGGACGGCGTTCCCGGCAAGCCGGTGCACATTTCGCTTCCGCTTCCCAACGGCCGCGAGCTTCACGCGCATGTGTGGCGTGCCGACGTCGGACGCGTTCCGCTGCTGCTGCTCGACTCCAACGTCCCCTCCAACGACGAAGCCGCGCGTGGCATCACCGACCGCCTGTACGGCGGTGGCGGCGATCACCGCCTCCAGCAGGAACTGCTGCTGGGCATGGGCGGCGTCAAGGCCCTGCGCGTCTACCAGGAACTGACGGGGATGCCCGCGCCGGAGGTCTTCCACACAAACGAAGGCCATGCAGGATTCCTGGGAATCGAACGCATCCAGGAAGCGATGTCCGACGCCAATGATCCCCTCACCTGGGACGAAGCCCTCGCAGCGGGACGTGCATCTACCGTCTTCACCACGCACACCCCCGTACCGGCAGGAATCGACCGCTTCGAGACCCTCCAGATCAAGCACTTCTTCGAAGCCGGGCTCGCCCCTGCGGTACCCGTGGACCGGATCCTGGAACTCGGCCGGGAAAACTACGACGGCGGCAACCCCTCGGTGTTCAACATGGCAGTCATGGGCCTGCGCCTCGCGCAGCGTGCCAACGGCGTGGCCAAGCTGCACGGCGTAGTTTCGCGGGAAATGTTCTCCGGTCTCTGGCCCGGATTCGACCACTCCGAAATCCCCATCACCTCCGTGACCAACGGCGTCCACGTTCCCACCTGGGTGGACCCACGGATATCCTCCCTGGCACGGCAGCAGTTCGGCGCAGAAGCCGAAGCCCTGGGCCGTTGGGACCTCGCCTACAACGTCAGCGACGAGGACGTGTGGGGGCTCCGCAAGCAACTGCGTACCCAACTCGTCGAAGACGTCCGACGCAGGCTGCGCGCCTCATGGAAGACACGCGGTGCTGCCGACGCCGAGCTTGGCTGGACGGACAGCGTACTGGATCCGGACGTGCTGACCATCGGCTTCGCCCGAAGGGTGCCCACGTACAAGCGACTCACGCTGATGCTGCGCGACCCCGCGCGACTGAAGGCCCTCCTTCTGAACCCCAAACACCCCATCCAGTTGGTTATTGCAGGCAAATCGCACCCCGCAGACGACGCCGGCAAGAAAATGATCCAGGACCTGGTCCGGTTCACCGACGACCCCGAGGTGCGCCACCGGATCGTGTTCCTCCCGAACTACGACATCGCCATGGCCCGCACCCTCTTCCCCGGCTGCGACGTCTGGCTCAACAACCCACTGCGCCCGCTGGAAGCCTGCGGCACGTCCGGAATGAAGGCAGCCATCAACGGCTCGCTCAACCTCTCCGTCCTGGACGGCTGGTGGGACGAAATGTACGACGGCGAAAATGGCTGGGCGATCCCCACAGCCAACAACGGCGCATCCGCAGATGAACGCGACGACATCGAAGCTTCCGCACTCTACGAGCTGCTGGAAACCCAGGTGGCACCGCGCTTCTACGGGACCACCGTGGCCCAAGGCGCCGGCGCAGCAGGACCCTCCGAATCCAGCCGCGAGACCGTGCCCACCCACTGGGTGTCCATGATCAAGCACACCCTGGCGAACCTGGGCCCGGCAGTCTCAGCCGAACGCATGCTGCACGACTACGTCAACAACCTGTACTGCCCCGCAGCAGTAGCCGGACGCCGGGCCACCGCTGAATCGTTCAAGGAAGCCAAGGAACTCGCGGCCTGGACCTCCAAGGTCCGCAGCGCCTGGCCTGAGGTCGTCGTGGAACACGTCGACTCCGTCGGAGTGTCCGAAGAACCCCAGGTCGGCGACACCCTGCAGGTCAACGCCTACGTGGCACTCCACAACCTGACCCCCGACGACGTCTCCGTGGAAGTAGCCTTCGGTCGCGCCGAGGAATCCGACGAGCTTGAGGACATCGTCGTAGCGGAACTGGACTCCCTGGAGAACCTCGGCGGCGGACGCCACCTCTTCCACGGCGACCTGGTCATCAACCGCTCAGGGTCCTTCGGCTACACCGTCCGGGTGTTCCCGAAGCACTCGGCGTTGGCTTCCAAAGCTGAACTGGGGTTGATCGCGAACGCCTAGTCCGTAACCAGACGACATCCGCCGGATGTCAGTCATCCTCCGCGTGCTGCTCCTTCGTCGCTTTGACGCACGCTTCCGGATAACTGGCATCCGGCTTTGTTGTTTGGTTAGGCGAGGCGTTGCGACTTATGAAATTTAGTTTTCGAAGACGGCGATGACTGCGAGGTCGCGGCCTGCGTAGCGTTCGGCGTCTTGGAGGATTTCGCAGACCACGCCGAAGGAGCGGTCCGTACGGTAGGCCGCTGGGACTTGCCAGATCATCGTGACGGGAGTGCCGTCGTCGTCGGACAGGGCGTCTGCGAAGTCATGCAGGGAGTCGTTGAGGGCGTCCAGGTTCACGCCGTAGTACTCCGGGAAGTCCAGGACCTGGCCAAAGACCTCCAGGACGCCCGACTTTGTTGTCGCCGGCGGGACGAGGATGGTCCTGCGCCCGGCGTCTGCCACCTGCTCCTGAAGTTCTTCGATGGTCCAGGTGTCTGCGGAATAAATCTTCATGGGCTCCTACTTGCCTTCGACGATGAACTTGAACGAATCGTGCAATCACCAGAGACGACGGCAATCACCAGAGCTGCGAAGGCCAGCAGTTTGCTGCTGCTCCGTTTCATGCAGGGGCTCCTAGGTGCGATAAATGTTGATGGTGTTGGCTTGCAGGATATCCCGCTCGCCTGACGCCACCAGCGCACCCTTCCGGCGTTCATGCAGCACCGAGGTCGTGAACCGGAGTTCGAACATGCGCTTGCCGATGCCAGTTTCGCTGAGAATCTCGGGAAGCACCATCTTCACGTCCTGGTTGCTGCCGTTCACCACGATCAAGCCACGGATTTCGCTGTCCTCATGACCCATCAGGAGCTGAATGGAGCGTGCGTTGGGATCATTCCAACGCGCGGGCGTCATGCGCTTTCCCTTGTCGTCGAACCATTGCAGGGTGGAATCATTCGCGTGGGCGGGGAAGCTCTCGGGCTGGTGGCGCAGGAACCACCGGCGAAGCCTGACAAGCTCCCTGGTGGTCTGGAACATGGCGTTGGCTTCCTGGGTCCGGCTCCAGTCCAGCCATGCAGTGGGATTGTCCTGGCAGTACGCGTTGTTGTTGCCGTGCTGCGTACGCCCGATCTCATCACCAGCGGTGATCATGGGTACGCCGATGGACAACAATAAGGTAGCCATCAGGTTCCGGACGGAGAGCGCCCGGGCAGCCACGATTTCCTCGTTCTCGCTGCGGCCTTCAACGCCATGGTTGTAGCTGCGGTTGTCTCCGTGGCCGTCGCGGTTCTGCTCACCGTTGGCCTCGTTGTGCTTTCGGTCGTAGCTCACCAAGTCCTTGAGCGTGAAGCCGTCGTGAGCCGTGATGAAATTGACCGAGGCCAAGCGCGTGCGGCCGGACGGCGCGAACAGGCTCGCCGAACCCGCCATCAGCTCAGCCAGCGAGGCCACTGAGCCGCCTTGGCCGCCGCCCTCAATCGCAGCGCGGTCGGACAGCCAGAAGCGCCGGACGCCGTCGCGGAAATGATCGTTCCAATCGGACCATCCCTGAGGGAACCGCCCTGTCTGCCAGCCGCCGTAACCCACGTCCCAAGGCTCGGCGATGAGCTTGACCCCGGACAGGACCGGATCCTCGGCAATGGCCCGCAGGAACGGATGATTCGGATCGAATTGGTTGCCGGCATCCCGGCACAACGTCACGGCGAGGTCGAAGCGGAAGCCGTCCACGTGGAAGTCATTCACCCAGTACCTCAGGGAATCCAAGGCAAGGTCCACCACCGTGGGATCGCTGAAATCCAGGGTGTTGCCGCACCCGGTGGTATCCAGATACCGTCCATGCGCATCGTGCCGGTAGTAGCGCTTCTCCGCGAGGCCGCGGAAACTCAACGCAGGCCCGTCCGGTCCTGCTTCCGCGGTGTGGTTGTAGACCACGTCCAGAATGACCTCGATGCCAGCAGCGTGGAGCAACTTGATCATGCCCTTAAGCTCGTCCTGCACAGCGTGGGGGCCAGCGTTCCGCGCAGCCTCAGTGGCGTAGTCGGAATGAGGGGCAAAGAAGGCCGCGGTGTTGTATCCCCAGTAGTTCGTCATGCCCAGGTCCTGAAGGTGGGACTCGTCCAGGTGGAAGTGGATGGGCAGGAGTTGCACGGCAGTGATTCCAAGCTCGGTCAGATGCTGGATCATCACGGGGTGCGCCATCCCGGCATACGTTCCGCGGAGGTGCTCCGGGATATCCGGGTGAAGCATCGTCTGACCACGGACGTGGGCCTCGTAAATGACCGACGTACGCATGGGCGTCCGCGGCGGCGCGTCGTCTCCCCAGTCGAAGTCCGATGCCATGTGGACACTCGTGAGGAATTCGCCCCGCTGATCCACAGCGCGACCATAGGGATCCAGCAACAGCGACTGTTCGCCGTCGTCATCAACATCCAGTGCCGGTACTGACATCGGCAGCCCGCCCTCAAGCGGGGCAGCGCGGAAACCGTACCGTGTGCCCGGCGGCATGCCGCTGACGATGCCAAAGTGCACACCGTCCTCCAGATTGGGAAGGGTGTGAACCCGCCAACCATCACCCGGTGCCTGGTACGCCACTTCAACGCGTTCCAGGTCAGGAGCAAACACTGCAACGTTGACGTTGTCTGTCTGCTGGGTGACGGCATCAAAGAAGTCGGGCTGGGGCTTGCTCAGTCCGAGGGGCCTGCTGCGCGACGCATCCAGGGCGGCTGCTGGGTCCAAAATAGGCATAACCATTGCTTGCAAGTTTAGTTCCATACAGGATGAGTGCTGAGTCGGCCGCCCGTGTGACGGCGCGCACCACGTCAAATTTCCGGTATGTACCGGCCGCGGCCGTCGTTCCGGGCCGCTCACGTGCTGGAACGCTTTAGCCCGGGCAACAGCACACTCGTATCGGCTCCCCGAATGTGTCGCTCCGGCTGTGTGTTGGCGACAGGCTTGCCATACTGGGACTGACAGAACTGGAGGTTCAATCGTGCGCGTTGCACTCGCTCAAGTCATCACCGGCCGGGACCTGGCTGACAACCTGCGGCTTCTGGAAGAGTACGCCCGCCGCGCCAAGGACGGCGGCGCGGAGCTTGTCGTTTTTCCCGAGGCAATGATGCGCGCGTTCGGTAACTCCCTGACGGACATCGCCGAACCGCTCGACGGCCCCTGGGCGGGCCGGGTGCGCGAGCTCGCTGACGAACTTCAGTTGGTGATCGTGGCAGGGATGTTCACGCCTGGCGCTGCTTCGGATTCCGGTGCGCGCCGCGTGCGGAACACTCTCATGGTCACAGGCCCCGGCGTGGAGACCAGCTACGACAAGATCCACCTCTTCGACGCGTTCGGCTTCGCTGAGTCGGACACGGTTGAGGCGGGAACAGACCCAGTGACGTTCGACGTCGGCGGCGTCACCTTTGGTTTGGCCACCTGCTACGACATCCGTTTCCCGGCACTCTTCACAGCCAACGCGTTGCGCGGTGCCGTGGTAAACATCGTGGCGGCATCGTGGGGAGCCGGACCGGGCAA
The DNA here is from genome assembly GCF_040548745.1 of Arthrobacter sp. 2762. NCBI lineage: Bacteria > Bacillati > Actinomycetota > Actinomycetes > Micrococcales > Micrococcaceae > Arthrobacter > Arthrobacter sp. 2762. The sequence goes on from NZ_JBEPSI010000001.1 coordinate 14,164, forward strand.
GGCCGATCAATGGCAGCTCCTGTCCCGCGCCCGCGCGGTGGATACCACCACGTTCGTGCTTGCCTGCGGCCAAGGTGATCCTGTTACGCAAGGTGTTGAGGTCAAGGGTGCCGCGCCCACAGGAGTGGGGTACTCCGCCGTCGTGTCCCCCTTCGGGCAAGTCCTGGAAGCCCTCGAGGGCGAACCTGGGCTCCTCTTCGCCGACCTCGACCCCGCCGTGGTGGAAGAAGCCCGCCAAAAGCTCCCGGTCCTGGCCAACCGCCGCGACTTCTGATCTTCTCTCACATCCTGCGGGTTTTGGGCGGATCTTCTCTCACATCCGGACACGTTTTGGCCGATGCTCTCTCACATACCTTCCCAAAGGGGACGGTCCGCCCGGGCCGGATGCCGCCGTCGTCGTCATTCTCCGGAGAACAGCAAACGCTCCCCCACCAACATGATGTGAGAGAGCGCTTGCCAAAAACGATCAGGACATGAGAGAGCATCCGTCAAAAAGCCGCGGGAAGTGAGAGAGCATCCGTCAAAAACCCGCGGGATATGAGAGAACATCCAAAGGCGGCGCAAGGGGCATCCGGAAGCGCGCGTCTAAGCGAGGAACGAGCGAGCGCGCGGAGGATGGCGCTTGCGGCGCCTCGGCGGACTGGCGCTAGCTTGCGCGCTGCCTCGACACCTCGTACAGCGAGATGCCCACGGCCATGGATGCGTTGAGCGACTCCATCGAGGAGTCGATCGGGATCGAGACGATTTGGTCGCAGTTTTCGCGGACGAGCCGGCTGAGGCCCTTGCCTTCGGAGCCGACTACGATGCAGACGGGCTCGGTGGCTACGGTGAGGTCGGGCAGCGAGATGTCGCCGTCGCCATCCAGGCCGAGGACGTAGATGCCCATGTTCTTGAACTGCTTGAGGGCGTTGTTCAGGTTGGACGCGCGGGCCACGGGTACGCGGACTGCTGCGCCGGCACTGGTCTTCCATGCCGATGCCGTGACGCCGACGGACCGGCGCTCGGGAACGATGACACCGTGGCCACTGAACGCGGACACGGAACGGATGATCGCACCGAGGTTGCGGGGATCGGTGATGCCATCGAGCGCAACGAAGATCGGGGCGTTGGAGATGTGCCCCTTCTTCCACTTGGCGATGGTGGTCTCTGCGAGGTCGTAAGCGTCCTCGTACTCGTACGGCGGGATCTGCAGGACCAGGCCCTGGTGGACTGCGTCCTCGGTCATGCGGTCCAGTTCGGGCTTGCCTGTTTCGAGGAGCGGGATGCCACGTTCAGCTGCAAGCTTGAGGGACTCCTTGACGCGGTCGTCCATTTCGATGCGGATGGCAACGTGCAGAGCCTTGGCAGGGATGCCGGCGCGCAGCGCTTCCACGACCGAGTTGCGGCCGGTGACCAGCTCTTCGGTTGCGCGGCCCTTGGGGCCGGAGCGGGCACCGGTACCTGGGCGTGCCGGACCGCGCTTGGCGGCCGAACGCTCGGCAAGCTGCTTGTTCTTGTACGCCTTGTGGTAGGTCCGCTCCTCGGCCTTAGGGGTGGGCCCCTTGCCTTCGAGGGCCTTGCGACCGTGGCCTCCGGTACCCGTGGAGGGGCCCTTCTTGCTCTTGCGGATTGCACCCGGGCGACCGTGGTTGGCCATTCTGTCCACCTTGCTTGAAATTAATGAGTCTGCATTCCAGTCTACTGACCCAATGCAATTCGGCGGTGGCGGCGGTTTGTCAGTCGCGTTTCAGGCTCCAGGTAGCGCCTTCCGCACCATCTTCGACGACGACCCCGGCGGCCGCGAGGGTGTCGCGGATGGCGTCGGACGCGGCCCAGTCCTTGTTGGCCCTGGCTGCGGCGCGGGCCTCGAGTTGCGCTTCCACCAAAATCTCCAACGCCGCGTGTTCGCGGCTTTGCACGGCCTCCGGGCGCTTCACGGAATCCAGGCCGAGGACACTTGTCATGGCGTGGACGCTGGAGAGAGCGTCTTTTACGGTGCCGAGGTCGCCGGCAGCCAAGGCTGTGTTGCCGGCCCGAACGGTCTCGTGCAGGACACCGAGCGCCTGCGGGACGTTGAGGTCATCGTCCATAGCGGCTATGAAGGCAGTCGGCATCGCGGCCTGCGAACCCTCGGTGTAGCTCTTCGGCTCGCTGACCTGCTGCCCCACCTTCGCGGCGGCTTTGGCAATGAAGCCATCAATACGTTCGACGGCGGCCGCGGCTTCCTGCAGCGACGTAGGCCGGTAGTCCAGCACCGAACGGTAGTGGGCCTGCCCAAGGTAATAGCGGACCACCCGGGGCGACGCCAACTCAAGCATTTCGGCCGGACTCACCGTGTTGCCGATGGACTTGGACATCTTTTCGCCCTCGTAGGTAACCATGCCGTTGTGCATCCAGAAATTGGCGAATTCGTCGCCTGCAGCCTGGGACTGGGCCATCTCGTTTTCGTGGTGCGGGAATCTGAGGTCCAATCCCCCACCGTGGATGTCGAAGCGGGTGCCCAGGTATTTGGTGACCATGGCGGAGCATTCGAGGTGCCACCCGGGTCGTCCGGCTCCCCAGGGGGATTCCCATTTGGCGGTAACGGGTTCGCCGTCCTTGTAGCCCTTCCACAGCGCGAAGTCTCGCGGATCCCTCTTGCCGCGAGGGTCGGCGTCGGGAGCGCCTTGCATGTCATCAATGTTCTGCCGGGTCAGCGAACCATATTTGCTCCAGGAACGGACGTCGAAGTAGACGTCCCCGGAGTCATCCAGTGCGGGGTAGGCATGGCCGCGGTCGATGAGCCGCTGGATCAGCGCGTGCATTTCCGGGATGTGCCCCGTAGCGCGGGGCTCGTACGTCGGCCGCTGGACGCCGAGGGATTCGTAGGCGTTCTCGAATTCCTGCTCGTAGCGGTAAGCCAAAGCCCACCACTCCTCGTCCTTCCGCGCTGTTGGCTCGGCAGCCCAGTCGGGACCGAAGGATTGCTCGGACTTGGCGAGGATTTTGTCGTCGATGTCCGTGACGTTGCGCACTACCGTGACACGGAGGCCACGGAATTCGAGCCAGCGCGTCAGTTGGTCAAACGCAATTGCGGACCGGACGTGCCCCACATGCGGCATGCCCTGAACAGTAGCCCCGCAGTAGTACACGCTGGCCTTGCCCTGTTCGAGGGGAACGAAGTCGCGGACTTCGGCGGAGGCGGTGTCATAGAAGCGCAGGGTCACCGCTCCAGATTAGCCGATGACGCGGCATGACTTGCCTACTTGCAGTACTCGCCGATTTTGTTGAAGTGCACCGTCAGCTGCTGTTGCTGTTCCTGCGTTGCCGCCCCGAGCGACGACGCGGCGGCTTTGTCCATGATGGCGGCCATCTCCTTGATGGGATCGCCAATTTCCGGAGCAAGCTTGTCCGCGATCTCGTGATAGTGGGCAGCGATCTGCTTGGACTGCTGCTGTTGGTTGCCGTCGGGCTTGAAGGTGTCGTTGTTGAGGAACTCGCAACTGGCCTTCACATCCATCTTCGGCGTCCCGGCACAGCCGCCGAGCATGAGGGCAGCAGCCACACTCGCGGACAAGAGCACGGCGGAACGCACGACGCCGGAACGCACCTTAAACATTCAGCCCACCTTCAGTGGAACCCGGCTGGGTAGCTCCTTGGACGGGGTAAACGAGGGCGGTGGCAACCGCAGAAATTCCCTCGCCGCGGCCAGTAAATCCCAAACCATCGCTGGTGGTGGCTGTGACGCTGACGGGTGCGTTCGCGGCTTCGCTCAGAACCCTTTGGGATTCTTCGCGGCGGGGGCCGAACTTGGGGCGGTTGCCGACGAACTGGACGGCGACATTGCCGATCTCGAACCCTGCGGCCCTGACTATCCGTGCAGCCTCACCGAGGAGCTTTACCCCGGAGGCGCCGGCGAACTCGGGACGGTCTGTGCCGAAGTGGGTACCAAGGTCACCGATTCCACACGCGGAAAACAGGGCGTCGGCAGCCGCATGGGCGACGCAATCGCCGTCGGAATGTCCTGACAGCCCCTGCTCACCTTCCCAAAAGAGGCCACCCAACCAGAGCGGCTGGGGATCGCCCTCCGGCGCGAATGCGTGCACGTCGACGCCGATTCCGGTTCGGGGCAGGGCCAAAGGGCCGGCAACGCCGGCAGCTTGCTGAGCCGCCATCAGCCTTCCACCCAGCGCATTCCAAGGGGGCCCTCCAGGAGTCCTTCGGCAATGATGAGATCCAGGGGCGTAGTAATCTTCAGCGACTGGCTGGCCCCGCGGACGGCATGGACCGGAACGCCCAGAAGCTCAACCAGCATGGCGTCATCGGTGACTGCGGCGGCCTGCTTGTCATCAAAGAGCTCCGCGGCGTCGTGCGCGCGGCGCAACGTGGCGAGATCAAAACCCTGGGGAGTCTGAACTGCCCTGAGTTGTTCCCTGGGTGCTGTTCCCGTGACAACTTCCGGGGCGATGCCAGAGTCCGAAGCGCTGGTCTGGGCCACGGTCTTGATCGTGTCCACCACAGGCATGGCTGGAATGACGGCCTTGGCGCCGGAGGCCAAAGCATCGGCGACGCGCTGGAATACGCGCTCGGGGGTCAACGCGCGGGCTGCGTCATGGACCAGGACGGCTTCCGTGCCGTCTTCCAAAGCAGCCAACGCAGCGCGGACGGAATCAGCTCGGGTGGACCCGCCGTCGACCACTGTTATTTCGGGGCCACCATCTACCAGTTCAACCGTGAACCCGGCAATCAGTTGGCGGAGTTCCGTATCCCCCTTGGGCACGGCGACACAGATCTGGCGAGCGACGTCGGCAGCGACAACGCCACGAAGCGCATGCATCAGGATGGTTTCGCCACCCAGCGGAACTTTGGCTTTGGGCATGCCATAACCGAGGCGCTCGCCCGAGCCGGCGGCCACCACGATCACCGCCGTAACAGCGCGCTTGGAAGGAATACTCATGCGCCCAAGGTTATGCGGAATGTGCATGAATACCCACATTCCGGGCAATTCCGCACAGCTGCGGCTAGCTTGTGGCAAAAAGAAACCCGGCGGCGCTTTCGCACCACCGGGTATCAATTCTTAGGAAGCCAAGACCTCGTCAAGAACGCTTGCTGCCTTCTCTTCGTCTGTCTTCTCAGCCAGGGCCAGTTCTGAAATCAGAATCTGCCGCGCCTTGGCCAGCATGCGCTTCTCACCTGCGGAAAGGCCGCGATCGTGATCACGACGCCAAAGATCGCGAACGACCTCCGCCACCTTGATGACATCGCCCGAAGCAAGCTTCTCCAGGTTTGCCTTGTAACGACGTGACCAGTTGGTAGGCTCTTCAGTGAACTCGGCGCGGAGGACGTCAAATACGTGCTCCAAGCCTTCTTTGCCCACTACGTCCCGGACCCCAACAAGGTCAACGTTCTCTGCTGGAACTTCAATGGTCAGATCACCCTGAGCCACCTTGAGCTTGAGATACATCTTCTCTTCGCCCTTGATGGTGCGCATCTTGATTTCCTCAATTTTTGCTGCACCGTGGTGAGGGTAAACTACTGTCTCGCCGACCTCAAAAACCATGTGGACTTTCCCCTTTCCCGCAGACTAGTCTATCACGATTAAGGCATACGACTGGCACCCGAAGGGCCGTCCAGCCGCGCCAATAAAGGGAAACAGCCCCAAAACGAGCCCACGCTACCCCTTGACGTGAGCCAGGAAAGATGCATCACGGAGGCAAGGAGCGCGTCGGATCTTCCCGGTCGCGTACGCCACAATGCCTTCCCGAATCCTTGTTTCGGCAGGTTTGCCGATAGGCTATGCCTGAAAAGTTTCCAATGACTCTTGAGGAGTAGGTGTCGTGCGCATTACTGCGATGAACCCTGTCCAGCGCGGCAAGCTGGCAATTGCGGCGGCTGCAATCGGCGTCGGCCTTCTGTCCGTTACCGGCTGCGGCTTCGTCAACGCCCAGCAGACTTCCCACCAGTACTCAGCATCGGACGGGGTCAAAGCAGATCTCGGCCAGCTGCAGCTGCGCAACATGCTGATCGTCGCAACAGGTGAAAACCAGCCCGGCCGCGTGATCGGCGCAGTGTTCAACAAGTCCAACTCGGATGCCACCCTGACCATCAGTGGTGCAAATGGCGCCCAGACGGAAATCCCGGTCAAGGCCAACTCGGAGACGTACCTGAACGACGAAGCCGACGCCGCGGTCCTTAGCACCGCAGGCACCAGGCCCGGCGGACTGAGCCCGGTAACCATTCGCAGCGGTTCGGACTCCGCAACGATCAACGTTCCCGTGGTTGACGGCACGCTGCCGGAGTACAAGGAGTACCTGCCCTCCTCCAGCGCCTCGGCAACTCCGTCTTCTTCTTCCACGGCAACGCCGACGCCGACGCACACCGAATCGGCAGCTGCCGGCCACTAACAGGCTGCGCGCTGCAAGCAATGACAATAAAGGAAGGGTTCCGCTGCGGCGGAACCCTTCCTTCGTCGTTGTCTGCTGTCAGTCTGCTGAGAACGTCTGCTGACTGAAGCTTTACGGCTCGAACTTGTAGCCCAGTCCACGCACCGTCACCAGGTACCTCGGAACGGACGGATCAGGCTCAATCTTGCTGCGCAGGCGCTTTACATGGACATCAAGCGTCTTGGTATCACCTACGTAGTCCGAACCCCACACGCGGTCAATCAGCTGGCCCCGGGTGAGCACACGTCCGGAATTGCGGAGCAGCATTTCAAGGAGTTCAAATTCCTTCAGCGGCAGTGATACTTGCTCGCCGTTCACGCTCACCACATGGCGCTCGATGTCCATCCGGACCGGCCCGCCCTGCACTGTGGAGGCGATCAGCTCTTCAGGTTCACCCTGCCTGCGAAGCACTGCACGCACCCGTGCCACGAGTTCGCGTGAGGAATACGGCTTGGTGACATAATCGTCGGCACCCAGCTCCAAGCCAACCACTTTGTCGATCTCCGAGTCCTTGGCAGTCAACATGATCACGGGCACGCTGGAACGTTGGCGCAGTTGACGGCACACTTCCGTGCCCGGTGTTCCGGGCAGCTGGAGGTCCAGCAGGACGAGGTCGGCACCATTCCGGTCGAATTCCACCAAAGCGTCGGTGCCGTTGTCCACTACCTCGACGTCGAAACCCTCTTTGCCCAAAAGGTAGGACAGGGGGTCGCTGAAGGACTCTTCGTCCTCCACTATCAAAATCCTGCTCAAGCGCTGGCTCCTTGCTCTTGGGCGCCGCTGGCGCCCCTTAGTTGATTCCCGTGATGCGGTTAATTCGCGTGATGCGGTTGCTGAGTCGTGTGGTGGGTTTCGACGGCGGCAACCCCCGCCGCTGGTAGCTCCGGGGACCCAGCAGTGGATGCAGCCTGAGCCGGGAGGCCGGCGTCGTCGTCCTGGCCTTCCATTTCGGGCAAGCGGATGGTGAACGTTGAGCCTTGACCAGGCTGGGACCACACAGTGACCTCGCCACCATGGTTGGACACAACATGCTTGACGATGCTGAGGCCCAGGCCGGTGCCACCGGTATGCCGGGAGCGTGCAGCATCCACCCGGTAGAAGCGTTCGAAGACGCGTTCCTGGTCCTCGGGGGTCAGGCCCTCGCCCTGGTCCGTCACTGAAATGGCCACGACGCCCTCCCGGGTCCGAACTCCGACGCCTACACGGGTGTTCTCCGGGGAGTAGCGGATGGCGTTGTCGATCAGGTTGCGCAGGGCGGTGACCAGCAGGTCCCTGTCGCCGAACACCAGGGAATCTGAGTGGCCACCCACCATGATCTGGATATTCTTGCTCTCGGCCGGCAGCTGCGAGCGGTCCACTGCCTCGGTGATCACGGTGTTGATGTCCACCGTGTGGCCTTGTTGGGCAACATTTGCGCCCTGAAGCCGGGAAAGCTCAATGATGTCCTGGACCAGAGCTGCGAGGCGTCCGGATTCCTTATGCATGCGTTTGGCGAAGCGACGCACGGCTTCCTCGTCGTCAGGCGAGGCTTCCAATGCTTCGGCCAGGAGCGAAATAGCGCCCACCGGCGTCTTGAGTTCATGGGAAACGTTGGCCACGAAGTCGTTGCGGATCTCTTCGGTGCGGGTGATCTCCGTACGGTCGTCGGCCAGCAGCAGGATGTACTCCCAGCCGAGCATGGCTGCCCGTACCTGGACCACGATGGTGCCCTTGCCGAGCGGCCCCCGGGGAAGTTCGTATTGTTGCTCCAGAATTACGCCATCGCGGCGGACCTTTGCGGTCATGTCCAGAAGCTGCTTGTGAACCACGGTGTGGCCGCGGACCAGGCCGTAGGCGTACGCTGCCGGACTCGCGCGGACCACGCCATCGATCGCATCGACCACCACAAACGCGCGGCCGACGACGGCAAGCACCTCCGCTGCACCTTCCGGAAGCACGGGTTCGGTAACATCCAGGTCCACGATCCTGCGCTGCCGCTCGCTGATCCTGAAAGCGAGCATGCCAAAGACGCCCAGTGACAGGCCAACCAAGCCTGCAACGACACCTATAAGCAACGGATCCACGTGTCCAGCTTATGCTCTGGAATCACGCCAAAGTGTTGATCCGGTGCCAAACGAGGGCGGTTCAACTAACGTTCATCTAAAGGTGCGCAACCGTTCACTGGCTCCTGACACAGTTACTGGTTGGACTGCCAATGGTTTTTGAAATCCGTACCCCATCATGGGACAGGATTTCCAAGGAAAGGACGCCTTAGTGCGCAAGGTTTTTCAGGAGGAGCTCACCCAGGTCGGTGACGACCTCGTCGAGATTTCCAAACTGGTTCACGAAGCAATCACGAAGGCCACTACAGCCTTCGAAGGCGCCGACGTCGATCTTGCCCAGGACGTCATCGCGGCCGACGCACGCATCGACTTCCTGCAGAACAGCCTCGACGAACGGGCCATCGACATCTTGGCCTTGCAAGGCCCCGTTGCCAGCGATCTGCGCATGATTGTTGGTTCGCTCCGGATGAGCGCATCGCTGGAGCGCATGGGTGACCTGGCCCGCCACGTGGCGCAGCTGGCCCGACTCCGCTACCCCGCCACCGTCATCCCGACGTCCCTGACACAGACCTTCAAGGCGATGGCCCAGGACGACATCGACATCACGGCCAAGGTCATCGAGCTCCTCGAGACCCGCAACCTTGAGGTGGCCCGGGACATCCTCAAGATCAATATCGCTGTGGACGACCTCCACCTCAGCGTCTTCAAGGCGATCGCCTCCCCCGACTGGAACGAAACTGCTTCCACCACCGTGGACGTGGCCCTTGCCAGCCGCTACTTCGAGCGCTTCGCCGACCACGGCGTCTCCGTTGCCCGCAAGGTCACGTACCTGGTGACGGGCGAATGGCAGCCTGAGGGCTTTTAGCCGGTTCCCCGCATAACAATCAATCTAAACAGCGACGGCGGCCGGTCACCTGAGGTGACCGGCCGCCGTCGTCGCTTAACAGCCTCGTAGCTGGTGCCGCGGGCAGGCTGCGTCCAAGGGAGGAACGACCGAGCAGCCGCCGCGGCAGTAGCGTAGAGCCTACTTCTTGCCCTGGTTGGCTACAGCCAGAATCGCATCTGCTGCCGCCTCGGGGTCCAGGTACGTGCCGCCCGGGTTGATCGGCTGGAAGTCCTCGTCCAGTTCGTAGACCAGCGGGATGCCCGTGGGGATGTTCAGTCCTGCAATGGCGTCATCGCTGATGCCGTCCAGGTGCTTGACCAGGGCGCGCAGGGAGTTGCCGTGCGCGGTCACCAGGACGGTCTTGCCGGCCTTGAGGTCTTCCTTGATGTCCGATTCCCAGTACGGGAGAAGGCGGACAAGGACGTCCTTGAGGCATTCCGTGCGCGGGAGGGCGTCGCCGAGGTCCTTGTAGCGGACGTCGTGTGCCTGCGAAAATTCGCTGTCGTCGGACAGGGGCGGCGGCGGGGTGTCGTAGCTGCGGCGCCATTCCATGAACTGCTCTTCGCCGAATTCGGCAAGCGTCTGGGCCTTGTCCTTGCCCTGCAGCGCACCGTAGTGGCGCTCGTTGAGGCGCCAGTCGCGCTTGACCGGGATCCAGCCGCGGTCGGCCTTGTCCAGTGCCATGTTGGCAGTGTTGATGGCCCGCTTCAGGAGCGAGGTGTACAGGATGTCCGGGAGGATGTTGTTCTCAACCAGGAGTTCCCCGCCGCGCACTGCTTCCGCGCGGCCTTGGTCGTTCAGGTCTACGTCCACCCAACCGGTGAACAGGTTCTTGGCGTTCCAGTCGCTGTGGCCGTGGCGCAGCAGAATCAGCTTGTAAGTCATGGTTTTCATCCTAGCCGAGGGCTCCTGTGCCTTGCCGGGCGTTACGTTTCTCAACGCGGGATAAAGTGGGGCCGTGGTGCAAAAAGCGGAACGGGTCAGTACTTCCCGAAGTCGAAGCGGGAAGCCTGTTGGCAACGTCACCCGCGGCACCACCAATCCGAACCGTATGCGCCGCCTGGATCGGTGGCTCGCCGGTCCTCAGGCGTGGCGGCTCCGCGCCGCCGTCGACCCTTTGGTTGTTGACCTGGGCTATGGCGCCTCGCCAGCCACCGCCGTCGAACTTTTTGAGCGGCTTCAGGCCGTCCGTTCGGATGTGCGCGTCTGCGGGATCGAGATTGAGCCGGACAGGGTGCGTACGGCCAAGGCGCTGGAACGCCCCGGACTAAGTTTCCACGTAGGCGGTTTCGAAGTGCCGGTTCACGGCGACCCCATACTTGTGCGGGCTTTCAATGTGCTCCGTCAATATGAGGAAGCTGATGTGGCCGGGATCTGGGGGCTGGTTCAGTCCCGTTTGGCTCCGGCCGGCCTGTTCATTGATGGCACCTGCGATGAGATCGGCCGGTGCGCCACGTGGGTGGCCTTGGACCGGGATCGCCCCCTGAGCCTTAGTTTCTCGGTGCGGTTCGGCAGTTTTGAGCTGCCCTCGGAAGTGGCAGAGCGCCTGCCCAAGGCCCTTATCCACCGGAATGTGCCGGGCGAACCCATCCATACGTTCCTGCAGGCCATGGACAAGGCCTGGTTGGAGGTCGCGCCGCTGGCCTCGTTCGGCAACCGGCAGCGCTGGACAGGAATGTGCCGCTTACTGCGCGACGCCGGGTGGCCGCTTCAGGATGGCCCATCGCGGTGGCGCCTGGGTGAAGTTACGGTGGCGTGGGACGCGGTTGCGCCGAAGTAGCGTTCTTTACCAGGGGCCGTTTCTTTACCAGGGGCCGTAGGGGCCGACGTTGCGGTTGCCGCCGCTGCCTGCTTCGCGGACTGCTGGCCGGACGTCTGCAAGGTATACGCAGGATGCGGTCACTGCAGCAATGCCGAACAGGCCGAGACCGCTTCCACCGCTCAAGAGGGTCAACGCGCCGATGGCAAAAGCAACGCCGGTGAGGGCCAACCAGAACGTCTTGGTCCGCTTGGAGGCGGCCACGAACAGCGTCGGCCGGTGGCGCAGGCAATCCACAAAAGCCCACAGTTCCAGGACAACGGCCACCAAGCCAAGGATGAAGTAGACCGCGTTGGTGACAATCGCGATCAAGAATTTTCCGTCCACGCCCCTTAGCCTAACCGTCCAGCGACTTCAGTGCTTGCTCGAGGTCGGACCAGAGGTCTTCCACGTTCTCGATCCCCACGCTCAAACGGACCAGGTTCTCCGGGACACTGACCGGCTCAGCCGTGTGCCGGCGTCGACGTTCGATCAGCGACTCAACCCCACCCAAGGATGTCGCCGGAAGCCAGAGCTGAAGCGCACGGACCAATTCATCGGCCGCCTCGGCGCCGGTGCGGGCATCGTCTCCGGCGATCTGGATGCAAAGGATGGAACCGAAGCCCTTCATCTGGTCTTTGGCGCGTTCATGCCCTGGATCCGTGGGAAGGCCCGGATAACGGACAGACTCGACCCTCGGATGGGTGCTGAGGCGCTCGGCGAGCACTGCCGCGGACGCCTGCGAACGCTCGATCCGCAACGCGAGGGTGCGCAGTCCGCGGAGCGCAAGCCATGCTTCGAACGGGCCGGCGATGCCGCCGTGGATGATGCGGTGGTGGAGCAGCGTTGCCCGCAGTTCCGGGTTGGAAGTCACCAAGGCGCCCAGGACGACGTCGGAATGGCCCGCCAGGTACTTGGTCACAGAGTGAAGCACGACGTCGGAGCCCAGGCTTAGCGGTTGCTGCACCAACGGGGTGGAGAAAGTGTTGTCCGTGACCACGATCGCGCCCACAGCGTGGGCGGCGTCGGTGAGCGCCCGGACATCGGCAATGCCAAGCATGGGGTTGGTGGGGCTTTCCAGCCAGAGCAGGTCCGCGGCTTTGCCCTCTTCCGGACTGATCAAGGCCTTCACGGCCTCCGTGTCCGTAATGTCCACGATTCGCAGGTCCAGGAAGCCCTTCTCAGCAAGTTCCGTCGCCATGACCAACGAGCCTGAGTAGCTATGTGATGGCATGACAACAACGCCACCGGCAGGTACCAAGGAGAGAGCCGAGCTGACTGCAGCGAGCCCGGATGCGTAGAGCAAGCCGGGCAGCGCAGCGCCTTCCAGCTTGCCCAGGGCGTCCTCGAACGGGTCCCAGGTGGGGTTGGCGTAGCGCCCATAGCCGCGATCGCCGTCGCCAAGAGAACCAGTTCCAAAGTATGTGGAGGACAGGACGATGGGCGGATTCACCGGTTCATCGTGCTTACGCTCGGGGCGGCCCGCAGCCACCACAACGGTTTCCGGGGACAAATCGGCAGCGCGCTGATCGGAAAGGCTCATGGTTTCAGGGTAGTCGTGGGCGAGCCTGTGGATGAAAGCCGTTACGGTTTGCCCCTGATCGGTAGGCTAGACAAGTGAGTATTCAGAGCCCCGGCCTTTTCATCGCGTTCGAAGGCGGAGATGGAGCCGGCAAGTCCACCCAGGCTGCCCGGCTCTGCGACGCCCTTGAAGCGCGGGGCCTATCCGTGGTGCGCACCCGCGAACCCGGCGGGACTCCCATTGGAGAAAAGCTGCGCTCCCTTGTCCTGGACCATGGCCACGGCACCATCGATGCCCGCACCGAGGCCCTGATGTTCGCCGCGGCCCGGGCAGCGCACGCCAGCCAGGTAATCCGCCCGGCACTTGCGGCCGGGCAGATTGTCATCACCGACCGCTACATTGACTCGTCCGTTGCCTATCAAGGTGCCGGCCGTGGGCTTGGGGCAGAGGGTGTGTTGTCCCTTAACGAATGGGCCACCGAAGGCCTGCATCCGGACCTGACTGTACTGCTCGACGTCGAGCCCTCCGACGGCCGCGAACGCCGCACCGCCGGCGCGGCTGCTGAGGACCGTTTGGAATCGGAGCCGGACGCGTTCCATTCCACCATCCGCCATGCCTTCCTTGACCTCGCAGCGGCTGCTCCCTCGAGTTATCTGGTGCTGCCTGCCAAATCAGACATTGCGACGCTGGCGGCGCAGATCCTTGAACGGGTGGAATCCTTGCTGGCTGAGCGCGGGCTGGGCGAGCGCGTTTCAGGGAACCACCTGTGAGCGTTTGGGACGACCTCCAAGGCCAGGCGCCCGTGGTTGCCCAGCTCAAGCAGGCAGCGCAGGGCGAAACCGGCCTCACTCATGCCTGGCTCTTCACCGGTCCTCCGGGATCGGGTCGATCCAATGCTGCCAAGGCTTTCGCCGCCGCGCTGAACTGCGAGCAGGACGACGTCACTTTGCGTGGCTGCGGCGAGTGCGCCGCGTGCCACACGATCCTCGGCGAGACGCATTCTGATGTGACCTTCGTGCGGACCGAAAAAGTCACCATCACCATTGACGAGGCCCGCGAACTTGTTTCAAAGGCCGGGGACCGCCCCGCCACTGGCCGTTGGCGGATCATCATCGTTGAGGACGCGGACCGCATGGCGGAACGAACCACCAACGTCCTGTTGAAGGCCATCGAGGAACCAACCCCGCGTACCATCTGGATGCTGTGCGCCCCATCGCCGGCAGACGTGCTGGTTACGATCCGCTCGCGCTGCCGTCCCGTCAGCCTGCGGCTTCCCCCAGCCTCCGACGTCGCAGCATTGCTGGTGAGGCGCGACGGCATCGATCCTGAGCTCGCGGACCGGGCTGCCCGTGCCGCGCAAAGCCACATCGGGATTGCCCGCCGCCTCGCCCGTGACGCGGACGCCCGCGAACGCCGTCTCGAAACGGTTCGCATCCCCCTGGGGCTACGTGGGGTTACGGCAGCGGTGATGATGGCGGAGAAGCTCGTCAAGATCGCCACCGATGAAGCGAACAGCTCCAATGATGAACGCGACGCCGCCGAGAAAATTGCGCTCCTGGCAAGCCTGGGTGCACCGGAGTCAGGCACGCTGCCACCGTCCATGCGGAGCCAGGTGAGGCAACTGGAGGACGACCAAAAACGCCGCGCCAAGCGCTCCATCACGGACTCGCTGGACCGCACACTGACAGATCTGTTGTCCTTCTACCGGGACGTCCTGATCATCCAATTGGGGAACGCCGTGGAGCTGGTCAACGTTGAGCTCAAGAACGATCTTGAAGAATACGCCGCCCGCTCCACCCCGGAAGCGACCCTCGCCCGGATGGACGCGATCAACAAGGCCCGTGTCCGCATTACCACCACCAACGTTGCGCCGCTGTTGGCGGTCGAGTCCATGGCGACGAGCCTCATCCAGCAATAGGAGAATCCATGAAGTCCGCACCTCGCCGGCCCGCCGGTACCCCCTCAAGGGACCGGTCTGTCCAGCCTGCTGCGGCCGGGGGCGGCCAGCGGGGTCTCATGGCCATCTGTTTGGCCCTTGCCTCCCTGCTGGTGCTCAGTGCCTGCTCCTTGCCGTTCCTCCCAACACCTACGGCCAAGCCGAGCACCAGCACTGTTGACCCGTCCATTGCGGCCTCGGCGCCTAAGGGCCTCGAAAAGTACTATTCGCAGTCCGTGAAGTGGAGCTCGTGTGAGGACGGGTTCCAGTGTGCTGAGGTGAAGGTTCCCTTGGACTACGGCAGTCCGGACTCCGCCGAGATCACGCTGTCCGCCATCAAGTTACCCAGCACGGGCACCAAGAAGGGCTCCATCCTGGTCAATCCCGGAGGTCCGGGCGGCTCCGGCGTCGATTTCGTCAAGGATGCGGGAAACACGCACTTCACCGAAAAGCTGCGCGCCAACTTCGACATGGTGGGGTTCGACCCCCGCGGCGTCAAGCGGTCCGCTCCGGTCACCTGCATGTCGGATGCCGAACGCGATGCCGCTCGCGAAAAAGTATTCAGGAAGGACACAGACCAAGGTCTGGCCGCCGCCCTGGCCTTCAACAAGAGCCTGGCTGAGAAGTGCGTCGAGAAGACCGGACCCGTGCTGGAGCACATTGATACCGTCAGTGCTGCCAAGGACCTGGACGTCCTGCGCGCCGTGGTCAACGATGCCAAGCTCAATTACCTTGGCTATTCCTACGGCACGTTCCTCGGTTCCACGTACGCGTCACTGTTCCCAGAGAACGTCGGGCACCTCGTCTTGGACGGTGCCGTGGACCCGTCCATCAGCAACGAGGAACTGACTGCGGGGCAGGCAAAAGCGTTTGAAAAGGCCCTCCGCACGTACGTCGACGACTGCCTTCGTCAAAAGGAGTGCCCCCTCAGTGGGTCCGTTGACAACGGAGTCCAGGAAATCAGGGATCTCATCAACGCAGTGGACCAGAACCCCCAAACAGCCAAGGACGGGAGGCTGGTGACCGGGACAGAGTTTGTCAACGGGCTCTTCCTCCCGCTCTATGACGACCAAAGCTGGCCGGCATTGACCCAGGCCCTGGACAGTGCATTCTCCGGCGACGTGTCCCAGATGATGCGCATCGCCGATCTCGGTGCGGACCGCGAAGCCAACGGTACGTACAGTTCAAACTCGGCATTCGCGTTCCAGGCCATCAACTGCCTCGACTACCCGATGGTCACTGATACGGCCGGGATGAGGGCTGAGGAAACCCGCCTCAAGCAGGAATCTCCAACGTTCGGCGCATTCTTCGCCTACGGCGGGGTCACCTGCAAGGACTGGCCGTACAAGAACACCCGTACGCCTGCCCCCGTGGACTACACCGGCTCCGCCCCCATCGTCGTTATCGGCACCACGGGAGACCCGGCCACCCCCCTGGAGTGGGCACAGTCCCTGCGCAAACAGCTTGAAAACGCCTCTCTGGTCACGTGGGAAGGTGAGGGGCACACAGCCTACGGTCGCTCGAACTCGTGCGTCAGCACCGCCGTCGACGATTACTTTGTTGACGGCAAGCTGCCGCAGGACGGGCTCCAGTGCTAGGTCCCCTGCGACGCAAGTAGTGAAGCTAGACGTGCCTGGCTTCGCGTTTCTCCAGCAGGAGCGGGAGCTGCTTGATGGAATTCACGACGACGGTGGCGCCAGCTGCGCGGAGCGTCGCCTCGGAGTGGGAGCCTGTGAGGACGCCGGCAATCAGCGATGCGCCCGAGCGGACCCCTGAGAGCATGTCTGAGCTGGTGTCTCCTATGACGGCCACCTCACGGACATCGTCCAGGTCCAAGGCGAGCAACGCCGTCAGGATCATGTCCGGGAAGGGGCGGCCCCGTCCGGCATCTGCCGGGCACAAGCTAAGGTCCGCCAAGCCCATCCAACCCAGTGATTCGAGGACCATGTTCTGCGTGTGGCGGCCAAAGCCTGTGGCGAGGCATACCTGCATGCCGGACTCCCTCATCCAGATAATGGCATCCTCCGCGCCCGGAATCGCGCGGATACCACCGTCCTCGATCAACTCGTCGTAGGTCTTCTCGAAGACCTTGTTTGCGCTCTCTGCCACGCTCGCATCACCGAAAAGGTCCCCGAAGACGGCCATTTTCGAGAAGCCCATGGTGTCACGTGCGTAACCGAGCATGCTCTCGAAGCGGCTGCTGCCCGGCTCCACGCCGTGCTCGGCCAAGGCCCTCGACAGGGCCCGCTCCGTGCGTCCTTCGTCGGTAATGGTTGTCCCCACCATGTCCACCACAGCCAGCCGCAGCCGCGTGGGAGTGTGGCTGGTATCCCTGGTCAGTGCGTCCCCGGTCATTGCGTCCCCGGTCATTGTGTGGCCCCTTCGGCTGGTTGCGTGGCGGGTTTACTTGGCGGGATGAACCGCCACCGTTGATTTCCCAGCCTCCGGCGGCAGGGAGAAGGACGCCTGAACCCGGCCCGACGTGCAGGTGAACATCCCCGCAACGGCCGCCACCGCCCTCGTTTTGACCCGGGCGCGGTGCCTCTATTACAGTTATGTCTTGCGTGATCGCCCGGGAAACCGGTGATGGACGCGGT
Source organism: Arthrobacter sp. 2762 (assembly GCF_040548745.1). NCBI lineage: Bacteria > Bacillati > Actinomycetota > Actinomycetes > Micrococcales > Micrococcaceae > Arthrobacter > Arthrobacter sp. 2762. The sequence goes on from NZ_JBEPSI010000001.1 coordinate 31,346, forward strand.
GCTTCCTTAGCTCAGTCGGTAGAGCGTTTCACTCGTAATGAAAAGGTCATCAGTTCGATTCTGATAGGAAGCTCGGTAGAGAACCCCTGGAAATCAAGGATTTCCGGGGGTTCTCGTTGTTTTGCGTGTCATCAGCCACGCACACTCTGACTGTCAGATGCCTACGCAACAGTTTGTGGCAGCGTGCGGACCGGCACAAACCCCTTCCATTGGGTGGCGCGCTCATAGGCTTGGGCGATCGCGAGCACTGTGGCATCGGTGTATTCCGGTCCCATAATGTGCAGGCCAATGGGCTGCCCGTTGGCGAAGCCACAGGGAACACTGACCCCAGGCATACCGGTCAGGTTTGCAGCTGACAGCATGCGAAGGGCTGCGGACAGGGAACCCTCGTCGGGAGAGCCTGTGAGTTCAGAGGACATCGCCTGGGCCAAAGGGGCGATCGCCGGAAGCGTAGGTGACACCACTGCGTGCACTCCGGCCTGTGCCATGGCGCGCGGTAAGAACCGCCTGAGGTGCTCCCTTACCTGCCACGCCAGATGAACGTCTTCCTCCGAAGCCAGTGCACCTGTTTCGATCATGATGCGGGTGGCGGGCAAGTATCGTTCCGCCGCGCTTTCCAGCCTGGCTCGATGATGCTGGGCAGCTTCGGAAAGTGAGATTGCGACGCTGGCATGCAGGGCAAGGTCAAGCTCGGGGAGCGGAAGTTCCACGACCTCGAATTTAAGGTCCCTGAATACACGCAGAGCTCCTTCCACAGCCTCCCTGACTTCGGCGGCGACCCCCCATTCCGACCACATTCTGCGATCAACCCCAAGCCTGACCGGGGCAGCAGCGTCACGGATTTGCGCTGACACAGGTCCCCCAAGCAGGGCGATACCGTGTGGTTCCACCATGCCGTCCAGTAGCGCCGCACAGTCCTCGACGCTCCGGGCAATAGGCCCCACTTGATCCATGGTGTGGCTTACGTGAAGGATGCCGGAGGAAGACACGACGCCGTAGCTGGGCTTCAGCCCTACCAGACCATTGATGGCGGCCGGGTTTCGGACCGAGCCACCCGTATCGGTTCCCAGCGCTCCGGGAATTGATCCCACAGCCACGGCAACACCCGATCCAACCGATGAGCCGCCTGCATACCGGTCAGGATCCCAAGGGTTTCGCGACGGTGGAGTTCCTTGTCCGAAAGCGAACTCATGTGTTTGAAGCTTTCCGAGGATCACGGCACCACTGTCACGGAGTTGACGAACCACTCCGGCGTCGTCCCGCGCGATATTCCCGCGGAGACTTTCGGAGCCGGCCTCGGTCGGCATCCCCAGGACATCGATGACGTCCTTCACCCCAACGGGGATCCCGTGAAGGCCGCCTGCGAACTGGCCTCCGACTGCCAGGTGATCGGCGATGCGGGCCGCTTCACGCGCGCCGCGTTCGTCTATATGAGCCCAGGCTTGGGCATACTCCTCCGTCGCCTGGGCACGATCCAGAACAGAGTCGAGCAGTTCAACCGCTGACAATTGGCGGCGACGGACGAGTGCTGCCGCTTCCGTGATGCCCAGCTCCCATGCTTCGGTCAAGGATTCGCCTCCCGTTTCGCGCTACTCTCCTTTTCCAGAAGAATTTGCTGTTCAAAGGCAGCCTTCAAGGAATCCATCCCGGTCCGGAAGTCGCGGTACGCACTCTCCAGAGCGGGAAGGTCCTGCTGCGCAATCGAAGCTCCAACGAGCTCGCGGACGATGGCCAGATCGTGACTGCTTAGCGGGAGCGCCTCCTTGAATGGCCCACTCATCGGTGAGCCTCCGGGGTGAGCTGCCCATTGCGGACCACGCAGACGCCGTCCACCAGGACAACGCGTACATCGCGGAAATCCTCGGCGTTGGCGACAACTACATCTCCGGCTCTCCCGGCCTCAAGACGCCCTCTTCCGGGCGCGATACCCGGGATGAGATCAGCCACAGCAGAGGTGGCCATTGCAACGGCACCTGCCAAGGATCGGTGTCCGTGCGCCACAATGTCCTGGACGGCAGAAATTAGCTCGTCATGATTGCCGTCGTGTCCATAATCGGTCCCGATGACCGAGATCAGTCCGGGTTCCTTAAGCAGCAAGTCCCAGTGCTCACGCGTCTTAACCGTTCGCCTGCGGTGCAGGAGATCAAAAACCGAAGCCTCGGCAGGCCAACCCATTTTGTTGCCCAGGACAGCCAGTTCGTGGGCCTCGGCCGGCGTGTGGGAAGGGTGGTTCGCGTGGGCAGCGATGAGCGTGGCTGCAGTTCCCTCAAGTTCGGGCATCAGTTCCCTTAAGAGGCTGGCGGTCGCCGATGCACTGTGGACGATGGCCGGAACGCCGAACTTCGACGCCGCACGGACGCCCTCCCGAATCCCTTCCATGGCGGGGACAAATGATGGCATCACCGTATCCCTGACGAGCTTCGCCAATTGGGTAGCTGTGAAGGCATCCGCCAGTCCTGCCTCCCTGGCCGCGTCGGCCAGCTCAGCCGGATCGAATGCACGGATGTCGATAAACCTGCCAAGGACCGCTTCCTTGATACGGCGGGCTTGACTAATATTGACTCGAATGCCGGAGGATTTTTGGATAGCCGCCGGGATGTAGAGAAGGTCCTGCCCTCCCCCGCCCAACGTTTGACCGCCGCCCAGCTCCCCGATGGCGACAGCACCGTCGTCGAGCATCCCTTCAATGGTGAGTTCGCCCGCCTCGGCTGTAAGACCCTGCCCGTCCGCCAATGCGGCGGCCTGCAAGCAATGTGGCAGATGCGTCGTTGCACCACGGACGTGCACGGCGTGCCTTTTGTCTGCTTCGCGGACATCGTCCATGGAGGCGAAACCACAGAGGCTGAGCACTGTGGTGGTTCCCGCCAGAAGGTGCCTGTCCAGATTCGCCATCCATCGCTCGGCAGGCAGCGCCGGTGCCGCACTCGGGAACAGCGGGCCCGGGGTCACTCCGTGGGTGTGGATATTGATCAGGCCTGGCATGACCACGCAGCCGGACGCCTCGATGACTTCGCCGTCAAACGGCTGATCTGCATCCCATCGGTGGAGCACATCCGCAATGCGGCCATCGCGGATGACTACCGCGCCGCCGTCGATGACTGTGTCGCCGGACGCCGTAATAACGGTGCCTCCACGGATGAGCGTAGACATTCAGGCCTCTCTCGACTAGTTTCATCATATCGAAGTTTGCTTCACTATAGCCGTAACGCTGCGGCGCAGGAACCCCCGAAATGGAGAAGCCAATGGCACAGCCACCCACGCAGCGGGATTTCGTCGGATATGGCGAAACGCCGCCAGAGTTCCGCTGGCCGGGCAATGCCAGGGTGGCGGTTTCCCTGGTGATCAATGTGGAAGAGGGCGCTGAGCGCAGCATCGCCCGCGGCGACAAGGCCGACGACCTGGCGGCACACTGGATTCCCGCCCAGCCAGCAGCAGCACGGAACATCACACTGGAATCGGCGTTCGAATACGGCTCCAGGGCCGGCATCTGGCGCTTGCTGAGGATCCTGCGAAAGCATGGCGTCCAGGCCACCGCGTTCTGCTGTGCCGTAGCATTGCAGCTCAACCCTCCAATTGCTGCCGCATTGGTCCGCGACGGTCATGAGATCGCAGATCACGGGCACCAGTGGGACACGCACACAGACCTCGACGACGACGCGGAGCAGCGCCTGATTGTCGCGTCCAGGGATGCGATCAAGGAGAGCACAGGCCACGTCCCCACGAGTTGGTACTCGCGGGATGGACTCAAGCCGGGGACCCGCCAGGTGCTCGCCGCCAATGGGTTCGCCTACGAATCGAACAGTTTCAATGACGACCTGCCGCATTGGGGCAGTGGCCAAGGAAATCCGCGCCTTCCCGTCCTGCCGTACGCAGGCGATACCAACGATTCCGGGCTGTTCAAGCAATTCCCCACCGCGACAGCGTTCGGCAACCACCTCACCGCAGCTTTGGACATGCTGCTCGAAGATCCCCGCGGCGGCCCCTCCGTGATGAGCGTCGGACTACACCCCCGGCTCATTGGACGGCCAGCGTACGCGGTGGCGCTCGAGCGATTTATATCCCACGCACGCCACAAAGACGTCTGGTTCGCCACCAGGGCCGACATCGTCAATGCCTGGCTGCACGTTACGACGGCGGAGCAGACGACGGCGGGAGGCTCTCCGGCGTCGTAGGGCCACCTCATGTCGCAGGGCCAGCTACCAGGGCCTCCGGGGAAGCTGGCATCGGGCCACTTCCACTTCAAGGCCGGCCGCTTCTACTCCAAGGCCAGCAGCGCTCCCCAGCCCGGGATCGGCCGGGCGACCCCGGCAATGCGGAGCAGGTGCCAAATAGTCGCGATGGCACTGTCCACGACGGGAATGCCGAACTCCTGCTCAAGGCCGGACACGAAGTATCCCGCGCGAAGGTTGGTTCCGATGCACACCACGGCATCTATGTCCGCAGTGAAGGCGGGCCTCATCAGGCCCACGATTCCGGACCTGTCCAGCCGGGCTATTTCCGGGTTGGTCATCACAACCTCCGGAACCGAAATACACGTGACGTCAATGCCGTGGGCCGCGTACTCCTCCTGAATCAGCGAAGCAATAGTGCCGGGCCCCGGAAAAACGAGGCCGACGCGCGTCGCTTTCAAGGCTGCAAGGGCCTCAACGACGGCCACGGATGCAGTGGTTGCGGGCGCACCGCACACCGACTCAAGCCCGGCACAAAGTCCCTGATCGCCTGCGATGCCCGTCCAGGAACCGGATGTGCCGTGGAAGGCAATGGCTTGCAGCTCGGCGTCATTCAACAGGGAAGGAGCCTCTCCGAGGACGCCCAGGTCAACTGGATCATCAAGCCTTGGAGGCAGACGGAAGCGGCTGTAGTGCACTCCAAGGTCCGGCTGTTCCGCAAGGATCGATGCTGTGAGGGTTTCCGCATTCGAATTGCTCGACGGCACCAGGATGCCAAGCCTGGTCTTCGGGCCGGGACTGCCCACGGTTAGTGCGCTTTGCCGAGAGAGGGGGGCGTGGAGATCGCGAGCATGACTGCGGCCGAATTCGTTTGGTTGCTCCACCAGTGGGGCAAGGAAGCGTCGTACGTCAGGCTGTCACCGGCTTCCAGCACGAAATCCTGGCCACCGATGGTCGCCACCAGGGTGCCGGCCTGCAGGATGACACATTCCTCGCCCTCGTGGGAGTGCGGAACGTGTGCGCCCTCGAAGTTGGCTGGGATGGTCATGCTGATGACGCCCAGCTTGCGCTCCGAATCCGGAACGATCAGCTCCATGATGATGCCCTGGGAAGGAATTTCGATGCGTCGCCGGTCGGCCCGGCGTACCAGCATGTGGTCCTGGCCCTCATTGGGGTCCATGAACATACTTGCCAGCGGAAGGTCCAGCGAGTTTGCCAAACGAAGAAGCGTCGCAAAGGAAGGATTGCCGATCCCGCGCTCGATCTGGCTGATGAGTCCTGCGCTGACACCGGCGCGCTCGGCAAGTTCCTCCACGGTGAAGCGGCCAAGGCGCTGCTGCTTGATCATGGCCCCGAGATGTGCAATCCAGAAGTCGCGTTCCAGGGACTCGGCTACTTCGCCCTGTGCTGTGTCCGTACCGTCCACGACGACTCCTTCATTAGTCCTCGGTTTTGCGTCAGTATATCGAAGATGATTTCGCTTGGATGCCTTTTTGAAGACAACGGATTCGACGGCGGATGCGTCCTTGGCAAGGTTGCTCACGCCGCCCGCAACCCGGCGTAACCGGTCAGCATGGCAGCAACCTCTTTCTCCCAATACACGGCGCATCGGTCAGCTCCACGGCTGAAAACAGTGGCCGCGTCAGCCATGGCAGGCGCGGGCACTCCGATGCTGCAACCGGCACCTGCGACAATATCCACCACGCGCTGGATGGCCTCCTGCAACGCTTCCGGACGCTCTTCTCCGTGTCGACGGAGGTCTGCGGCGAGGTCCGTGGGGCCCACCCATCCTCCGCCAAATGCTTCACTGTCAACGAACTCCTTGACACGTTGCACGGCTTCCGCCGTCTCGAACAACACGGTCAGCAATGGAGAGAAGGAATAGTCCATGCCAAAGGACGAAGCGGGCGTGACTTGGTGAGGGCGCGATCCCATGGGGGCGTACCTCGTGGCTTCATAGGCCTGTTCGAGTTGGTCCACCGTGCGCACCTGCGGAAGGACGATCTCGCCCACCCCGGTGTTCGCGAAAGCCACCAGTGTGTTCGGCTCCAAGTCCGGTACCCGCACTGCCACGCGCACCCCGGTGCCAGCCAGGCGCTGCACTACATCGCCGCACGCCCGGATGGAAATGCCTGTCTGTTCAGCATCCAGGACCAGGAAGTCCACCTCGGCGTGGGCGAGGAGGGCCAGCAGGGTAGGCGTGGGGTCGGCAGTGATGATGCCAACGCTCCGTTTCAGGGTCGGAGACTGTTCCTGGTTCACGCGTGGGTCCCCCTGAAGGTGGTGATGACGAATGGATCCGGCATTGGGCGTCCGCTGGAGACTTCACTCATCCGGGACGAATTGCCAGTCAGCAGGCTTGCTCACACCAACTACGAGGTCCACATTCTCCGAACCGTCGTTGGTGAGTCCGTGGGTAGTCCCGCGGGGGATGTAAATGCCATCGCCCGGTTTTGCCCGGTAGTTAAGGTCGCCAAGATGGACAATCGGGGTCCCGCTGATGACAACATAGAACTCTGACGCGTCCGGGTGGTGGTGGCACAGGTGGTGCTGACCGGGAAGGATCCGGCCCCAGCTGACGCACAAATCATCTGAACCGCTGAGGTCCCGGGAGATGAGCGTGCTGACCAGGCCTTGGTCGCGTTGGCCGTTCAGTCCTATCTTGTCCAATGCAGTAAAGCCTTGCTCGTGGACGTTGTGCACGAGCCGATCGATGGTTACCGTGGCAGTTTCTCCGTCTCCTGTTCCCATCAGGCGGCCCCTTCGAAAGCAGCCTCGGCCGGTGTGGCGTTAGCCTCGACAGGCGGGTGCTCCATCCACCACCGCGCGATCTCCTCGCGGGTGGCGAACCAGACGCCCTCTTTGGCGAGTGCGTACTCCAGAAAACGGCGCACTCCTTGGGCAACGCTGGGCCGGCCGCCGATCCTCAAATGCAGCCCGACGGACATCATCTTGGGCACCGTTTCGCCCTCAATCAGCAGGCACTCCAGGGAGTCCTTCAACACGTTGAAGAAGTCCTCCGCAGTGCCGAGGCTACCGTTGCCCCAGAAGCGGGCATCGTTCGTGTCACCCGAATATGGCACCACCAAGTGATTGTGCGTGCCGGCCTTCACATAGTACGGAAGATCGTCTGCATAGGAATTGGAATCGTAAAGAACGCCTTCCTCGGCCAGGATGGTCCGCGTGTTCTCCGTGATGCCCTCACGGACATACCAACCCACCGGCCGCACTCCGGACACGGCCTCGATGGCGGCCAACGACTTCCGGATTTCCTGCCGTTCTTCATCGGGCTCCATACCCACGGTTCCGCGCCACTTGTAGCCGTGTGCGCAGATCTCATGACCGTCCCGGACAATAGCAAGGGCCGCATCCGGATTCCGTTCAAGGGCAGCTCCGCATGCCATGACGGTTGCTGGAACGTTGTACTCCCTCAACATGCCCAGGTAGCGCCAGATGCCAACGCGGCTGCCGTATTCGAAGAAGGACTCCTTCATGAGGCTGCGCCGCGTCGGATCAGCGGACCACCCGCCAAAGATCGAAACATCCTCGTCCCGCTCATCGCCGGCTTCGATCGAACTTTCAGCGCCTTCCTCGTAATTCAGCACCAAGGAGACGGCGACCTTGGCGCCGTGGGGCCAAGTGACAACCGGGGGATTCTCCCCATATCCAATCAGGTCACGCATTGACTCTCTCCTTGCTGTTCATGGTGACGGGAGTTCATTTAGAGCCGCCGCCCTTCGTAAACCTTGCGGTGGGCAGCCAGCGATGTCTTGAGCATGCCCTGGACGTCGTCAATGACGTTTCCGTGGGCGGGCCCTATCAACCTGGCTGGGTAGTTTTCCAGGGATTCCTCAATGCTTCGGAACGCACTGCCGACATCAACGAATTTGGTCCAGTACAGCGCACGGCCCGTGCCATACGCCGCCTGCTCCACGGACGGCGGTTCCGGCATCTCAGAGGAGAGCAAGCGGCACTGCCCTGGCAGATGCACGGGTTCGTCGTCCTCATCCGGTCCCGGTATGTCGTGGATGTAGGAAAAGCCATCGGAAACGAACATGATTGCCGCACCGGAGTCATAACCCCAGAGAGTGTTCTCCAGATCGCGAATGTAAGCCGGAAGGAAATGGAACTCCCTGTCCCCCAGATCAACCGACTCCCCGGCACGCTTGGCTTGCAGACGATCGGCATTCTCAGGGAAATGAAGCGCATAGTCACGAACGTCCCCCACAACGACGGCCGACGGATAACGCTCCAGCAGAACGGGAAGATTGCCGGCATGCGGGATTTCCGGATGCGTTGGAAAGACGTAATCAAGCGATCGGCTTCCAAGCGCATCCTCCAGTTCCGCCAGGACCGTATCCCTGTGCGCGGGATCTCCCGTGTCCACCAGGATCGATGCTTCGGAGCCCACCACCAGGTATGACGAGACGTGGTAGTGGACTTCCTGCCCCTCGGCGCTGGCGGACAGGCAACCGCCCAGCCAATGCACACCTTCTGCGATGACGCGACCCTTGGTGAGCTCCCCGCCTGAGACCTCGGCACTCACTGGATACCTACCTTCCTGATCGCCTCGGCCAGGGCGCCGGCCTCGGCAGCAGATTCGCTCACGCCAACGATTGGCTCGCCGTACCCGGGTCCGATGGCCTCAACCTCCCGCCGGAGAACTATTTCTTCAACATCCCTTGCGATGCCGCGCGTATCAGCCTGGCCAAACCACTGGAATTTCTGCAGTCCCGGCCCCGCTGGGGAGCTGCCCGTGGAGCTGCCCGTAGAACGATGCGTGAATGCGTCCGAGGTCAGGAGCACCTTGGAGACTGGATCGAAGATCCACAGTGTTGGCAGCAGCCGCATCAACGGCGATACGAACTCCAACGTCAGGCCGTCCATAACCTCCACTTCACGCGAGGTTCCAGGATTGACCATGATGCGCTGCGGTGATGCAGCCATCCTCGGTACTGTAATTCCGCCGGTGTACCAGACCGATTCGACATTGAACCGTGCTTCGATGGCCGGAAGGTTCAGGCAACATTCCATTTCCGTTCGTGTCAGCACCACAACCAGCGGTTCCCCTTTTTCCAGGAGTGAGTCCAACTGCCGGATGATGTCTGCCTCATGAAGCCGGATACCCGTATCCACCAGCACTGAGCCGTTGTCTCCCTTAATGAGGTAGCAATTGACAGGCTGGGTAGTCCGGGTGCCGGGCGGGCACCAACTGACGTTTTCATCCAGGACGATATTCGCTCCCAAACGATGAACACGGTCTCCAATGAGGGTGTGGGCGCCGGTGACCGCTACCCGTTGGGCTGTACGTGGATTCAACGGCTTCTCCTCTCTGTGGTTCTCGTCAGTCGAATCAGGAGCTGGCGCTGGCCGAATCCCACACCTCAATGGCCTGGTCCAGCGTGCAGACATCGTGGCGGGCCCTCATGACAGTCAGCGCAGCGTCGTGGACCACGGTGTCGTAGGCGCCGACAGCGTCCTCTATCAGGACTGCGTAGAAATCGTTGTGGACCGCATCCCGCAGCGTGGCCTCGACGCAACCGCCCGTGGAGACGCCTACCAAAGCGACGGATTCGATTCCCTGGCTCCGCAGCAGGAGGGCCAATTCCGTGCCTACGAATGCGCTCGGGCGGCGCTTGGTGATGATGACTTCGCCTTCTTCGGGCATGCACTCGGCGCAAAACTCCGTAGCCGGATCGCCTTTGAGGCTCAGCCTGCCAAGATCGATCGGCCGCCCGTTGGCAGCCGTGTATAAAGCCCGCAGCCAAGCGGGAGGCGAGCTGGCGCCGTCGGGAAGGTTTTCGACCCGGATGTGGAAGATCGGCACACCGTTCTTCCGGGCGGACTCAATTGCCCTGCCGCAGCGCTTGGCCACGGAAGGCATCATGCTCAGGTCGTGGCCGGAATCGCCGATGGCGCCGCCGGCGTAGACAGCCCCTTCCTGCATATCGATAACCACAAGGGCCGTAGTGGCCGGATCCAGTAACTCCTGCAGGGTGTCGCGGACCTGCTTTCCGCAAATTTCAATCATCGGAAGTCTTCCTTCTGTAAGGTGATGCCGGCCGGGTTTCGACGGCGACCGGCCGGCATCACGCGTAGCTACTGGCGGCCTAGCGGCCCAGGGAATTGAAGTGGATTTGGCCATTGGTCAGTGGAACCGCGCCCGAGAGACCCTCCCTGGTGACCAGCACTCCCCTGGTTTCAACGAGCGACAGAATGGCTGCGCCCTCGTCCACCAGCCCGGCCATCTTCTTCAAGAGGCCATCGCGCTTCTCCGTTTCCTGGTCCGGAGTGGCTGCGAGTTCGCTGCGTGCCTTATCGAATTCAGGGTTGGACCACCCGGTGCTGTTACTGGGGGCGGCACTGCCGTAGAACGCGTAGCTGTAGAAGGCGGGATCGGCAATGACGATCGGCTCCGAGTACAGCACGGCCTGGTAACGGCCGTCGATGAGCGCCGTCGAGAAGTCGGTGGAGCTGGCCACATTCTGCAACTGGACGTCGATGCCGACTTCCTTGAGCATGGACTGGATCAGGACTGCGGACTTGGCCGCTACAGGCCCCGGACGCGTAACGCTGTAGCTGAGGGTCATCGGGAAGCCATTGCCGTATCCGGCCTCGCTGAGCAGCTTCTTGGCTTCGTCCTTGTTGAACTTGTAGATCGGAGAGTCGTCAACATTGGGGAAGATCGATTTTGCGGGTTCACCGAAGCCTGCGTACGCACCCTTGATCAGCGCTTCGCGGTCGATAGCCATGGACACCGCGTGCCGAACCTTGGGATCGGCAAGTGGACCGGTCTTCGTGTTGATCATCATGGTGTCGCGGGTCTGGCTGGGGCAGTTCATGACAGTCACGCCCGGAGCCTTCTCCAGTGACTTGTACTGGTCGTATTCAAAGCCATTGGCTACTTGTACTTCGCCGGTTTCAACCAGCTGGCTGCGGGTAGCGGTGCTCTGGACAGCCTTGACGGATACACGCTTCACCGTGCCGCGAGTGCCCTCCCACTGAGGATCCGCCGTCACGGTCAGGGATGCGCCGGGAGTGAATTCTTCCAGCTTCCAGCCGCTGTAGTCGGCGAGGTTCTTCGAAAGCCAGGCGTTGGCGGTGGGGTCATCAGCCGTCGCATGCTTCTTTGCTTCCGTGCTGTCGTGGATGTAGAAGAGGTTGTTTTGCAGTGATTCTTCTGTGTAAGAGGTAAGTCCGGTGGTGTTCAGCTGGAAAGTGCGCTCGTCGATCACCTTGACCAGGTTGTCAACATTGAAGCCGCTGCTCTTCAGCGTCCCCTTCATCACCGGCTGACGCTTCATGCCGATATCGAAACTCCATCGGACGTCCTCGGCCGACAGGGTGTTTCCAAACTGACTCGTGAGCTTGCGAAGGGTGACAATCACGCCCGTTCCATCAGGGCTTGGTTTGGCGCTTTCGGCCAGGCGGCCCGATACCTCTGTGGACGGCGCGGGGCACGACTTGCCGTCGCTTGTTCCCATCTTGTATTCGAGGAGTTGCGAGCCGAGTCCACTGAGCACTACGTGCGAGGCGCTGCCTCCCCAAGGCGCCGGCGTCAGGCTGTCAGGCAGGGCGCCCACGGCGACAACAACGTTTTCCATGGATTTGGTAGCTGCAGTTTGTGGGGCTGGACCCCCGCAAGCAACAAGGGCTGTGGTGAGGGCTATTGCAGCGCCTCCGGTGAGCAAACGCAGACTTTTCATGAAGGTGGCTCCGTTTATTGGGGGAAGCTACGACTGTGCAGTTTCGTAGCGGTATGCCCGCTTGTGGCCGGCCCGGATGATGGGCTCCACGTCGCGGATGTTGCTAATGAAGTTGCCGTGGGTAGGGGCCACGGAGGTGACGCCGAGTTCATCAATAAGATGAAGGACGCGATCGTAAACTGCGTCTGCGTCGTTTGCGAAGCGCGCCCAATAAAGGGCGCTCCCGGTGAAGAAGGCAGCGTTCTCGACGGCGATGGGAACCTGCAGTTCGCCGGTGGTCAAACCACATTCGCCGGGGAGGTGTACTGGATCTTCGTCGTCGAGTTCAGGACGGTGCATGTAACAGAAGCCGTCCGCAGTGAAGAGCACGCCTGCTCCAGGCGCAAATCCCCATTGAGTGTTGGGCAGGTCCCGGATGAGGGCCTCGACCACCACAAACTCCTGCCCACCCAGATCCACCGTGTCCCCGGGCACCTTTGCGTGGAGATTTGGAACGATCTGTGGGTAAAACAAGTGGTAGTCGCGGGTGTCGCCCACCACCTGGATGTTCGGATACTTCTCCACGAGCCTGGGCAGGTTTCCGGTGTGGGGAAGCTCAGGATGCGTGGGGAAAACATAGGTCAGCTCTCGTCCATCCAACAGCTCATCCAGAGTGCTTGAAATGATCGGCCAGCTGGACGGGTTGCCCGTATCGACCAGGATGGACGAGTGTTCGCCCTGGACCAGGTAGGTGGAGTTATGGCCGTGGATTACGCGGTCGGCCAAATGGAACGGGAGGCAGGAACTCATCCACGTGACGCCTGTCGCGACGCTGCGTGGGAGGTCACTGCTCATCGTTTCTACGAGTTGTTCTTCCATGGTTCTCTCCTAAACCAACTGCGGGGTAAGGGCGTCGAGCATGAAATCGAGGTGCCGCCGCACCACGTCGCGTCCCTTGAGGACGCAGCCTCGGGAAGGCGCGATGATCTCGGGGTCCAGGGTGTGGAATTTGTCCTGGAGCCATTCCCTCAGGGGCTCGCACGTAGAGCGCGGGATCCACTCGTACTTCGCATACAAGTGCCCGGCTACCTGTTCCACCGTGGTGGTGTCCTCCACTGTGGAGTCGATGATGCGCTGGCCGTCAGGCCGATCCATCACGCCGTGGGTGAAGGTATCCGAGGTGAACAGCGTGCCTGTTTCCTGGTCCCAGCCCCAGAACGTGGGAAGGAGGCGAAGCAGGGGTGATTCCACTTGGAGCACGCGGCCGGGTGCTATCTCGATCTCGGCAGCCCGTGCAAGGGAGTCACCCTCTTCGGTCCTGTGCGCATCGATCTGGTGGCGCCTGCCTCGAAGTGCCATCCTGCTCAGGTCATCGAAGGCGTCGAAGGGGTTGATGACCCCTCCAGTGAAGAGCCGCTCGATGTCGAACCGACCGGCGATCGGTTCGAGGTTGGATACACAGTCCATCTCGCTTCGGGTGAAGAAGATGGATACTCCCTCGCCTTCGCCAATGAGCTCCGCCAGGTCATCGAGGATCTCGTCGCTGTGGACAGCCAAACCTGAATCAACCAGAAGGCGGGAAGTCCCTTCGGTCAAGAGGTAAGCGTTCGACGGCTGGAAGCCTGTTGCACCTTCTGGAACCCAGCTCACGCGGCCGTCGAGCGGGATGTTTCCGCCTAGGACCGTCAACTTGTCTGCATGCAATGAAGTGAACATATCTTCAATCTATTGAATCTGGAGTGTTTGTCAAGGATTTTCTCAGGATTCTTAGCCCTGCTGCACGGCAGGCTCTACAGCCGGCTCTGCAGCAGGGGCCAGCTTCGACGGACGCTTTACACCACTAACGACGTTGTTGCGCGTCCTGGGATCCAGCAGCGTGATAAGGGTGTCCAGCAGCACGTAACCAAGGAGGCTCGTGGCACCCATGATCAACACGAACCCCTGGATGACGGGGACATCGCCCTTAAGCACTCCGTCCAATGACCAGCCACCAACCCCTGGCCAGGAGAACACACTTTCCACAATTGCCGCACCGCTCAGCGCAGCCGCGAACAACAGCACCATGTAGGTCATCAGAGACCCCCGCACGTCGCTGAGCGCGTAGCGGAATACCTGAAGTGGCTTCAACCCGCATGCCCTTGCAAACTCAATCTGCGGTGAGTTGAGCACTTGCAGGAGGCCAGTCCGAACGGTCTTTCCAAAGGGAGCCGCAAAAAACAAGCCCATGGTAATGATCGGCAGCACGGCCCTGCTGAGGATGGACTGCATTGTCCCCCATTGCCCGGCGAGCATTGCATCCAGCGCCAATGATCCCGTGACTCTGGGTGGAGGGATGTCGGAGCTGGATAGCATGCCCAAAGGTGCGGGGGCCAGGTGGAGTTGTTGGTAGAAGATGAAGAGGAGAAGGAGTGCCAGGACAAACTCCGGCATGGCCATGAGGACAGAGACGCCGGCAGTGAATGCTTTGTCTGCCACGCGCCCATATCGGTATGCCGCGAGGGTACCCATTCCCATTCCAATGAGCAGGGCAAGCACAAGCCCCGGCACCAGATATACAAGGGTGTTGGGCAACCGCGTCCAGATCTCGCCCGAAACGGAGCTTCCCGTGAAGAACGAATTTCCCAGATCCCCACTCAAAGTTCGGCCAATGTAGTCGAAGTAGCGTTCCCAAAAAGGCTTGTCCAACCCAAGCTGGGCATTGATCCGGGCGATATCAGCTTCGGTGGCATACTCGCCCAGAAGTGCTACGGCCGGATTACCCGGGAGGAGGGAAACCAGCCCAAAGCTCAGGGTAATAAGTCCCAGGAGGAGCAGGAACGCAATGACAACACGGGAGAGGATGTAGCGGATCATGCCATGGCCTCCTTGGCTCCTGGGTTATAGGGAATGGGAGGCATCGCCGCGGACATCAGGGTCTGGGTGTAGGACTCTTGGGGATGGGAGAGAACGTCATCCGTGGAACCCGTCTCGACGAACCGTCCTCGGTGCATTACGGCCACACTGGTACAAAAGTGGCGGACTGTATCGATGTCATGGGAGACGAAGACGTAAGTTAATCCCCTGGCCACTTGGAGCTTGGCCAGCATGCGCAGGATGGATGCCCGGATCGTCAGGTCCAGCGAGGACGTCGGTTCATCCAGCACCACCAGTGTGGGGTCTGTCACGAGGCAGCGGGCGATGCCCACCCGTTGCTGCTGCCCACCACTGAGGTTGGCGGGACGCCTGCTGAGGAAATCCTGCGACAACCCCACTTCTTCGAGGGTTTCCGTGACACGGCGCAGACGTTCAGCCCGGGAGCCATATGTCTTTGCAACGATCAGCGGCTCTTCGACAATTTGGCGGATCGTCAAGCGGGGGTTCAGCGACGCGAAAGGCTCCTGGAAGACAATCTGCCAGCGCCGGCGTCGTTTCCTCAGCTGTGCTTTCGACAAGCCCCGGATGTCCTCGCCTTCCAGGAGGATTGTTCCGGAGTCGGCTTCAATGAGCCTCAGAATCAGGCGGCCAAGCGTGGACTTGCCGGATCCGCTTTCACCAATGATCCCCAAGGTTTCGCCCCGTTCGACGGCAAGTGAAACTCCGTCCACCGCGGTGACAAGCTGCCCTTGGGGGCTTCGGAATGTTTTCCTGACATCCTTCAGTTCGATGATGGGCATGGCTAGGCACTCCTGGATGGGGAGAGAACGGTGGGGTTCGTTATGTCGGCGCTCTTCGGCTGCGTGCCGTTAGGCCTCTCGGCTCCTGGCTCTGTCGTGGGGATCTCAGCTGCTTTCGGCTGTACAACAGAATCAAGCAGCGACACGGTGTAAGGATCCTTCGGGTGAACAAAAACCTCGGATACAGGACCATGTTCAACAATCCGGCCGCGGTACATCACCAGGACGCGATCGCAGTAGTTGGCCACCACTCCAAGGTCATGGGTGACAATCAACATCGATCGGCCGCTCCCCTTCGTCAACCTCGTGAGCGTGTCCAGCACTTGCCGCTGCACAGTGAGGTCAAGTGCCGTCGTCGGTTCGTCGGCAATGACAAGGCGTGGGTTGAGGTAGAGCGCCATGGCGATGACGACGCGCTGTGCCATGCCGCCGCTGAGTTCGTGCGCATAGCCACGAATAACGCGTTCGGGTTCGTTGACGCCGGAAGAAGCCAACAATTCGAGCGCACGGCTACGTAGTTCAGCGTCCGCCTTCAGGCCGTGGGCTTTGGCGATGTTCGCGAACTGCTTCTCGATGCGGACAACGGGGTTCAGTGCGCTGAAGGGGTTTTGCGCAACGAAGCCGATCTCTTTGCCACGGATATGGCGGATTTGCCGCTCTGGCAAGCGGATCAGATCCTGGCCGTGGAATTCGGCGGTGCCTTCCATGACACGACCGGGAGGCATCAGCAGCTTGATCACCGAGCGCACCACAGTGGACTTCCCTGATCCGGACTCACCCACGATGCCTACGACTTCGTTGGCGCCGACATCGAAGGAGATACCGTGCAGGGCGCGCGTTACACCGCCCCGGGAGTGGAACTCGGTCACGAGGTCCTGTACGTGGAGCCCTGTCATCATCGTGCCCTTTCCACTCGCTCGATCTTGGTTTCGATTCCCCCGGCGATCACGTTGAGGGAACCAATGGCCAGGAGCATGGCAAGGGTGGGAAAGGCAGCAGCCCACCATTCCCCCCGGATCAGCATGCTGACACCGTCGTTGATCATTGCCCCCCACGTAGGCGTAGGAGGTTTTACCCCTACGCCAAGGAAGTTCAAGGCAGCAATGGTTCCGAGCGCATTGGCCGCGGTGAGCGTTGCCTGCACCAGGACCACGCCATAAGCGTTGCGGAAGATGTGGTTGAAGGCGATGCGGATCGGCGAACAACCAATCGCCGCCGCGGCCTCCACATACCGTGCGGACCGAAGTGCCAGCGCAGCAGCGCGGGAAAGTCGCACAAATCTGGGCGCAGCCACGATAGCGATCGCAAGGACCACATCCGTTGCCCCGCCACCCATGAGTTTGATTGAGACCACGGCGATCACGATGATCGGAAGCGCTGCAAATGCGTCAATGACGCGCATGATGGCATCGCCGAGCTTGCCGCTGGTTGCGAACAGGCCCAAAGGAACCCCAACCACCAGGGACAAAGCTGTGGCGGCAAGGGCAACTGGAAGGTCAAGCTTCGCGGCTTCGATGGTACGGGAGAAAATATCCATCCCGTTGCCATCAGTTCCGAACCAATGGGTCCCGTTGGGTGCTATGCCGATCGCGTCCGTGTCCGGACGCAGCGGGTCATGCGGCAGCGGAGCCACCATGGCCATAAGCGGTAACCCCACAATGATGGTCACCGCGACGGCAACCATGATGGTGCTGGACCGGTTGATCAAGAGACTCTGGCCCCGCCGGGCCCACCCTGTGACCCGCAGGCCTGGCGATGTACGCGGAAGACCTTGAATGCTCATGGAGCCTCCTCACGAAGCCCGCGGGTGGTTGACAGGGAGTCTGCGGGCTTGCTCGAGTTGAGCCCACTCACAATGTATTGAAGATCGTCCTGACAGCGGACCGGTGGCTGGTACATGTTCAGCTCCTGTTCGGACATTGACGGGCGAAGGCCTCATATCAAAGTCTCATCACTTTATTGAATTTGACTGTAGCCCGAAGTGTGACGAATTGCACTCTTTTTGGAAAAATCGCTGGATCGGCGCGGGTGGTGCGCTGCGAGCGCGGATTCCTTTAAGCCTGCTACTCCGCGACCATTCGCCCGCAGAAGGGTTCCCAAGGTCCCCTTGGGCCATTGACACCACCGCCAAGTGACTTCAATATAGTGAGCAAGTGCCGCTTGAGATGAAGCTGGCTGCTGTCGACGCCGCCAGCACAGACAAATGAGGAACGGAACCTACCATGGACGACTTTCAAGAAGCAGCAGCCGCAGTTGGCACCCGGCAGCCAGCTCCCGCCCAGCCAGTAAAGTACCTCCTCCACGACGGTGAGCTGGTGGACTATGCCGATGCCCGCCTTCACGTGCTGAGCACATCCCTGAAGTACGGCGTCGGGGTTTTTGAGGGCTTCCGAGCGTACTGGAGCGAGGACGATCAGCAACTGTATGCCTTCCGGGTGGCCGACCATATGAAGCGACTGATCGATTCCATGCGGGTTGTGGAAATTGACGGCCCCCAGGACATCGACCAGCTCGGCGAGCAGCTGCTCGGACTCATTCGCGCCAACCGCCTGCGGGGCAATCTCCATATGCGGGCACAAGTATTCGTCGATTCCAAGGATGGCAAGCCGGAAGACACGGGTCCCTCCACTGTCTTCATGGCAGCCATTCCCATGGGCAACTACTTCGGTGCTACCGGCTTGGATGTGCAAATCAGCAGCTGGGCGCGTCTCTCCGATCGGTCCATGCCACCCAGAGTCAAGTCCATTGCCAATTACCAGAACGGGAGGCTGGCCCTGTTGGAAGCCAAGCGAAATGGCTATGACGCGGCATTGCTTCTCACCGAAAGTGGCCATGTGGCTGAAGGCGCCGGTTACAACGTCTTCATGGTCCGCCAAGGAAGGCTATGCACTCCCCCCGTAACCGACAGCATCCTAGAGGGAATCACCCGGGACAGCGTCCTGCACCTCGCACGGACTGAATTGGGCCTCGACGTTGACGTCCGGGCCATCGACCGCACAGAACTGTACTCAGCTGACGAAGTCTTTGTCTGCGGCAGTGCCGCAGAGGTAAATCATGTTGCCTCGGTTGACCGCACCACTATCGGCAACGGAACCGCCGGGGACCTCACCCGCAGCCTCCAGGATCTATACCGGAGGGCCGTGATTGGACAGGTCGCCCATGATCAGAAATGGGCCACCCCCGTCTACCCGTCCTGAATGGAGGCACCAATGAACGAAACGAAGACGCTGCAGAAAGTGCCGCGCGTCGGATTTGGCAATGCCTCGCTTTTCTTTGAGTCCGGCGCCAAACCGGAACTTACCGTCGACCAGGGCGAGCATTTCTGGATGGACGCGCGCAGCCTGCTCACCGGAGGCCTCTTCGAAGAGACCGGGGAGTACGAAAAACTGTCCATCCCTGTCACTGGTCCGGTTGCCGTTCGCGGAGTGAACCCCGGCGATATTTTGCGAATAGACATCCACGAAATCAGGATCGACCATCGCGGTGCGATGGTGACGCTGCCAGGACGCGGCGGGTTCACTGACGGCCTGGGACGAGCAGGTCACGTGGTGGAGATAGCGAACGGGCATGTTGTGTTCGATGAGGAAACAGCCATTCCTGTCCGTCCCATGGTGGGGAAAATCGGAGTGGCACCTGTGGGTGCCGGCCCTGACTCCAGCACCGTGGGAATCCATGGAGGCAATATGGATTGCAAGGACGTAACAGCAGGTTCCGCCGTCGTGATCCCTGTCCAAGTAGCCGAGGCGATGATTTACGCCGGTGACCTGCACGCGGCGCAGGGCGATGGCGAGTGCTCGCTGACGGCGGTCGAGGTCGAAGGCAGCGTCCGCCTCTCCTGCACAGTCGTTCCCCGGCCCACAGTTCCAGCTGCAGCGAAACAGACCGCCCGCAGCCAGCGGCCAGTCGTCCTCAGCGGCGGTTCGGTGATCACAATTGGCGACGGCGACACTCTGGATGAGGCCGCGAGGCTCGCCTTGGACGACATGCTGGAACTGCTCCAAACCGACAGGCAATGGTCGCGGGAGAAGACGGCGATGCTACTGAGCGCCGCCGCGGACGTGTCCGTTTCACAGCTGGTCAACGCCCGGGTCTCGGCCAAGGTCACGCTGGCCTCCCGCTATTTCGGCACTGAACCCTTCTCCTTGGAAACTCCCGACACTACGAATGCGCAGGTCTCTCATGTTTGATCTCCTCCTGACCAATGGACTGGTTGTCACGCCCTCGGGTGCTGAACGCCTGGACATCGGCATAGCACAGGGCAAGATCGTGTCCCTCCGCGCCACCGGAGTCGGCACGCCCGACGAAGCCCGGCGCGTGGTGGACCTCAAGGGTCAGCTGGTGGTTCCCGGCGGCGTCGATCCGCACGTACACACCAACTCGGTGCTTCCCACCGCGGCGGAGAGCGGCATCATGTGCTTTGGCCCTGACCGTGTGAGTGAGGGCGCCATATATGGCGGCACAACCACACTGGTGGACTTCGCCCACTGGAAGCCAGGCGACGAACTATCTGAGTCCTTCGCCCGGAAATCGGCCGAGTGGGCCGGCTCTACCTACACGGATTACGCGCTGCATGGGACGTTCAAGGAGCCTGAAATCCCCTTCGAGGTCCTGGAGCAGATCCCCGACGCGGTGGCCGGGGGCCATGGCAGTTACAAGGTGTGGATGACGAACACGACGCCGACGCGGCCCAAACAGAAAACTGATCTGGGCAACATGTGGGGGCTGATGGAGCAGACCGCAGCTGCTGGTGCCATGCTTGCCGTACACGCCGAGGACGATGACATCGTCATGTACTCCTACAAGAAGTTGCAGCGCGAGGGCAAGATCGGCATCGAGTATATGCACCATGCCCACAACAACTTGTCCGAGAAGCTGTCGTTCCAGCGCGCCATCACACTGGCTCATCATGTTGGAGCCCCGATCTATTTGATGCATGTCAGTGCCCGCGAGGGCGTCGATGCAATCCGCGAGGCCCGGGGACGCGGCCAAGCTGTTTATGGGGAAATCCTTCCCCACTACGCCTATTTCACCGCTGATGATTACCGGCAGAAGAACGGCGCTATCTACCACACGTATCCATCGTTGAAGTCTGAGACAGACCGGGACTCGATGTGGGAGTCGCTGCTGGAGGGCTCGCTCAGCACCCTGGCGACCGACGGCGTCTGCACAGACCTTGACGTCAAGACGCGCGGAAAGACGATCCTGGACGCAACCGGCGGTCACGCTGGCGTGGAGATGCGCATGGCTGTGGCGTACACAGAGGGCGTGTCAAAGCGTGGACTGGACCTGCCACGTTTCGTTGACATCACGTCCGCCAATGCCGCGAAGATCCTCGGCCTCTACCCACAAAAGGGCGTCATCGCCATTGGCAGCGACGCGGACCTCGCAGTTCTGGACACCACCGTGGACCGCCGGATCACCGCATCCGACCTCCACGAGGCGGACTACACCCCATGGGAGGGCTACAGGGTGGCGGCGTGGCCAAGCATGACAGTACTCCGCGGAACTGTCATGGTGGAAGACCGCAAGTTGCTGACCGGGCCTGATGGCACACTGCTTAAACAACGGGTGTCCAGCGACGTGCTCAACCGCCCGGCTTGCTGACTGCCCGCAAGGATAGGCTGAAGCCCTGCCCGCTGAGCGAGGAACGGGCAGGGCTCCGGCCCCCTACGACACCAGCGCGCGATACCTCGCCCGTCGCTGCGGGAGCCCGGGCGCACCCCGCCGGGCAAGGCCTTGGAGTTCGACGGCGATCACGTCACCGATGCGGCGGCAGAATTCAACGGGCTCGTGGGCGGCGTCAGGGAACTCATCCACCACCACGTCTACCACTCCTCTGGCTGCGAGCGCGGCAGCCGTGATGCCCTGGCTCTCCGCGAGTGCCGGTGCGTGCGAAACGGTCCGGTGCACAATGGCGCTGGCACCCTCCGGCGGCAGCGGTGCGAGCCAGGCGTTCCGGGCAGCGATGGTCCGGTCGGCGGGCAGCAGTGCCAGTGCCCCTCCCCCCGTACCTTGGCCCAACATGACCGATAACGTTGGCGTTCCGAGGGCCAGCAGGTCATAGAGTGACCGGGCAATTTCGGTGGCCAACCCACCTTCTTCGGCTTCTTTCGAGAGCGCCGCGCCGGGGGTGTCGATCACTGTGACAAGTGGGAGCCGCAGTTCCCTGGCCAGGCGCATCCCGCGTCGGGCATCGCGCAGCGAGGCCGGGCCCATGGCGATCGGGCTGTTCTCAGTAGGAGAAGAACGTTGATGCCCCACCACCACGCAGGACGTGGCACCGAAGCGTGCGAGCGCCACGAGCATACCCAGGTCCTTGGAGCCATCGCCCGCGCCGCGCAGCAGCACCACGCTGCCTGCGGCGTCCTTCAGGAGCTCCACTGTGGAGGGTCTCAACGGATCCCTCGAGCGCTGCACGGACTGCCAGGCGCCTGCGTCCGCCTGGCGGGATTCGGGAAGATCGACAGAAGCCGGCAGCGACTCCACCGCCTCGCCCGCAAGGGCCGGCCGCAGCAGGTCCAGCACACGCCCGAAGTAATCCCCCAGAGCTTCCGGAGGAACCACGGCATCCACCAGGCCATGGTCGAACAGGTTTTCTGCGGTCTGCACGCCGGAGGGGAACGCTTCGCCGTGCAGGGCCTCGAAAACCCTCGGGCCCAGGAACCCCAGGAGCGCACCGGGCTCAGCCGCGGTGACGTGCCCCAACGAACCCCACGACGCCATGACGCCCCCGGTGGTCGGATGCCGCAGATACACGAGATACGGCAGTCCTGCTGATCGATGTGCCTGGACGGCCGCCACAATCTCCACCATGGCCAGGAACGCACTGGTCCCCTCTTGCATGCGAGTCCCGCCCGACGCCGGCATGGCCACGAGCGGGAGGTCCAGGTCCGTGGCACGTTCGACGGCCGCTACGAGCCTTTGCGCCGCGTCCCGCCCGATCGAGCCGGCCAGGAAGGCGAAATCGGACGCGACGACGACAACACGGTGATTGCGTATCCGGCCTTCGCCCGTGAGGACGGACTCATCGCTGCCGGACTTCTCGCGCGCCACTTCCAGGTCGGCAGCGTAGTCAGCGGACACAGCGCCAGCCGAACCCAAAGAACCCGTGGCCAAGCGAACCGGACGATCCCACGAAACGAACGTCCCGGCGTCGAGCACGGTTTCCAGCAGTTCACGGACGCCAGGCCGACGGCGGGTGGCAGTTGCCGCCATTCAGTCCACCTCCCCGGCGGCGAGCCATTCGCGGATGCCGTCGCCGTGCTGGTTGAGCAGCGGCGGCGCGGTATGTGCGCGGCGCGTGGACTCCGCGCCGTCGGCGTAATCGAAGAAGCGCAATGGCGGCCCCGGCAAAGTGACGGGCCCCAGAACGGGGTGATCGACGTCCACGAGCAGTCCTTGCGAGGCGAGCTGCGGCCACTCGTAGACTTCCTTGAGTGTCCGGACCTTCCCGGCCGGTATGCCGGCGTCGCTGAGCTTGGCGAGGAGCGGCTCGGCATCGTAATCGGCGAAGGCAGCCTCCACAACGTCGATGACGCGGGAGCGGTTTCGGACCCGGTCCGCGTTCGTAGCGAGCCCAGGACCGGAGGGGTCGATTCCAAAGGCGGCAGCAAACGCCGCCCAGAGCTTCCCGCTCCCGACGCTGATCTGGACACTGCCATCCCGGCAGCGGAAGAGCCCGTACGGTGCAATGGACGGGTGGTGGTTTCCCTGCGCCTCCGGGGCTTCACCGGCGACCGTGACCTTGGTGCCCTGGAAGGCATGGACACCCACAAGGGACGCAAGCAGGGACGTCCGCACCACTTGCCCGCGGCCCGTATGTTCCCGTTCCAGCAAAGCAGCCACCACGCCATACGCGCCGGACATCCCGGACAGGAGATCGGCGATCGGCACACCCACCCGTTGCGGATCACTGGGCCCGGAGCCTGTGAGGGACATGAGCCCGGCTTCGCCCTGCAGGATCTGGTCATAGCCGCTGCGGTGCGATTCAGGACCGTCATGGCCGAAACCTGTGATGGAGAGGATCACCAAACGGGGGTTGATGTGGTGCATGGCGTCGGTGCTGAAGCCGAGCCGTTCGAGGACCCCTGGCCGGAAGTTTTCCACCACGACGTCGGCGCGCTCCAACAGTTGGCGGAGGACGGTCCGGCCATCGTCGCTCTTGAGGTCCAGCGTGAGGGATTCCTTATTGCGGTTGCAGGACAAGAAGTACGTAGCTTGCGGATCGTCTTCGGGACCAACGAACGGTGGACCCCACCCGCGGGTATCGTCTCCCGTGCCGGGGTTTTCAATCTTGATGACCCGCGCCCCAAGATCGCCCATCATCATGGCGGCGTGCGGGCCCGCAAGCGCCCGGCTGAGGTCCACCACGAGCCTTCCGGCCAGCGGTCCCTGGGCTGCTTGCAGGGACGGACTTACCGACGGCGGCACGTCCGTAGCGCTTTGTGGTTGGGTCAAAGAATCTGTCAAAGCTGAAGTCATGGGAATGTCCTTGAAAATGTCAGTTGCCCAGCCGGGACATCAGCACGGCGACGGCGGCCGAGACGCCTCCGGCCAGCGAGCCTTCCAGCTCGGGGGCGAAGAACGGCGAGTGGTTCACGGGGATGGGCCCCGGACCGTCGTTCCCGGCTGCAGGAGTACCGCCGAACATCCAGAACACGGACGGCACACCGATCGCCGTCCCCAAATGCCCGAAGTCTTCGCTGCCCATCATCGGCGGGGTGATTTCCACCGACTCAGCCCCCAACTCGGCGTGCAGTGCTTCGATCACGGCAGGAACGGCGTCGGGATCGTTGAAGCATTGCGGGAAGCGGTACATCTCCTCGATCTCGGGCTTCGGCGCCCCGGACGCGGCAGCCTCTGCCGCGATGATGCGACGGACAGCGGAAAGGACCTGTCCGCGGACGTCCTCGTCGAACGTGCGGATGTTCAGGGTGAACTCCGCAGACGCCGGGATGATGTTCTCCTTGAGGCCGGCATGGAAGGTACCCACCGTCACGACGGCGGACTTCCGCGGGTCCAGCTCACGGGACACAATCCCCTGAAGCCGGGTGACCATGTGCGCGGCCATGACGATCGGGTCAATGGAATCCTGCGGCTGGGAGCCGTGCGACTGCTGGCCATGAACGGTGACACGGAGCGAATCGGCCATGGCAGCCACCGGACCGCTTGAAATGGCAACCGTTCGCACCGGCCGTGGCATGACGTGCTGCCCGAAGACCACTTCCGGCCGGGGAGCCTTGTCCCACAGCCCGTCGTCGAGCATTGCCAGCGCGCCTGCCGCGGTCTCCTCACCCGGTTGGAAAATCAAAACCAAGGTCCCGGACCAAGCGTCCCGGTTGCCTGCCAGCAGCTCGGCGGCACCGAGCAGGCTGGCCACGTGCGTGTCGTGGCCACAACCGTGCATTACCGGAACCGAGGTGCCATCCGGCAGCGTTCCGGTGTCCGTGCTGGCGTAATCCAGCCCGGTGGCTTCCTCGATGGGCAGGCCATCGGAGTCGGCACGGAAGGCCACCACGGGACCGTCGCCGTTCCTGAGGATTCCCGCCACTCCGGTGCCACCGCAGCGGAAGTGCTCAATGCCCAGGGCGTCCAACTGCTCCTCGATGAGTGTGGCGGTCGCGAATTCCTGCATGGACAGCTCCGGATGCGCGTGAAGGTGCCGGTACAACGAGTGGAGCTTCGCGGTCTGCTCGGCATCGAGCTGGAGGGCTGTGGCTGTTGAGGTCATGGTCCTGTTTTCCTGATTCTGGTAGTCAAAAGGGCTGTTCCGGTGCGCTGCGGCCGCTACTCGATGTGGATCGGCTTGGCCTCCATGACCTGCTTTCCGCGGAAGAACCACGCCAGCAGGATGGTTCCCAGCACGGCGATGGCGGTGGACACCATGGCGAGGGACGGCACCAAGGGGAGCACCACGAAGACGACGACCGCCGAGACCAGCAGTGCGAAGACCGTGGTGCGGGGCTGCTTCATGGACACAATGGCCTGCACAAGGACTGCACCGAGAACCGTGGGAAGAACATACAGGCGGGTCACGAGAAGTACAGACGGCGGAATGACGCTGATCAGCCAGCTGCCCAGCAGACCGACGAAGATCGCGAGAGAGATCAGGTGGACTGCGGCAGCACCGCAGATAGCGACGACGGCGGCAAGCTCCGCGCGCTTACTGCCCGGCTTGGCGCTGATGTTGGTTTGGGCGATCAAGGCCGCTGGCAGGAGCTTGTTGGAGATGTTGCCGATCATGAAGGCCTGGTACATGGCGGCTGGCCCGAGGATCGGGAAGTACGTGAGCGGCTCAATGATCCAGATGATGCCGAAGGTTGCGGCGACGGCCGCGAAGGCGATCCAGAGTTGGGCAGGGCCGATGTCGAGGCCGCTGGCAAAGACCAGGTACAGCGGACCGGCGATGGAGATCAGCAATCCGCCGATCATGGTGATCTGCCCCCAGCGGGACGTGGTGCGGTTGAAGTCCGCCATGGCGGTATTGGTGGTGACAGGAGCGGAGGTAATGGAAGACATGAGGGGTGTTCCTTTCGTGCTCAATGGTCAGGGGCCGCAGGCCGGAGTTGGGGTCAGGCGCCGACGGCCGGACCGACGGCGAGGTAGGCAGCGCCCAAGCCGATGACGATTGAGAATCCCAGTCCCCATTCGCGCAGCCAGCTCTTGCCGAGCTTCTTGGCCAGCAGCAGGCAGAGACCCATGACCGCCGCCGAGACAACGAAGGAAAGGACGTGGGTCCCGGATTTCGGCAGCTCGGTGAGTCCCAGGCAGGAGAACGCGCCGATCAGGGCGGCTGCCGGGACGATCGCCATGGCCGCAGGGTTCACGGAGCGGATCTTGGCGTCGCCCTTGCGGAGCAGCGGGGTCAGGATCAGGGTGGCAAGCATCCACATCGCGCCGCCGATGCTCATGGCGAAGAACGCGACCGCGAAGACGCTCTGCGTGTAGCTGGCGTCGCCGAGTTTTGCTCCCATTGAACCTGCGGCGATGCCGGCTGCAGATACGTCGTAGGCGGCCGATCCGATCAGGCCAATCCTGGACAGGACAGCCGGCGCACCAAAGAGTCCCAACAAGGCAATGGCTACGAGTGAAACGGCAAGTGAGGGTCCGATCGCCGAAACGGCTCCGGAGCGGAACGAGGTTTTGATGTCCTGTGCGCTCATGTCCACGGAGGGAGCTGCGCGGCGGGCTGCCTTCATGAAGATGAGGGACTGGATGATGATGACGCCGAAGACGCCGGCAACGCAGATCCAGAGGACCGGGTTGTTCGCGATGGACAGGATGTCGTTTGAGCCGTTGGCGGCGAACGGCTGGAGTGCGAGGGATTGAAGTGCCAGGGGTTGATACATGGGAACCTCCGGTTGGTGCCCGGCGCCAGTCCGCGGTCGACGTCCTTGTGCGGTACGTACTGCGCTAAGGGCAAATCCTTGCCCAACGACCAGATCGGCCAGTTGGTTAGCAACACCTTCTGCTATGAGCCGGATCATATGCAATAGCTGACGGAATCAGCCATTTGATTGGCCGGAACAGTCAAACGGGACTTCCTTGAAAGCACAGACTTCCGCGGCCTGATGTGACCGGGCACACTTTCAGGCAGAGAACACCCAGCAAAGGAGCACCATGTCTGACACCATTGGCGAGCTGTCCGCCGTCGAACTCACCGCCGCCATCCGGGAGAAGAAGGTCTCGGCACGCGAAGCCCTGGCCGCCCATCTGGAGCGGATCGCCCAGGTGAACCCCGTCATCAACGCTGTGGTCACACTCGACCCGGAGGGAGCCCGGAACCTGGCGCACCGCGCCGACCAGCGCACCGCCTCCGGCGCGGAACTTCCGCCCCTCCACGGCCTGCCCATGACGCACAAGGACACCAACAACACCGCCGGCATGCGCACTACCCAGGGGTCGCTCGCATTGCGCGACTTCATTCCCGACGCCGACGACCTGATCGTTGCGCGCTTGAAAGCGGCGGGGGTGGTCAGCACCGGAAAATCCAATGTCCCCGAGTTCGGAGCGGGATCACACACCTTCAACGAGCTCTTCGGCACCACCACCAACCCCTACGCGCCCACCCTGAGCGCAGGCGGCAGCAGCGGTGGGGTTGCCGCCGTCGTCGCCTCCCGCGTCCAGAGCATCGGCGACGGCAGCGACATGGGCGGCTCGCTTCGCATCCCGGCCTCCTTCTGCAACGTGGTCGGCTTCCGGCCGTCGACGGCGGTGATCCCCATGCCCTCCGACGTCAACGCTTACGCCTGGCTGGGGCGGACGGGCCCCATGGCCAGGAGCATTGAGGACATTGCATTGTTCATGTCCGTCACGGCCGGCAAGGACCCTCGCGTTCCCCATCCGGCAGGTCTTGATCCGCAGGTATTCCGCGCCGGACTGGAGACCGACATGCGCGGTGTGCGCATTGGCTGGTCACGGGACTTCGGGATTGGCGTACCCGTGGAACTGGAAATCCTTGACCATCTCGAGCGGCAGCTGGCAGTTTTCGAGAGCCTTGGAGCGATCGTGGAAGAGGCCACACCGGATTTCAGCGAGGCGGACCTGGTATTCGGCAACACGCGGGCCATGGACTTTGCCGCCGGGCTCGGGCCGATCCTGGAACGCGCTGGGGACGTCATCAAGCCGGAAGTCCATTGGAATGTGAATAAGGGCCTGGCTTTGACTGCCCGGGATCTCATCGAGACCACTGCGGCCCGGTCCCGGCTTGAAAAGCGTGTGCAGGAGTTCTTCGGGCGCTACGACCTCTTCGCCAGCCCCTGCGCCCAGGTCCTGCCTTTCGACGCAGCCTTGCGGTACCCATTGGAGGTAGCGGGCGCGGCCTCGGAAACCTACCTGGACTGGATGCGCTCCGCTTGCTTGTTATCCGCCACAGGCCTGCCCGTCCTCAGCGTGCCCGCCGGATTCAGCTCCTCGGGCCTGCCTATCGGCCTCCAGCTCGCCAGTAACCACTACACGGACATGCAGCTGCTCCGGTGGGGCCGCGCCTTCGAGCAGCAGACCGGGTACGCCGCCGTCGCCCCCGTCATTGCCGCTGGATCTGATGCACCAGCGGGCGCGGCAACGCTCACGACGACGGCCGCATGAGCCGTCCGCCGCGCTTACGGGCGTCGAGCAGGATGGAGACGTCGACGGCTGCGGCGTACTGCGCCCAGTCCGAGCCCGTTATGAAGCGGTAGAGGGAGGACATGTCGCCCACGGTCACGTCCGCGACGAGCTGGTAGTCGCCTGCGATCGCGGCTGCATAGCGAACCACGGGAAGCTCCGCCAGGCCTTTGCCGAGCTGCTCAACGTGTTGCGGCGAAGCCCGGATCCAGAGCAACGCCTCTACGGCCAACCCAAAGGACGCGGGTTCAACTACCGCCCGGAATTGGACCTGGTTGTTGGCCAGAAGCCACTCGCTGCGGCGCCTGGCAGTAGCCTCGGAGACGCCGACCCGCCGCCCGAGTGCCTCGAAACTCATTCGGCCATCCGCACACAACGCGTCTACCAGTTCAGTGTCCTGGCGGTTCAGTTCCTGCCGGGGCTCCAGGATGCCGGAGTCGGACGTCAAACTCGAGCGAAGCGCTTCAGCCCTGTCCGCGGTCAGAATCTCGGGCCGCCAGCCCCGGATGGTCCGGAAGTAGCGCAATACGGGGTAGCTGGTGGAGTCGCGCAGTCCGATGGTTGAGGGCAACTCATCGGAGAGGACATCGCCCATGCGGTGTGGTTCGGTGAGGATTTCGGCAACGCAATCGCCAGTGCCCGTGGTGGTGTAAACGAACGTGGTGTCGGTGCGCTGCGCGAGTGCTTGTGCAGCGGCACGCACGGTTCCCGGGGTGCAGCGCATCTCCACGAGGACTGCAGTCGGCCTTGGGCGTACCCCCACCACTGCGACGGCCCCGGATTCCAAGAGCTGCGATCCCCGGCGGGCCACCGTCCGCTCAGCTTCACCGAGCACAGCGGCCATCTTGCGCCAAGGACAGCGCGGATCCAGTTGGAGGGCAGCGACAATCTGCCGTTCCAATGCGTCAAACACCACCATGCGAACTCCGTCCGTTGCGTCGCTCAATTTCACCACGGACTCAAGGTTCACCACGGACTTCGGGGCGCTGCGCCCCGGTGACGAGTGCCGCCGTCGTGCGTTAACGGCAGGTGCCCCGCCCCATGTACGGGAGCGGGGCACGTGGGTTGGCCCTTAGGCGAAGTCGGAAACCGCCGGGTCGGGGCCGATGCGGCCTTCGGCGCCACGGTCCAAGCCATTGATGGCCTCGACGTCGGCGTCGTCCAACTTCACGCCCAAGGCCGCGAAGTTCTCCTGGATACGGGACTCCGTAACGGATTTGGGGATCACGACGTTGCCGATGGCCAGGTGCCAGGCGATGACGACCTGGGCCGGGGTGGCGTCATGCTTGGCTGCGATTTCGGCCACCGTGGCGTTCTCCAACAGTTCCCCGCCTTGGCCAAGCGGCGACCAAGCCTGCGTCAGGATGCCCTTGGAGGCGTTGAACGCACGCAGTTCGGCCTGGTTGAAGAACGGGTGCAGTTCCACCTGGTTGATGGCAGGAACAACGCCGGTCTCATCGATGATGCGCTGCAGGCCTTCCTTGGTGAAGTTGGAAACACCGATGGACTTGACCCGGCCGCGCTTCTTCAGCTCGATCAGGGCCTTCCAGGTGTCCACGAACTTGTCCTGCTTGGGCTGCTGCCAATGGATGAGGTAGAGATCCAGGGTCTCAAGGCCCAGGCGGTCCATGGATTCTTCGAACGCGGCAAGCGTGGACTCATAGCCTTGATCGGCGTTCCAGAGCTTGGTGGTGATGAAGATTTCTTCGGCGGAAAGGCCAGAGGAAGCAATGGCGCGGCCCACTCCAGACTCGTTCCCGTAAATCTTTGCGGTGTCGATGTGCCGGAAGCCGGCTTCGAACGCCTGGCGCACAACTTTTTCGGCTACATCGTCTTCAACTTGCCACACCCCGTAGCCGAGCTGGGGGATGGTGTTGCCGTCGTTGAAAGTAAGTGTTGGTGACGAAGTCATGTGTGCCATCCTGCCAGCAATGGGTTGCCTGAGGCACCAAATATTACAGAGATCAGCTATCCGCTTAACTGCTTGCACTCTGGAAATATGGGCGCGCGCCAGTATTTGCACACGCTTCCTTTATTGGACCCCTTGAGCCCGCAGTTGGCGTTCGGCGTCGGCAACCTGCTCGAAGACCGACTCCGCCCGGCGCCTAACAGACAATGCGCCCACAGGGACGGGTCCAACGGCCAGCCGAAGCATGGCCGCTGCTTCTGCCGTGGTGGCCAAGGAATTTCCAGCCTTGGACAGAGCGCGGTGAACACCGGCCAGTGAACCGGGAACGTCCAAGCCATCGCTCGGCGCCCGCTTTTGGGCTTCCACGCAGATGGTCCTCACGCGAGGAGACAACTCAGCCAGCTCATTCGCGATCTCCACGAGCTCGTTGTAGAGCTGGTCGTCGTCAACGCCTTCAAGAACCTGATGGTACCGGTCCAATCCGCGGTGAAAGCGATCGTGCGCGCGGCGCCAGAGCCCCTTACCCAGCTCAAGATCGTCCTTCCGCCCTTGCCGGACGGCCCCAAAGAAACCCACGGTCAAGCTCAGAGGTACTGACCCGGGCCATGGTCCGGATCTTCGGCCCGGCCCTGGGGAGCGGCACCAGGCGCACCCGGTGCAGCGGCCCGCTGGGGTTGACCGTTTTCGCCGATGACGATGCCGGGCGCAATGACAGTTCCTGGCGGAAGCTGACGGAGTTGCATCTGTGCGTTTGCGGCCTGCTGTGCCGCGACAGCAGCCTGGATCCCGTGGAAGAGTCCCTCCAACCAGCCGACAAGCTGGGCTTGGGCGATACGAAGCTCTGCATCCGATGGCGCCTTCTCATCAGGGAAGGGAAGACTGATGCGTTCCAGCTCTTCGATGAGCTCCGGAGCTAATCCGTCCTCGAGTTCCTTGATGGAGCGCTCGTGAATCTCTGCGAGCCGGCCCCGGGCAGCATCGTCCAGCGGTGCACTCTTCACCTCTTCAAGGAGCTGGCGGATCATGGTGCCGATCCTCATTACCTTGGCTGGTTCGTCAACAAGTTCCTGGAGGTTCGCGCCCCTGGGTTTGGAATCCTTGACGGGTACCGCATTGCCCGAATGTTCTTCTGTGGGTGTATTGGTGCCCTCGTCCAAGGTGGTTCCCTCCACGGGGGTGTCGTCCGAAGCCTCATCCGTGGGCTGAATGTCGTTCAGATCGCTCATCCGTTCATACTCTCATGCGGTTCACGGGAACCTGGGTCCAGGACCGGATTTTGGACTTCGTTCGTAGCGAAACTACACGTCAGCAGCAGCGCCCTTGAGGATTGCTGTCCTGCCGGTCCATCCGGTCCCGCCAGAACTCACGCTCTGTCATGGCAGGACCGGAGTGGGCCGTGGACGTGAAGTGCTCCAGGTACTTCCGGTAAGCGTCAGCGCCCATGAGTGAGCTCATGTAGGCGGCGAAACCTCGAAAGCCCTTTGCCATGGAAATCATTAGTGATGCCCCGCCTTTTGGGTCCGTTGCCCGGCCGGCAAGGCGTTCCATTCGGCGAGCAGCTCCTTCTCTGCGGAGGTCGGGAACAGCCCGGCGGGAGCAAAGACCTTGGACGGCAAGGCCGGATCCTCGTGATCCTTTCCGCCGCCGGCACGGAAGGCCCTGACTGTTGCCACCACGGCAGTGATGATCACGATGATGCTCAAGGCGACGAAGATGACCGAAAGCACGCCTTGAATCGCTGTATTGCGTACCACCGCTTCCATGGCTGCGAGTGTCTTGGCCGTCCCGAACTCCGTTTTGCCATCTGCCAAGGCTTTCGCAAATGCCTGGTTGTTGGCGAAGTAGCCCACTGCGGGAACCGGCGAGAAGATCTTGTGGAAGCTGGCCGTAATGGTGACAACGGCCGCGAAGGCCAAGGGGACCGCCACGATCCACAGGTAACGGAAGGCCCCGCGCTTGGCCGCAATAGCCATGCACACCGCCAGGGCAATCGCGGCCAGGAGCTGGTTTGCGATGCCGAACAGAGGGAAGAACGTGTTGATGCCGCCAAGGGGATCCGTAACGCCCAGCAAAAGTACCGCCCCCCATGCTCCCACCATGATGGCCGTGCACAGCCAAGCGCCCGGGCGCCATGCGGGCTCCTTGAACTTGGGCACGAAGTTACCGATGGAGTCCTGCAGCATAAAGCGGGCAACTCGGGTTCCGGCGTCCACTGCGGTAAGAATGAAGAGTGCCTCAAACATGATGGCGAAGTGGTACCAGAAGGCCATCATTGCGGGGCCGCCAATGAATTGCTGCATGATGTGGGCCAGGCCGACCGCCAAGGTGGGGGCTCCACCCGAGCGCGAGATGATGCTCTCTTCCCCGACGTCCTTGGCCGTCTGTGCCAAAAGGTCAGGAGTGATGTTGACGTTGGCCAGGCCAAGGCTGTTCACCCACTGCGCAGCGGATTCCACCGTGCCACCCGTAAGTGCCAGTGGCGCGTTCATGGCGAAGTAGATGCCGCGATCGATCGAAATGGCCGCCACCAGTGCCATGATGGCCACGAACGATTCCATCAACATGCCGCCGTAGCCGATGAAACGGGTCTGACGTTCCTTCTCGATCAGCTTGGGGGTGGTTCCCGACGAGATGAGCGCATGGAAACCGGACAATGCACCACACGCGATGGTGACGAAGAGGAACGGGAAGAGCGCCCCGGAGAAAACCGGGCCGTTCTCACGGCCCGCGAACTCGCTGAACGCCGGAACGCTGATTTCCGGGCGGACCACGATGATGGCGACAGCGAGCATCACGATCACGCCGATTTTCATGAAGGTGGACAAGTAGTCACGCGGCGCAAGGAGCAACCACACAGGCAGGATGGCCGCGATGAAACCGTAGACGATGAGGCCCCAGGCGATGGTGACTTTGTCCAGGTGGAAGAAGGCCGCGCCCCATTCGGTGCCGGCCACGGCACCGCCGCCAATAATGGCCGCCATCAGCAGAACGAAGCCAATGATGGAGACTTCCATGACCTTGCCCGGACGAAGATAGCGCAAGTAGACGCCCATGAAGAGTGCAATCGGAATCGTCATGCCCACCGAGAACACGCCCCACGGGCTTTCACCCAGGGCGTTGACCACCACGAGGGCAAGAATGGCCACGATGATGATCATGATGAGCAGCGTTGCCACGAGCGCCGCAGTGCCACCAATGACACCGAGTTCCTCACGGGCCATCTGGCCCAGGGAACGGCCACCGCGGCGCATTGAAAAGAACATGACCAGGTAGTCCTGCACCGCGCCGGCAAGAACGACGCCGATAATGATCCAGATAGTGCCGGGGAGATAGCCCATCTGGGCTGCAATGATGGGGCCCACCAGGGGTCCAGCGCCAGCGATGGCCGCGAAGTGGTGTCCAAACAAGACGTTACGGTCAGTGCGGACGTAGTCCTTGCCGTCGGCCTTGTATTCGGCCGGAGTGGCGCGGCGGTCATTGGGCTTAAGGAGGTACCGCTCAATGACCTTCGAGTAGAAGCGGTAGCCGATCAGGTAGGTACACACGGCTGCGAACACAAACCAGATGGCATTGACGGTCTCGCCGCGGACCAACGCCAGCATGAACCAGGCCACGGCCCCCAGGAGGGAAATCGCCACCCAGATTCCGATCCTTGCCGGAGTCCACCTCCGGTCCTCGGCATCCAGGACGGATTCATCCAAGGCCGTTGCGGGCAGCGTAGGGTCGACGCCCTCCACTTCTCCTGCTCGGTCAGGTTCTGTTCGGTCAGGTTCTGTTTGGTCAGGTTCTGTATGGTCAGGGGTCATGCCCGTGTCTCCTCCTTGAGAACTGCTGCGGTTGTGGCCGCGGGTGCGCTGAACAGTCAGGGCACGCTAACAAAGAGGACATACAGAGGGTGGGGGTGACACCGGAACCCCGGTGGTCTTGCGGTGAGCGGTAGTACCGCTGCGGTGGGCGTACTAATTGAGCCCTCTGTTGCCCTGCGACTGGACCATTCGTGCCTCGCAAAGATCCAGCCAGCGCACTTCCGCCTCCGCTTGAAAGATCAAGGAATCGAGCACAAGCAGCCATGCCGTATCGGAGGACCGTTGGTTGGCCGAAACAGCCTTTCGCGCTTGCGTATGTTCCTGCAGGGCCCGAACGGAAACTTCCCGCTGGGACTGGATGACGGCCGATGCATCCACGCCCGGCAGTGTCACGGCGAGCGCAAGCTTGATCGCGATTTCATTCCTCGGCGGGTTGCCGCGATCCACCGCTCCCTCAAACCAAGCCGCAACTTCCTCCACCCCGGCGTCCGTGATGCTGTAAACGACGTGGCCACCGCCGTCGTCGCCGTCTTTGCTGACAAGGCCATCGCGTTCAAGCCGGTCCAGCGTGGTGTACACCTGACCGATGTTCAGCGGCCAGGCAGCACCTGTACGGTCCTCGAATTCCACACGCAGCTCATAGCCATACCGGGGCTGGTCCTGAAGCAGGGCAAGCAGGCTGTGCCGGATGGACATGAGGCTCCTTGCTACTGGGGAATTGACGGGGGACGTCCTGCATTAACAGGGCTGCTGTGGTTGTTAGAGGAGCAGGAGGACCTTTCCTACGTGCTCTCCGGAATCAAAGTATTCATGTGCCTCGCGGACATGGTCCAGCGGAAATGATTTGGCCACCAAGGGCTTGATGCGGCCGTCGGCGAGCATGGGCCACACGGACTCCCGTACGGCGGACATGATGATGCCCTTTTCGGCCACCGGTCGTGGCCGGAGGGCCGTGCCGATGACGGCAGCACGCTTGCTGAGCAGTTGTCCCAGATTTATTTCGGCTTTTGTTCCGCCCTGCAGGCCAATGACGATCAGCCGGCCGTAGTCGGCGAGCGCTTCGATGTTCTGTTGCAGGTACTTGGCGCCCACGACGTCGAGGATCACGTCTGCGCCTTTGCCTCCGTTTTGTGCCTTGAGGCTTTCAGGGAAGTCTTCCTCGTTGTAGTTGATGGCGATGTCGGCACCGAGGAAGGCCTTTGCTGTACCCACTTTTTCATCAGAGCCGGCGGTGGTGGCAACCTTGGCCCCATAGGCCTTGGCGAGCTGGATGGCCATGGTGCCGATGCCGCCGGTGGCGCCGTGGATGAGAACAGTCTCCCCGGGTTGTAGCTGGGCCGTCATGACGAGGTTCGAGTACACGGTTGCCGCCACCTCGGGCAGTGCCGCAGCGGTGACCAGGTCCACGCCGTCGGGAAGTCGCAGTACTTGCTCTGCGGGCACGGCGACCTGCTGGGCATATCCCCCGCCCGACAACAGAGCCACTACTTTGTCCCCCACTGAGAAGGCTTTGGTGACACCTGGCCCGAAAGCGGCGATGCGGCCGGAGACCTCCAGGCCGGGAATCTCCGAAGCCCCTGGCGGCGGTGGGTAGAATCCGCGGCGCTGCTGGACGTCCGCGCGGTTGAGGCCAGCAGCCACGACGTCGATCAGTACCTCGCCCTCGCCGGGCACCGGAGCCGGTACGTCCCGGACTTCGAGGACTTCGGGTCCGCCTGGTTCAGAAATATAGACGGCTTTCATGACGAACTCCCGGTTTCTTGCTTGTACATCCAGGCCCGGGGCAGGGACTGGAGCACGTGATGTTTTGGAACAGCCAACTCCCTATGAAACACTACTAGGCAGGGAAGGTTGTCCGAGCGGCCTAAGGAGCTGGTCTTGAAAACCAGTGTGCGGTAACCCCGTACCAAGGGTTCAAATCCCTTACCTTCCGCCAGCAGATGCCCCGGGTTCACGAACCCGGGGCATCTTTGGCTTAAAACCCAGGGCATCGTTGGCTTAAAAACCGGACCAGAACTTGGGCCCCAATCCGGATCTGAGAACTGACACCCAGAAAATCATTGAAACTGTCATAGCCCCCGCATAGTGTTCTGCTTGTCCTCGCAACCGCCCACAAACAGCCGTAGCTTCCGCCGCGGAACGAACACAGGAGCCTCACTTATGCCTACGCCTGACATCACCCCCGGCGCCCCGTGCTGGATTGATTTGATGACATCCGATACGGAAAAAGCCAAGTCCTTCTACAGCGCGCTCTTTGGCTGGACTTACGAGACGGGCGACCAGGAGAAGTACGGCGGCTACATCACGGCTTCCAAAGATGGACGCATGGTTGCGGGCATCATGCAGAAACAGGCAGACATGGGGGCCATGCCGGATGTGTGGTCGACGTACCTGCGCACGGACGACATCAAAGCCACCACCGAGGCAGCTGCCGCCTATGGTGGCCAGGTCCTCCTGGAGCCCATGGATGTTCATGAACAGGGCAGCATGGCCGTGTATGGCGACTCTTCAGGAGCTGCCATCGGGGCCTGGGAGTTCGGTGAAATGAGGGGCTACGAGGTCGCTGCCGAATCCGGCGCGCCGGCATGGCACGAACTACTCGCGAAGGACTACGAGTCAGCAGTCAGCTTCTATCAGACCGTCTTCGGTTGGGAAACTGCCGTCATGAGCGATACGCCGGAGTTCCGCTACACCACGTTGGGCGCTGGTGACGATGCCAAGGCCGGGATTATGGACGCAGCCGGTTTCCTCCCGGAGCAGGTTCCGTCCATGTGGAGCGTGTACTTCGCGGTGGACAACACTGACGCCACAGTGGAACAGGCCGCAGCTCTGGGCGCTACCGTGATGGAACCGGCAGCAGATACGCCCTTTGGACGATTGGCCACGTTGTCGGACCCTACTGGTGCCGTCTTCAAGGTGATCCAGAACATGGCGCCGGCCAGCTAACCAGCGATCGCCCGGTTCCTGCCGGCTGCCTCTTGACCTGAGGCAGTCGGCAGGCTCCGCGCGTGCGCCCTCCATCCATCACCGGTCCACTTCCTGTTCATTCCGACATGTTCTGCTATGCCCGAAACCCAGGTTTACCCGGAGTAACTTCCGGCATATCGCCCACTTCACAAGACAGCGGGCGTAGTCCAAAGAGCCCCACAGGGCCCCTAATGAAAGTTAGAGCGGATGCACCAAAAACACTGGAAAGTAGCAGCTGGAACAGCGCTCTCGGCTGGTTTGCTTGCAGCCCCGCTGACAGCCGTTCCCGCGATCGCGGCCGACGATCCGTCAGCGCCGCCGGGCACCTCGGCCGTGGTCATCAATGAGGCCTATCTCAGCGGAGGCAGCAGCGGCTCTGCTTTCAGGAACAAGTTCGTAGAGCTCTACAACTCCTCGGACACTCCGGTCAGCCTGGCAGGGTGGTCGCTACAGTACCGGTCGGCAACCAGCACGGGAGCGCCCACGGGCATCACTCCCCTCACCGGCAGTATCCCTGCCAAAGGCTATTACTTGATCCAAGGAGCTACGAACAGCGGCACGTCCACCGCACCAGCCCTGCCCACTCCGGATGTGCAGGCCACCGGAACCTTGAATCCCGGTGGAACTGCGGGCACGCTGGTCCTGGCGAAGCAGAGCAACGCAGTTTCTCCCCTGGCCGCAGGCTCAGTGACGGACAATCCAGCCGTAGCGGATCTCCTGGGCTACGGCACGTCCAACACCTTCGAAACTTCGGCAGCAACCGCCCCCACTGGCAACACGGACGTCAAGAGCCTTAATCGGAGCAACGGCGTGGACACCAACTCCAACGCTGCCGACTTCAGCTTGAGCGCCACCATCACGCCCACGGCGTCCGGCGGCGGAAATCCACCCACTGAGCCGGAGCCGGCCCCAGGATTGAAGACCATCGCCGAAATCCAGGGCACCAGCGCCGCGAGTCCGCTCGTAGGCAGTACAGTAACCACCCGCGGCAAAGTAACTGCCGTGTACGCTACGGGCGGCTTCAACGGCTACTACGTCCAAACCCCCGGAAGCGGCGGGGAGGCCGCAGGGGCGGCCAGGACGGCGTCGGACGCTTTGTTCATCTACTCCCCCACCACGGCAGGAACAGTGCAGTCCGGCGACTACGTGGAACTGACCGGTGTTGTCAGCGAGTTCGCCAACCAGACACAGCTCACAGTTGAGGCTGCCGGCCTGAAGAAGCTGAGCGAAGCCGCACCGGAGGTAAAGCCCACTGCCTTCGAGATGCCCGCCAACGAGGCCGCGCGCGAAGCCCTGGAGGGCATGCTCGTCGCCCCACAGGGCCCTTACACCGTGACGGACAACTATTCGCTGAACCAGTATGGCGAAATCGGCCTCGCGGCCGGCACATCGCCGTTAGTGCAGCCGACGGCGGTCGCTACCTATGGTTCGGCAGAATATTCCGGCGTGGTGGCAGAGAACGCCCTCCGTGCCATCAAGCTCGACGACGGCGCGTCCACCAACTTTCTCAAGGACGCCACCACCAAGGCCCAGCAACTCCCTTATTTGACTACATCTGACCCTGTCCGGGTAGGCTCCCCGGCGCAGTTCCGGACCGATGTGATCCTGGGCTACGGCAACAACTCCTGGAAGTTCCAGCCGCTCGTCCCGCTGACTCCGGCCACAGCGGAACAAGCCCAGCCGGCAAGCTTCACGACAACCCGCCCCGACGGCCCCGCTGACGTTGGCGGAAACCTGAAGCTCGCCTCCTTCAATGTGCTGAACTACTTCACCACCACCGGCGACCAGCTCAGCGGCTGCATTTTCTACACCGACCGGGACGGGAATCCGATCACGGTCAAAGAAGGTTGCAATGCCCGCGGCGCTGCCAATGCTGAAAACCTCCAACGCCAACAGAGCAAGATCGTCGCTGCAATTACCAGGGCCGGTGCGGACGTCGTATCCCTTGAGGAAATCGAGAACTCCGCCCAGTTCGGCAAGAACCGTGATGATGCTTTGTCCAAGCTGGTGGACGCCCTCAACGTGAAGACGCCTGGCGTATGGGACTACGTGCGGACACCCGCCAACGCTCCCCCTCTAAGCGATGAGGATATGATCCGCACCGCGTTCATTTACAAGAAGGCCGTAGCCGAGCCGCTCGGGGAGTCAATCATCCACAACGACACCGTGGCCTTTGCCAGCGCCCGCAAACCGCTGGCGCAGGTCTTCAAGCCCGTCGGCGCGGACGACGACAAGAAGTTCATCGCAATTGTGAACCACTTCAAGTCAAAGGGGTCCGCCGCCACCCCGGATGACACGGACAAGGGCCAGGGCGCCTCCAACATAGCCCGCACCAAGCAGGCTGCATCACTGCTCGCCTTCTCCAAGGACCTCCAGGCCTCCAAGGGCACGGACAAGGTCTTCCTGATCGGCGACTTCAACGCCTATGCCAAGGAAGACCCCATCAATGTCCTCACTGGCGCAGGCTACGCCGACCTTGAAGCTGGTACCGGCAAGCATTCTTACCTCTTCGGGGGCATGGTGGGCTCGCTGGACCACATCCTTGCTTCCCCGGCAGCGGCCGGGATAGTCAGGGGAACCGACATTTGGAACATCAACTCCGTCGAGTCCGTGGCGCTGGAGTACAGCAGGTATAACAACAATGTGACCAACTACTATGCCGGGGACGAGTTCCGTGCAAGCGACCATGATCCCGTGGTAGTGGGTATGAACCTGGGATCGGATGCGCCAGCCACTGTTGACCTGCAGTTCCTTGGCATCAACGACTTCCACGGCCGGATCGACTCCAACACTGTCCTCTTCGCCGGCACTGTGGAGAAGCTCCGCGCTGCGGCCGCCCCCGGGGCAACTGCCTTCATTTCTGCCGGCGACAACATCGGCGCTTCACTCTTCGCTTCCTCGGTTGCCAAGGACCAGCCGACCATCGATATCCTGAACGCCCTGGAACTCGGGGCTTCCGCAGTAGGCAACCACGAGTTCGACGGCGGGTGGCAGGATCTGCGCGACCGCGTCATCGCCGATGGTACCAACGCGAAGTTTGCCTACCTGGGCGCGAACGTTTACCAGAAGGGCACTAGGACTCCGGTACTGCCGGAGTACAAGGTCCTGGACATGAACGGCATGCGGGTGGCAGTCATTGGTACGGTCACGCAGGAAGTTCCGTCCTTGGTGACGCCGGCCGGAATTACGGATCTCGAGTTCGGTGACCCAGTGGAGGCCATTAATCGGGTCGCCGCCAAGATCAAAGCAGAAAACCTTGCCGATCTGATCATCGTTGAAAATCACGACGGTGCAGCATCGGGCACACCGGAGGGTGCCACCCTGGAGCAGGAAGTCGCAGCCGGCGGACCGTTCGCCAAGCTCGTCAACGAGACCACCCCTGACGTAGCCGCCATCTTCACCGGCCACACCCACAAGGAATACGCCTGGGATGCACCCCTGCTGGATGCTAACGGACAGCCCACCGGCAAAACCCGGCCCATTGTGCAGACCGGCAACTACGGCGAAAACGTGGGAAGCGTGACTCTCACCATCGATACCGCCACGAAAACCGTCACAGGCTATAAAGCCGCCGTGGTGGATCGTACAACGGACACTTCGGAAAGCCTCGTTGCCGCCTATCCTCGGGTGGCCGCGGTCAAGGCGATCGTGGATAAGGCTCTCGCCG
Organism: Arthrobacter sp. 2762; assembly: GCF_040548745.1. Taxonomy (NCBI): domain Bacteria; kingdom Bacillati; phylum Actinomycetota; class Actinomycetes; order Micrococcales; family Micrococcaceae; genus Arthrobacter; species Arthrobacter sp. 2762. The sequence goes on from NZ_JBEPSI010000001.1 coordinate 72,306, forward strand.
AGGCTGCCGTGATCGGGAATCAGCCCGTTGGCGCAGTGACAGCTGATATCACCACCGCCTTCACTCCGGATCCGGCTGGCGGCGCCCCCAAGCGGGACGACCGCGCGAACGAATCCACTCTCGGAAACCTGGTAGCGGACTCCTTGGCGGACACGCTCAAGGCGCCTGAACTGGGTGCGGCGGAGATCGGCGTCGTGAACCCCGGCGGCCTGCGTAACGAGCTCTACTACGCGCCGGACGGCACCATCACCTACGCCGAGGCCAACGCGGTCCTGCCGTTCGTGAACAACCTGTGGACCACATCCCTCACGGGCGCCCAGTTCAAGACCCTTCTTGAGCAGCAGTGGCAGACCAACGTTGACGGAACTGTTCCCAGCCGTCCCTACCAGCAGCTGGGACTGTCCAAGAACGTCAACTACACCTACGACGCCACCCGCCCAGCAGGCGACCGCGTCACCGGTATTTGGGTGAACGGGACAGTGATGGACCCCGCCAAGCAGTACAGAATTGGGACTTTCAGCTTCCTGGCTACGGGTGGCGACAACTTCCGGATCTTCAAGGAAGGCAGCAACACGAAGGACACCGGCTTGGTGGACCGCGATGCCTGGATCAAGTACCTCCGTGAGCACAACCCGGTGTCTCCGGACTTCGCGCGCCGGTCAGTTGCCGTGGTCAACACCACTGCGGCAGAAGTCCAGGCGGGTGAGCCCATGGCACTCGCTGTCTCCAAGCTGAATCTCACCTCGATCGGCAGCCCGGCCAACACCGCCCTCAAAGCCATCTTCGTGGACAGCAAGGGCGCGGCGACGACGCTCGAATCCGTGCCGGTAACGGCAGGCACAGCCACCGTGAACCTCAAGGTTCCCGCGGCGGCAGCTGCAGGCACCGGCACATTGGTGCTCACCGCCGTCGAGTCCGGAACCGTAGTGAAGGCTTTGGTGACCGTGGCTGGGACCGGTCCGAACCCGCCGCTGTGCACTGAGCCCACCAAGCCGACTCAGTGGTACGACGTCGTAGGCTGGCTGCGCTACGCGTGGGCCTGGCTGGAGTACCAGAAGTGCCTGAGGGGCTAAGAAGCCCCTTCGCATGACCCGCCAAAAGGCCTGCCCCTCACAAAGATGACTCGTGAGGGGCAGGCCTTTGTGGATTGTCAGCTACTTCTGAGCGAGCTCGGGTTCCTCCGCGCGCTTCGCGTCCTTCTCAAGCTGCGCTTGGAACTCCCCATAGCGAACCAGATGTGCCGGCCGGCGACGCAGGATGACCCAGGCCACCCCCAGAATCAGGAACCACAGCGGCGTGGCCAGCAGCGCAGCAAAAGTGTCCGGCTGCGTGGTCAGGGTCCAGAGCACGAAGGCAAAGAATGCGAAGACCACCCACACCATCACCACGCCGCCTGGCATTTTGAACGCCGAAGAATCATGCAGGTGTGGCCGCCGCTTGCGGAACGCAAGGTAGCTGGCCAGGATGATGGACCATACGAACACGAAGCAGACAGCAGACACGGTGGTCACCATGTCGAACGCCTTGCCGATGTCCTGCCCTGCGTACATGAGGACGACGCCGGACAGCAGCAGGACGCAGGAAAGGAACAGGGCGTTGCGGGGTACTTTGCGTCCTGAGAGCGCGCCGAACACAGCCGGGGCGTCGCCTTCCTGGGCCAGGCCATAAACCATGCGGGACGTGGAGTAAATACCCGAGTTGGCTGAGGACATCGCAGAGCTGAGCACCACCAGGTTGACGATGGTAGCTGCGGCGCCCAGGCCGGCCAGGGAGAACATGGCAATGAATGGGCTGTGTCCAGCCGCGAACTGTGTCCACGGGGTGACGGACATCAGGATGATGAGGGCTCCCACATAGAAGAGCAGCACTCGGATCGGAATCGAGTTGATGGCCTTGGGCAGGTTCTTCTCCGGGTCCTTGGCCTCGGCGGCCGTGGTGCCTACCAGTTCAATGCCGACGAAAGCGAAGACGGCGATCTGGAAACCGGCGACGAAGCCCATGAATTCGTTGGGGAAGAAGCCACCGTGGCTCCACAGGTTGGTGAAGCTGGCCGGTCCCGCATCGGACTGGAAGCCGCTGAAAATCATGAACAGACCGACGATGATGAGGGCCGCGATAGCCACAATCTTGATGAGGGCGAACCAGAATTCGGTCTCGCCGAATGCTTTCACCGTAGCCAGGTTCAGGAGCAACAGGATGCCGATGGTGATCAATCCGGGCACCCAGAGTGGAAGGGAAGGCCAGAGCTCCTTGGAGTACCCGGCGATCGCGATGACGTCAGCGATGCCGGTAATGACCCAGCAGAACCAGTAGGTCCAGCCCGTGAAGAACCCGGCCCAGGGACCCAGCAGGTCCGCTGCAAAGTCGCTGAAGGATTTATAGTTCAGGTTGCTCAGGAGCAACTCGCCCATGGCGCGCATGACGAAGAAGAGCATGAAGCCGATGATCATGTACACGAAAATGACGGAGGGACCAGCTGCAGAAATGGTCTTTCCCGAGCCCATGAACAGGCCCGTGCCAATTGCACCGCCTATCGCGATCAGCTGGATGTGGCGGTTACTGAGCTGCCGTTCGAGGTGTGGTGAGTCTGCTGGATGCGAGACGGAGGATGGTGGGCGCTGAATCGTCAAGAGGAACTCCATTGTTCAGGCGGCACTGGGTGCCACGATGATTCGGGTTCCTCCCCACTCTGTAGGTGGACCTGAGAGTTTCCGCAGGGGTGGCCTGCTTGCACCTTCGGTGAGCCCGGTTGCCCGGACTGCTTTCCAGAGTTGCCTCGCCGCGGCGGTACATGGGCCTGAGAGATTCCTGGGGAGGGTTTGCTCCTACGGCGCCTGACGTGATGTACCGGCAGAACTCTCCCGCCGCAGATCAAAAGCGCGCACCACTTTGCCGGTGATGCAGCTCACACACTAGCGAAGCATTGGACTCGCCGCAAACGAAGGCAGCTAGCTGCCCAGAATGCTACGCGCGATCTCGTCGGCATCCCGCAGGGTTCGCTGGCCACTGGCGTAAGCCTTCCCGGTTGCCGGACGCGCCTCTGCAGCAATGGCTGTTCCCCATTGGGTCGCGGACAATTGCAGGCCCAAAACATACATCCCCCGGGTCACAGAGCCGTTGGACGCCACGGGCCGATACGGGTGCGGTTCCACATCCAGTCCGGTCGTCTGCACCGGCGTACCCTCGGCACTCATCATGATTTTGGTTCGCACAAGGCCGTCGGCCATGAGTTGTTCCAAGAGTGGGGAAATATTGATGCCCACCCTGTTGGCCGGTGACATCGCTTCGATCAAAGTGGGTGCCTCGGCTGGCCCGTCGTGGACCCATGGCGAGGCTGCCCGGAAAACCTTGGCGCTTCTATCCACGCTGAACTTCGGATCGGGTCCAACAAAACCAACGACGCCGGCACGCGCCAAAGCAGCCAACTGCTCCGAGCGCAGTGCCGGGGCTCCGCTTGCAAGGCCTTCAACGAACGATTCGAACCATCCCCGCAGTTCAGCGACCCACGATTCGTCCGTGATACCACCGTCTGCCACAACGGACTTCAGGATCGCCCTGCCGGTGTGCAGGGCGCCTATTGCCATCTTCACGGGGTCCGCTTCGCCCAGTGCGGAGCGTCGTGCGTCGTCGTCGAGATAGGCCGTTACCGCCAGGTCCAGTTCCCGGCGTGATGCGAACGTCCGGCCGGCCAACGGCGCAGCGAGCCCACGGACATTGAGTCGGCGGGAGGCAACCACGTGCTTGTCCACCAGGGCGGCGACGTCGCTTTCCCACTTGGCAGTGGTGTGCGCGTGGGGCTGCAAGGCATCCTCGAGGTCCGCGAGGAACTGCGCTGCATCGCGAATGGCCGCAGGCTGCGACCTGGCCAGGGTGGAGTAATAAGCCCACAAGGCGTCGCGGTGCAGGAGCGGCCAAAGGTCATGGTCAAATCCGGGCTGGATACCGGCTGCCCTGAAGCGGTCCACCGCTGCCTCGGTCAGGTAACGCATGGTGATGCTGCTGGGGTAATACCCACTCAGGCCGGCCTTTGCCCGGTATGGGGTGCCGCGCCGGGACGCCGCGATGATCTTGGGTTCCCTGCCCGAGGGCCGGTACTCGAGAACTCCGGCTCCCGGTACGCCGGCTTCGACGAACTTGCCTCCGCGCCCCTCAGTCAGCTGGCCCATGACGTCGAAGAAATTCAGTCCCATCCCGCGCACCAGGACGGGCTCGTTGTCCGGCACCCGCTGCCAGTCGACGTCGGCCGGCGGTGCAGGTGGGAAGTAGAGGAGGCCGTGCTCATCGGCCGCCCGTTGGAACGAACGCTGCTCCGGATTCAAACGGGACTCGATGTGCCCCAGCGCGAGGACCACCGAGCCGACGGTGAGCGTAGTGCCGTCGGCCAGTTCGACGTCGAAAGTTTGCCCACCTGTGGTGCCTGAGGTCGCCGGGACCGGGCGCGCCGCTACGGCGATCGTCTCATGGAAGGTGACCTCCACGCCGTCGGGCATTCGCTGAAGCAGGTCCGCCAAAGTCTGCCGCAGGTACCGTCCGTACAGCGCCCTGCTGGGAAAATCGTGGGAGTCGAGGGTGGCCAACTCCGCCTTTTCGGCGTCGTTCAGGCCCTGTCCATCACGACGTCGGGCGGCGCGCCACTGGTCAAAGGAACCGCCTGCGAGGGGCTGCGCAAGCTTGGGATCTTCAGGGATGAGCGTCGGATAGAACGCCTGGGTGTTCATCAGGTACAGCCTGGACTGCTCGGGCTGCCACACATGGCCGGATGCCGGTGGGAAAGGATCCACAACGTGGATGTGCAATGTGCTCCACCGTGTATCGGTCCGGTCCGCACGGCTGGTGGCCCCTGCAGCCCAATTCGCGAGCAGCCGCTCAAGGACACTCGTGCCCCGGGGGCCGGCCCCAATGAGGGCAACACGATTGATTTGCGATTTAGCCACGCTCAAGCCTAACTTCTGCGTGACTTGCTTCCAGTTGAAAAGTGTTGCTTGGATGGGGCGATGACCATCACAGAAGCTGATCAGACGCCCCTTCCTGACAACGACACGGATCTGGAGACCAAGTCCGGGCCTCGCCACGCTGCGACCATTGCGCCCGAACCCACGGATGAGAACGTGTGGTTGGAGGACATTCACGGCGAAGAACAGCTGGCCTGGGTCGGCGAACAAAACGCGCGAACCGAGGATTTGCTGGAAGACGCAGAGTACGCAGCGGTTGAAGCCGGCATTCTTGAGGTCCTGGATTCGACGGACCGGATTGCCATGGTGAACAAGCGCGGTGATTACTACTACAACTTCTGGAAGGACCAGGAGCACCCCAAGGGCCTTTGGCGGCGGACGGCGTGGGAGAGCTACGTTTCCGAGGCACCCGAATGGGACGTACTGCTGGACATCGATGCCCTCGCCGCCGCAGAAGGCGTCGAATGGGTGTTCCATGGAGCCGGGTTCCTCCGTCCTTTGGACGGGGACGCGTACCGCTTCGCGATGGTTTCGCTGTCCCCCGACGGCGGCGACGCCAACCGTCACCGCGAGTTCGACGTCGAATCCCGCACGTTTGTTGAGCCGGCCGCTGGCGGATTCGATCTGCCCACGGCAAAAGGCAACGTGAGTTGGCTGGATGCAGACACACTGCTGGTCTCCAGTACGGCAGAGGGGTTGCCTGCAACCACCTCCTCGTACGCCCGGACCGGTGTGAGGCTGCGTCGTGGCCAATCCCTCGCCCAGGCAGAGCGGATCTTCGACATCCCCGAAGACCACATGCTGGCCATCGTGGCCCACGACTCAACCCCGGGCTTCGAACGGACCTTCGCCGTAGATTACATCGACTTCTACAACCGCAATACATGGCTGCTTCGCGACGACTCATGGGTCGCAATCGACGTGCCCACCGACGTGAACATCAGCGCCCACCGAGAATGGCTGATGTTCCGCCCGCAGAAGGACTGGGACGTTTCCGGCGTTACCTACACGGCCGGTTCCTTGCTGGCCGCTGACCTCGAGGGCTACTTGGCTGGATCGCGGCAATTTGTGGTGCTCTTTACCCCGGATGATCACACGTCGCTGCAGTCGTGGAGTTGGACCAAGGACTATCTGCTGCTCAACCTCCTGCGCGATGTCTCTTCCGAAATCAGGGTGCTGGACCCTTCCCGCGTGGATTCCGACGGCGGCTGGGTCGCCACCGTCCTGGACGCGTGCCCGCCGCTTCACGATGTCAATGCCTATGCGGTGGACGACGAAGACGAATCCGACTCTGCTTCCGACGCGGGAAATGACTACTGGTTGGTCGCCACCGGTTTCACTACTCCCACTACCCTCACCCGCGGTACCCTCACGGCTGGCGAGGTGGCTTCATCCGGCGTGGCTTCATCCGGCAACCCGACCGCGGGCGTGACCAGCCAGCATGCCGTGGTGAAGCGATCGCCGTCGTTCTTCAATGATGGTGACTATGAGGTCCAGCAGCATTTCGCTGTCTCGGCGGATGGGACCAAAGTCCCCTACTTCCAGGTGGCATCCAAGGACCTGGTCCTGGACGGACAAAATCCCACGCAGCTTTCCGGCTATGGCGGATTCGAAGTTTCCCGCACCCCCGCCTACAGCGGCACCATTGGCAGGGCTTGGCTGGAGCGTCGCACTTCCGCTGCTGCCTTGGCTGACGGTCCCGGCTCACACACCCGCGGCGGTGTGTACGTTGTGGCCAACATCCGCGGCGGCGGTGAATATGGACCCTCGTGGCACCGGGCAGCGCTGCAGGAAAAGCGGCACCGTGCCTACGAAGACTTCGCCGCCGTGGCACAGGACCTGATCTCCCGCGGCGTGACCAGCCGCCGTCGACTCGGTTGCGTGGGCGGCTCAAATGGCGGGCTGTTGGTGGGCAACATGCTGACGCAGTACCCCGAACTGTTTGGTGCGGTGTCCTGCGGGGTGCCATTGCTGGACATGCGCCGCTACACCAAACTCTCCGCGGGATATTCATGGATCGCGGAATACGGGGACCCCGATGTGCCTGAGCAGTGGGAGTTCATCCGTACCTTCTCCCCCTACCACCTGCTTCATGACGGCGTCGAGTACCCCGAAACCTTCATTTGGACTGCGACCTCGGATGATCGGGTAGGCCCCGTCCAAGCCCGAAAGATGGCCGCGCGGATGCAGGCAATGGGTATCCCGAATGTCTGGTTCCATGAAGCACTCGAAGGCGGGCATGCCGGCGCCTCGGACAACAGGCAGGCAGCCGCACTGCAAGCCCGAAGCAACCACTTCCTGTGGCGTGTGCTGGCCGGGAGCAACTGAGGTTCCGTTTCGATGGCCCGCTGCATGCAAGGCCGTGCGAACGGCACGGCCAGCAGCGAGTCATCGAAACGGGCAGCCGATCGAAGGCGGTTTTGCACTGGAAGGCACGTTCTGCGTATCCTTGGTGGGCTAGCAATAGCAAATGGAGACGTGCCAGAGCGGCCGAATGGGCTTCACTGCTAATGAAGTGTGGGGCACAACTCCACCGGGGGTTCAAATCCCCCCGTCTCCGCGAATTGGTCCCGGTTTTCGAACCGGGACCTTTTGCGTTTAACAGCCAGGACCCCCAAACGCCGGCTTTCGGGGTTAGCTGCGCCAGGTCACCCCCGCTTGGCTCCGTGGCTGACTTCCGCGCCAGCGTGCCGGTGCAGAGTCAGGCTGTCCACTGTGCTGACCAGCATGAGGACAGCCATGGCTATGAAAGCCCCCTTGTAGGCCGCCACGTGGTCCGCCCCGAGCACATCCGTTGTCTCGAACAGCCTCAGGAACAACGCGCCCACCGCGATACCCGCCGCAGCCGCCAACTGTACGAGGGTGGCGGAGATGGCGTTGGCCGAGGGCAGCTGACCCGGGACGATGTCGGCATACTGCACGGAGGCGTAGGCGGAGAAGCCTATGGATCGGAAGGCACCGCTGAGCAGCAACAACGCGAAGATGAGGGGCTCGGGCGTCTGGGCATTCAGGAACGCACACAAGGCAAACGTCACGGCTGACGCGAACGATGCAAAGACGAGGACCGGCTTGAACCCGAAGCGCCTTATCAGGGGTGTGGTGGCAGGCTTGATCCCGATGTTGCCCACGAAGACTGCGGCGACCATGACCCCGGCCTTCAATGGATCCCAGCCAAATCCATCCTGAAACATCAGCGGCAGCAAGAACGGAACCGAGCTGATGGTCAGGCGGTAAATGAATCCGCCGGTGGATGTCGCCCTGAAAGTCCTGGTGCCAAATACGCTGAGGTTGAACAGCGGAACCCTTGCTTTGCTCATCCACCAGACGGCGCCGGCCAGGGACACTACGCCGGCAGTCACCACCACAACAGCCAGCACATTGGATGCGTGTCCGCCCAGCGTTTCCAGCCCCACCACAAGGGAACCCACGCCCAAGGTAGTCAGCAACAGGCCAAACCAGTCAAGACGGCGTTTGGCATCAAACTGAGTCCGCGGAACCAACCTCAGTGCCGCAATGAAGGCAGCCACGCCGAGGGGGACGTTAATGATGAAGATCCAGTGCCACGACAGGAAGGTGGTGAGGGCGCCGCCCACCATCGGAGCCAAAACCGGGGCAAGCAGGCCTGGCCATACCAAATAGGCGGTGGCACGGAGAAGGTCGGATTTGGGCGTGCCCCGCAAAACCACCAAGGTGCCCACAGGAACCATCATGGCGCCGCCCACCCCCTGCGCCACACGGCTCAACGTGAGCATGGTCAGGTCGGTGCTTACTGCGCAGAGAAGGGAGGCAATAGTGAACACCGATATCGCCAGGCAGAATATCCTGCGGGCGCCGAACCGCTCGGCAAGCCAACTGCTCAACGGGATGCCCATTGCCACCGTCACCAAATAGGCAGTCATGGTGATGTTGATGTCAGCTGGTGCCACGCGGAAATCGGATGCAATGCTGGGGATGGCGGTAGTGAGGATAGTTCCGTCGAGAAACTCCATGAAGAACGTTGCCGCCACCAGCAGCGCCAAGCGCGGGCGCCAACTGGTTTCGTTGGCCGCTTCGACGTCGGTGTTGCTCGGGTTTGTGCTCATGGCTCCGGTCCAAGTCTTGTCTGGTGGCCCGCATCAGCAGGCGGGCGTGTTTGCTCGATCCTATAGAGGCACAGTGGGAGCGTTCACAACATGACGCTTTTCAGCGCACTACCTCGCGTTGAATCACTACCCCGGTTGAACGTTTCCCCGGTTGAGCATCCCAGCCTGCGCGCTACCCCGCCTGCGCCAGGGCGAGCGGCAGCACCGCACCTACTCCGGACCGCCTGAGCGCCCTCGCCGCAACGGTCAGTGTCCAGCGACTGTCGATGAGGTCATCCACCAAGAGCACTGGCTGGTCACCAATGCCTGCCAGCGACTGTGCCAATTCCGGGCCCACCGCCAAACGGTCCCATACTCCCGCGAGCCTGTAAGCGCTGTTGCCGCCACGTGATCCTGTGGGACCCCCGTGCTCTGGCTGCAGTTGACCCAGGTACGGCATCCGCCCTATGCCGGCGATTCCCTGCGCCAGGGAGTCCACAAGTTGCGGCTTGCTCCTTGAGGGAATACTGACAACGGCCGCCGGGCGCCCCACTCCGCTCCAGGAAGTTCCGCCGTCGGCCCCGGACCATTCGCGCAGCACCTGAACGCAGGCCTGCAGCATAGCGGGGTCCACTGACCGATCGGGTGCCCCGGCGGCAAAGAGCTCGCGGAGCGCACCACCCCAGCCCAAGTCCGTCAGCCTTGCCAGGACACGGCCTTCGGAAATGCTTTCGGCCGGCTTGATCTTGCCTTTGACTCCCACACCCAGCTTGTCCATCCCGCTGGGCCACTGAAGCCGCGGTTCCACCGCGATCCCGGCTCGACGGAGCGTCTGGCCTGCTGCATCAACTGCAGCAGCTGCGATGTCCCCTGGGAACCAGCGTCCAGCACAGTTGTCACAACGGCCGCAAGGGGCGGCGGTCTCGTCGTCGAGCACCGAGGTGATGTACTCCATGCGACAACCTGCGGTGTCCTGGTAAATCACCATGGAATCCTGCTCATCCACCCGCGCTTCCGCAATACGCGCGTATCGCTCGGCATCGTAGCTCCAGGACCGTCCGGTAGCCCGCCAACCGCCACCCACGCGTTCAACTGCCCCGTCAACGGCCAGGACTTTGAGGAGGAGTTCCAGAGGCGTGCGCCGAAGGTCCACGCGGGCTTCCAGCGCCACCGTGGACATGGCCGTGTTCGCCTCACCAAGCACCCTCAAGACGGCGTCGGCCTTTTCGGCTGAGGGCATGGATGCGGTGGCAAAATACTGCCATATTTCGCGGTCCTCGGAGCCTGGAAGCAACAGGACGTCGGCGTTGGCTGCGCCTCGGCCGGCTCGGCCAACCTGCTGGTAATAGGCGACCGGCGAGGACGGCGCTCCGAGGTGAATGACGAAACCAAGGTCCGGTTTGTCGAATCCCATCCCCAACGCCGAGGTGGCCACAAGCGCCTTGACCTGGTTGTCCTTGAGGAGCTGTTCTGCCCGCTCCCGATCGGCAGGATCCGTCCGGCCGGTATAGGACAAGACATTGTGTCCAGCCTCGGAAAGAAGCCGGGCAGTGTCCTCTGCGGCTGAGACGGTCAGTGTGTAAATGATTCCGCTGCTAGGGAGGTCCGCCAAGTGCGTCAGCAGCCAGCCCAGCCGATCGCGGGAGTCGGGCAAGTTGAGAACGCCGAGCCTCAGCGACTCGCGGCCCAGTGCACCCCGGATGGTCAACACTCCGGCGCCGAGTTGTTCCTCAATATCGTGAACCACACGGGAGTTGGCGGTAGCCGTGGTGGCGAGGACTGGAACCGATTCGGGCAGTTGGGAAATGAGATCCGCGATGCGCCGGTAATCGGGTCTGAAGTCGTGGCCCCAATCCGAAATGCAGTGGGCTTCATCAATAACGAGCAATCCGGTCCTCCGGATCAGCTCGGGCAACTGGTTCTCCCTGAACGAGGGATTGGTGAGGCGCTCCGGCGACACCAGGAGAACGTCTACCTCGTCAGCTGCCAACTGGGCCAGGACAGTATCCCACTCAAGCGCGTTGGCCGAGTTGATGGCCACTGCCCGGACTCCCGCCCGTGCGGCCGCTGCCACTTGGTCCCGCATAAGCGCGAGAAGAGGAGACACGATCAGCGTGGGACCCGCACCCCGTTGGCGCAGCAACAAGGAGGAGACGAAGTAGACCGCGGATTTTCCCCAACCCGTGCGTTGGACCACCAACGCACGGCGCCCCGCGTCCACCAATGCCTCGATGGCCTCGAACTGGCCGTCATGGAAGTCTGCTTCGGGGTGCCCCACAAGTTCACGAAGACAAGCCAAAGCCCTCTGACGGGTAGGGGATTCCAAAGAAACAGCGGCATTTGGGGAGTTGTTGGCCATGGACCCAGTATTCCAGCAGCCCCTGACAGCCAGAACCGGTGGCCCTGGTTATGTGGAAAGCGGCTCGCCATGGGACTGGCTTTCCACATAGCAGCTTCCCCGGTTCATGCTCAATTGCGCTACCACAGTAGGATTGAGCCCGTGACTAGCGAGCAGAACAAGAACTTCGACCTCTCGGCTTCCTTCAAGGCGTACGACGTCCGGGGCATCGTGGGGGAATCCATCACGGCTGAAATCGTCGAGGCGGTCGGTGCTGCCTTCATCGACGTTTTGGGTCTTGAAGGTGAAACCGTCCTTGTTGGCGGAGACATGCGCCCGTCCTCGCCGGAGTTCAGCCAGGCCTTCGCGAACGGTGCTGCCAGGCGCGGCGCCAACGTCCTGTTGCTGGACTTGATCTCCACAGACGAGCTCTACTATGCCTGCGGTGCCCTGAACGCAGCCGGTGCCACATTCACCGCCAGCCACAACCCGGCCGAATACAACGGCATCAAAATGGCGAAGGCAGGGGCTCAACCAATTTCCTCCGAGAGCGGCCTGAAGGAAATCCAGGCCCTCGCCGAGCAATACCTGAACGAAGGCAGCATCCCCGCGGCGGCGACGCGCGGGCAGATCGGTGTTCGGGACGTACTGAAGGACTACTCCGAATACCTGCGCCAGCTGGTGGACCTCTCCGGTTCCCGTCCGTTGAAGATCGTCGTGGACGCCGGCAACGGCATGGCCGGGCTGACCACCCCGGCAGTGCTCGGCAACAAACTCCTTCCTGCCCTGCCGTTCGAGATCATCCCGCTCTATTTCGAACTGGACGGCTCGTTCCCGAATCATCCGGCCAACCCGCTGGAACCGGAAAACCTCCGTGACCTCCAGGCCGCCGTGATCAAGCACGGCGCCGACATCGGCCTTGCCTTCGACGGCGACGCTGACCGCTGCTTCGTGATCGACGAAAAGGGCGAGCCAGTCTCCCCATCGGCAATCACTGGCATGGTCGCGCGCAGGGAGATCGCCCGCGCCCAGGCATCCGGGGAAGAGACCCCAGTGATCATCCACAACCTGCTCACGTCCAAGGCCGTTCCCGAACTCGTGGCCAAGGACGGCGGCCGGGCAGTCAGGACCCGCGTCGGGCACTCCTTCATCAAAGCCGTCATGGCCGAAGAAGGTGCTGTGTTCGGCGGGGAGCACTCTGCGCACTTCTACTTCCGCGATTTCTGGAACGCGGACACCGGAATGCTCGCCGCCATGCATGTCCTGGCAGCCCTGGGCGAGCAGGACGGTCCCCTCTCCGAACTCGGACGCCAGTACGAGCCCTACGTCTCCTCCGGTGAAATCAACTCCGAGATCGACGACAAAGCAGGCGCCATCGAGCGGGTCCGCCTCGATTTCCAGAACGATGACGTCGAGATCGACCACATGGACGGCAGCACCTTCAGCGCCAAGGACGGCAGCTGGTGGTTCAACCTGCGTCCCTCCAACACCGAGCCCTTCCTCCGCTTGAACGCCGAAGCCAAAGACCTGCCCACCATGGAAAAAATCCGCGACCGCGTCCTGACTCTGGTCCGGGCATAGGGACCGGCAAACATGAGCGAGCAGCCCATCGACGACGCCGATTCCACCGGGACCGTCCAGGAGCGTGAACTCCGGGAGATTCTGGGGACTGCACTGGGAACTGCCCAGGAGCACATACTGCAGAACGGCGGCTTTCTCCCCTTTGGCATCACGCTCTCACATGAGGGTGAGGTGCGGATTGTCATGGTTTCTCCAGGAGAGCCGGACGAAGACGGTCACATTGACGCGGGGGCAATGTTGACAGACGTCCAGGAACTACTTCGCCAGGGTCGGAACGATTACCGGGCCGTGGCCATCGCAAGTGATGTCGCGCTGCCCGAGCATGGCTCGGATGGCATCCACGGCACTGCCGAGCACCGGGATGGCGGGGTCATGGCAGCCGTCATCCCATACGTCCACACAGCTGAAGGGTTCGACTTCGGCGCCCTTGAGCCTGACACCCATGAGCCCTCGCTCTGGGTGGACTAGACCTGACTACGTAGGCTGATCCCATGAAAATCAACGCGTTCGCAGATGTGAGCCTCCGCGCCGTCATGGTGTTGGCGTCCGCCCCTGAGGGTACGTTGCTGACAACGCAAGCTGTTGCGGACGCCGTGGGTACTCCGTATAACCATGTCAGTAAGGCCATGGTCCGGTTGCGGAGCCTTGGATTGATTGACGTGGAACGAGGCCGCTTGGGTGGCTCGCGCCTGAACGAAGCGGGTCGCCAAGCCACGGTTGGCCAGCTCCTTCGCCACTTGGACAGCCGGCAGGATCCCGCCGAATGCCAGTCCCCCACCCATGACTGCCCCCTCATCACAGAGTGCGGTCTCCGCCGCGCAATGAACCGGGCCCGCGAAGCGTTCTATCGTGAGCTCGACACCGTCGTCATCTCATCCCTGCCTCATGCCCGCCAGATGAATCCGGTCTTCCAAACAATAGGCCTCCGGCCCGAATTCAGGTCCCCCGCAACCCTGCCCTGACGGCCTACGGGCCGGATCGCGTTCGGATTTGCACATCTTTTCTACAAGGAGTAGAAATTGAGGTGTAAATATAAGCATTCCAAATGCTTGTATTGTGCCGGTTCGAATGACCCAACCGGACCCCTACCGCAGGAGAATCATGCTCTCGGAAAAATCCCGCCCCATTATTGAAGCCACCCTTCCCCTGGTCGGCTCGCGTATTGGTGACATCACCGCCGATTTCTACAAGCGCCTCTTTGCAGCGCACCCCGAGTTGCTCGATGGACTGTTCAGCCGCTCCAACCAGCGCTCGGGTGATCAGCAACAGGCACTCGCCGGGAGCATCGCCGCCTTCGCCACCCATCTGGTGAACAACCCGGGCACGCTCCCGGAAAAGGTCCTGGCACGGATCGCCCACAAGCACGCCTCACTGGGCATCGCCGAAGAGCAGTACGGAGTGGTCTACGAGCACCTCTTCGCAGCAATCGCGGCCGACTTGTCGGACGTCATTACACCGGAAATCGCTGAGGCGTGGACGGAGGTTTACTGGCTTATGGCAGACGCCCTGATCAAGCTCGAGAAGGACCTCTATGCTTCCCAGTCGAACAACAAGATGTGGATGCCGTGGCGCGTGGTTTCCAAGGTACCGGCTGGCAAGGACGCCATAACATTCACCTTGGAACCTGCCGACGACACTCCGGTAACCCCGGCCCTTCCCGGCCAGTACGTAAGCGTCATGGTCGCCCTCCCTGACGGCTTGCGCCAAGTGCGGCAGTATTCACTGTCAGGCGACGCCGGCGCCAGCCGGATCTTCACCACCAAGCTAAACGACGGCGGCGAGGTGTCCACCGCCCTGCATACCGCCGTCGAGCCTGGCGATGTACTTGAAATCTCCAACCCCTATGGCGAGATCACCCTCAAGGACGGCGAGGGGCCGGTTGTGCTCGCGTCAGCGGGCATCGGGTGCACGCCGACGGCCTCAATCCTGCGTTCTCTGGCTGAGGCGGGCACTGATCGCCAGGTTCTTGTCCTGCACGCCGAACGCTCCATGGACAGCTGGGCATTGAGCGGCCAAATGACCGCAGACGCCGCAAGCATTGACGCCGAACTGCAGCTCTGGCTTGAGTCGCCGCAGCCCAGCAACGAAGTAGACCGCGCCAAGGCAGGCTTCATGTCCCTGAGGGAAGTCGACATGCCGGCAGACGCTTCCCTATACCTCTGCGGGCCCTTGCCCTTCATGAAGAAGATTCGCGACGAAGCGATCGAGGCCGGGATTCCCGCCACCCGGATCCACTACGAGGTTTTCGGCCCAGACGTCTGGCTCGCAAACTAAAGCAGAGCCGCAAATCCTGTAAAGCGCCAAAAGCACGACGGCGGCCCGTCACCTTTGATGAATAAGGTGACGGGCCGCCGTCGTCTTAAGAACGCCGTTGTCCTTAAGAGGTCTAGCCCAGACGGCTCTTGAGGCCGTCCAGCTCGGACTGCAGCGCCGCGGGGAGAGACTCGCCGAAGTTGGCGAACCATTCCTCGATGGATGCAAGTTCCGTTTCCCACTCGTCGGCGTCGACGCGGACGGCCGCCTCAACCTCGGCCGGGGTCATGTCCAGGCCTTCAAGGTCGATGGACTCGCCGGTCGGAACGAAACCGATCGGCGTTTCCACAGCGTCTGCCTTGCCTTCGAGCCGTTCGATGGCCCACTTCAGCACGCGGGCGTTGTCCCCGAAACCGGGCCAGGCGAAGCCACCGTCAGCAGTACGACGGAACCAGTTGACCAGGAAGATCTTGGGCAGTCGCTCCGGGTTGGCCTTCGCCGACAGGTTCACCCAGTGGTTCAGGTAGTCGCCTGCGTCGTAGCCGATGAACGGCAGCATTGCCATGGGATCGCGGCGGACAACGCCTACGGCGCCAGCTGCAGCAGCGGTGGTTTCCGAGGAAAGCGTGGCACCCATGAAGATACCGTTGGACCAGTCGCGGGCCTCGGTGACCAGCGGGATGGTGGTCTTACGGCGGCCGCCGAACAGGATGGCGGACAACTCCACGCCGTCCGGGCTGAAGTACTCTTCGGCGAGCATGTCGATCTGGTCGATCGGCGTGCAGAAACGGGAGTTCGGGTGTGCAGCCGGGGCGTCGGAGTCCGGAGTCCAGGACTCGCCGCGCCAGTCGGTCAGGTGCGCCGGAGTTTCCTCGGTCATACCTTCCCACCACACGCCGCCGTCATCGGTCAGGGCAACATTGGTGAAGATGCTGTTGCCCTTGGCGATGGCACGCATGGCGTTGGGGTTGGTGCCCCAACCAGTGCCGGGAGCGACGCCGAACAGGCCGGCTTCGGGGTTGACGGCACGGAGCTCGCCTTCCTTGCCGAAGCGCATCCAGGTGATGTCGTCACCGAGGGTCTCCACCTTCCAGCCCTTGATGGTGGGATCCAGCAGTGCAAGGTTGGTCTTGCCGCAAGCAGACGGGAAGGCAGCGGAGACGTAGTAGGTCTTCTGCTCGGGCGAGGTCAGCTTGAGGATGAGCATGTGCTCGGCCAGCCAGCCTTCGTCGCGGGCCATCACGGAGGCGATGCGCAGCGCGTAGCACTTCTTGCCAAGCAGCGCGTTTCCGCCGTAGCCGGAACCGAAGGACCAGATGGAGCGCTCTTCGGGGAAGTGAACGATCCATTTGTCGGTGTTGCACGGCCATGCGACGTCGGCCTGACCGGGCTCCAGGGGTGCGCCCAGCGAGTGGAGGGCCGGCACAAAGAATGCATCGGTCTGCGTGATGCGGTCCAGGACGTCCGTGCCAATGCGGGCCATGATCCGCATGGAAGCTACAACGTAGGCGGAGTCAGTGATCTCAACGCCGAACTTCGGGTCCTCTGCATCCAGGTGGCCCATGACGAACGGAATGACGTACATGGTGCGTCCGCGCATGGAGCCGGCGAACAGTCCGCGCAGCTTCTGCTTCATCTCGGCCGGGGCCATCCAGTTGTTGGTAAAGCCAGCGTCGCGCTCGTTCTCGGAGCAGATGAAGGTCTGCTCCTCTACACGGGCAACGTCGGCCGGGTCAGAGAACGCCGCGAAGGAATTCGGGAACGTTTCCGGGTTCAGCCTCTTCAGGGTGCCGGCCTCGACGAGTTCGTCGGTCAGCTTCTTGTTCTCTGCTTCGCTGCCATCAACCCAGTGGATGCGGTCCGGCTGAGTCAGCTCGGCAACTTCCTCAACCCAGGCCAGCAGGCGTGCATGCGTAGTAGGTGCCTTCTCAAGCAGCGGCAGTCGCGCCAGATCGCCCATTGCGGTTCCCTTCCTCGGGTTCAGTGGTGTGTCCTAAACGATAGGGGTCCCGGACCAGACCAATCCCCTGTCAGACGTCAGATGTCCAGTGGGGAGGAAACAAAAAACCCCTAGAATTCACGGTTTCAGTTTCGAGGAGGCGCGTTTTAAGTGAGGAAGGTCACATAGACCGGTCTAGTTGCGTAGATTACAGCTTTTCGATTTGGAACTTCACATGAACTTCTGTAAAGTTTATTGAGGTTCGAGGGGGTCAGAGAAACAGACCGCCGAGAATCACGCGAAATGCGCCCATAGCTCAGCTGGATAGAGCGTCTGTCTACGGAACAGAAGGTCAGGGGTTCGAATCCCTTTGGGCGCACAGATAGAGACCCGCACCGGTTCGCCGGTGCGGGTCTTTTGTTTTGCCCGGGTTAGCCCAACTAAGTAGCAGCACTGCGCGTTTTGAGGGCTGAAAACGCGCTTAGCTGCGACCTACATGGGTGGCCGCAGCAGCAGGTGAGCCGAACGCTGAAACGCAAGGGCCGCCGTCGTACTTTCCGAAAAAGTACGACGGCGGCCCTTGCCGTTGGTGCGGACGCTTACTCCCCCACGGCCTCGCTGATGCGGCGGCGGATGCCGTCGAAGTGACGGTTGAGCAGCTCGGCCGAGAGCACCTTGTCTCCCGCTGCAACGGCGGCATAGATGTTCCGATGAATCGCGGCTGTCTTGGCCAGGTCCTCATTACCGGCGCCGATCTCTACGTGGATCTTCCGGTACACCTTCCAGAAGACCCCCATCAGGTTGATCAGCAGCTCGTTGTTAAGGGGTTCGAATAGTCGGCGGTGGAACTCGGCGTCGGCGGCCACGAAGTTCTCGCCGGCAGCGGCGAGTTCTTCCATTTGCTTCACCGATTCCTCGATGGACGCGAGCTGCTCCTTGGTCATCACATCGATGGAGGAGGCGATCAGCCCGGACTCCAAGGCCTGCCGCACGTCCACCAGCTGCAGGGCTTCGAGTCCCTGGTGCCGGAGGGAAAGCCGGCCCCGGAATGTCAGGCCATCAGCCAAGGCATCGAAGTTGCTGGGCGCCACGAACATGCCGAAGCCATGGCGGATCTCGATCACACCCAGGGCCTGCAGCACTTTCAGGGACTCACGCAACGTATTGCGCCCTACACCGAGGGCGACTGAAAGTTCGCTCTCCGTGGGCAACGGGTCACCGGCCTCGAGCTCGCGCTCAAGGATGAGTTCCATAATGTCCGACTGCAATGCACGCAGCCGGGCCTGTGCACTGAACCGCGCTTGCGGAACGACACCGGAAGTTGTCATGGCGCTCTCCTTGCCGATGCACCCTTCCCACAGAGGCCTGTGAACCTCGGATGCAGAAGGAGTGCGGTGTTAATATTGAGGCGAGCTTAATGCCCACCGCAGAATGAGTGACTCGCAACATACAATATCGGATGTCCCACCTCCTTGATAGGTATGTCTTCGGAATTCCTTGAGAATCGGACCGCGGCCTCCGGGGCCAAGCACGAACACCGGGCCTCACAAACGCAGAGGTACCGGTTGTAGGCTTCTCCCATGAATGCCGAGAGCTCCCGTGAATTCGACGTAATCGTGATCGGCGCGGGCGCCGTGGGGGAAAACGTGGCGGACAGGGTGGTTCGTGGCGGTCTGACGGCAGTGATTGTAGAAAGCGAACTGGTTGGCGGCGAATGCTCGTACTGGGCGTGCATCCCCTCCAAAGCACTCCTTCGGCCAGGCAGCGTGCTCCACGCGGCGCAGGGAATTCCCGGGGCTTCGGAAGCGGTTACCGGAGTCATTGACGCAGAGTCGGCCCTGAAGCACCGGGACTGGTTCACGAACAATTGGCAGGACGGGAGCCAGGTCGAATGGCTGGATAGTGCGGGCATCGAGCTGATCCGTGGGCGGGGGCGCATCACAGGACCGCGCGAGGTCCAGGTGGACGGGCTCGACGGCAACAGCTACGCGCTCAAAGCGCACCATGCCGTGGTTGTGGCCACAGGCTCAACCCCTACCATCCCGGATATTGAGGGGCTCAAGGACGTACCCTTCTGGACCACCCGCGGCGCCACTGCCGCAAAAGTCGTCCCACAGCGGTTCGCGGTGCTCGGAGGCGGAGTGGCCGGCGTCGAATTGGCCCAGGCTTTTGCCCGTCTTGGTTCGGTGGTGACACTCATTGCTCGTGGTCGCCTTCTGAGCAGCTATCCCGAAGAGGCCGCCGATCTGGTCCTGGCCGGGCTGCGCGCCGATGGGGTAACAGTGCACCTCCACACAGATGTGGACAATGTAGAAAAGAACGACGACGGCTCGGTGACAGTCACGTTCAACGGCGGGGCCGTCACGGCTGACAAACTCCTGGTCGCGTCCGGCAGGCATCCAGCGTTGGCGAATTTGGGCTTGGAAAATGTGGGCGTTGAACCGCAGAACGGAAAACCCCTCCGGCTCACCACGGACGCCAGTGGGCTGGTGGAAGGCCCGGCAAGCGATGGCACCAGCGGACTGTGGCTGTACGCGGCAGGCGATGCCGCGGGCAAAGTGTTGCTCACGCACCAGGGAAAGTACGAAGCGCGGGCTACCGGCGATGCCATCGTTGCCCGGGCCAACGGCAAGCTCCAGGGCACGCCCCGGCCGTGGAGCGCCTGGGCGCACACTGCCAACGAGCACGCCATTCCAAGCGTCGTGTTCACGGATCCGGAAGTGGCCTCGGTGGGTCCTAGCCTTGAGCAGGCCCTCCTCCAGGGCAAGCATGTCACCGGAGTGGAGTTGCCCATCGATGTCTCCGGATCCCAGCTCTATTCCGCCGATTACAAAGGGTGGGCGCAGATCGTGGTGGACGAGGATCGGAAAGTCATTCTGGGCGCCAGTTTCGTCGGCCCCGGGGTGGCTGAACTGCTCCACTCGGCCACCATTGCGATCGTCGGCGAAGTCCCCTTGGACAGGTTGTGG
Source organism: Arthrobacter sp. 2762 (assembly GCF_040548745.1). Lineage (NCBI taxonomy): Bacteria > Bacillati > Actinomycetota > Actinomycetes > Micrococcales > Micrococcaceae > Arthrobacter > Arthrobacter sp. 2762. The sequence continues at coordinate 92,399 of NZ_JBEPSI010000001.1, forward strand.
CATGCAGTTCCGTCGTATCCCACCATCAGCGAGGTGTGGTTGCGTCTCTTGGAGAAGTACGGCCTCTAACCGCTATTTGAACTGACCAGTCAGTTCAGTTAGACTTTCAGCAGACACCATTTCTGCGAAAGGCTCATTGTGCTGTCCGTACAGCAACTCCAGATCAACGGCCGCCGGGACGATCTCCTTCCGGCAACGTCACTCCAGGCCCGTCGTGGCGAACTCTTGCTCGTGGCTGGCGAAGGCCAGGATCAGCGGACCGCCTTGGCCTTGGCACTCAGTGGCCGCATGAAACCCAGCAGCGGCGTCCTCAGTTGGGACAACAACAGCAAGACCAAGAAGATCCGGCTGGCGAGCGCCTTGGTGGATTCGCCCGGCGTCAATGAGCCTGAACAGCATCTAAGTGTTCGCGACCTCGTCACAGAGGACCTCTCCCTCATCCCCCGCCGTTACCGAGGCGCGCTGCTCAGCAAGCCATGGCTGAAGATCAACAGCTTTGAGGACATCGCCGGCTTGTGGATTGAACAGCTTCCCGCCGGCCGCCGGCTCGAGCTCCTGACTGCCCTCGCTTTGGCAGATCCTGCAACGGACCTCCTCGTGATCGACTCCCCCGATCGCCACAGCGCCGATCCCGCGGCATGGCTGCCCCGACTTGAGGCACTGGCGTCCGACGCCGGGCGGCCGCTTGCCGTCGTCGCCGTCGTCGGTGCCCTCCCGGACAACTGGGCTGGCCCTGCTGCGGTAATTGGCAACTCAGTCGCCCACCCGCCGCAACCGGAAACCGTTGAAGTGTCCGCCCAGCCGGCAAAGGCAACGAACGCGCAAGCGACAATGAGCCCAATCGCGGCCCGCGAGATTCAAGACGAAGCATCCGAACCTGAATTCCAAGACCTCCAAAGGACTGCAAAGTGACCGTTCTGCGGCTCGCCCGCTCCGAACTCAAGCGCATGACCGGCGGGCTCCTGCCCAAGCTGACCATCCTGGCCCTGACCATGGTGCCGCTGCTCTACGGCGCGGTGTATCTCTACGCCAACTGGGATCCGTACGGCAACCTGAACCAGATCGACGCCGCATTGGTAGTGGAGGACACGGGGGCAACCTCCAAGGATGGCACCGAGCTGCAGGCCGGCAAGAAGGTTGCCGACAGCTTGGTGGATGGCCACGTCTTCAACTGGAAGCAGGTTTCCAGTCCGGAAGCTGCGGATGCCGGCGTCCGTTCAGGCGAATACGCCTTCGCGCTGCGCATCCCGAAGGACTTCTCCGCCAACCTGGTCTCCCCCGGCAATTTCGACGCCGCCAACCAGGCGATGCTCCATGTCACGACGAACGACGCCAACAACTACCTCCTGAGCACCATCGTGGACAAGCTCACCACAGCCGTGCATTCAACGGTCGCCAAGGAGGTGGGCGAGGAAACAGCCAATCAGCTCCTCACAGGCTTCGGTACCATCCACGCCTCCATCGTGAAGGCTGCGGACGGAGCATCCGAACTCGCCACGGGAGTGGGTCAGCTCAGTGATGGCGCTGCAACGCTGCATGACGGAACCACCCAGTTGGTCACCGGCGCCGATCAGCTCGTCGCTGGTCAAACGCAACTCCGCGATGGCGCTGTGCAACTCAATGACGGCGCGAGCCAGCTGAGCTCGGGCCTCACTGAGCTGAAGAACAAAACTGCCACCCTGCCTGCCGATTCGAAGAAACTCGCCGACGGTGCGGCGCAAGTAGCCGCCGGGAACGCCGAGCTGAATGCGAAAGTCCAGGACGTCGTCGGGCAGCTTGATGCCGCAGACAAAGGCCTTCGCAATCGCGTTGTCGAGTCCAATGCGCGGCTGGTGAGTGCTGGCGTGCTCACGCAGGAGCAGGCTGACAAGGTCCTGGCCGATTTCGACTCCACTGCAACCTCCGGCCCGGTTACCGACGCGAAGGCCAAGATCGCGGGCGACGCCGCCAAGATCCAGCAGCTCTCCGATGGCTCAGCTGCCGTGAGCGCGGGCGCATCGAAGCTTGCCGCAGCCACACCAACGTTGACTGACGCGATTTCGCAGGCAGCAGCCGGAGCCGGGCAGTTGAAAACCGGGGCGTCCGCGCTGGCCGCTGGCCAGCAGAGCGCACTGGACGGTGCCCTCAAGCTCGACGACGGCGCCCACCAACTCAACGACGGCGCCGGACAGCTTGCCACCGGCGCGGTGAAGGCCTCTGATGGCTCACACACCCTGGCCACAGAACTTGCCAAGGGTGCCGGAGAAATCCCCAACCCGAACGATGAACAAAAGAGCAGTGTGTCCAAAGTGATCGCCGATCCCGTCGCGGTGGACAACGTATCGCAGGCCAAAGCAGGTTCTTATGGCGCCGGTCTGGCACCCTTCTTCCTGACACTGGCCTTGTGGATCGGAGTGTTCATGCTGGTGCAGGCCATGCGCCCCATCACCCAACGCGCGCTGGCATCCAACGCATCCGCTTGGAAAATCGCGGTGGGTGGCTGGCTTCCGTTCTTCGTAGTCTCGGTCCTGCAGGCCACCATCCTGACCCTCGTGGTGAATCTGGGCCTTGGTTTGAACGCCGCCCACCCCCTAGGCATGTGGCTATTCATGCTGGCCGCTGTGATGGCCTTCAGCGCGATCATCCAGGGCATCGTGGCGCTCATGGGAACCCCGGGCAAGTTCGTGGTGTTGATCCTGCTGGTCCTGCAGCTGGTGTCCTCGGGGGGTACGTTCCCCTGGCAGACCACTCCCATGCCACTTCACGTGGTGCACGAAGTCCTGCCCATGGGCTACGTGGTCACGGGAATGCGGCACCTGATCTACGGCGGGGAACTCAGCATGATCTGGCCAACAGTTCTGGGCCTGCTTGGATACACTTTGCTGGGAGCGGCACTGTCCACTCTTGCCGTCCGCAAACACAAGATGTGGACCCTCAAGACGCTGAAGCCGGAGATCGCAGTATGAGCACCACCGAACCGGCAGCCCCTTCAGAGCGAGGGCCCGCCGCAGGAACCGCCGAAAAGAAGCTGCGCCCCGGGCGCACCAACGCCACCAAGCAGCGCCTCTTCGAAGCGTCCATGGAGCTGATTGGCGAACGTGGCGCTGCGGGTGTCACCGTGGATGAGATCGCGGCCGCGGCCGGCGTCTCCAAGGGGACGGTCTATTACAACTTCGGCAGCAAATCGGACCTGATCGCGCAGCTGCTGCGGCATGGCGTGGACATCATGCTGGTCCGTCTCCAAGCAATTGAAGGCCAAGCCAGCGATCCCCTCGAATCCATGAGAAACATGGTGGGCCAAGCCATGGAATTCATGGACGAATACCCATCCTTCGCGCGCCTTTGGGTGAGTGAAAACTGGCGGACGCCCGGCGAGTGGAGTGCCGTCTTCGCCGAACTCCGGGCAGAGCTCCTCGCCGTCATCGGCTCTGCGGTGGAACGAGTGGCCTCCGGATACAAGGTGGACGAGTCGATCGTCCGCGGCAGCCTGGAGGCGGCCATCTTCGGGGCCATCTTCGTGGTGGGACTCGATCGGCAAACCTACAACCCGGAGCGTACCCGGGAACAGAGTGTCGCCGCGGTCATGACCATCATGCACGGATACGTCATCAAGTAGGTTCGAGCGGCCCGTCGTGGGGCCTGCTTTGCGTGCTTTCACCTGCTTTCAGGGCGCAGAGCAGGCCCCGTAACGGTATCCAACTGCAATCTACGACGGCGTGGCGCGGCCCGCTGGTCGGCGATGATTAGACTCATGCGTCACATGGGGAACAGCGGAAAGCTTGCGGTGGTAGCCGCTTTTATGTCCCTCGGGCTTTTGGTGCTCGCAGCCGTGGTCCTCGAAGAACTCGTCCTGTACCTGTTTCTGGGAGCGGTGCTGACCTGCTATTTGGCATCGATAGTGCAGGTCTTCAACCGGCGGCGATACCTCGTGGTTCTCCTTGGCGCTGCCGGCACCAGCCTGTTCATCGGCTTCAGCATTGCATTCCTGCGCATGTGGGGCCTCGCGTTCAACCAGGACGCCAATGCCATGGGCAGTGCCGTAAGCACAGAGGACTCAGACATCTACTTCTACCTGGCCGCAGTGGCTGGGGTGGCGACCCTCGCTGTGCTGTTCCTCGGGGCGGTGGTGCCATCGTTCGGTTCCAGGCAACCCACGCCGGTGGCCAAAAGAACCACAACGCCAACTAAACGAGCTGCCAGCTCACGTCCAGCGGCGCCTGCCAAACGCCCAACTACATCGACGGCACGTCCTTCGAGCGCCGTAAAGGCCTCTTCGGCGAAGCGTCCCGCAACACCCCGCACGCCCACAGCGACAGCCAAGCGTCCGGCGTCGGGCGTTTCGACACAACGCAAACCCGCCTCCAAGCGCTAACGACCCCCAAACCCTGCGATGTGGGGACTGCTTTGCGTGCCTGGCGGGCGATTAGAGGCGCAGAGCGGGCCTCACAACGGGAATTTCCGGACGTTTTCGTGAAGCGCCGAGCACCGCAGTTGCGACTCCGACGAGCAGGATCAGCCCTCCCGTGATTTCGGGCGCCGTGGGGATTTCGTTCAGGACCAGCCAGGCAGCCGTCATGCCGACCACTGGAACCAGCAGCGTGAAAGGCACGACGTCGGAACTCGGGTAGAGCGTCAACAGCCGGTTCCAGATGCCGTACCCAATAAGCGAGGCGAAAACCGCCGTGTAGATGGCGCTCAGGATGGTGGGCGCTTGGAGGTCCGTAATGGTCGCCCACACGGTGTCCGGCCCGTCCACCACAAGTGACAATCCCGCCAAAGGGAGCGGCACCACCGCCCCGGACCAGACCACCAGGCCAAGCCCCGACGCCGCTTTCGAGTGCCGCGCCACCACGTTTCCGATCGCCCAGGACAACGCCGCGGCCAGCACGATCATGAGAGGCAGGATAGGCGCCACGGCGCTGCGCCCCACAGCGACCACGCCCAGACCCGCGAGGCCGATCACAACGCCGAGCATCTGCCTGCGGCTGGGCCTCTCGCCAAGGAACCGCGCCGCGATCAGCACCGTGAACAACACCTGCGCCTGCAAGACGAGGGAGGCCAGGCCCGCCGGCATCCCCAGCGCCATGCCCAGGTACAGCAATCCGAATTGACCGGCACTCATGAAAAGCCCGACGCCGATGATCGCCTTCCAGCCCACGTCAGGTTTGCGGATGAACAGGATGAACGGAAATACGACCAGCAGGAATCGGAAGGCGACGAAGAGCAGCGGCGGGACATCACGACCGTTGGCGTGGAGGCCCAAGTCTATGGCGACAAAGTTTACGCCCCAGAGGACAGCGACAAGGACGGCGAGTGCGGAGTGGCGGAGGTTCACAAGAATCACTCTGGCACCTGAATGGTTTAAGCACCAGCGTTGAATTCAGCATGAAACCAAGTAGATTTACTTCATGATCGACATTTCAGCCTTGCGTGCTCTGGTCGCTGTGGAACAACACGGATCGGTAGTGGCCGCCTCCGATGTGATGGGCTACAGTCCGTCAGCGGTTTCCCAACAGATCAAGAAGCTGGAGAAGCAAACGGGGGTAGCCGTCCTGGAACGAAACGGCCGTGGTGTACTCCTTACCGAACGGGGCCTTGCCCTCGCTGGCTACGGGCGGCGAATCATGGACGAGCTCGAGGAACTGCAGGCAACTCTCCTCGCCGATCCCGCGAAGCCCTCGGGACTGCTGCGGCTCGTGGCATTCTCCACCGCCTGCCGTGGCTTGGTGGGGCCAATGCTAGGACGCATCGGGACCACCGATTCTGCACTTGAAATCAGCGTGCTGGCCGAGGACCCACGTGAGGCCGTCCAACGAGTCGCATCAGGCGAGGCTGAGCTGGCCGTGGTGCACAACTGGAACTCCGTGCCGCTGGTCATTCCCGAGAACCTGGTACACGAGGATCTTTGCCTGGACCAGGCCGACGTCCTGGTTAACAGCGCGCACGCACTCGCTGGACGGACCGTCGTCGAGCGTGAAGACTTACTGGACGAAATTTGGGTCAGTACGCCGGCGGGTGCCATCTGCAACGAAGCCCTCCTGCAGATCTTCGCCGGGCTTGGGCGGGTCCCCGATATCCGTGTCTACGACCCCGATTTCTCCACCCATATCGCCATGGTGGAGCAGGCCATGGCCGTGGCGCTTGTGCCTCGGCTGGGCAGGCCACCCCTGCCGCCTGGCGTCGTTGCAGTGCCGGTCGTCAACCCCATTCAGCAGCGGGCAGTGGGAATCGTGTATCGAAAGACCATGACCGCCAGCCCCAATATCCGGCATGCCGTCCGGCTGCTGCGCGAAGTGGCGGCAGAGCATGAGCTGCCAGTGCGGGGCTAAACGAATGCGTTGCTACTTGCGTGGCACCTTGAAGTGCGTCAGACGGGCGTCCTGCCCATCCAGCTCCGCCCATGACTTCTCAGTCTCCAGGACCGTCAAAGCACTGGTTGGGTACCGCGTGGCAGCGTCCATGTAAGCGTCATGGTCCGAGTCGCGCGATGCGAGGTGCATGGCCAGGTCCTGGACGCCGGGCATGTGCGAGATCACCATCAAGGTGGTAACAGTGTCCGGGACGTGGTTGATCACGGTCAACATCCGGTTTGCCGAGGCGGCGTACAAGCCGTCCTCGAGCTTGGGTGTCGGGGCTTTGTCCCCCAACTCATCGCACACCCACGTGCAGGTTTGGCGGGTCCTCAGCGCAGACGAGCACAGAATGAAGTCTGGAACTACCCCATGCTTGAGCAACCATCGCCCAGCCAGCGGAGCTTCACGGTGTCCGCGTTCCTCGAGGGGACGTTCATGGTCCGGGACCCCCATGGGCCAATCCGCCTTGGCGTGGCGCATGATCACCAGGCGCCTGATGTGATGGTCACTCATTCAACAACCTTATAGCCGTACATGCTCGCGTGACCGCGAAAGCGAAAGCGCCCGCCCTTACAGGACAGGCGCTTTCGGCTGCAGTGCTACTTAGATCGAGTATTCCGGAGCGGCCCAGACGATGACCTCAGGGTGCTCGTAGAAGCGGTAGCCCTGGCCACGTACGGTGCGCACGGTGTTGGCAAGGCGACCCAGCTTGGAGCGGAGGCGGCGGATGTGGACGTCGATGGTGCGCTCGTTCGGTACTTCTTCGGCGTTGCGCCACAGGCCCTCAAGCAATTCGTCGCGGCCCACGGTGCGGGTGCCGTTCTCGACGAGGTAGTTGAGGAGCTCGAACTCCTTGAACGTCAGGTTCAGGGACTCGCCATCGAGGTGGACTTCGCGGCGGGCGAGGTCGATCAGCACGCCGGAGGGGCGGGCTTCCTGCTGCGGTGCCGGGCGTGCAGCCTCGGTGCGCTGGCGGGCGGCGACTGTGGGGTCACCGAAAGTTGAACGTACGACGTCGAGTGCGGACCCGGGTGCCCCGGCCGGTGCGACGGCGACTGCAGCGTAGCTCTCAGCCCCGGTGACCAGGGACTGGGCGTAGGCCCGGATTTCCTGGGCAAGCTTGGCAATGGAGGTGCCGGCCGCTGCTGCTGTCTCTTCGTCAATGCCCATGTAGAGCACGAAACCGCGGGCCACGTTGTCGTTGGCGACGGGGCGGAGGCGGTCAGACTGCGCAATGACGGGAGTAGGCGCCGTCATGGGTGCTGGCTCGTTGGTGGGAACTGCCCGCAACTGGCCGTAGGAGTTGGGGTTGTAGCCCTGGGGCACGTAGCCGGGAGCCTGCTGGCCGTTGCCCTGAGTGGCGGGGGCGTACCCGGGGCGGTTGCCGAAGCCGGGGCGGAGCCCTGCGTTTGAAGCGGCCTTGTTGGCGTTTCGGACGGAGATATGGACGTAACCGGATGCAACTGACATGGAGTGATTACCTCAAAAGTGAATAGCCGTCATCGCGGCTTCGAATGCTGGTTGTCCCCGCAATGAGTTTGGGGAAGGGCGCCCAACGCTGGGCTAGGGGGCGAATGCCTGAAACTTCTTTGGGGTGGAAAGTTAGGCTTGCATTCGACAACAGCGGGTCTCGTCGCCAGCGGGTGTGCTGGACCAGATTGCTGCGGCTGCAGGTGCTGTTGAGTTCTTGTTCACATTGGAAGTGTGCAACGTAACAATGGCAACACGCAAGTAACAAACCGCCAAACCGTCCACATTTTGAGACAAGAGGGTCTATTGTGCTGCAGATCACAATTCTTTCACCATGGAAAATGAACGTCATTTCATTCGGTCGCGATGAGAAATATTCGGCTTATGGTGAATTTTCTTCGGCAGATAGTGCATGATGCCCTTCCTGATTCCCATCAGGCGCAAAAGGACGGAATCTCAAGATCTGAAACACTTGCTGTCCAATCGCAAGCCCCTCCAAGCTCGAATTTTTCCCTCGAAATCTGCTACACGCTGTAGAACCGACCAGTATGGACGCCACACTCCTGCGACACCTGCCACCGAACTCCCACGTGGCTAGTGTTGTCCTCACAGCGTCCTCACAGGACCGGCAAAGCTTCGGCAAACCAGCAGAATGGAGAGTTGTCACATGGCATCCCCGCACTCCATGACGAACAACCTTCCCCAGCTTTCCCATCCGGACGGATCCCCTATCCGCGCTTTGGTGGTGGACGACGAACCCAGCCTCTCCGAGCTCATGAGCATGGGCCTTCGCATGGCAGGCTGGTCCGTCGCGGTAGCAGCCGACGGACCAGAAGCCGTGAAGCTTGCCAAGGACTTCCGCCCTGACGTGCTGGTGCTGGACGTGATGCTTCCAGGATTCGACGGCGTCGAGGTCCTCAACCGGATCCGTACCTTCGCTCCGGAAGTGCCCGCGCTGTTCCTCACGGCCAAAGACGCTGTCCAGGACCGCATCGTAGGCCTTGCTGCCGGCGGGGACGACTACGTCACCAAGCCCTTCAGCATGGAGGAGGTCCTCCTGCGCCTGCACAGGCTTGTCCAACGTTCGGGCGTTGCGGCCATGGATACGGCGGAACTGGTGGTCGGCGATCTCGCCCTGAACGTGGACACCCGGGAAGTTTCGCGCGCCGGCGAGAACATCCAGCTCACGGCAACGCAGTTTGAGCTGCTTCGTTACCTCATGGAGAACCCCAAGCGCGTGGTCAGCAAGGCACAGATCCTGGACCGCGTCTGGGACTATGACTTCGGCGGGCAGGCCAACATCGTGGAACTGTACATTTCCTACCTGCGCAAGAAAATCGAAGCCAACCACCCGCCAATGATCCACACCATCCGTGGCGCCGGCTACGTCATCAAGCCTGCGGACTGAATCTTGTCCACCCCTTCAGGAGTAACCCGCAAGACCCAGCGGAACTGGCTCAATCCCTCCACCTGGCATCTGCGCACGCGGTTGGTCCTGGTGGCGATGGCGTTGCTGGTTGCCATTTGCGGCGCAGTTGGAGTGGTTAGCTACGCCTCCATGGACATGTACTTCAACAAACAACTCGACAAGCAGTTGGAGCAGGCGTCAAGCCGCGCGAATGACTTCGGCAGGCCGCCGTCGAACTTTCCCTCAAGTGGTCGGCCGGATCCGCTGGAGGCCCGCGGCCAAGGCGCCGGGACCCTCAACGCGAGGATCGATGGTTCCACCGTCATTAACTCGGGACTGTTAAATGCAAACGGCCGTCGCGTCGCACTCTCGGCGGAAGACAAGCAGGTCCTGCTCTCACTCCCCCGCGACAACCGGCCTGTGGACCGTTCATTGTCCAACGGCGACTACCGGCTGGTGGCTGTTGAGACCACCTACGGCGACGTCATTGTGACGGGCTTGCCGTTGGCTGATAAGCAAAACGCGGAGGCCTCGCTGGTATGGACCATGGTGTTTGTTTCCCTTGGCGGACTGGTGCTGATCGGCCTCGCCGGCACTGTCATCATTCGCAGGACCATGCGGCCGCTGGAGCAACTCTCGGAGGTTGCAACCAAAGTATCGCGCCTTCCCCTCGACGCCGGTGAGGTGGCACTCGCGGTGCGCGTACCGCCGTCGGCCTCCCATCCTGGAACAGAAGTGGGCAGCGTTGGCCACGCTTTGAACCAAATGCTGAACAACGTTTCCAGGGCCCTGGAAGCCCGTCAGGAGAGCGAAACCAAGGTCCGGCAGTTCGTTGCCGATGCCTCCCACGAACTTCGGACGCCGCTGACCGCCATCCGCGGATACACCGAGCTGCTTCGTATGACGGAGAACTTCACGGATGACGGCAGGAAGTCGCTGGCACGGGTCCAGAGCCAGTCGGAACGCATGACCACGCTTGTGGAGGACCTGTTGCTGTTGGCGCGCCTGGACGAAGGCCAGCCGTTGAAGGTCACGGATGTGGACCTGACGCAGCTGGTGATTGAGACCGTCAGCGACGAAAAGGTGATGGCACCGGACCACATCTGGAAGCTCCAACTCCCTGACGAGCCCATTACGGTGCGCGGGGACGCAACCCAGCTGCATCAGGTGTTGGCCAATCTGCTGTCCAACGCCCGCAAGCACACCGATCCAGGTACCACGGTGGTCACAGGCGTCACGCTTTCCGCGGACGGTTGCGCGGTGGTTACGGTCACTGACAACGGACCTGGTATTCCTCCTGGGTTCCAAGGCCGTATTTTCTCGCGTTTCGCCCGGGCTGACGCGGCGAGATCAGGCTCGGAAGGAACCTCCGGATTGGGCTTGTCAATCGTCGAATCCATCGTCGAGGCGCATGGCGGAAGTGTGGAAGTAACGTCCCAGCCGGGACGCACGGAATTCGCTCTTCGCTTCCCCACAGCTTCGAAAGAACGCATATAACGAATCAGGCAACATGACGCGCCGTGAACGTGATCTCTGTTACCCAAATGTGACTTAAGCCGAAACCTCCTGTACCTTCGAAAGGGTGGGTCGCCCCTAACTGGCCCACACCCGGGATGCGCCGAGCTCTGCCACTTCCCGGAGTTCCGTTCTCATTCGAGGCAGAGACGGGGGACCCAGAGTCTCCGGGCACAGTACTTTCCTTGCCCTTGGGGTGAAGCCGCAGCTACGCGCGCGGCCGGATGACCTCATCCGAACCCGACAGCTAACTCCGCAGGCGCTGAGAGGTAATCACACATGTCTGAATTCAACGATCAGACGCGCCCTTCCGCGCGTCACCGTGACGAACACAATGCTCCCCTGACGAAGTCGCAAGCCGTTCTGAAGAACGCTGCACGCCGTGGCAAAACCGGGCAACGAATGTCCGTTGTTGCAGGAGTCGTTGCCGCAGCATTGGGCGTCGCATCGCTCGGCCAGGCCGCAAACGCCGCATTCAATCTCCCCGAAACGAGCCAGGCGTCCGAGACGCAGGCTACCGCCCAGATCAGCAACAAATCAGCGGAAATCTCTGCTTCTTTGGATGCCGCTGCCAAGAAGGGCGCAGCCGACAGGGCTGCCGCAGACCAAGCTGCCGCCGCACAAGCAGCTGCCGAGAAGGCTGCGGCCGAGAAAGCCGCCGCCGACCAGGCAGCTGCCGCACAGGCCGCCGAGAAGGCTGCCGCTGATGCAGCCGCCAAGCAGGCTGCCGATGCCGCCGCCGCTGCAGCCGCGGCCGCTGCCGCGGCTCCCAAGGCCGTGGACGATCCCGCTGCTGCCAAGGCATACGCCGCCAGCATCCTCGCCAACTACGGCTGGGGTCCGGGTGAAATGACTGCCCTGAACACCCTGTGGGAGAAGGAATCCAACTGGCGGACCACGGCGACTAACGCGTCCAGTGGTGCCTACGGAATCGTGCAGTCCCTGCCGGCTTCCAAGATGGCAACTGCCGGCGCTGACTGGGAGACCAACTACCAAACCCAGATCAAGTGGGGCCTGAACTACATCAAGGAACGCTACGGCTCCCCCTCGGCAGCCCTCGCCTTCCACCTGGCCAACAACTGGTACTAAGCCAACTCAATAGGCAGGTTTGAGCCCACCCCAGCGGGCTCAAACCTGCAGGGCCTGATTGCCGCCCCGTTTTCCGCCGTCGCAGCAGTGATTACTGCAGCTGACGGCGGGAACCGGGGCGGTTTTCGCCTTTAACGTGCTGTCCCACGTTTCACGGTCACAGGCCGCCGATGGTTTTCTCGGCCGAGGCCACCGCCCGGGCAGCCTGGCAGGAAAACAGGCAAGCCATTAGCGCAGGCCTGGCTTGGAGCGCTGAGCAGTTGGCCGGGCTGATGGCATACCTGGAAAAGGCACGCTCGGCTTTGTAACCAAGACGGCCTCTATGCTTCCGGTTCGGCCTCTGCCGCGCCTCTAACGGCTGCGATGGAGGCAGCGACGTCACCTGCGTCCGTGGACCAGTTGCTCACCGAAATCCGGAGGATGTCACGTCCTCGCCATGAGGAACCCGACATCCACACGATCCCTTCGGCCATGAGCCGCTGGGTGACGCGGCGTGTGCGGTCATCGCTGCCGAAGGCGACCGATACCTGCGTGAAAACGACGTCGTTCAGGATCTCGACGCCCGGGATTGCGGCGAGTCCCTCCGCCAACGCGCGGGCGTTTGCTGCAAGCCTGTCCACCATGGCAATGACTCCGGACCGGCCCAACTGTCGGAGGGCAGCCCACACCGGGATGCCCCGGGCTCGTCGGGACAGTTCCGGAACTTTGTCGAACGGATCGCCCAGTCCGGTCTCCGTTGCAATGAGGTAGCTCGTATGGATGCTGAAGGCACGTCTCAGAGCTTCCGGCCGGGACACGATGGCCAAGCCACAGTCGTACGGGACGTTCAATGTTTTGTGGGCATCGGTGGCCCACGAATCGGCCGCCTCTACGCCGGCCAGCCGCCCGCGCAGGTTTGGGCTGACCGCCGCCCACAACCCAAATGCGCCATCCACATGCACCCAGGCCTCGCGGTCATGGGCTACTGCGATGGCTTCGGACATCGGATCGAACGCTCCGGAATGCAGGTTGCCGGCCTGCAGGCACACGAGGGAAGGTCCGGGTTGTTCATCCATGGCATCCGCGAGGGCGTCCGGCAGGATCCTGCCTTGATCGTCCGTGTCCACAGGAACGCATGCTCCCAGCCCCAGATACCGCAGTGCGAGGTCCACGGCGGCGTGCCGTTCGCGGCCGGCAAACGTTGTGATGAGAGGCGCCCCGGTCAGGCCAAGGTCCGCCAGGTCCCATCCTGCCTCGTCCATCAGGTATTGGCGCCCGGCGGCCAGGCCCGCGAAGTTGGCCGTTGTAGCGCCAGTGGTGAACCCGACGTCGGACCCTCGCGGAAGATCCAGTAACTCGAGGAGCCAGGCAGCTGCGGATTCTTCGATGGCGGCGGCAGCGGGAGTCGCAAACCTGAGCCCGGCGTTTTGGTCCCATGCCGAGACAAGCCAATCTGCGGCCATGGCAGCGGGCAACGTTCCGCCCATGACCCAGCCATAGAAGCGTCCGGACTGGATTGCCATCAACCCGGGCTCAGCCAATGCGGCGAGCTCATCTACTACGTCAGCCGCATCCGTTGCTTCATCGGGAAGGCTCGAAAGAAGGCTCGAGGCGACCTGGTCGGCGTCGGACCTGGGCCGGACAGAACGGCTTGGCACCGATGCAAGCCAATCCGTCGCGTGCGCCATGGCCCGCTCCAGTGCAGCACCGTACGCCCCCGGCAACGCAGACATGCGCACAGCCTACTCCCGCTTCACCGGTTGGAACAGCGGAGGCGAACAGCGGAGGCGAACAGTGCTAGAGCGTGAGAGTGATGAGGTGACCGCCGTCGTCGTCTTTCACGGCTGTGACCGTCACGGCAGAGTAGTCCGGGATACGCCACATGCCCGGCTCAAGCTCCCCACCGGCGTCGCCGACCACCACGGTTCGCATCCCGGCAGCTCGGGCGGCTGCGATACCTGCGGGTGCGTCCTCAAAAACCACGACGTCGGCCGGTTTCGCGCCCAGCAACGCTGCGGCTTTGAGATACCCCTCCGGGTGCGGCTTGCCCCGCGTAACACCTTCGGCGGTGACGGTAGTGGATGGCATGGAAAGTCCGGCAGCCTTCATCCGGATGTCGGCCAGGATGCGGTCCGCGGATGTGACGAGCGCGATGGCGTCGTCCGGCAAGGCAGCGAGCAGCGCTTCGGCGCCGGGGAGGGCAATCACGCCGTCGGTTCGCGTGCGTTCCATCTCGCCAAGCTCGGCAGTCAAAGCTTCAAAATCGGCGTCGACCGGAGCATAACGGCGCACAGTATCGCCCGCTTGCACCCCGTGGGACGTCCGCAGGATCTCGTTGTAATCGAGGCCGTATCGTTCGGCGAACTCCAGCCACACCTGCTCGACGATCGCCGTGGAGTCAACCAGTGTTCCGTCCATGTCGAACAGGACAGCACGAACCGTCAGGGTAGGCGCGGGCCCGATGTGCGCGGCAGGCGTAGTTGGCTCGGCAGGATGGCTCATGGCTCCATCCTGCCGCACCATGCAGGGGTTGCGGCGAACTGTGACTTAGCCGTTGGGCCGGTGCGGAATGTACTGCACAGCCCACTTATTGCCGTCCGGGTCCGAAAAATGGACGAAGTGTCCCCAGTCCTGGACATCGATATCGCTGACGTCGACGCCATTGGCCTTGAGCTGTTCGTGGGCCTTGTTGATATCGCTCACCACTATTTGAAGAGATGGCGCGGTTCCGGGAGGGGCATCGCTGAGGCCCTCACCGATCGCGATGGAACAAGCCGAACCCGGCGGAGTCAACTGCACAAAGCGGATGCCGTCCATGGGACGCTCATCGAAATCGGCGTTGAAACCAACTTTGTTGACGTAAAAGTCCTTCGCGCGATCCACGTCGGACACAGGGACAAACACCAGTTCAAGTTTCCAGTCCATGCGCCACAGGCTAACGGGGCGCGCCGGAAAGCGGTAGAGGCGTGAGGATTAGCCGGCCACGCCGTAGAGGCGGTCACCGGCGTCGCCCAAGCCCGGAACGATGTACGACTTCTCGTTGAGCTTCTCGTCAATCGAAGCGAGGACTACCTTCACGTTGGCGTCCTGCAATTCCTCCTCCAACTTGGCGAGGCCTTCCGGAGCTGCCAGCAGGCAGATGCAGGTAACGTCCGAGGCGCCGCGCTTGAACAGGAACTTGATGGCTTCGCGCAGGGTGCCGCCGGTGGCAAGCATGGGGTCCAGCACGAAGATCTGACGTCCGGTGAGGTTCTCGGGGAGGCGCTCCGCGTAGGTGATGATGTCCAGTGTTTCTTCGTCGCGGGCCATGCCCAGGAAGCCGACCTCGGCGGTGGGGACCAACTTGGTCATGCCCTCAAGCATGCCCAGGCCAGCGCGCAGGATGGGAACCACCAACGGCGTCGGCTTGGTGAAGGCCGTGCCAATGGTCTTGGTGACAGGGGTCTCGATCTCGACTGGCTGCGTCTTAACCTCACGGGTGGCCTCATAGGCCAAGAGAGTGACGAGTTCTTCAGTGAGCTGCCGGAAGACCGGTGAAGGGGTGTTCTTGTCCCGCAGAACGGTGAGCTTGTGAGCGACCAGCGGGTGGTCCACGACGAGTGTGCGCATCGTCCAAAACTATCATTGAGACATGAGCGCCACCGAGCCGTATCACGCTGAACACATGGCCTGGATGGGCCTCGCCCTGGACGAGGCCCGGTTGGCCATGGAAACGGACGACGTGCCGATCGGCGCGGTTGTTCTAGGGCCCGACGGCGGCGTGCTGGGTTCTGGACGCAACGAACGGGAAGCGCACGGGGACCCAACCGCCCACGCAGAGATCGTCGCTATCCGCGAAGCCGCGGCTGCCCTGCAACGCCACGCCCTCGAATTGGGCGAAGGCGGCGATGGATGGCGCCTCGAGGACTGCACCTTGGTGGTAACCCTCGAACCGTGTGCCATGTGCGCCGGGGCAATCGTCCTGGCTCGGATTCCCCGCGTCGTGTTTGGCGCGTGGGATGAGAAAGCCGGGGCGGCAGGTTCCGTGTTCGATATCCTCCGCGAGCGCCGGCTCAACCACTGGGTGGAGGTCTACGCAGGCGTGCGTGAGGAAGAATGCGCAACGCTCCTCCGGGACTTCTTCGCTACACACCGGGTACCGGCAGCGGAGCACCGCTCACCCGCCTGAGCTCTATGTTAAGGAGCCAATCATGACAATCGCTTTCAACCACACCATCATCTACGCCAAGGACAAGCACGCGTCCGCTGCGTTTCTGGCCCGCATCCTTGGGCTTCCCGCACCCCAGCCCATGTGGTCCTTCGTCACTGTTTCCTTGGAGAACGGCGTCACCCTGGATTTCCTCGAGGCCACAGGAACCATCGAGCCCCAGCACTACGCCTTCCTGGTCAGCGAGGAGGAGTTCGATGCGATATTCCTGCGGATCACCGCCGAACACATCCCCTATTGGGCCGACCCCGCACGCTCCCGCGCGCAACAGATCAACCACAACGACGGCGGCCGCGGGATCTACTTCTGCGACCCGGACGGGCACTTCCTTGAAGCAATCACCCGGCCGTATGGTTCGGGCTGAATGCCTTTCGGGCTGAGTGCGTTACAGACCAGCGGCCTCGTTGAGGGCGTCGATCCGTAGCTGCCGGGACGCCGGTGAGTCCAGGCTGAACGACCTGAAGTCGCCGAGTTCGTCGCGGATCCATGCTTCAATTTCGGCGATCCGCTTGCTGACTGCGGCAGTGGGCTTGGCGAAGGTCCAGGCCGCGATGCGTTCTTTGCCGGGATCGTACTGCCACAGGCCGATGATCCTGCCCCGGTCCAGAATCGGGTGATCCGGGAGGTCGGCCTGAAGCGCAAGGGTGGTGTCCAGGACCTTCTTTCCTTTGTCTTCCTCAGCGAACATGTCGGCCGAATTCCGCCTGTGGAGGACCAGTGAATCCGTGCCGGCAAGCAACTGGATCTGCTCGTCGCCGGGTTCTTGGAAGTCGGACAAGCGCTCGACGTCGTTCGGCAGCATCCACAGCACGTCACCGTTTGCGGTGGGCACTTCTACTGCCCCGACGCCGGCGAGCGCCGCTTTGGTCTGGGCTACGGTGAACGCGGTGAACCACTGGCTCTGCTTGAGAGTCGCTCCGCCAGTCCAGCGCAAATACCGTTCGAGCAGGAGGCGGCGAGCGCCGTCGTCGTCAATTTTGCTGGGGGCAAGGCCCCACTTGGTGTAGGCGTAACGCTGCTGGTCGAGGCGCCCGTTGATGGGGACCCGGCGGATGCGGCCGTCGGCTTGGAGCAGGCCCAGGGCCGTTGGCAGGGTGGTGGCCGCCCCCTTCTTCTTGCCTTCCTCTCCGAGGCTCCGCACGGATTCGCCCAGTTGGTCCTTGAGCTGTTTGGGGTCCAGGGGATCGCTGGACTCCTGAAGGGCGTGCTCTACTTGGTCCTCGAGAAGGGTGATCTCGCTGCGCTCCACTCCGAGTCTGGCCAGTACCTTGAAGGGTGCAACGGCGGCGTCGCGGCCGATCTGCAGACCCCAGGCGAAGTCGGCCCTGCCCAGTACGTAGGTGCAGCCACGGGCCGTGGGCAGTTCGTGAATTTTGAGTTCTTTGACGTCCCGGTCCACCTGTTCGCGGCTGATTCCCGCCCTCGCGAACAGGGTGAGGTACGGATTGGCGCCGCCCACCGAGCGTGCCCATCCGGCGTGATCCAGGACTTCCTCGGACGTCTTTCCTGCGAGTGACCCGTCGAGGCCCTGTTTGTGCCAGGCCCAGGCCCGGAGGCGCTCCGGGGTGAGGGTTGTTGCGGCCGGAATGGTCTGGACTGTGGGCGTCATGGCCCTATTCTGCACCCTCGCCGCTGCCGAGGGCCTTCAGAACCGTTGCTGCTGTACCGTCCCACCCGGGAAGGTTGGCCCGGGCCTGGAGTGCTGCAGTGCGCCAGCTCTGTTGGAGGCCTTGGTCACTGAGCCATCTCCGGAAGGTGCTGGCTAGGTTGTTGGGCTGTGTGAGGTCAAGCGCCGTCCCCGCTCCTGTGTTTCCAAGGGCTTCCACGGCACCGGTCCCCTGCCGGACAATGACCGGGACGCCATGGGCCAATGACTCCGTTACCACCAGCCCGAACGCCTCGGACTTCGAAATGAGGATGCTGAGATTGGCTTTGCGCCACTGATTCTCCAAGGGCTCGCCGGTCAACTCACCCGTCATGGTGATGCGCTTTTGGAGCCCGTGACGTTCGACGGCGGCCCTCACCTCTGCCGCGTACGCCGGGTCAGGTTGGTCTGTGCCGATCAGGGCGGCCGTCCATGGCAGGTCCTTAAGCGTGGCGAGGGCTTCCACCAGTTCCGTTTGGCTCTTGTTGGGCAGCAACGCGGCGAGGGCGATAATGTGCGGGGGCTCCGAACCGTTTGCTATCTCAGCCGCTTCAACTCCGGGATGGGCAACCACAACGTTTTTGAGGCCATGCCTTTTTTCCAGTGCGGCAGCAGCATGGGCGCTCGGGCAGATAACACCTGAGGCTGCGGCCAGGGCCCGGGCTTCAAGGTCCGGGTGATCGGCCAGCGCCATGTGGGAGAGGATCCACACTTTGGTTCCTGCATTCACCGCGCCCGCCACTTCATCCGGGACCCCACTCGCAACCAAACCGTCGGCAATCACTGGGGTGCCGCCGTCGAGCATTTCGGCAAACCGCTGCCGGTCCGCCGGGCTCCCAACCGGCCACTCGCCGTCGACGATGGCTGTCTCTATCCCGACGCCCAGGGCGGTCAGATGCTCGGCGAGTTTGGCGTTGTACTTGTTCCCGCCGGAGCCGTGCCGGACATTTCCCGGCACCAGGAAGCGGATGTGCACTTACTTAACCGGGAGCTCCAGTGAATATCCTGCCCACGCATCAGGATTCTCGCGAAGGACGACGTCGATACCGCTGAGGGCTGCCCCATCCGGGGTGTCCGTGATGTGCGCGGCCACGGCGTCTGCGATGTGCTTCGCCAAGGCCTCCGTGGTGGACAACTTGCCCTTGAAGGCTGGGTGTTCGTCGAGGTTCTTGTAGTTCAGGTCTTCAAGAATTTCCTCAAGAATGCCGCCTGCAGCGCCGATGTCCAGGACGATGGCGTCCTCATTGAGGTCCGGGCGGCGGAAGGTCACCTCGGCGACGAACGTGGCACCGTGGAGGCCCTGCGCTGGGCCGAACGCTTCGCGGGGAAGGCTGTGGGCAATCATGAAGTGGCGTCGGACGGTCAGGCTGAACATGTCTTATTCCTCCGGCTTTGGATAGGCGACCACGTGGCAGAAGCCGCCAGGCTTTTCAAACAACTTAACGAGCGTGGTGGGCAGATTCTGAAACTGGCATTCGCTGCTCAGAAACGTGTCGAACACCGGATCTTTCAGGGTTGCTGCCGCGAGTTGGAGGCGCTGGGCGTTGGTTCTTCTGTGCCTCCTCGGCAACGCCACGGCCCCAACCTGGCTGGAGCGGATGGTGAGCCTGCGCGCATGGAAATCCTCGCCCAGCGGCAGCGTGACTTCCTTGTCAGCGAACCACGAAAGCTCAATCACCTCGGAATCGTCGCCAGCAAGTTGGAGGCTCAGTTTGAGTCCCTCATTGGATGCGGAGCAGTGGAAAACGATGTCGCAATCGTTCTCTGCTTCGTCCGGGAGCGCGAAGTTGATGTTGAGTTTTTCGGCGAGATCTCTCTTGTCCGTGTCTGCATCAACGAGTTGCAGACGGCCCAGCGGATACTTCCGGAGAATGGCCGCCAGGACGCCGCCCACCAGGCCACCACCGACGACGGCGACACGGTCTCCCAGCCTCGGTCCAGCTTCCCAAAGGGCATTGATGGCCACCTCCACGATGCCCGTGAGCACGGCACGGCGGGCAGGCACGTCGTCCGGTATGGCTGTGAGCTGGTTCGTCGGGACAACATAGAAATCCTGGTGCGGGTGCAGGCTGAAGACGGTTTTGCCGATCCAGTTGTCCGGGCCCTCTTCCACGACGCCGACGGACAGGTATCCGTACTTGACCGGGCCGGGGAAGTCGCCTTCCTGATGTGGGGCATGCATCAAATCAGCCACGCGCTCTGGGACGCGCCCTTCATGGACTACGCGCTCCGTGCCGCGGCTGACGCCTGAGTACAGGGTCCTGACGAGGGCTTCTTTGGGGCCTGGCGTTGGTATGGCCTCCGGGCGCAACTCACCGTGTCCCGACTCAGTGACCCAATAGGCCTGGGCCTCGTGTTCTTGTTCGTGCGAGATAGTCATGATGCTTATGAATCTATCGCTGGGCAGGTGCGGGCGGAAGTTGAGAGCAGTTGTCGGCGTTTCCCGGGTGGTTGGTTGGGGGTTTGCTGGGGGTTGGTCTGCGGCTCGGTTTGCGGCTCGTTTGGGGCTCGTTTTGGGGAACGGGCCCCAACTCCGGTACCCTATTTCAGTTGGTGACGTGTCCGAGCGGCCGAAGGTGCAACACTCGAAATGTTGTTTGGTGTAAAAGCCAACGTGGGTTCAAATCCCACCGTCACCGCCACTTTGAAAGGCCCTGCTTCCCTTTGTTTATGAGGGATGCGGGGCCTTTTGCTTTGTCCAAATCAGGCTGGTGGGCACATTTTGGGCACATTCGCCAGAGAGACGGCGTGATCTAGAGCGTCTGAAACTGAGTCCAAGTCCCCGTCAAAGAGATCCGCGTAGACATCCAGGGTCATCGCTGCCGAGCTGTGCCCCAGCATCTTTTGCACGGCCTTAACGTTGGCGCCGGCCGAAACGGCAAAGCTCGCCGCCGAGTGCCGCAAATCATGAGGAGTGATTCTGGGAATGCCGGAACGCTTCACGGCGCCGGCAAACCAACTCATATTGTCCTCGTGCACCCGAGCCAAGCGCAGATGGTGGCCATCCTCGCCGGGGAACACCAGATCTTCACGTCCCTTCCCTTCGCACTGAGCCGCCAACTGCTCACTGAGGAACCGCGGAAAGGGAACAGTTCGCTTCTTGTGGTTCTTCGGCGTCCCAACCTCAATCACGGAACCAACCTGCACGGCATTCTCTTCGACCATGAAGCGCCGCCGCAGCATGTCCAGGTGCTTGACCCGCAGCCCAGTGGCCTCACCCCACCGCAGGCCGCAGTACGCAAGCGTGAGCACGAGGGCTGGATACTTACTGGCAGTAGCCAGGGCATGCACCTGCTCGTGAGTCAGGTAGACGTGAGCTTTCTTGACCTTGCGCGGCAGAGTAACGCCACGGGCAGGATTGCTAAGCGTGCGCCTGTCGCTCACAGCATCGTCCAGGATGGCCGCCAGAACCCCATAGGCGCGGATGACGAGCGTCGCGCCCTTGGGCTTGCGCGGAGGCTTTGCGTTCTGGTCCCCTAGCGTCATCTCTGACACCCACTGCTGCACTGTCGTTCTACGGACGTCGGATACAGGAACGTGCCCCCACGCCGGCAGGACATGGTTTCGCCAGGCAGACTCCACTGGGCGGAGGGACGATGGTTTGAGGTGCGTCTGCCGGGCAAGCCACTGAGCACCAAGAGGCCCAATCAATGCCTTCGCTGCAGTCGCATCAATGAACTCGCCACGCGCCTTAGACACTTCAACCGAGGCCAGGAACAGCTCCGCATCACGCTTGGTTTTGAAACCGCGTTTCTTGGTTTGCGTGCGATCAGGCTTCCGGTAGCGAACCTGGTAACGCTTGCCGGCGGCCGTTGTGTAAGGCTCAATTGTCGGCATAAAACCACTCCTCAAAAATGCCTAAGTCACGCGCTTTCTTGATCCACTTCGTGGCGGTAGTTCTCGGTAGCGGCTCGAGGTTCTCCCCCGCAAATATCTGTTGAACATACAGCGCCGGAGCCAGCCCGATTGAGTCGGCGAACATATACAGGTCAGCTACATATGCCAGCGTTGCCCTCTCTGGGCCTCTTAGCCGGAGCCGTTCGAGGATGTCATCAGGCAGCTGGACCGGACTGTCGAATGCTATTTTTCCGTCGAACTTTTCCCAGTCGAAGTGGAACATGCGCCGGTAGACCACATGGTCCACGATCGCTGCACGCCAAAGCTGTTTGACATTCACGTTGCGCAGGTCCGTTGAAGTCACTTCCCGGCCCACCTTTGACGAGACCGTGATCGCCGTTGGCCGCACGCCTTCCCCTTGAATCCAATCGACGCGGAACGAGACTTCTTGCCCCTTGGCTGGCGCATCACTAATCACCAACGTGCCCGGCATGTCGATCATTACGGAGCCGAGGTGGTGCGTCTGCGCCCCTGCGTCTGGCGTGTATCTGGACTCAACTGTCATTTCGGGCATGGCGTCATTGTTGCAGAGTGGTTCACTGGTGACAAGTCAGAATCACTCGGGGCCTCCGCTGGCAAACGTGAACCTCCGACCCTCCTTCAAGTTCGCCCAATCGCGACCCAGAACTCCGGGGGGCCAGTGTTGACAACTCAGCCCCCCTTTCCGTAGTCTCGATCCCACCAGCCGGGAGGCTTAGTTGTCAAAACTGAACCAGAGGAAGCGCGAATGGAAACGAAGCTCAGAAACACAAAGGAAACGGCCGACTATCTTGGCATCACCGACAAGTCTCTTGTCCAAAAGCGATACATGGGAACTGGCCCGAAATTCATCAAGATGGGACGGACTGTGCGGTACCGCCAGGCGGATATCGACGCGTGGCTAGACGAACAGACGCACGAACAGACGGGGCGGGCTTCCTAGTGACCTCCCGCTGCGAACCGCGATCGCAATGCGGCGGCCGCCCAATGCCAAGCGAAGCGGAAATGCACAAGGAACCAAATAAGAAAGCTAGCCGTGGTGCGTCCAACGCCAATCAGAACACCACGGCCGAAGAACCAACCCGGGTCAACTAGGAGATTCTGTGAAACACGTTATCAAAGTACCTTCGACTGCGCGAGAGTTCGGCAACTTGGCCGATCAGTTAGAGATGGGGTTTGCGGAACTGCTTGACCTCTTTGACAAAGCGCTGGGGTCGCACTGGTGGAATGACGATCATGAGGAGTTGACCATTGAGGTTCGCGACCTCGGCGCCACGCCGGAGGAAGATTCCAGGCCGGGCCTCGCTGCCGCTACTTGGCCTGACAAATGGTTCCTGACAGTGCGCGAGGGAGCTGAACTGGCCTATGGCTTGGGCGTGACCCTGACCGATCTCATGGCTGAACTTGAGAAGCGGCTTGGCCCCATCCCAATGCCTCCTGCTGGATTCAGCCCGGATCCGCACTCCGACACTCGCTGGCTCGGACCCGAATCCACGCACCGCAAGTGGATCATCACCCCGGTCTGGAACGCGGCGACAGACACTCACTCTTTTGACGTCCGGCTAGCGGATCACCAAGCCCCAAACTATGCAGCACTGTCGGCGAGTGACGCTCTTGAACTCACCGAAGCCCTTGCCGCAATCGCAGCTACCACGCACACGAAAGGGGCAACTGATGCTTAGGCCAGAAACCGAGGCCGTGCTCCAAAAACTGGACGACATTGAAGGCCGAAAGTCCTCCGATGCCAAAGTTGGAGTCTGGTTTGAAATCCTCGGACAGCACTCAGTCGAAGATGCCATCGACGCAGTGCTGAAGTTCCACTCCAAGCCCTTCAAACGCCCTGCCTACCCCGGGGACATCAAGGCCTTGATCGTAGAAGTGGAAGCTGTCCGTCTTCGTCGTTGCGGCACGGTGGAGGCGAATGAAGCAGACCTCTTGGCTTGCGATCGGAGGGCAGCCAACGCACGTCTACGCACTCTGATCGCGACCGGACAGTGGTCGGCTTCGGATTACCGGGAGTACCGCCGATCCAAGCTTTCTATGGATGGGTTCATGTCAGCGAGAGGAGCGCTGTCTGTTGGCTCGTGACCGTGCAAATATTCGTGTGGATCTGTGGGCGGACGGTGACTGGCGGGGGCTCTCAATAGGAGCCCAGCACCTGTACCAGCAGATCCTGACACACCCAACGTTGAACTACGCCGGGGTTGCTGACTGGCGGCCAGGGCGGCTTGCTGCACTCACCAATGACCGGACGGCCGCCGACGTACAAAGGGACGCTTGCGAGCTTTCCGAGGCTCACTTCATTCACGCTGACGACGCCACTGAGGAGGTGCTTGTGCGATCCTTCGCCCGCCACGACGGAGTAATCAGGCACCCCCGGCTTCACGTCACCATGGCGAACGACTTTGCCGGGATCGCCTCAACTGACATCAAGGAGTTCTTCGCATTCGAAATCCAGAAGATTCACCAAGAGCAGCCGGAGTTGGCTCTCTGGAACCACCCGAAGGTGCAGACGATCCTCAAGGCCAAGGCAAGGGATATGAAAGGCGTGAGCCAAGGGCTTAGGCAAGAGGATGCAATGAGCTTTGGAAGCGCTACGGCTAAAACCTTGGCAAAGGATTCGAATAGCGTTTCCATGCGAACAGCTACTGCTACTGCTACATCTTCTAAAGAAGATATTCCTTCGTCGGAGATTTCTGACGAAATCCCACGACCAGAAGTTGATGAACTTCTTGATCTCCTCGATTCCTGCTTGGTGAAGAACGGATCCAGGAAGCCATCCAGGAACAAGAAGAACCGTGAAGCAGCCAGGCTGCTTCTCGACCGGGACGGGTACACCGTCGATCAGGTCTCGTGGATGATCCGGTGGG
This sequence comes from Arthrobacter sp. 2762, assembly GCF_040548745.1. Classification (NCBI taxonomy): domain Bacteria; kingdom Bacillati; phylum Actinomycetota; class Actinomycetes; order Micrococcales; family Micrococcaceae; genus Arthrobacter; species Arthrobacter sp. 2762. The sequence goes on from NZ_JBEPSI010000001.1 coordinate 116,790, forward strand.
CAACTGCTAACGAATTCTGGCGGGCAAACATCCTGTCCATGTCGAAGCTCCGCGAGAAATTCGACCAGCTGAAAGCAAAGGCTGGCGTCGGCGGCAAGTCGCCCACCGTCGGATTCCAAGGCGAAATTGACGTCGAGGCCGTGCTGGGCAGGGACGTCTGGACTCCAGGCACCCCACCCGCCGGGCTGGACGTCGCTGGTGAGATCGCATGGAAAAAGGAACAGCGGAACATCCACAACGCCGAACGGCTGGCAGAGGCCAAGCAGAAACTGGGGATCTCATGACGAACAACTTGAAGCTGCGGCAGGACATCGACGCCGAACGGGCAGTCATCGGCGCAGTACTCCTGGATCAGCGAACCTTGGACGAAGTCGAGCTGAAAGCAGAGGACTTCTACCTCCCCCAGCACGAGCAGCTTTGGCACATGATCTTGGCGGAGGCAAGGGGCGGTCGGCCGGCCTCAGCCCTGGCCATGTCGCAAAAGCTCGTGTCGAACCCGATCGTCGGGATGGACCCAGCGTACCTCCACCAGTGCATGGAGGCGGCGCCAGTCCGGTCGGCAGCGGCACACTACGCCAGCATCATCACCGGGACTGCCAGGCTTCGGCGACTTGCCGAGATTGGCCGGAAGCTGCAGCAGATGTCGGATAATGCGGATTGGGATGAGACAGAGGCTGTGCTGGACCAAGCCAGAGTGACCTTGGACGCCGCGGCCAATGAAGCGACAGGGATCCGTGTCCGGACGTTCTCGGCGGCGCTGGAGGATGCCGTGAACCTCTGGTCGGCACCCAAAGGCAAGAGTTATCCCACTGGGTGGTCTGAGCTCGATCACAAGTTCAACGGCGGATGGCACCCAGGGCAGCTAACTGTCATGGGCGCCCGGCCGGCAGTCGGGAAATCGTTGGTGGCGGGCTGCGCGGCCGTGGCAGCATCCAGATACGGAGTCGGGTTCTTCTCCCTCGAAATGAAAGAGCACGAAGTGGTGGGCCGCATGGCCGCAGCTTCCGAAGGGATCGACCTCCACAAGATCAACTCCCATAACCTCGGCGAGGAGGACTGGAGGAAGATAGCGCACCTAACCACCAAAGCCGCAGACTGGCCCGTTTACATCGAGGAAGCCTCCCGCATCACCATGGCCCAAGTCCGGGCAACAGTCCGCACCTGGGCCCGACGCGGACCGGTGCCGTTGATCATCCTCGACTATCTGCAGCTTTGTGCCCCAGCCGACCCAAGGGACATGCGAGAGCGCCAAGTTTCCCGAATCGCTGAGGACTGCAAACACCTAGCCAAGGAATTCGACACCCACGTACTGGCCCTCGCCCAGGTCAACCGCGGCTCCACGCAACGAGCGGACACCCGCCCGACCATGGCTGACCTTCGAGAGTCCGGGGGTATCGAAGCTCACGCGGACAACATCATCCTTCTCCACCGAGACGACCAAGAGATGGAAGGCGAGCTCGAACTCATCATCGAAAAGAACCGCCACGGCCAAACAGGCAAGATCCGTCTCGCGTGGCGCCCACACTTCGCCTCGGTCAACAGCATGTCCATCGGCCCCAACGACTACCGCTACGGAATGGAAGCATCTTGAACATCGATACTCTCAACGACAACGTTCACCGGCTGACCCGCGAACACCGCGCCATCCACATCGATAGCGAGACCGGGGCGAAGTCATTCCCAACCGAGCTAAGCCTCTTCGATCAACTCCGGCAGGAAATCCAATCCGGTCGGCGCGCAAACGGCGGTGGTGGAGGCTCAGGCTCGCGCTCACCCATCGCAATCCCGGCATTCAGCCTTTGGTCTGAAATCCGCGAAACCCTCGCAACTATGCACATCACAATCACCGGCAACGACGAACCCAAACTTAGCCAAGAGAGCAAGCTTCAGAAATGGGCCGCATGGACCCAGAGCGACAACAGAGGACAAGCTGCCAGGAAATGTCTCGAGAACACCACCAAATGGATGCTAGCCATTCAGCAGATGCTAAACCCCGTCCGACGCACGGAAATTGTCGGCCCCTGCCCACAGACTGACTGTGGGGCCACCCACGCCTGGACATGGGACGAAGACGAATACGTCCGCAATACCGCCCTCACCGCAACCGGAACCGAAGCCCAGTGCGGAGCTTGCGGGGCGACCTGGGTAGGCACCGAACTACACGAACTCGCATTCCAACTCAGGAAGGACGCAGCATGACCTCGAATCTTCCGGAACCAATCTATAAAGCCGGGCTAACCCGATGGGAGACCCCTCGCGACCTACAGGCCGGCACGAGAGCACCCCAGGTGCCCGACGACCCCGGGCCAATCCACGCAGTTCGCCCCACAGCCAGGGAACTGACAATGCTCGGCCCTTCCTTCCTGGAAGACACCTACAACTACCGGGCAGCACTCTGCGGAGCCAAAGTGAAAGTCGTCATGCCAAACTCCTTCAAACCCACAGAAACGGGAGCCTGCCAGGATTGCGTTGATGAGGCCCGCAAACCAGTGTCAAGCAAGTTCCTACATCCCAAGGGTGGGATCACCACCGCGTTCACCGACCGCTGGAACCCTGCGCGATGGCACCGCCTCAGCCGGAAACGACAAGGAAAATGACACGCTTGTAAGTAAGCCGTTTATTTAATACACTGGTGCCACAGCCCACAGCTGTAACCAAAACCTTTTAGAAGCCCCGGACGCTGACCGCTCCGGGGCTTCTGCCTTGTCAGCCAGATTCAGTACACGGTTCTGCGAAGTCTGTGCGCGCGAGCAGGGGCTCGCGTGACAGGACAGAATGTCCACTATGGATGACAAATTCGATCACACGTCGGCAAGAGAATGGCCTCCTCCTGGCCATGCCTTTACTTGGACAACCGAGATGAACCTGGATGGGTTCGAGCCGTTCCAGTACGAACTAACAGTCTCTGATGTTGACCAGATGGATATGAGTAACGCCATCTACGGCCGAATCGGCGGCCCAGCACCAGCAGACATCGAGCTTCGCAAGAAGCTGTACTACCTCGTAGGAGCCATTACTGTTGCTAGCGGTCACATCGAGGCCGCAATGAAGCGTGTAATCCTCACTCTGCAGGAGAACCGGACACGCCAATTCAGCTTGGTTGATAAGACCTGGACCGACCTCCACAAGATCCTTGTCAAAGAACTGAAAAAGGAAGACGGTGGGCCACAACTACGCAAAGTCCGTGAAGAACTGTCGAAACACATCCAGTGGGCCGAGCGGCGGGGACTCAAAACGCATCGAGACGACTTTGTTCACGGTTCGATCTGTGACTTCGCCATGCCTGCAATCATTCTGTCCCGATTCCACAGGAAACAGGATGGAACCCAGATCCTGTACAGGATGGAACAGATAGAAGTGATCGCCGAGAATCTTCAGGAGTATGCGGCGCGCCTTGAGTCGCTCCTCCATGGGATTTGGCACGAGGCCATGCTCCCCGCGAATCCTCAGGTGCCGGGTTATTCAGCATTCACAAGACCACAAGGCTCAGACTAACTGCAGTGGCATGCTCCCAGCCTTGGGCAACTTCACGGACACCGCCGCTCGTCGTGACGACGCCGGCACAAGGGTAGGTAGCCCATCTGGTGACGGGCCGGGTTTGATCCCCAGCGAGGTTGGTTCGATTCCGACACTACCCACTGATCGAAACGCACGCCGACCAACAATAGGAATCGCGGCCTAGCAAAGTAGATCACCACACCCAACACTTGACCGTCCAACGGTCTGGCCCGGCGCCGATCCCGGGAGACGAGACGGCAACGCTGGGCGGCGGTTCGGTGCACCTGCCGCCGTCTGGCACAAACCCCAGGAGGCCCCACCATGAAGCTCGAACTCATCCAAGCGCTCGGCCACGCAGCAGAAGGCCAAACAGTTGGGTGGATCGGTAACCGCCGGCACGAGATCAGCGATGACTTCCTATTTGCCCGCAAGGTCTGCGAAGACATTCCCCGCGTAACCATCTGCAAGGCAAGCGGACGCGAAGAGATCATCTTCCCAGTAGGTGGCCGCATCATATTCCTTGACCCGCAGCGCATCAGAGGCTACTCCTTAGATCGCGCATACGTGCCTGTGCGTGCCAGTGAGAACCTACTCAGTGCTCTCCTGCCAGCACTGGACACCACCGGCGTCCCGGTCATCGCATACTGATGGGCCAGTCAACAACAGCACGCGGATACGGGGCAGCACACCAACGAGAACGCGCCCGACTCGAACCCATCGTTCGAGCAGGCGGCATCAACTGCTGCCGATGCAACGACCCCATCCAACCAGACGGACCATGGGACCTCGGACACAACGACGACCGCACCGCATGGACCGGACCCGAACACGTCAAGTGCAACCGGGCAGCAGGCGGCGCCAACGGCGCAGCAGTCACCAACCAAAAGAAACAAACCATCACAAGGGACTGGTGAGCATGGCCATCACAGCAGCTATCGACGTCGTAGTCAGCCCAGCACTCCCCATCGTCCCCACCCTCGCCCAGGACGCCGTTCGCATGGTCCGTCACGGCCTCGCAGACATCCTCGAATGGCTCGGCGAAGACGTAGGACCCCAACCCGGCGAAGAGACCCACATCATCGCATCTGGCGGGAAACTCCTTGTCTCCCAAAAAGGCTACGACTACCTACTCGCTACCCGAGGGGTAGGGGGGTCTGGATCGCTACAGATCCAGGCCTCCTTGACTCCCGCCCGGTAGTCATTTCTATTCACAGCATTTTTTTCTTTCACGCGGGAGGTGCGCCGTGACGAAGTCCTCACGTCCTCTCCGCGCCGTCACTGAGGCTGACGTTCCAGAGCCGAAACCAGAACCCATGACGCTTAACCAGGCAATTGAGTCTGGTGACTATCTGCAGATTCTTCTTGCTCAGCGTCGGGAGATCGTGGCGTCTCTGCCTGAAGAGAAGGGCCCCGCGAAAGCCGCGCTTCACCGGCAGCTCTCCCTGATCTCCAAGGAGATTCAGGCGTTGGAGGCATCGGCGAAGCAGGAGGCTATCGAAAATGGCGGACCTGTCGAAGACGAAGCCTGGGACGCGGAAGCTATCTGAGATTGCCCGCGTTGTTCAGCCTTCGGGAATTGTCTCTACGGCCTGGCCGTCAGTGGCTAAGAAAGCTTCTGAGATTGGCCTTGGTGTCGATGATTGGCAGGAGAGTATCGGCAAGCTGGCTTTGGCTAAGCGTGTCGATGGTAAGTATGCGGCTGGTATTGGCGGCGTGGTCCTCAGTATTCCGAGGCAGGTCGGCAAGACGTACCTTGTGGCACTCATTATTTTCTGCCTCTGCCTCCTGTATCCGGGGTTGACGGTCCTTTGGACGGCTCACCGGATGAAGACCGCAGGCGAGACTTTCTCGAAACTGCAGGCGTTCACCCGCAAGAAGAAGATCGCCCCCCATGTCATGAAAGTGACAACGGGCGCAGGTGATGAGGTCATCTACTTCAACAATGGTTCCCGGATCATGTTCGGTGCCCGTGAGCGTGGCTTTGGTCGCGGCTTCGACAATGTGGACGTTGAAGTGTTCGATGAGGCGCAGATCCTCACTGAGGCGGCCGTGGAAGACATGGTCCCGGCGACGAACGTCTCGCCCAACCCGCTGCTGTTCTTCATTGGTACGCCCCCTAGGCCTAAGGACCCGGGTGAGATCTTCAAGGAGAAGCGCCGTGAGGCGCTGTCTGGCGAAGATGAAGACACGGTTTACGTAGAGTTCTCCGCGGACCCTAACGCCAGCGAAAACGATCGGAAGCAGTGGAGGAAGGCGAACCCTTCGTATCCTCACCGCACGGATGACGCGGCCATGCTTCGAATGAAGAAGGCGCTCAATACTCCCGGATCTTTCCGCCGTGAGGCCATGGGTATTTGGGATAACGAAACTCGAGTCACCATCTTTGATAACTGGGCCGATGGCAAGCGTGATGAACGTCCGGCCAACCTCGAAGTCGAATCCCTCGCTGTGGCTGTGTCCTTCGATTTGAAGCATGCCGCAATTGTGGCGGCGTCTTCGGATGGCGAAAGCGTTTGGGTGAAGTCGCTGCATTATTCCACTGGCACTGGCGGTGTTGTAGCCCGGTGCAAGGAACTGCAGGGGATGTTTGATGTGCCCGTTGTTATTGACGGTCGCGGGCCTGGCGCATTTCTTATTCCTGATTTGAAGGCTGCAGAGGTCGAGTACCACGCTGCGTCTACCGGCGAAGCCTTGGATGCTTTCGCGAACCTCGAAACGAAGGTCACGGAGGGCATGTTCCTCTATGTCTCCACTAAGGAATTGGAAGACGCGGCCGCTGGTGCTGCAAAGCGCGATGTGGGCAAACGTTCGGCGCTGGGCAGGAAAAACGCCGATTCGGACATCTCAACCCTTGAAGCGGCGATGTTTGCCGCCTGGGCAACGGGCGTCGAGTTCACCCCAGCAACAACTGAGTCTGACTACGAAACGCAGGGCGTTATGTCTATTTAGCAAAGGAGAGTGAGAGGCCGCATGGGCTTTTGGCAGAATATCCTCTCCAACGTTTCAGGTGGTTCGGCTTTCTTCACTCCGCGGATCACGCATCTTGGGAGCTCGGATCTTGCCGACATCATCAGTCCGGCCAGTCTGAAGAACCTCACAGCGGCGCAGATGTGGAACTCACAGCCCCATTTCCGGACGGTTGTTTCGTTCTTGGCCCGCAACATAGCTCAGCTTGGTTTGCACACTTTTGAGCGTGTTGATCAGACTGACCGGCGCCGCGACCGTGATGGGGTTCTGGCTCAGTCGATTCAAGACGTCGATGGGGAGATGACAACTTTCGAGCTTGTGTTCGCTCTTGTGGGCGACCTTGCGATGTATGACCGGGCGTACTGGTGGGCGGCTCCATCTTCGGACATGCCGTCTGGCTGGATGATTCGCCGACTTCCTCCGACTTGGGTAGAGCCTGTGATGGCTAACCCGTGGGAGATCAAGGAATACAAGGTGTACGTCCAGCCCGGCAAGTTTGAGACGATCCCCAAGGACAAGATTCTTGCTTTCCCTGGCTATCACCCAGGAAGCATGCACGGCTCGTCCCCGACAGTTGACGCGCTGCGCGAGACGTTGCAGGAACAGGTTGAAGCTGCGATGTATCGCTCCCAAGTTTGGAAGCGCGGCGGACGTGTTTCGTCAGTCATCGAGCGGCCAAAGGACGCGCCACAGTGGTCTGATGGGGCACGTGAAGCGTTCCGTGAGGACTGGTACTCCAAGTACACCGGGAACGGTTCCAAGGCTGGCGGCACTCCGATCCTCGAAGGAGGCATGCAGCTAAAGCGCATCGACTTCTCTGCTACGGAACAGCAGTATGTTGAGGCGGCCAAGCTGTCGTTGACAACGGTGGCGTCTGCGTTCCATGTGAACCCGACGATGATTGGGCAGAACGACGGCGCGAACTACTCCAATGTTCGCGAGTTCCGGAAGATGCTCTACGGTGACACGCTCGGCCCTCTGGTGGCGCAGATCGAGAACCGCATCAACTCCTTCCTGGTCCCGCGCATGGGTCTGGAACGGCGCCGGTTCTACGTTGAGTTCAACATCGAAGAGAAGCTTCAAGGCAACTTCGAGGAACAGGGAGCCATCCTGCAGACCGCCACTGGCGGCCCGTGGATGACTCGCAACGAGGCACGCGCCATGCGGAACCTCCCAGCGCTTGAGGGCGGGGATGACCTCATTGTGCCGCTGAATGTTGTCGCTGGCGGTCAAGCATCTCCATCCGATTCAGGATCTCAGAACCTCGCGTCAGCTCAGTTCCAATTGGTCAAGGCTGTGATCAAGGGATCGGAAACGGAGTACGAGATCAAAGCCCCGGAGGAAATCCCGGAAGATCACCAAAAGGCAATGGCTGAGGTGTTCTCGAAGTTCTTCGCCCGGCAGCGGAAAGCAGTCCTGTCCGCAGTCGGCGCGAAAGCTCCCGAATGGTGGGACTCGGACCGCTGGGACAAGGAACTTGCGGCAGACATCTTGGCCGCTTCGCTGAAGGTCACCAAGGCCGCTGCTCTGTCAGCGCTCGATGCCATGGGTGAGGACGCCTACGCCTACAACGTGGATCAGACGGAAGCTTTCCTCGCGAAGGTTGCCGAGAGGATCGCTGGGCAGGTCAACGCGACCACACTTTCAGCACTCGAAGCCGCCCAAGCCGAGGATGAGCCTGACCTCGCCCACGTCTTCGACGTGGCTGAGGAATCCAGGGCAGCGAAGTCAGGCATGACCGCGGCGGCGACGTTCCTTGGATTCGGCATGGTTGAGGCTGCACAGCAGGCCCGTCCGCAGGCCAAGAAGCGGTGGAAAACCAACTCTGGTAACTCCCGGTCCTCTCATAAGCGCATCAACGGCGAGACAGTCCCCATCGATGAGAAGTTCAGCAACGGGCTGAAGTGGCCGGGATCGTTCAGCGGGGACGTTGACGAGGTCGCCGGCTGCAAGTGCTCCGTCGTGATCATCACCTGACCAATGGAAGGAACATCATGCACGTCAAGAATGTGCCCATCGGCCGGGTGAAGGCCGGCCCTGAGGATGGATTGGAAGAAGGCGAGTTCATCGTCTACCCGTCCACGTTCATCAAAGAACCCGACTCTTATGGCGACATTGTTGCCAAGGGCGCGTTTCTGGATGACATCGAAGCTTGGAAGGCGTCCGGGGACGTACTGCCGGGACTGTACGGCCATCGTATGGATGACCCGGACTACTTTGTTGCTGGCGCAACTGAAATGTCCGAGGACGACCACGGGTGGCGCATCCGCGGGAAGTTCGACCTTGAGTCACCCAAGGGTCCGCAGGTTTACCGGCTGGTGAAAGGCCGGCGACTGACCAAGCTTTCCTTCGCCTACGACACCCTAGACGAAGGGTCAGTAACCCTTGAAGACGGCCGGAAGGCGAACGAACTTCGGAAGCTCAAGGTGTACGAGTTCTCTTTCGTGCCCATCGGGGCGAATTCCGATACGAGCGTCGTCGCCGTCAAGGCTCTGGCTGAGGCAGCAGCGGCGGAATTTAAGGCAGGCCGGGTTCTGGCCTCCAAACACATCGACTCCCTGCGTTCCGCGCAGGAGGCTATCGGCGCCGTTATCGAAGCGGCCGAGGCAGCAAACGACCAGGAAAAAGCCAGCGACCAAGCCAACGTCAAGCCTGACGCCAACGACGAGGACCCCTCAGGGGGCAAGTCGTCCGCGTCCGGCGAGGAACAGCAGCCCAAGTCGTCCGTTGAACGCCTGGCGGCACAAGCAAAAATCTACGCGCTCACTGGGAGCGCAGAAGGGGGTTCCCTGTGAACCTCAAGCAGTTGCGCGCCGCCGCGCTGAAGGCGGCGCAGGATGTCATCGATGGGGCCAAGGCCGCGGGCCGAGACCTCACGGCCGAAGAGCAGACCACGGTCGAGGCCAAGTTCGCTGAGGTGGACGAGTTCGACACCAAGATCAAGGCTGCCGGAGAGTCTGATGCGCTGATGAAGCGTCTCGGCTCTTACGGGGCTCCGGAGGCTGGCGACGGCGATCGCGAGGCCGCTCCTGCCAAGTCGCTTGGCGAACACTTCGTGAAGACCGTGGGCCAGGACGGACTGCTGCGCGTCAAGACCATTGGCGGAGCAACCGTCGCAGCTCCGGAATGGTCCCCCAACGCCAAGGCTGCAACGGACACGCAGGCCACGCCGGCGAGTCTCGCCCCGTGGCTGACCACATTTGACCGCACCGTCGTCCGCGCTTTCCGCCGCCCCGTCATCTCCGACCTGCTCGGACAGGGAACGTTGGGCGCTGGATCCAACGCGGTCAGCTACCTCGTGGAAGGCGCCGTAGAAGGCAGCCTCGCTACGGTGGCTGAAGGCGGTGCCAAGCCTCAGTTCCACCTCACGGACCCGACGACTCGAACCGACGCTCTCAAGAAGATCGCCGGTTTCCTGAAGTTCACGGACGAGATGGCCGAAGATGCCGAATTCTGGGTCTCGGAAATCAACCAGCGCGGCCTGTACCTGCTCGCCTTGGCCGAAGAGAACCAGCTTCTCAATGGTGACGGCACCGGCAACAACGTGCTGGGCCTGCTCAACCGCTCTGGCATCCAGACCGAAGCGGCGGCCAACAACACGGATAACGCGGACGCCATTTACCGTGCACTGTCCAAGGTGCAGACCGCTACCGGTCTGACCGCTGACGGCATCGCCATCAACCCCGTTGACTACCAGGCTCTGCGTCTCCGTAAGGACGGCAACGGACAGTACTTCGGCGGCGGTTTCTTCCAGGGCCAGTACGGCAATGGTGACATCGAGTGGCAGCCGCCTCTGTGGGGCATCAGCACCATCGTCACGGCCGCTGTCGCCGCTGGCACGGTTGCTGTGGCGGCCTTCAACACCGCATCCACGGTGTACCGCAAGGGCGGCGTCCGTGTGGAGTCCACGAACTCCCACGCATCGGACTTCACCAACAACCTGATCACGACCCGCATCGAAGAGCGCGTGGCCCTGGCCAACCGCATCCCCGCTGCGACCGTGAAGGTCACCCTGTCCAACACCCCGCCGGCCTAATCGAAAGGTAACTCAGAAATGGCTGATAACAGGAAGCCCTACACCGTGACCATCAGCGGGATTGAGCACACGTTGCTCTTGAACGCCGAGGACGCGGAGCGCTACGGCGAAGATGCGGTTGAAGTCAAGCAGGCCCGGCCTGCCAACAAGGCTGCGACTGCCGAGAACAAGTAAGGAAGGAGGGGCGCCATGGTGGAACAGCCATTGCTAGACCCAGCAGCATTGACAGGTTTCCCTGGCGCTCCTTTTCCTGCCTCAGTCGTAAACTCGGCGGCTGGGCAGGTGCGTGACGAATGCGAATGGCATATCGCACCAGAAGTGACAGAGACGATCACGGTTTCGACTGGCCGCGACTCCGTCGCACTTCTGCCATCTCTGAAGGTGAAGGAAGTTATTGCCGTCCGCGACGGTGATGGCAACGCCATCGAAGGCTGGAAAGCCAAACCGAACGGCGTTCTTCGCCGGACCAGCGGGTGTTGGCCTGAAGAGATTGAGGTCGAGTTCACCCACGGTTATGAGACATGCCCTGCCAGTTTGCTGTCTGTCGTGGCTGATCGGGCTCGCCGGATTAAGGGTGGCGGCGTCAAGGCTGAGTCATTGGCTGGCCGCTCCATCCAGCTCGACACTGGTCCTGACGCGGGCCAGAACAGTGTCTCGAAGTACAAACTTCCGGAGCGTCCCTGATGAACCTTATGGATCAGACGCTCACGCTCCGCTTCAGAGGCCAGCCCGTTGAGGGTGAATATGACGATTATGGGAATCCTGTCGTTGGACCTCCCCGCGATGAGGAATGGCAGGCGTGGTACGAGCCGCGAACATCAGGCGAGGACACCTCAGCCAAGGACCAGCAGGTCTTCGGCTACTGGGTGAACCTGCCTCTTGAAGCCCCGCTCTCTGCAGCGGACGCCGTGGTCATTGAAGGAATTGAGTATCAGGTTGTTGGCGAGCCTGGCCGGCAGCCGGGCGGGTTCATCGTTCCGGGTTTCATCAAAGCTGCTGTGGAGAAGGTGACTGGCTGAATGGCTGAAATTGAGATCAGTTACGAGTTCATTCAGAAGGCTGCGCGGCATCCGGGAGTGGCGGCGGCTTTGCAGGTTGTCGCTAACCGGGTGAAGTCCCGGGCGAAGCAACTGGCTGACAGTGATGGCGTGGACATGCGCGTGACCACGGAGTCTGGTGTGCGTCCTGGTGGCCGTCCGTTTGTGAACGTGGTTGGCGATAACGCTGATCAGGAGTTCGGGACTAGCCGCATGGGCCGCTTCCGGATCCTTGGCCGTGCGGGGGCGGGCGGATGAGCTGGCCTGACATTGAGACGGCGCTGACGAAAGCGCACCGCGAGGCAACAACTGTGCAGACCGGGACGAAGGTCCCGGGCGACGTCGAGCTGTTGGAGAAGTTCGTTAGGTTGGCCCGCGGCCCCGGCACGGACGACATGTTGACCGACGCCCCAGTCGTGGATGTCGAGTGTTTCTCCAACGATTACAAAACTGCGGCCGCCCTCGCTGAGAGCACCCGCCAATGGTTCCACTCACTCAATGGCCGGAAGGTCGGCGGCGTGCAAGTGGATCGGGTTCGCACGGTTGTAGCGCCCTCATGGGTGGACTACCGAAACCCAGGCACTAACAGGTTCGTGGCGTCTTACGCGCTCGAATTCCGCCAAACGTACTGACCAACCCATAGAAAGGTGAAGCGCTGCCATGGCGACCTTTACTGAGGCCAAAGGCCACAACCCGTCCAACATCCGCAAAGTCCTTGAGATGGCTATCTTCATGAAGCCGTGGGAGGACGACGACACCGAGATCACGTCAATTTATGGCGCTACTGGTCTGGTTATCCCCACGGGCTACTTGCCTGTCGGTATGACCACGAAGAGCGACGGTGCGACGTGGTCCCGTGACCAGGAAACCAGCGACGTCGAGTCCTACGGTTACTCCGAGCCGACACGGTCGGACATCATCAAGGACGTCACTGGGCTGGCGTTCACGATGCAGGAATCCAAGAAGCTGACCATGGAGGTTTACCACGGTCTGGATTTGACCGCGGTTACGACCGACGCGCAGGGCAACTTCTACTTTGACCGCGCTTCCCGTCCGGTGTCCCGTAAGTGGCGGGTCCTCGCGCTGGGCAAGGACGGCGACGGCCCCGATGCCGTCTACATCGCTAAGTGGCTGCCTAAGGCGCAGGTCACGGAGAACGGCGAGCAGGCGTGGTCTGAGGGTGACGAGATCAAGTACCCGGCCACCCTGTCTGGCAAGACCGACGAGCAGTTCGGAACTTCCTACCGGGAGATCTGGGGCGGCCCTGGTGTCGATCACGCGGCGATGGGCTTCCCGGCTCCGACCCCGTAATGACTGGTGGCCTCGGCTCCTTGGTGGGCCAGCCGGGGCCACCCTCTTTCTTGGCCCACTCCATCATCCATTGACCTCTTGAAAGGTGCCTCTCATGGCCGCGAAGAAACTCGAAACTCTGGTGTCTACCGAAGGTAAGGAATGGGACCCGGAAGACGCAGCCCAAGCAACGAACCTACGCGCCCGCGGCTGGAAGCCCAAGTCCGCCTTGGAAGCCGAGGAAGCGAAGCAGGCCGCTACGGAGGCTGAGGCGGACAAGAACGCCTCCGAGGCCCGGGCATCCAAGACCACCACCAAGTAACCAAACGAAAGGCCCACCACCATGGCAAAGAATCAGCAGTTCAAGACTTGGGACCAGTACACCGAAGAGGCTGCCCATGACCCGTTCCAGCTCCCGGTATCGGAAGACGAAACGATCATCGTCGAGGCACCGACCGGCGCGACCCTGATCCAGTGGGCACGCGCCTACAGGTCCAGCGACATCGAAGCCATGCTCATCACGCTGTGTGGTGAGCAGTGGCCTCGCATTGAGAAGCTGCTCGCGAAGGCCGGCCATGAGGCGATGAGCAACCTGGTAACCGACATGATGCTCTTCTTTGACCTTTCGGAGGACGTCACCCTTGTTGGCCCGGGCGGCGGGAAGGTCACTGAAAAGGACCCCCGCAAGATCCGCATCATGCTGAAGCAGGGATACCGCCCCGAGGGGGAAGCCGTTTCCCGTACCTAGTCACGGTTGTTGACAGGTACGGGGCGGAAATCGAGTACGACCTCCACCACGAGTTGGGGCTTGACCTGCTTGATTTCTTCCGGGGCGAGCGGTCATGGCGGAAGCTGTCGGATCTGATCCGGCAGCTTCCGTCGTCTTCCCGCACGACTGAGGCCATGGCGAACGATGACGAACTAGCTGAGTCCTTCAAGGATGACGCGCCGTCTAAGGGTTCTGGGCCGAAGTTGTCCGAGTACACGGCTGAAGTTGCCCGGCTGGATGCGATTGCGGACCTCATCGCGCAGCTCATAGCGGCAACCATCCAGGTGAACGGCGGAAAGGCTCCCAGAATGCGCCCGGCCACACGTCCGGAGACCGCGTTCACGCGGGCAGCGCAACGCCGTTCAGAGAAGAAGATGTCCGCGCTTATCGCAGAGGTTGAGGCAGCCCAGCAACGGGCGGCTGAAGCCATCACATAACTCAACAAGGGAGCTGACTTTGGCACAGGCGCAGGACACTGTTTGGCTCCCGGTACTACCTTCAATGAAGGACTTCGGCCCGGCGCTGGTCAAGGGTGCAGGGGCAGAGACGGACAAGGCTGGCGCTTCCGTTGGCAAGAAGTTCGGTTCGGCGATTGCTGTCGGAGTGGCCGCCACGGTTGGGGCTGTGGCGGCCGCCGGCGGGGCGTTGTACAAAGTCGGGACGGTTTTTTCTGACGTCTCCACGACAATCAGCGTCGGGACAGGCGCGGCAGGCAAAGACCTGCAGGCGCTCAACGACTCTGCGAAGCGCGTCGGCTCCACCATGCCCCGGTCCTTCGAGGACATCGGCGGCGCTGTCGCTTCCGTGAAGACCAGCATCGGCGGCATTGGTGAGTTGTCCGAGGCTGAATTCGACCAGGCAACCAAGAATGCACTGAACTTCTCGAAGGCCTTCGAGATCGACACTGACAGGGTTACCCAGGTTGTCGGCCAGATGATGAAGACCGGCCTTGTTGGTGACGCGAACGAAGCATTTGACCTGCTCACGGCCGCAGCCCAGAAGGTTCCGGCCGCCGTCCGCGAAGACGTCATTGACGCCGTGGATGAGTACGGCCCGTTCTTCGCGCAGCTTGGTATCAAGGGCTCTGACGCCATGGGCATGCTCGTGGCTGCGTCTGAGAAGGGCATGTACGGCATCGATAAGACCGGCGATGCCCTGAAGGAATTCACGATCCGAGCCACGGACATGTCTTCATCAACGGCTGGTGCCTACAAGACGCTTGGTCTTGATACGCAGAAGATGACAAAGGATCTACTGGCGGGCGGCGACACTGGCGCGGCGGCCTTCCAGAAGATCGTTGGCGCGTTGGGCAACATGAAAGACCCCGTCGCCCAGTCTCAGGCGGCTCTTGCTCTGTTCGGCACTCCGTTGGAGGACTTGAGTACGGAGGACATCCCGAAGTTCATCGCTTCCTTGTCTGGGGCGCAGGGCGCTCTTGGCGACACAGAGGGCGCCGCTGAGCGAATGGGCGACAACCTAAACGGCGGCATTGCCGGCAAGCTGCAGACCTTCGGCAACAAGGTGATGGTGTGGCTTGAGCCCCTGGCAACTGGCTTCCTGTCCGGTCTCAGCACAGTGTTTGACGAGATCGCCGGCGGCATCACCGCGTTTACCGCGGCGTGGGTGGCCAACGACGGTGACATTACATCTTCCGGGTTCCCGGGCTTCATGGAGCAGGTAGCTTACTGGGCGCGCCAAGCGTACGACGTCTTCCAAGCGAACGTTCTGCCGATCCTGCAAAGGTTCGGCGACTACATCATCACGTCCGTCATCCCGGCAGTGAGGGGCTTCGGCAATTGGGTGGTCCAGAACAAGGACTGGCTGCTGGCTCTCGGCATCACGGTCGGAACCTTGGTCGTCGGCATGCAGTTGTGGATCGGCGCCATTCAGGCGTGGAAGACCATCACGACGGTAGCGACAACGATTCAGATGGCGTTCAACGCGGTAATGGCTGCGAACCCCATTGGGCTGATTGTCATCGGCATTGCTGCTTTGGTGGCCGGGCTTGTTTGGTTCTTCACTCAGACCGAGCTTGGGCAGCAGATCGTGCAGAACGTTTGGGGCGCTATCCAGACATTCATCGGCGGCACCGTCGAGTGGTTCCAGACGTACGTGTTGCCGACCGTCCTGGCTATTTTTGCCGGGGTAGGCGCCGTGTTCGAGTGGCTTTGGGTCAACATCATCCAGCCCGTTTTCGGGTTCATCGTCGGCGCGATACAAGCCGCGTGGATGGTCATGGATTACATCTTCAAAATCATCAGTGCGGTCATCACGCAGGTTGTGGGCCCGGCATTCAACTGGCTGTGGACCTCCGTGATTCAGCCGGTGTTCGGATTCATTGGGGCCCTGATCGGCGCGTGGTGGAACACCATCGTGAAGCCCATTTTTGACGCCATTGTTTGGGTGCTGAACAACGTGCTTGGGCCGGCTTTTGATTGGCTCTACCAGACCATTATCAAGCCAGCCTTCGATGGAATCGGCGCGGCTATCAAGTGGGTTTGGGAGACCATCGTCAAGCCTGTCTTTGACGCGCTTTCTGACTTCATCATGAAAACCATTCCGAAGGCCTTCGAGGACGGCGTCGGTTTCATCAAGACGGCATGGGACAAGCTGCAGGAAATCGCGAAGGCACCTGTCCGGTTCGTGGTGGACACGGTCATCAACGACGGCCTCATCAACGGGCTCAACAGTATCGGCGGGGCATTGGGCTTGGCTCCATTGCCGCGGGTGGCGTTGCCTCCGGGATTCTCCGAAGGCGGCTACACCGGGCCAGGCGCTAAGTATCAGCCGGCTGGCATCGTGCACGCTGACGAGTTTGTTTTCACGAAGGAGCAGACCCGCCGTGCTGGTGTGAGGAACCTCTACGCCATGGCTCGTGTTCTTGACGGGTACGCGACTGGTGGCCTGGTTCGACCGATCCGCGGCGCGACAATTTCACAGCCTTTCCATAGCGGGCACAACGGTATCGACTTCGCGGCTGGGACGGGTACGCCCGTCGTGGCGGCTGGCCCTGGCCGCGTGTCTTCTGCTGGCTGGTCATCGTATGGCGGCGGCAATGAGATCCATATCGATCACCCGAACGGGTTGCAGACCTGGTACGCCCACCTTTCATCCTTCGCGGTGAAGATGGGCCAGATGGTCAACGCCGGTTCCAAGATCGGCGAGGTTGGCTCGACTGGCAACTCCACCGGCCCGCACCTTCACTACATGGTGCTCAACGGTGGGTGGCCGAACTATCGCAACCCTGCCGAGTACTTGGACGGCGGTGGAGATCCGGGCTGGAACCCCGTTGGCGCGATTGTGGACGGGCTCCTTGACCAGTTCAAGAAGGCCTTCCCACAAGCAGGTCCGTTCGCGGATCTCGCCATCGGGGCGGGCAAGAAGCTCCTTGACGGTGCGGTTGCGTTTGTCACCGGCAACGGCGGCAAGGACAACACAGGTTCGACGGGGCTTCCATACCTGCACGACCAAGGTGGCATCTTGCCCACCGGTTTGTCGCAGGTCATGAACCGAACCCAGAAGCCGGAATACATCCTCAACCCGCAGCAGTGGGATGCCATGTACAGCATCGCATCGAGGCAGGGGCCGGAACGCCCGGGCGTCAACATCGAGCATCTTCACGTGCGCGATGAAGACGAGATGGTTCGGAAGCTCGAGACGTCTCAGCGCGACTTGCTCGCCGTTCACCAATAAAGAAGGAGTCCAATGGGCATCGGTTACGCAACTCCCTACGTGCCACCGGCTCCGGCAGTTAGCCCGTGGCGGGGTGCTGTGATGACGTGGACTGCCAAGGGAGTCACATGGCCTCTCACGAACCCGGCGTCAGGCATGTTCTTGATGCCGGGTGTGAGGGGCCTCGGTTCGGTAACCACTGACCGCCACGCGACTTCATCCCCTGCTGTTGCCGGGTCTCGGCATGAAGGCGTCTCGGTCCTTGACCGCGGCGCCTTCTGGCCGGTGCATATCTTCCACGATGGCAGCTCTGAGGAATGGGTGGAGCGGGACCGTGCTTTCTGGAAGGGCATGGACCCGGATGACACCGGGGTTTGGGAGATCATCCACCCGGACGGCACTAAGCGTTCCCTTCGGCTGAGGTTCCGCGACGACGGCGACCACACGATCACTTACGATCCGTTCAAGTACGGGTGGCAGTCGTACGGCATCACCTTTGTTGCTGAGCAGCCCTACTGGGAGGGCGCCCCCGAGGTTCGGTCTTGGAAGAACCCGGTTTATGAACCGTTCTTCGAACCGGATGGTCCGCAGATCGTCAATATCTCTTCGAGCGCTGATGTGTCCAAGGCCAGGATCGACAACTTGGGAGACGTCGAGTCCTACGCGCAGTGGTTCATCGACGGCGAGACGACATCGGCGGCTGTTGGTGTTGGCGGAATGGTGGTCGATGTTCCGTTCACCGTCCCCACCGGCAAGTGCTTGCTGATCGAGTCTGACCCGGACCGTATCGGCGCGACCATGTACGACATTGTTGCGGGCGCCCCGGAGAAGCCCTCTCAGCGGGTCTTGGGCGTGGACATGATCAACCCTGTTGACCGTTCCGCCGATCTCGGCGAAGCAGAGTTCCCGCCAATCCCGGCCGGCGAGGGCGTGCAACTGTCGCTCTCGCTGGCCGGCACCGGCGTCGTAGAGGCGCTGTTGCCGTCACTGTATCGGAGGGCATGGTGAGCGTCTTCAGGGTCGGCGTGTACGACAAGAACCGTTGGTTCCGGTGCCAGATCGGCAACCCCTCAGCGTTGTCAGTGACGGTCCGGCACAACCTGGTCTCGACATTGAGCATGACTGTCCCACTCGGGCATCTGCGCTTCGGAGAGCTCATGGCAGACGGGGCCCGGCTGAAGGTCTCCTTCAAGGGGGAGCATCTGATCTCCGGACCGATTGTTTCTGACGAGGGGCAGACGGACGGGGTGCAGGGGTACGCGACGTTCACTGTTGAGGATGACTTCCGCGTGCTACGGGACATCCTCGGCTGGCCGGTCCCGACGTCGCCCTACACCAACCAGACGGCAGCGGAGTACCGGACCTATACGGGCAACGCCGAAACGATCCTGAAAACGGCGGTGACTGAGAACGGCGTGAACCGTCTGGCTGTTCCGGGCCTGACTGTTGCGCCGAACCTGAACCGCGGGGCTGTGGTCCCGGGCGGTGTTCCGTTGCGCATGCACCCGCTCATGGACCAGATGTTCCCAGCACTCGAATTGGCTGGTATCGGCGTCACAGTCCAGCAGGTTGGCAGCAACCTTGTTCTGGACGCCTACGAGCCGCAGATCTTCCCCCGGAAGCTTTCATCCAAGGGTCGGACCCTGAAGACCACGAAGTGGAACAGGACCCGCCCCACAGCTTCCCGTGTCGTGGTAGGCGGCCAAGGTGAAGGTACGGCCCGGAAGTTCCGGGTTGTCACAGATGCCGCCCGCGAAACAAAGTACGGGATGCGGGCCGAGACTTTCCGGGACGCCCGCGACGACAACACCGACGCCGTCCTTGATGCCCGCGGCCAGGAAACTCTGGACGAAAACGCAGCCAAGAACGGCCTGTCGTTGGAGCTCGCAGGCACAGGGATATTCCAGTACGGGCCGGGTGGCTTCCATGTTGGCGACCGTGTCCCAGTGGACATCGGCGGCGGCCAGGTCATCACCGAGACCATCCGTGAAGCAACCCTCAAATGGGTTTCCAAAGACTATGCCAGCGTCGATCCCTCCATCGGGGAACTGACTAACCAGCCTGCGCGCATTGTTGCGCAGCGACTTGCTGCCCTTGGTAAGAGGCAGCGGAATCAGGAGCGTATCTGATGCCTGTTGAGTTCATCTCCCGCGGCTATGACACGACGTCAGATAAGCCCTACACAGAAGGTTTCTGGGCGGACGCGCATTCCATCAAACCTATCGGCTCTGCCCGGTACGGGGTTTTGGGCGTCAACGATTGGAAGGTCACGCCTGTTGCGGGCGCTGACCGTACGGTGTCTATCGCTCCGGGCCACGGCTTCGGCTGTGGTGTCACGGATCAGACGGTCGCTAACGAGACGCTGCAGTTCGACATCAACACGACTGGCACGCGTTATGACCTTGTGGTTGTGCGGCGCGACTGGACCCCGACCGCTGGTGTCTCCAAGTTCGACATTGTGAAGGGCAGCGCAAGCAAAGCAATACCCGGGACGCGCAAGTCCGGCCAGGGCGTTGAGGATGACCAGCCTATTGCGCTGGTACCGATTGTTGCTGGGCAGACGCAACCGGGAACGATCATTGATCTTCGGTGCTGGACCAGCAACGGCGGCGTCATCGCGAAGGACACATTGGCGCTTGGATATTTGGCCCAGCTCGGTGCCTGCGTCCTGATCGGGTCTACTACTTGGCGTTACACATTTGGCACGAACGGTGTTGCCGGGTGGGTCAGTGACGCACCTGACTCGAAGCCGATTGCGCTTTCTGGTGGTTATGCTGCACTGGGCGCCGGGTATGTGGCGCCGTACACCCGGAAGCATGCTGACGGGCTGGTCTTCATGGGCGGCGCTATTGGCGCGTCCGGGTCATCCGTGAACGTGGACCAGGCCCGGCCGAACCGTTTCAAGGTTGGCGAAATTGACGCCGCTCACCTTCCTGCCGGTATCGAGACTTTCGACCCGATAGCAACCGAATCCATGGGCAAGGTCTTCTTGTACGTGTACCCGGTTGGCCACGCGAAAGCGGGCTGGGTGGAGTTCGAGGCGACAGTTGCCGCGGGAGTTATCCCGAAGTCGGCATTCTCGATTCTGCTCACGGGCGGCTTCAGTTGGGTGGCCGCATGAAAGCCTTAGCATCCCTCCGAGGCTTGACTAGTAGCGCCCGCTGTCGGGTGCTGGCCAACTTCCCTAAGGTGTATGGGCCCCGCGGGATGGTCATGCTTGGCAAGGCTCTCATGTGCGCGTGCTTCGGGTTCTCTTACCTTGGTGTCCTGCCCGAAAGGCCGCAGCCGGCGCTGGAGATGGTAACCCGCATATTCCCCCTCGAAGTGTGGGCGGTTGTCTGGTTCCTTGTTGCGTTCATGCTGGTGGCGTCCGCGTTCAAAGTTGACCAGTCGCGGGCGCTAGGTGCTGTCGCTGGGCTGCTGTCGTTGTGGGCGCTGTCGTTCGCTGAATACTTCTTCCGCACTCCCGTCTTACCGAACGGGACATGGAATACGGCATTCGTATCTGCTGCTCTGCTGGCTTCCATGGCGTTATCCGCTGCTGGTTGCGCACGCATGATGAACCACGCGCCGTCCCACCCGGAGATTGTGCAGAAGCCGGGAGACCCCCAATGACCGAAGTCCCTTGGGCTGCCATCGTCTCGGGCCTAATCGCGGCATCAGTTGGTGTCGTCACGGCACTGTGGGCTCGAAAGTCCCAGTCCGAAACCAACCAACTCGCCGGAACAAACCAAGAGGTTGAGCGGTACAACAAGTTCGCCAACGAGCTGCAGGAAGAACGCACCCTCTACAAGGAGGACGTGTCCAACCTGCGCAAAGAGTTCGAAGCGTTCAAAGCCAACGTCCAATCCCAGTTCTCCCAGTACCGGGCATACATCCACAAACTCCGCGGCCAGGTTCACGAGCTCGGCGGAACCCCGCACGAATGGCCCAAGGACCTGGACCAATGAGCAAGGAGACACCATGACAGCCCAGTTGATTACCCCCAACCCGGATATCTGGTGCAAGCCCGGCTACTGCCTGATGTACGTGCGCCAAACGTACGGGCTGGATGGGCTGTATCCAAGCGCAACCGCTGGATGGAACGCCGCCCAAAGGAAGCACCGGGACTGGAACTTCCCTGCTGGATGCTGGGTGCCTGTCTGGTTCAGCCTCGCAATAAACCCGCTCGGCCACGTCGCCTTGCTTGCCCCGGACGGTTCCGTCTACTCCACAAGCGATGACTCGAATATTCCGCACCATCACCCGAATATGTCCCACTTGATCCGCTACTACGCGGGAAGTAACCCGCTCACCTTTCTTGGGTGGACGGAAGACATCGAAGGCGTGGCCGTCGTCGCCGGCGATTACATCAACCTCTCAAGCTCCACGAGCACCACCCCACCCGAAGGAGAAATCACCGTGGCTGAAGCAGATCGCATTCTCGAATACATCCAGGACATCGCCGCTGACGGCTGGACTGATAGGGACGGCAAAAAGCACCCAGGCTTCATGCTCGTTGGCGAGGAGTCCCAGCGCCGACTGGACGGCGTCACTGCCCTGCTCCTGCCCGGTGAAGACGGCAAGCGTACCGCTGGTCCCATCCCGCAGATGCTTGCCGAGTTGCAGGGCGGCCAGCGCGCCATCCTCTCCGCTCTGGAGAACCTCGGCAGCGGCCAACCGATCGATGTCGAAGCAATGAAGGAGGCGGCAAAGGCAGGCGCCGAAGAAGCGCTTGCAGGTCTCGAAGCCATCGCCACCACCACCGTCACGCTGAGCCAGGAAGGCTAACTCATGGGATCTCTCAATCCTGACACTCTGGCGGCCCTTGCCGACCTCGGCCCAGTAACCCTCTGGTTGCTCGCGGTGGGCTTCTTCAGCCCTTTGGTGATCGCCGTCATTCAACAGTCCCGGTGGTCCGTACGGAAGCAATCCATCGTGGCGTTCCTGTTCTACGTTGCCGTGGCCGCGATAACCGCATGGCTGGCAGGCATCTTCAACACCGCCGGAATTATCGTCGCCATCCTCGTCATCTTCATCACCGCAGGAAACAGCTACAAGCTGCTGTGGAAACCGACAGGCGTGGCACCGGCCATCCAGGCGGCTACTCCCATCGGGAACACGAACGCAGCCCAAGATGCCGTCCGCCGCGAGCCCGAACACCGCGCCTAAATACCTTTGGAGGGTAAGTGACTGACTACGTCCACGATCAAGTGTTGCTGGCTGACGCGGCCAGCTTCACCCGGGCACCCAACTCAAGCGTCACAGCCTATGACGCCGACGACGCATCCAACAGCACACCGCTTACCCTCAAGGACTTGAATGGGTTGACGATGTCCAACCCTATGGTGTCCAGCTCGGATGCTTTCACGCCCGCGTTTGTGACGACGTCACCGCTGGTCAAGCTTGTCGGCGGTGGACTGGCTGTCATCTCGGCGAGCTACAAGGGCGTAAGGGACGAAGCCGTTGCCGCCAAGGACGCAGCACTGGCGGCTGCTGCCGACGCTGCCGAAGCTGCCGAACTTGCCCAAGCCCCTACAGACGCGCAAGTGGACGCTGGCCTGGCGCGGGCGAACATCCCAGCCCAGGTTGCTGCTGTCGTGCCCGGCCTTGTGGGTGCCGAGGTTGGCCCGTTGGTGCCACCTCTCGTGGCGCAAGCGATTGCTACGGACCTTTCAGTTGTTACTGCGGCCGCGAACGCCGCACAATCCACCGTTGGCATTGTGAAGGCCGGCGACTCCCGACTCCTGGACCCCGGAGATGTTCCCGGCGTCCTCTTCGGCGTGGTGGGCAGCGACGACAAGCAGACGACCCTCATGGTTGGGCTCGACGGCGACTTGACACCTCATGCGGCGTCCCGCGTGGGCAAGTCGGTTGGCGTGCAGGACGTGGAACTGGATTCTGGCGAGAAGTTCGTGGTGGTCGACGCAAACGACAGGGTCATCTTCGCTGACACATCCGCGCCCGGCGCTGGCACATCCATTTTCCCTGCGCTTGATTGGGCGCACTGGGGCGATTCCATGACTGACAACGCGGTGACGGGCGTTGATGCGTGGGTCAATAAGCTCTCTGCCCTCACTGGCAAGAACCACTTCAACGGTGGTTGGTATCAGCAGACGGCAGCGCAGATCTCCGCGAGGCAAGGTGGACAGCCTCCACTGGTAACAGTGGCCGGCAACGTGACAGCGTCCAGCGGCAACTCGGTTGTCACGTCCATCATCAACAAGCCTGTCTTGCAGTCGGGCACCCGAACCGTACCGGGCACACTGGCGGGCGTCCCCGGTGTTATCCGGGAACTGACAGCCGGCAATGTCACTTTCACGCCTGACTTCAGCGGCACGTACCCCATTCCTGCCAAGTCGGTATTCACGCCAACGAACGGGTTGAACTACCGCAACCGAATCGTCACTATCTGGTCGGGCCGGAACGATGTCACGTCCAGCACGCCCATCACATTGGTTCTCGCGTCAATCCGGGCCGCGATTGACTACCTTTCCCCCAATGTGAAGCGCGTAATCGTCATGGAAGTCGTGCCGGCGCAGTTCGATTCGGCCGACCAGAAGACATACCTCGCAGCACTCAACGCGGCCATCAAGTCAGCATTCCCTGAGTTCTGGCTGGACATCGCATCCTATCTCCGGACCCAGGCAGCGGCCGACGCTGCGGGGATCACCTTCACAACCCAGGACAACACGGACATCGCTAACGGGCTTACCCCGACGTCGTTCCGCATGGACTCCACCCACATCAATGCTGCCGGGTGCACCGCTGTTGCGGCCCGCGTTTACCAAGAAGCACAGAATCGAGGCTGGCTGTAATGTCGAAACTCATCACCGCTGTCGGGGCGGTAGCATCGTCCACGGCCCCGCGTGTCATCCGAACCCCGGGAGTCAGCGGCTATGCTGCCCGGTTCATCGCGAACCACCTTGACGCCCCGGATGGTTCAATCGTGAGTTCGTGGAACTCTGTGGCTGGCTCCGTCCCGACGACGCTCGCGAACGTGGGCGGTACCCCAGCCGTTACGTTGGGTACTGAGAATGGTATCCGGCACCTGTACTCGCCGGGCGACTCGCTGAATGGCGGCCGCCTTCTCAACTCGGTGCACACCACGCAGCGGCCTATGACCATCGCCGCAGTGTTCAAGTCCTCGGCGAATGTCGTCAACGTGGCAGGCATGACCGGAACCACCGTAGGCCGCAACTCGTCCGGCTTCTACCAAGGCACCTCCGGCAGCGCCACGGCCACCACTGTCAACCATGACGGCTGGGTGTTCATGATGGTTGCACAAGCGGCTGACGCCGGGTTCTCGTTCATTCTTCGGGCAGACGGGACTGAAGTCGCTGATCCTTCCGGCGTAACCGCTGCGGGAACCTTTGGCGGCCTCTACTTTGGCGCTAGCGCCGCCGGCCAGGCATCTTACATCCGTGAGCTGATCTACTGGCCCACGCAGTTGAACTTGGCTGACCGGGACAAGGTTCATGCCTACATGAAGTCCCGCTACCCGGAGCTCCTCTAAGCACGGTTCCAGTTGTTCAATAAAAGAAGGATGATTTAGCTATGGCAAAGAACATTGAGCTGAGCCAAGAACAGATCGACGCAGCCGAAATAGCGGTGGGCAATTTGTTTAAAGCCCCAGCGTACGAGGACTCGCTTCTTTCGTTGCACCATGACTACTCGGAGGATTCCGGCCCGGTCACTTTACTCCAAGTCATTGAGGCTGTGGCTACTGCGGTGGCTGTGAAATGTGAGTAGTTCCTCGCTTGTCTATTTCGATCTGCCAGCGCTCCACTGCGGTCTCCATAATGATGAACAGGCATGTCCAATAACTCTCCAGGTACCTCCGCTTGGCGGGTTCCATGACGTGTTCCGACGGTTCCCCGTAGCAGTAAAAGTGGATGGCGTCATTTGGGTCCACGATGAAGTCGTTGCGCAGATGGTCAATTGTGACACCGTCACCGCTGCCTGTGACTCCGTCAATGTCAACGTCAACGCTAGGACGAAGTTCGTCAGCCGTGCGGTACTCCCGTGTGATCTGCAGCTTGTCAGTCCACTTCGTAACCTCGGGGGCATCCCACGCCGAATGCTGGAAAGCGTGCGCGTAATGGTCGCGGACTTTGCATAGGTCCTGCACTTCCTGCCAGACAGCCGCGTCCATAATGCCAAGCGCAGCCGCCATGTGTATCTTCGACGCGATGTTCCGCAGAACGGCGCCGGAATAGTCATGGTTAAGAAGCTTGTACTCAACGGCGGGGTCGGCCTGAAGCCGGTGCGCGATAGCCATGCCAAGCGCCGTGTCCAGGTACGCCATGGATAGGAGCGTCAATTCGGCCGCCGGCTTGTTCTCAAGGTCATTGACGCGTTCCGAGAACTCCAGAAGTTCAGGTAGTGGCGGCTTTGGCGATCTCGACATCAATTATCCCATTTCTCTCAACGAAATCGGCGGGGCAGCCGCGCCGAAGTCACATAAATAGCATTAATACTGCAGCAAAGCGCTCCAGCCGTCACCGCACACAATGCCCCCACCTCCTTCGGGAGAGTGGGGACCTTTTGTCGTTCACGGGAACTCTACTTGGCGGTTATTCCAGAGAAAATGACAGGCAGGATCCCAGACGATGGGCCGCTTGGGTTCACCTCCACTGTGAGCGCAGAACCAGCCGGGGCCCAATATGTGTCAGCAACCTTCACTACAGAACCGGGCGTTATCTGCTTGGGTAGTTCCGTGTGAGTGGTCCCGCCCTGATAAAGAGTTGGCTGCTTGGCCTTGTACTTATCTGCACCATAGAACACGTTCAAGGGAACGGCTTGCAGCGTCGCTGCCTCAGTACCCAAGTTGCGGTATTCAAGCTGGACCACGACGGGGACCATGTCAGCTTGCGGGTCACTTCCGATCTCCGAGGCCTCGGCTATCCGAGTCCCGACAAAGGTCACCTCAATGCCGTTCGAAGTCGTGGCGGACTTTGACTTGGCAACGTCCACTTCCACCGGCGCGGGAGTTGGCGTAGCTGTTTCGCTGATTGCAGATGGCGGAGCTGAAACCTCAGAGGAGGCGTTCGGGGCCGAACATGACGTGGCGAGCAGAACAATTGCAAGCGGTGTGAGTAGGCGTTTCAAAGGGACCCCCAAAAGACTAAGAATGCTGCCGTCGTGTGTTTAGTTTCGACCCATAAGCGTCCACCTGGCTACAGCGAAGCTATCGCGTGCATGTGGGCAGGCGCGATTCCACCTGTGAATGAGGCCGCCGGCGGGGGCCACTTGGTCGCGCCGGCGGCTGAAGGATGGACCTGCTGGACAACTAGGCTGATGCCCTCCAAGCGGGCGTCAAGGAGGTGCGCCGCTCCCGGAGAGGCCACAAGGAAGATTGTGCGTCCAATCCAAAACCATGCCAGCCAAGTGTCGCCATGACGCGTAAGACCGCTGCGGTACTGGCTAAACGTTGGAGGTGCAGGGTGAAAAAGGTCGTTTTGGACGACTGCGAGGTCCTACTTGACGGCGGTCGCTTTCTGCATCTCGCGTGGAATAAGGGAGTCCGCATCGAAGCTGACAACGCTCGCGCTGCGATGGAGGCTGTAAACAAGCTTGCAGAAGGCCAGACGTACCCACTACTGGTTGACATGACTTCCACGGGATTCCTCAGTCACGAAGCCCGGAAAGTCTTCGCCCAACCCTGTGCCGCTTCCAAAATCGCACTGCTTGGTGCCGGCCCGGTTGACCGCATACTGGTTGAGTACCAGCTTCGCACTGGACCCCTCTCTTGCCCGACACGATTCTTCATTTCCAAAGCTGAGGCTTCAGCGTGGCTTCTACAGTCCGGAAATGACTAAGACAGCCTCGATAGATCCGCCCCGAGTTACTCTTCCTCCAGGCTCCCCGCAGTGATACCCTCGCTGACTTGCCGGTACGCGTCCTGAATGAACTCTTCGAGGTCCTGACGACCGATCCGCCAGACGTTGCGGCCCCCGATTTGGATACCTTTCAGCTGGCCCGTCTTCAGCATGCTGCGGATCTGGACCTCGCTGGTGGCTAACTCCCCGGCGACTTGCTCAATGGTAAGGAAACGCGGCGTCGGCTTCTCAATTTCAGGCATACAAACAAGCTACCAATGTGCAAGCATGCAGACGGACCTCATAAGATTTTGGTATCCGCAAAAATTGCTCTCTGGAACGGCGTCCTCATAAACGGACTTCGAACTCGTGTGGGCGAACCGAGTTACCACCATCCGTCCCGGATTCCCACAGCTTTCGTTCAGCGTGCCCTGTCAACGTAAGCATGTGACAACTGAACTGCGCCCGGGATCGGGCGACAAACTTGCTGACATACATCAGTTCGCCGAAGACCTCAAAGCCTCGGATAACCCCCATGAGGTTGTGATCGGGCTTAGCCTCACGCTCATACTAAAAGGCAAAAATAGGTAGGGCCCGGTAAGGGTTTACCTTTTCAGATAGATCTTGTCGTGGCTGTCCCTAACAACTAGGGAGTAGCGGGCTGCGAGCGTTAGCGGAAAAGCTAGTGCTCCCCCTACGAATACTCCAGACCGGCACTTGGAACATGTCGCGTGCGCATAGGATTGCTCGCATGACGCAACTAACCGCGATTTGCACACCAGACGATAACGGGTGGACCGTGGAGGTCCCGGAAATCGACGGCTTGCATACGCAGCTGCCCCAATTCGGGCAGTTAGCGGCTAAGGTCCGCGATGCGGCCTCACTCATCACCCACCAACCGGTAGCAGACTTCGAAGTCAAGATCGTCGTTCGCCAGGAGTGATTTC
Organism: Arthrobacter sp. 2762; assembly: GCF_040548745.1. Classification (NCBI taxonomy): domain Bacteria; kingdom Bacillati; phylum Actinomycetota; class Actinomycetes; order Micrococcales; family Micrococcaceae; genus Arthrobacter; species Arthrobacter sp. 2762. Next base: position 144,806 of record NZ_JBEPSI010000001.1, read on the forward strand.
CTGAGATCTCTCCTGCCGGCGGCCGTCAGTCTGGATCACGGCATGGTCTGCATGGTGTGTTCTCTTCCTAGTCACGTGATTCTGTCGTACCAGGACTGCATCATGAATGCATGAGTCACTACAACGCGTCCGAGTTCGAAGCGGCGGCACTTGCCGGACACTGGCGTGCGGCTGCAGCTGTTCTGTCTCGGGTGAACGTGAAGCCTGAAGTCCTCGCCGGCCTAATGACCGATGACGCGCACTTGGAGGTTGTCCTCGGCGTGCTTGCGTGTCCAGACCTGACAGCGGATCACCTCGCGTGGGCCGCCGCGTTCGATAACGCGCAGATCCTCGGACGCGTGGTTTCCAACCCGAAGACACCCGCGTCCTTGGTGCGGGAAATCCAGCAGCATGCCGGCTCAAGGGATGGGGAAGTCTGCGGGTAGGGAGACGCAGGGAGTTTTCAGGGAACAAACTTCCTGCTGTCAACGCCCGGTTACAGCCAGCATGTGCATTAGTGCGGCTATGATCAACTTTGGCATTCGGGAACCACTGAGGCAGTACTGCGATTGGACAATGGGGCATGGAAGCGCCTGGAAAAGAATTGTGGAGTCGGTTAGTCGAGTACTTGGGTGCGCCTCTAGTTCGCTACATGCTCTCATCCACCAACGTCTGGGACTTCGATAACCTGACTAACAGACAGAGGAGCACGGCAGCTAGTATCGCCGTCGCGATGAGTAACCAGCCCCTCTGGGAGTGGGATCCTGTAAGGCGCAGTCAGCACATCGTCACGCTCTTCTGCACCTATTCAGCAGAATGGGGCAGGACCCCTGCTTCGGAATTCCACATCTACTCGGGCGGCAAGAAACCCGACACCCGCGCTGACGATCCCGCTGAAAACGCGCTCTTAGAGCTCGCCGCTGACGTGTACCCTACATTCTTATTGCCGGTAGGAAACAAGTCTGTCTGGTCGGCACACGTTGCAGAACATCCACAACTGAAACGGGTGCACTCCCTCTTATTCCAGCCGGAAGAGCCCATTATGCAGCTTTTCCCGAACGCTGATTTTGTCTCACACAATCCAGGGGACCCGCCTCCCGATTGGCTCTCCACGCCTTCGATGGTCTTCTTCAACGATGGGTCTGGCACTAGCTTCCAATTCGCGATGGTCGTTAGGTCCATCCTCGCCGCGGCCAGCGGGGCTTGGGACGCCGGCAAATGCGGGGTAGATGCCTATCTGGGGTCGGTCCGCCAGATGCTTGCGGTAGCACGCAAACTCGCAATCGGTGAGGATGCCGTGGTACCTGCGATCATTGGTTGCTATAACACAGCCATTGTCGGGGGTGTTCACGAGATCAAGTTTTCTCAGGGAAGGCTCAGGCGGGTCACCCCGGCAGAAACCACGCACCTCGATGGAGTAACTGCCGGCACAGTCGTGTTCGAGATGCCTGTGACCCTACGAAGGATCCGTGAACGGGCTGGAACGGCCGCCGTTGACAGCTTTCGAGCGCAGGTAAATGTACCTTTTAAGCTCGCCCAGATGGCTGCCATTCTCTCATCCGGGCCGGAGGAGACGCAGGCTATCGGCAAAAGCTTTGAATCATGGCCTAATCCTCTGGAAAGCGAAAGCCAAGTATTACCCAACGGCTCACCCCAACCGAATCATTTCGCCCCGTCAAGGGCTCTGCAACAGACCGACGAAACGATAATGCAGCATTGGGGTGACACATTTGCCCGCGTACAGTCCGCGTGGACTAAAGGGCAGGCAAAGCAATTCCATAAGGCTCAGGAGCGGTTGCTGTCCGGCGCGACGGAACGGCATACAAGACTCGACGCTTTGATAGACGCCGTCGTCGTCTGGGAAACCCTATTTGGAGGGAAGGGAGAAACCTCACTACGAGTCTGCGCCGCCCTGGCCCACCTTCTTGTCCCGAATGACCCGATCGGACGATTCGACTTCTTTGGTGAAGTCAAGAAGCTGTACGACAAGCGGAGCAACGCGGTACATGGAAGTGACCACTCCCCTAACCTTGCCGTTTCAGGTGCCGACAGGGACAAGGCTGTGCACATAGCCATCTCCGCCTGGTGCAGAACTCTGGAGTCCCCGCACTTGCTTCAGTGCGCGGACGCAATCGCGCGTAGTAATCGGCTAATTATGGGACTCACCGACTGATTCACGCCTAGTCAAGGGTAGGGAGGTTCGGTCTCATGGCCTCACGATTATGAGTTGCGTGCGACAGGTGCTTTCGCCTTGGATGGGACTTTGCCGTGGCACCGCCGATACTGCATTCCGCTGCCACACGGGCACGGCTGTCGTTTCGGGACATCTGTGATGAAGCCTGTACCGGGGCTGACCTGCTCGACCGTCGGCTGGAACATCATCATGATTTCACCAGCGGAGTCCACTTGAATGCTGTCAAACATGTGGATGGCGCGAACCTCTTCGAAGGAGTGATAGCTCCCTTCTGGTTCCATGTATGGGCGAATGATGACCGAATTGGCGCGTGTTCCTACAGTTGGGAAGGCCCGTGACTGACCCGGGAGCAAATTAAGCATTGAGTCCGTCACGGCGGAGGCGGGTACGCCTTTGTCTAGCCGGCCTCGAAGCTCTTCCACCTGAGTCTGAGGAAGAGCTTGATATGCGCCTACCCGTTGAATTACCGTCGGCCATTCACCAACTGGTGACAAGAACGTGTTCTTGAACTCCGGCCATGGGGCCGCGTGGTCAGCGACACCCCAGTCCTGAAAGTTCGTGATGAGCCACTGAAACGGGCCCCGGTATCGGGCGTCCCCGTCCAGCGTAAATCCTGTGATGACGATACTCAGCCGGGCGTGGACCCCGGCTTGTCGAGCCTCCCGCTTCTTCCACTTCTCAGTGATTAGTTCTCGAAACTTTTCAAAGGTTGCGTCGATTTGATGGTTGGACGCCAGCAGTGCTGCTTCCATCAGTTCCATGAGGACTTGGTTAGTAGGCTGCCGGCCGAATCTGGCCAACCCCGTATATCCCATCACAACCTGCCAGGAAGGCGTTTGAATGTAGATGACCTTGGTTTCGTCTTCGGTGAAGATTCCACCGTCAGCGGTTGTCAGACGCCTATCGGAAAGCTGCACGATAAAGTCGGGGTTGGCCGCAACCGTTATCAACGTCAAGTAAAGGCTCATTTCTCGGGCCGGCTTGGAGGACCCCGCAGAGCCCGGTTGGCTTGCGTCCCCATGGAAGTGCGTAAGAGAAGGCCCCAACCTGATCTGAACAAGCCCGGAGCCTTCTCGCGTCAATGAGTTTACCTCAGCCGAGCGCATCCGCCGCCGCTGCGTCTGATGCCTTGGACAGCCTCGCATAGACGCGAAGTGTGGTCTGTGGGTCTTCATGTCCTAGTCGGGCCTGTACGACGCGCACAGGCACATTGGCCTCCAACAGGTGCGTGGTGTGAGCGTGCCGGATCTCGTGAATCCATGGCTTACGGTCCAGGCTGCCATCGGCCAACATCTCAACCATGAGCGGCTGCCACACTTCCTTGTGGAAGCGTGAGTTCCGGATGTACTGGCCATCAGGTTGCTGGAATACGAACTCATCCAGCCCGAGCGGCTTCATGTGCTCAACAAGGTCCTTGGTGCGCGCAGCATTGCAGGTCACTGTTCGCTTGGCCTTCTTGGTCTTGGGCGGCCCGATCTCTTCGCCCTTGCCGACAGACTTCCATGCGCGCTCGACGCGGACAGCTGCACGTCCTTGGCGGATGTTGATGTCGCGCTTTCGGAGTGCGGTGATGCTGAGCCTCTGGTCTCCACGAAGGGACTTCCGTCGACGGGAGGACGAGATGAAGGCAACCTGGAAGAGTTCATCGGTAGCTTGTGCTTCGAGGACGACGGCGCAGTGATCATCGCACTTGATGACACTCTGGAACTGGCTCGCCGGCTAGCGCGTAGCGACCAAAGGAAGATCCAAAAACACTTGGACGCTGAGCTAGAGAAGGCGTCCGAGGAGCACATAGAAGAGGTCGCATTAGGCAGAGTCGGCTACAAGAGGTGGACATGGAACGGATCATCCACTCGGCCGCGCATAGAAGACTCCACCGAAGCGGCGGCCATCATCAGAGGATGGCTCGGCGCTTCACAGGTTCAAGAATGGAACGAAATACAAGCTCTGCGCGCAGAGGTTGCCCGGCTCAGCTCAATCATCAGCAAAGCATCTCGCGTACTTCAAGACCAGGGCCTAACCCGTGACGCGGCCAGCATCCGCCGGCTCCACGGACTGACCCGGCTACCCGGTTCCGCCGCTCAAGTCCTACTACGAGATGACGCGCTCGATGACGACAGTTATCGAGCCGGACTGATGCGGGCGAGTTGATTTGCACCCCTGCCGGCTTAACTACTCCTGAGGTGACGAGCTGCCCAGCGGCTAAATGCTCGGGCCAGCACCCTAGGTCCGCGGGGCGCAGGAGGGGTGGGTGAGAGATGCGCGATGAGAGCATTGCGGGCATCACCATAACTTTGGGTGTAACGGCGACTAACAGGGCGCGCTTTCTCTGTGTAACCGTTGATTGCGGCAAGCAGGACATTACTGCTTTCAGCCACCTCTCGCGCCAGCCAATAGGTCTTTGAATCCGCCGTCAAACGAATGTAGTCCAGCACAATTCTTGCCTCCACATACTCTGGCTTTGCCTTCGCTAGGCTCGGTTCATTCATCTTCTTGCGCACGGCCGCGATCGTTTCATTCGTGTTGTCGTCACCGCCGTTTCGTCGTGCATAGCGGTAGACATCCATGTATGCGAGGCGGATTGCATCAGTGTGTCTCAGCAGTTCCACGGTTTTTTCGTTCAGATGCCTTCGTTTCTGCTCCCGGTGGGAAAAGGAGTTGAAGGCGAGGCCGATGGTCGCACCAAAGAGGGTCCCAACAAAACCTATGACAGCGGGCATGTAGTCCGGTTGGGGAGAGCCTTGGGCGGCAGCCAGGAAAATTTCAGCGGCGATCACTCAGTCGATTCTGCCCGATGCCGTGAGGGCCATGGCGGTTCGCCACACAGTGGATCTCCGGCACACCTCTTTTTGACAGCACCGCAGGTGCCGCCCAGAGAGTCACCTACTCCAAGGGTGGGCTCTATACGTCGTTTGTGATGGACGTCAGCTTGCCTGTGACAGGGAATCCTCGGCAGTGTCCGGGCGGGAATTTTCATTCCAATAATCCTGGATCGCGGATGATTTAAGGTACATCAGCGTAGTCGGGCTGTCAGCAGCGGCGGTCGGGGAACATTTGAAGCCAAAACGTTCGTAGTAACCAACGAGCCAATCTTCTTTGGCATGAAGGCAAAGAAACTTGCTGGTTGTCAGAGTGCACAGATCCAAGTACTTCTCGAAGGCCAAGTCCATCAAGAGGCTTCCGATGCCATTGCCCTTGACGCTTAGATCAGTGGCGAAGCGGCCGAGCAACTGCGAGTGCAGTCCCCCCTGGTTGACGCCTCCGCGGTCCTTCTTGACGACATCTTCAACGGCAAGCGTGTACGGCGACAGGCTGAAGAACCCACGGACAGAACCCTCGCCGCATACAAGTGCGTGAACTCTAGACAAGTCGCGCTTCTGATTGTTCAGCGCGGTGTGTTTCAGCCAGTCATTCATGGACTCAAGGCCACAGTCGAAGTTTTCGAACGAATGTGACTCGTCAAGAAGGCACAAACGTAGCCTGCCAATAGCATCTATGTCCATGCGTACTAGGTGACAGTAAGGAATCTGCGTCGCAGTTCACGTGCTGACGCAGCATGCCCAGCAGGAATTTCAGATTCAGAATTTTCCATCTCCCGCAGAGACTCCAAAGTCATTGAGGTCACTCTACGATCCGGCAGAAACGAAAGAATCGGCACGTTGACTGATCTAGGAAGGTCGTAGACCGCAGACGCCTTAGATTGGAAGTGCTCAACGATGCTGTCCGCATCGAGTTCACTGCGCTTCGCTCCCGCAGGACGTGACGTCCAAGCGGCAAGCCAAGGCTTCTCGAGGTGGGTCATTTCTACCAGGTCCCACTTGCTGAACTTCCCGTAGGACATCCAGACGGCGTCGACAACAGCTTCAGCGTAAGGGTCGGTTAGCTCAAGAGGGCGCTGAGCATACGACTCTAAATAGTCCGCTGACACTGTCTCCATGCTGTAGTGCGCTGAGAGTAGGGGGGACACAACCGGGCCCTTTGGCATCGCAAAAAACTGCTCGCTGAACAGCTTCTCGCCCGTAAGGTGGCCATACCAGCCGAAGGAATAGAACACGAGTTTCTGCAGCTTCAAAGTGTTCAATGAGTCTTTAGACGCGTGACGAAGCATGCTAGAGGCGACATCAAAAACAGTCATATACAACCCTCCCCCTACTTTGTGGAACAACCCCGACCGGTTATCCACAGGGTATGAGTTAACTATAGACGATGAGCCCGGGCACATCGTTTTACAGAAACCCTGAGATGAGTGTCGCCCTGATCTTGGGATGCTGGTGGAGCTTTTTCGGCCCTAAGGAGTACAACAGAACTACGAGCAGCAAGGAACGCATAGGAGCGTGATGGCCATGATGGGCGGCGAAATAGAGGACCGGCACACCTGCCGCGGGGTTGAGTACATTCTCAAGCGGCAGGATGATTCATCAAAGGAATGGCAGGTCTACCGCCTGCCGAGCGGGACCCAAGTAGCCAGCATTCTTGACGACAACCAGAAGTACAGGTCCTTCACAGCCTGGCCCTCTCCTGAAAGGAGGGCGTCCAGCCCGAAGGAATGCGAAACCCTCACGGAGGCGTTCCATTACGCGGCGGAGCATTTTTGAGTGGCTCCCAGAGCATCACCATCAGGTTGCCCCATTCGCCTCAGACAGTCTACGGAGCGCGGCAGTGACGCGGTCCTTGTCGTATCCAGAAGAACCCAGACTGTTGCCTTCGATGGACCGGGCTATCTCGTCTTGCTGCGCCGGCGAGAAGCGGTACAGGCGCCCAATACGATCGCAAGGCCACACGCCATCCATGACTTTGCGGCGCACAGTGTGATCACTGAGCCTGTACTTGGCGGCCATTTCTTGGGCAGTGAGGTACGGACGTTCTTCAGCCATAGGCCGATCCTACTCAGCCACTGAGCAGGCCCTCGGACTTCCTGACAAATCTGTCCGAAAGTACCCTTGGCCCATGACTATTCCGAAACTCGCTCTTACCTGGGAAGAAGCAGCAGAGGCGTGCGGCTATAGCGTCCGAACCCTCAAGGATCAGGTGTCCAGAGGTAACTTGCTGGCCCGTTACGCCAACACCAAGGGCGTGATCCGCGTCGAAGACTTGGCCCAATGGTTAGATGACCTGCCGGCAGAACCGAAGGCCGGACACCGGCCCGTGAGCTCCCTTGAAGAACCGGAGCTTCTCCCCAAAAGAGGGGAAAACTCTTCCGTTAGCCATCAAAAGGGTGTCACTACAAATGACGCCCATGCCAATGATGACCTTGGTACTACCGACCCCAACCCAAAGCCCATGTTCCGCACTCCGGAAGAAGTGGCGCCCGAGCTCGGCTTAGCTAAGTCCGCTGTCCGTGACTATGCCCGGGCTTCTGGCATTCACACTCGAGTCGGCAAGCGCATCATGCTCCATCAAGACGACATAAACAAGCTCGTCGTGTGGATCCGCGAGCACAAAGCGAAAGGCGACCGCTGGTGGGAAGAGCCGGAAAAGGATCCGTTCGCCTGAGGGCGCAAGGCCATGACCGTCATGACCTTTTCACGGTTGACCTTGAATAAGTCTTGCATTCGGCCCTTGCGAGCGATTTCAATCCGACCCCATATTGAAATTTGTAAGGGTCGGATTTGGAATCGTCCACCTCTTCATGAGCTGACATCGGAAGGGAGCGATTCGAGCCAGGCGTCTAGCTCAGCTGCCCGGATGACTGGCTTGCTGCCGATGTACTTCACGGCTATGGTCGCCACGTTGTACGGGCTCTTGGACAGCGGGCGGATGCTTCAGGAAAAGGTAAACGCGAGCTTAGTGGCATGACATGAGTAACAGTCAGTGTGTGGATGACTTGGCATGCGTATCAGTCTCGCAGACCTTGGTGGGCACATTTTGGGCACATTTTGGGCACATCGCCCATGATTTCAAGTGATATCAGGTGATGTAAATCCGCGTGGTTTCAAGGATCATACTGCTAGGCGTGTTGTGGGAGAGGTTTCAAATCCCACCGTCACCGCCACTTTGAAAGGCCCTGCTTCCCTTTGTTTGTAAGGGATGCGGGGCCTTTTGCTTTGGTCGGACTGGGCCCGTGGCAAGGAATTGAGGAGCCCAACACCGTCCCTTCCTCGACCCAAGGGTGCCGGGCGGGGACTTTGGCGACTTCTTCAAGTTGATGTTGGCAAGCCACCCGAATAGCGTTGGAAATGGAAGCCCGTCGGTCCCCCATCGGCGGGCTTCTTCAGGTGGTGCGCCGTCTGGTCGGAGTAGGACCGGCTGCGGTGGCTGCCGTCATACAGGCCAGCGATCCATTTGTCCTCCGCATGGACGGGCGCTTGATGATGGAGACTCCAGCTGGCCTGGCTGTACTGTCGGGATGGCTACTCGTCCTTCACCTGATTGACCGCAAGTGGGACCGCACACGCTTGTGGCTTGAACTAAGCGCCGGGTTGGTCTTCGGGCTGGCAATCGTCACCAAAGACATGACTGCTGTGTTCACTGTCGTCCCACTCGTGGCCGCCACGCTCTGGCGTAGAACCGTTCCACTGCTTACAGCTCTGCGAATCCTCGTCGTTTCCGCCGTGCCCTATTTGATCTATCTAGGCGTGATGGCAGCAAACGGCCTGCTTCCGCAGTTCATCGAACAAAAGCCGGTGGGCGTTCTAAGAATGGTGGGAGCCGTTCAAATGACCGGCTTCAATTCATTTCCGGGCGTGAACCTGACAGAACGGCTTATAGACATGGCTGGCCGGTTCGGCACCAGCTATCTGCTCCTGGGGCTATCGATTCTGGCCGGTGCCGTGGCCGCCACCTCACAGGTGACGAATCGGCGCGTCATTGGCTTGTCTTCGCTTTTCACAGGTTTCGTGGGCATCTATTCAGTGTTCTTTGGGGCGGCAGAAGAACAATTTGGATACTGCGTAGTACTTGCAGCCCTGGTTTCAACGCCGGTGGCCGTGGCAATGTTGGTCTCATGGCGACCCCGACTTCGCCTGGTTATTGCTTCCGCCGTGGCAGTTCTCAGTTTCGGTTTGGGCATACAGGCAAGGTCTGTGGTGGACGACCGGCTTGTCCGCGCCCGGGATTGGATGAATGCAGAACTTCCCGGATCCGCCAAGGTGGGGTTGACGTCGGTATCCGGTGAATTCGCACTAATGCCACACGAAGGTTGGAGGTAGCAAGACCACGCAAAGCTGGACGCAGCGGTCGCCGGGGGGGGGACGATCCTGCCACCCATAAATGGCGGGTATCGGTAGAGGATGCGGGCGGGAGACTGAATCTACTATGTGCCGTTCTCCCAGCCAACGAGTGACGTCACCTAGAACCTGGCCAGCGCATCACGAAGCATTCGGTTGCCCTGTTCCTCAAACCGTTGGTCGCTGGCCTGGTACGCCCACGCAGCGGTGGCGACGGCCTCGCGCAGCAGCGCAACATTCCAAACCTCGCCGTCTCTGGGATCTGAACCGTACCCCTCAAAAAAGGCAGTCTCCAAATGAGGATGGGAGCGCCATTGCTGCACGGCCAGGCGACAGAAGTCAGTGGCGGCTGGCCTGAACTCGTAGCGGCCAAAGTCGATGATCCTCAGCTCGGTGCCGTCCATTAGCCAGTTGCGTGGTTGCCAGTCACCGTGGGTCGGGACGAGCACCATAGGCTTCGGCTCATATGCGGCGAGTATGGCCTGGACTTTCTCAACGTTAGAGCTTTCGATGCGATGGGGCGTGCTCAGCCAAGACAACGTTTTGGAGGCGGCTGCCGCCTCATAGTCTGGGTCAGTCTGCTCGGCTTGCTCGTGAAACGCACGCATTAGACGCCCGGCTTGCTGATACGTTTCCGTGTCATATTCAGCTTCGGTGCCCTCCACGAGGGAGCCTTCGAGATACTCGGTCATCAAGATGTTCATGGAACGATCCGATTGAACGAGCTTAGGAGCACGGTTCTGCAGGGCCCACACATTCACTGAGGACTCGTGAGCTTGTATCTCACGTCCTATGTGGTGGTTCAAAGACCCCGCGGCTTTGACTATGTATTTGTGGTGCTCGTCCGCTACCTCAAGGACCGCCGTATCAATGAGATTCCAGGAGAGGTCCTTGAGGAGGCGAACACCTGGCAGCCAGCTTTCTACAAGTCCGGCCTGGCTCGCACTCAGCCGGTGACGGTGCCAGGTTTCCATTCCAGAAGACTAACGTCTCAGCAGTCGGTCCACCTCCCCGATCGGCCCGCGTATGCCGCGAACGCAATGCTGGCTCCGTGCCCTCCGAAAGCAAAGGAGTTGGAAAGCGCCGTACTTATTGCTTCGTCAGGCGATCCATTTTGGACAAAGTCCAGGCGCGCATCCAGCGATGAAGCCGTGTGTGCTGTCGGCGGTACAAAGCCTTGATACAGGGCGAGGACCGTGGCGATGGCTTCGATTGCTCCAGCGGACGATAATCCATGCCCTATTTGTGACTTCAGCGAGCTGATGGGAATGTTGGGGAGCCTGTCGCCGAAGATCTTCCACAGCGCCTCTGCTTCGACAGGATCGTTCAGAGCCGTGCCGGTGCCGTGCGCGTTGACATAGTCAATGTCGCCAGGAACGAGGCCGGCGTCTTCGAGGCAGCGCCTCATGGCATGGATTGCCCCATCACCAGTTGCTGCTGGTGCGGTCATATGATGGGCATCATTGGCGAGTCCGTAACCAAGGACCTCCGCGTAGACACGGGCACCGCGGTCTTTGGCAGCGGACTCAGACTCCAAAATCAGGACAGCGGCGTTTTCGCCCAACACGGTGCCATGGCGTTCCTGGTCCGTAGCGAACGGCCTGCACTGCTCACCGAGGGCGCCGATGCTGGCGAACCCGCCATAGATCAGTTCCGTGAGGGTATCCAAGCCCCCTGCTATAACGCGATCAACCCTGCCTGCTCGGATAAGGTCCAGACCTAGACCGATCGCGTTGGTCCCAGCGGCGCATGCTGTAACCACCGCCAGGGACGGTCCGTCGATTTGCCAACGATCCACGATTGCGCGGCCGCCGCATTCGCACATGGATCGCATAACGGATTCAAGATCTATGGGGTGACCGTTCGTTTGCTGCCACAACGCGGTGCTGATCTCATCTGATCCAAGCGTCGTTCCGAGAACAACAGCTGTCCGGTTTCGGAACAGATCAGAATTGATCGCGCTGTCCGCTACGGCTTCGGCCGCCGCGGTCTGCAGGATGCGTGAGGGCCGGGACCCTTGATATGAGGCAGTTTCAGGAGTTTCCGCAATCTCGGAGGCGCTGTCGATACCGTATTTCGAACCGTCAAACCGCTTCACGGTAGCAAAGGTAGTATCGCCGTTGCGAATTCCCGTAACCAACTTCTCCAGCCCCGTTCCGAACGGGGTCACGCAGCCAACCCCGGTAACTACAACCTTGACTTTGGTTTTTCGGGTCATGGTTTAGCTCCTTGTAAAGCGTCGACGTTTTGGTCGGTAATACTGCGGAAGAGGGCAGCAGAAGATTGCCCGCGCGTGGAATCGTGCCCTGTAACAAGTACGGATGTCTGTCCGGCGCCGTTGCGCTTGGCGTCCTGGAGGACGACCGTGGCCAAAAGAGTGTGAAGCGCGTTGGACGCGGCGAACATCTCACCTGTGAAGTCTTTCGGCCAGAGTGCCGTGATGATGCCGTGGCGTCTGACGATAGCCTCTTCCCGTTCGCGAAGGAGCGTTCCCGGCCATCCCGATCCGATGAGCCAGTCGACGCCGCCTGTAGCCTCGGTGAGGACAGAAGCCACTGCGCGATCCAGCCCCTCGCCGGAAAACGCCGACGCTCCCTCCAAGCGGAACCTGAGATCGGACGAGACGTCCACTGCGACAACTTCCGCTGAAGCCGTTGCACCGCGGCGGGTTGCCGTGTATTCATCCTCAAGGACGAGGAACGCCGCCCCGTCGCCAAAGGCCGGAATTACTTCGTCTGCGCCTGCGTCCGTGAGGGCCTGCGCGTAGATTGGGGTGACCTCATCCGCGCCCCCAACAACCAGTCTCTTCGCCCGGCCGGCGTTGAGCATGTCGTAGGCGTACATCAGGCTTCCCACACCACCGAGGGTTGAGCTCGGGCCCCTCAAACCGAAGGCTATCGCGGCTTGTCCCGAGGCGGCATTCGCGACAACGTTGGGAAAGCGAAGTGGCGAGATCTCCGGTTCTTCACTGAAAATACCTCCGAGAATCTGGCTTACCGCTCCTGCAGACCCGAATCCCGTATCGAGCATCAGTCCCGTTTCATCTGAGTCAAAAACCAGTTGCCCTTGCGTCGGCGATTGGTTGAGCAGCCCCCCATCCATCAAAGCCATCCCCACGGCTGTAGTCGTCATTTTGCTGATTTGGTCCATCTTCCTCAGCAAGGATCGCGGAACCCCGGTCGAAGCACGCTTGTTGTCCATCTGGTGTACTTGGAGGCCGCCGATTGCACTGCCCGGCGCCGTGGGGGAACTTGCCCCAGAAAGGATCTCTTCCAGCGTGTATGGGGCGCCGGTGAGATACCCGATGCCGGTTACAAGGACTGTCATTTTTCTGTCACTCCCCTGTGGGTGCCTTCTTCATCTGAGCCGACCCCCGCCGTGCTGTTGTCCAGCGACGAGTCGGCGGCTGGAACCATGACTGTGTGAGTTGTGAAATCGGCTTGCGCGCAGGGGTGCCCGTCAATAGTTACCCGTACGGTGTATTTGTTGATGGATCCGAGCGAGCCGGCACGCCGCGCCTCCATGCGAAGCAAGTCACCCGGCACGGCCTCCCGGATGAACTTCACGGCGTCGATTCTGGCCAAGCGAGCGGAAACCATTACCTCATCCAGCGGATTGAGGAACCGCCCCGTTTGCGCCATGGCTTCCAAAAGGATCACGCCGGGAAGGACGGCCCTCTCCGGAAAGTGGCCGGTGAACCATGGTTCCGTTTGGGTAACGGCCTTGATGGCGACTACCCGATCCTCATCAATGGATTCCACCCGGTCAATAAGGAGAAACGGGTGCTTGTGTGGGAAATAGTCCCCCACCCTTAACTGGCTGGGATCAAACCCTGTAGCGGGGGCCGCTGTTCCGATGGTCATCGTTCCTCGAATCGAAAGCGGGACAGCCCGACGAGGAAGAAGGCCGCGGCGAAGCCAACAAGAACGAGGATATTCTCTGAGACAGCCGCGACGTCAGCGCCCTTGATGATGATGTTTTGATAGGCGGACATGGCCCAGCCCTGTGGTGTTGCCAGCGCGATGTTCTGCATGAAGCCAGGCATCAAGGAGAGAGGAACGTAGCATCCTGCGACGGTGGCCAGCGTAAACACCAGGAGAGTCGCCATTCCCGTCGCTTGTGCCTGTGTCTTGCTGAGTGCGGTGATCATGAGCCCGAAGCCATTGGCGGCAGCAACCGCCGCGCAAGTTACAAGGAACAAGGCAAGGGGGTTGCCCAGGTTCATACCGAAGAAGAGCTTGCCGACAGCGAAGATCACCACGACCTGGACGAAGCCGATGAGAATGTTCGGAAGGAGTTTTCCCAGGAGAACCGAATAGCGGCGGACAGGGCTTGTCAGCAGGCGTCGCAGTGTGCCCCGTTCGCGTTCCATGAACATGTATTGGGCAATCGTAGACGCGATGAAAAACAGGAAAGCGACTGTGAATCCGGGAATGTATTGCTCGGACGCGGAGGGCTCGATCGCTGCCTCGTCACTGCCAGCTTGGCTCTCGGTGATTGCGAATTTCCCGGCCGCTGATGCCGCAGCTGCCTGGTCTTGCAGCGTTGATGGCCCCGAGACCGCGATTCCCTGTTGAAGCGCGCTGTTTTGCTCACCGAGGCTGTGGGCGGCAATGTATGCCGAGATCTGCCCGAAGAGGAGCTTTGCATTGGAAAGTTGGGTGGGGTCTTCGAAGAATTCGAGCGAGCTTCCGTCATCGGACAGGACGACCGCACCCAGTGCCTTGCTTGTCTCCACTTGCTCCCTTGCGTCCGTGAGGGACTGGCGCTGCCAGGTGATGCCAGGGATGCTCTCGATGGTTTTCGCGAGAGGCTCCGCAGCTGCGCTTGGGGCTACAAGAGGGACAGACACAGGAGAGCTGCTCTTCCCACCACCGAAGACGCCGCCCAGGGCGAGGGTAAGGACCACGCTGAACATGATCGGCAGAACGAGGAGGTTGATATAAGTGCCGCGGTCCTTTGTCAGGATCAGCAGGTCTTTCCAGAACACGTTGAGGGTTTTCACCGCGTGAAAGCCTTTCGGAAGGGGAAATGGGGGCAAGAGGGTTTGCTGTTATTGAAGGCGCGTTGACTATTCATCGCGAAGCCTGTTTCCGGTGAGCGCGATGAACACGGTCTCCAAGGACGGCGGCAGAATCTCGCAGGCCTCCGGATTAGGCGCTACCAACGTAAGAATCTCAGTGAGCACAGCAATGGCATCCTGGAGGTGCTTCGCTGAGATCTCCAATGCATCGTTCTCTCTGCTGCGCCAAGTGACCTCTGGATGACGTTCAAGCAAGGACCTTGCCGCCTCCGCTTCAAGCGGGGTCAGTGCAAGGCGGACTACGGAAGTACCGTGCTGCTGAAGGATGTCGGCCAGCGTGCCCCGTTCGATAACGGTTCCGTGGTCGATGATTGCGACCTCGGAGCAAAGTGCTTCAACTTCTTCCATGTAGTGCGTGACGTAGACAATCGTCATGCCCTCGCGGTTGAGTTCGCGGAGAGTGTCGAAGATATGGTTCCTTGACTGCGGATCGACGCCAACTGTTGGCTCGTCCAGAATGAGGATTTCCGGCCTGTGCAGGAGCGCCGCAGCAATATTCAGTCGCCGTTTTTGGCCCCCGCTGAACTTGCCAACAGCCGGCTTCTTTGCTCGATCGCCCAGGCCCACACGCGTGAGCGCGTCTTCCACCCGGTTGCTCAATTCGGTCCCGCGCAGACCATACATGGCGCCGAAGAACTGCAGGTTCTGGCGGGCACTGAGCTCGGGGTAAACGGCGAGGTCCTGGGGCACAACGCCGAGGATTTTCTTTACCCGCCCGGCTTCGCGGGCCACATCGAAGCCCGCAACTTCACAACGGCCTGCATCGGCCGCGATGAGCCCGGAAACGATGGAGATGGTGGTGGTTTTTCCGGCACCGTTGGGGCCGAGGAGTCCAATGAAGGACCCCTTTTCCACGTTTAGATTTATGTTGTTGACGACAGTTGCTTTACCGAAGGTCTTCGTGATTCCGGTGAGTGATATTGCTGCTGTCTTCTTGGTGCTGATTTTTGGCTGTGCTGCTTCTTGGACGTTCGTCACGTCGATGCCTGCCTTCCAATGAGTGAATGTAGTGCGCTGAACTCTTGCGTTGATGTGTTGGATCAGCGGGTGAGGAATGTGGGGCTATGGAGATGTTGGTCCGTCTGGGATAGGCCACCAGCACAGGCTCCCTACCATGCCGTCGTCGATGAGGAATCGACCCTTGAGCCTGGCAATCGGGCCATCCGTCACTGCCGTCGCCGTGAAGCGCGATAGGTCCCAGTCAAGCTCGACGTGACAATCCGGCCAGTCCATTGCTTGCCTCAGTGTCGGAAAGACACACTTGAAGACCGACTCCCGCACCGAGAAGAACAAGGTCGTCAGCAAATGTTCGTCCAACCCCGCTGGAGCTTTGAGTGCATCGCCGGGAAGCCTTACGCGAGCGGCCATCTCCTTGCTGCGGGAACGTATTTGTTCGACGTCGACTCCCACACCCAGCACCCGATCCGTCGGAGCAACAGCCGATACAGCGACCGAACCACTGTGCGAGATGCTGCCGGCAATGTTTAACGGCCAATCCGGACAACCGTCAGCATCAACCCCGACCCGCACGTCTGCCAGTTCTGCCCCGCCGAGGCAGAACAATGCATTCGCTGCGGCAAGGCGCCCGAGAAAATGCTGGTCGGCACGCTTCTTTTGCGCAGTAGGAGTACCAGTTTGTTCGCCAAGGCGCCGGCCCACAATCCACGCCCCAACACACGGGGAACCCTCGAACAGCGCGGAGTTTTGGCCCCTCCGTTGGTCCACCAAGCCCGGTGAGATTGCGGGATTGCTCATCGGCGCTCCCTCGATGCAGGCTCTGCAGCCCTGGGAGGGAGCCCAACGGAAGTCCGCCTTCGGCCGAACACAGTCGTCCGCTTCGAGGAGGTCACCACGACGACGGAAGTAACGATGAAGATGAGCAAGCCAATGGTGCTTACTACCCACACTTTTGGGGCTGTCCAAACACCAAGTCCGAAGAGCTGCGGCAAATAGGCATAGTTCTCTGGGGGTACAGATACCAATGGCGGGTATCCCAGAATCGTAAAGTAGATGACGTCTTCGACAAACGTCACATGCAATCCGATCACTGCGATGACGAGTGCAATCGCAGCCCTTGGCGAAAGAGCGGCCTGGTCTGCCATGGCGAGGGTTCGATTTGGAAGCGCCACTCCCCACAGGACTATCCAGTACGCGAGGATCCAACCTTGCCCGCTATCGAAATTCCACTGTGAGAGCGCTCCAGGCGGCAGCCAGGCCGGGAGATGTGTTCCCATGACTGCGATATCGAAAAGAGCGTCAACGACGAGCAGGATCCCGTTCCATTTCACAAAGGAGCCCGCACTACGCGTTCGCAAGACAGCGATCACAGACACTGCAAACCAACCCACCGCAATCAGTAGCAGCAGATCCATCGTCCCTTTGTTGACAATGGCCAGAACCGTCACAGCAATGGCGCAGGCCGCGAAGTTCCGCAGGTGCGCAACGGCACCGGGGCCCATTCGGCTCCTCAAGTTCACGACCGTCCCCTCCCCTCCATGGCCTTCCCGAAGGATTCTGAAGCACCCGATATGAGGCTGGACTCGTGGTTCTGTCTCCGGTCGATCTGGGGCTGGTTCCACTCACGCCACAGGACCAAAGCCCGCGCACCGTGGGGACCGGAATCATCCATCGCCAGCAGGCGTTGAAGCCATCGCTCAGCCTCGCCGTCGCGGCCTATGGAACGATACGAGGTGGCCGCGTGAAGCAGGTACCTTGGCGTCCGGGGGTCCAGGGACACGGCTACCCTGTGCCCCGTACGTGCCGCTGCGCTGTCACCGCCAAGCCATCCAGGAAGCTGCTCCAACATGGAAGCCCAAACGTGCCATGCTGGCGCGTATGCAGGCAGGCGCCGGACTGACTGCCAGATAATACGTCTGCTCAAGAGGGCATAGAACAGCTGTCTAAAGGGATTTCGAGCAAGCAACGCAAGCTGTCCGAGCGCTCTGCCCCGTTCCAGAACAGCATAGGCATCACGCGAACCGCGCGTCACCGCAACTGCCTGCCTGAAAGCAGGTTCAGCCGACGGCCCCCGGGTCAGGAAGGCCTCCTCTACCAGGTCCCGGGCTTTTGCGCCCGGCCCGGTAGTCGGCCCCAGCGTCGTGGTTGGTGCGAAGTCAGGCTCCGCGAGAAATGCTGGCCACTGTCCTGTAAGAGCAGCAATCGACTGGAACGTGGAACGGATAAAGGCTTGTTCGGACAACTTGCCGGGAGGCGGCGCGTTGAGTGATGAGCCGCTGTGGATGATGATTCTTCGTCGGCGTTTCGGCCAGCGCCCGCCTACGGGAAGTACGTCGTTAACGCCAAGGAGGCCTACCGGAACTACGGGTACTCCGGTCTGGGCCGCCAGAGCAGCCACCCCCCGCCTCGGTGCGTGGAGCCAACCGTCGCGGCTGCGTGTGCCTTCGGCATACATGATGAAGACACCGCCGTTCGATAGTACTTCGGCGGCCTTGTCGAAGGCCGCTGTGTCAACGCCACCGCGGACCACTGGAATTCCACCACCGAGGCGGTTGAACCAAGCAGAAAGAGGACGTTCAAAAAGCTCAGACTTTGAGAGGAACCGCGGATACGGGCGACCATGGCACAGCAGCCACCAACCGATCACGAAATGGTCAAAGTAGCTTGTGTGATTGGCTGTCACGATAAAGGGCGCCGGCGGCAATTGAGGGCCGATTGTGGCGATGACCCGCCGACCGATCCACGCCTTGAGGATCAAGAGCAGCAGCGCGCGCAGGAGTCTCATTTGGCAGCTGTCAACTGATGCCCGGCCAGGCCTGCGCGAGCCCGGACAATCTCTTCAACAGTGACGGTAACCAGGTGGTGCTTACGGGCAAAGCGGGCAAGGTCTGCAGCCCGTGCCATATGACCGTCTGGGTGTAACACTTCCACGATCACGGCTGCGCGTTTGAGGCCGGCCATTTCGCACAGATCCGTGGACGCTTCCGTATGCCCCCGCCTGCCCAAGACCCCCAGCGGATGGGCGATGAGCGGAAACATGTGGCCCGGACGTCGCAGTGCATCTGGTCCCTCAGCAGGGTCCACGATTACCTGTACCGTCCTTGCCCTGTCAGCCGCCGAGATCCCAGTGGTGACACCGTGTCGCGGTGAAGCATCAACACTGACAGTGAACGCGGTACCGTAGTCGTCTTCGTTACGGGCAACCATTGGCGTGAGATTCATCTTCCCGGCAGTGGCGGGGTCAACAGCAACACAAATAAGGCCTCGCCCTTCGCTGGCCATGAAGTTGATGGTCTGAGGCGTGATCAGTTCCGCCGCCGCTACAAGGTCGCCTTCGTTCTCGCGATCCTCATCATCGATGACCAGAATCATTTCCCCAGCCCGCAAGGCGCTGACAGCGCGTTCCATTGTTCCTGGTGTCGTCATGATATTTTCGATCTCCCGTGTGAATCGGACGTTGATGTCTTGCTGGCTTCTGCCTCTGGATAGCTGACCTTCCCTCGCGGGTCCGCGATCTCCCACGTGAATGGTGGCCAGATGCCATCCATGAACGTCTGCTCATCGAAAAGTTCGGAAGCATGCCCTTCAGAGATGGCCAGCTCCAAATAGCTGAACAGTGCTTGGATGTCCTTCTTGCCCGGATACAAGTCCTTGAACGTCCGAAAGTTCTCCAAGCCGCGCTGAAACTTCGAACCGGAATCAGTCGAATGCTCAAGGTGGAGGTTCATTGCCCCATCGTTCATACGGATTCCGACGCCGTTGAGCTGGGCGCGGTAGCCAAGCTCAGTGTCTTCCGCTCCCCACCCGGTCCCGAACGCTTCGTGGAACGCTCCAACTCGGGCGAACGTAGTGGAGCGCATAGCGAGATTGCTCGTGCACGTCTGCAAGAACCTGTAGTGGTGAAGGGGACTCGTGGTCAACGAGTTCCGGGTCCAGTCTTCGGCAGCGGTCATCCTGGCAGTTCGCCACATGGCCTTATACAAGTCATGGGTCAACGCCTGTGTCAGAAACCGGTCCACCACCTTGATCGGGACCGACCAGCGCTGTCCCCTCGAAAGGATGTCCTCTGCATCACACGCACGCAGATGCGCGGCGATGAATCCTGGGGCAGGAACCATGTCGTCATCGTTGAAAATCAAAACTCTTCCCGTTGCCGCTTCTACCGCGCAGTTGCGCGCAGCAGCGGCACCGCGACGCGGACCCGATACGACCCGTAGTTGGTACGGAACCCGAATCTCCGAGAGCATCTGCGCCGTACCATCGTTGGATCCGTCATCACAAACGACAATTTCAAAGTCCGTGACGTCCTGAAACGCGAACGATCGCAGGGTAGTTGCCAGACGTGAGCATTTATTGTGGGTGGGAATGATGATCGACACAGAAGCGCTCATGCTGTGGTTCCCCCGTCGACTGTAATGACGGCACCATGCAGGTAGGCTGCGTCCGGTGTTGCAAGGTACTTGACCGTTCGTGCGACATCGGAGGCTGAGGCGAAACGGCCAAGGGGGATTTGATCAGTGAAACGCTTCCTCGTGGCCTCGTCGAAGCTTTCGATCATGTCTGTTTCGACAAAACCGGGCGAGACAGCGTTCACGCGAACGCCGAATCGCCCAAGCTCGACCGCGAATGACTTCGTCAACGATACGAGCGCCGCCTTGGTACTCGCATAGGCGCTCCTACCGGGTGAGTTCAAAGTCGCTGCGATCGAGGCGATGTTGATGATCCGGCCGCGTCGGTGGAACACCATGTCCCGGCCGATAACCGACATGGCCCTCCACGCCGCGAAAACATTCACCTGGTATTGCTCAAGAAACGCATCGGGCGTGACCTCGATACAGAGACCATCCACGCTGACACCTGCAGCATTGACGAGAAGATCGATTTCTTCTTCGTCGACCAACTGTTGGAGGACTTGGTCCCAGGCCGATGTGTCTCGCAGATCCGCCTGAACGGGCACAATCAGGGTCGTTGGTGAAGCGAGCTCGCGTTTCAGCGTTTCAGCTGCTTCAGCACCGTTCTGGAATGTGAAAAACACCTTCTCACATACGGGTGCCAGTTCCTGCACTATCTGACGCCCGATGCCACCACTGCCTCCGACGACAAGTGCGACGCGAGGCGGTGCAAGGGATAAATCTTTCCTTGACTTTCGGAGGCTCATGCGGTGGCGACCAGAGCTCGTTCTCGGCAAAGGGCATAAAGCGTCGACAGTGAAACGAAGGCTCCAACATCCTTCTGGGTGATCTTGATCTTGTAGCTCTTCTCGATACCGATCGCGATCTCCAGGAGATCCACGGAATCAAGGCCAAGATCTCCTTGAAGGGAATCGCCTTCGCGGATCTCCTCGGGGCTGAGGTCCAGGTCGAGACGGCTGATCATGATTTCGCGGATTCCGTCCATGCTGATGTCTGAAGGCTGAGGCATAACAGTGTTCTCCTTGGTTGACGGTGGGAGCTGGCAGTACGATTTCCCGCGGGAAGCTTGATTGTGTATCCATATGGAAACTTATAGGAGAATATGGCAACTTGTCTACTTGGATTGGCAAGTAGCTGTTTCATTTGAGAGCATTGAGCATGCCATCTGGAACAAAGGAGCCTCCCGGCGCACTCACGGTGGAGGTCGGTGCGATTCTTCGGGCACAAATGACACGCCGGAGCGTTACCCTTCTGGATCTGAGCCAGGCGGTATCCATTTCGCGTGCTCAGCTCTCCAAGATGCTGCGCGGACGCGCCCACATCGACATCGAACAGTTCGAAGCGATCTGCAGCTTCCTTGCCCTCGACTCAGGCCTCGTGTGGAGTGAGGCCCGCAGTGAAGTCGAAGGCGGGCCCAGCGCAATGGCCAACTCTTCCGCGGGGCAACTGGCGGGTCCCGGAATCCAGGCTTCCGGCCAAAGACCACCCGGATCGGAAGTGGCGCGTCGCCTCCGCCTCTTACTGCAGGGCAGTACCGATGACACTTTGCATGCCGCCTCAACACCCGCCGTTGGCTCGCGTGGGCGTATCGCTGAGGCAGTTGAAACTGACGATCCCACGAAGCTTGCCCCAGCCCGTGACTCGGACGAAAGCGAAACTCTCAAGGCGATTGCCGAAGGACTTGGAGTCAGGCCGGATTATTTGACCACCGAAAACAGCTATGTGGTGGAGTCGGTCGAGGCGGAACTGGAATTCGAGAGAGTCATGCAACAAGCTGGTGTGGCCAAGATTGCGGCCCGAGGCGCGCTCACACCGGACGCGCTACGCGCCATAACGAGGATCATCTCGAAAAGGATGGAAGAA
Source organism: Arthrobacter sp. 2762 (assembly GCF_040548745.1). Taxonomy (NCBI): domain Bacteria; kingdom Bacillati; phylum Actinomycetota; class Actinomycetes; order Micrococcales; family Micrococcaceae; genus Arthrobacter; species Arthrobacter sp. 2762. The sequence goes on from NZ_JBEPSI010000001.1 coordinate 166,460, forward strand.
AAGTGACTATGGGGGAGAGTCTTGGTTTACGTTCGCGAGCTGGCTGGCAATTCGAAGGGCGACGAGGAACGGGCACTGGTAGAGGCTCTCGTTGAGAACCTGAACCTCCGCGTTGGTGCAACGCTCGACGACGTCGCCGGCAGCATCGCGGCGATGCAGGGCAAATCAATCTCCCTTGAACCCGTAGATGATTCCGCGCTGACAACACTGACAGGGCTCTGGATCGAAACGGCAGACACAAACTACGTCTTCTTCCGTTCGCTGGATCCTGTCATCTATAAGATCCATTCGATCTTCCACGAGTTCGGCCACATTCTGCTTGAGCACCATGATTGTGAAGTCCTTCGCATGGTCGGAGACATTCCCCTTGGCGGGACGGGACTCGGAGGAGAGATTCGGCGGGCGCGAGCCCGGGGACTTCTAGTAGATAGTTCAGAACGGATGGCGGAGCTCGTGGCCTATGCTCTGACGCGGAGGCTGTTGAGGGTCGACAGCACCCCGGACGAAGAAGTCTTTGGCTAATGCAGACCGCGGCCGATATATCCCTGCTTCTTGTCGTAATCCTCTTTATCCTGCGGCTGCCGTCGGTATTGACGAAACCAACGGCCCTGCCTGCTTGGCTCTCATCCGGCTTCGCCATCCTGGGTCTCCTGACTCTGGGGTTCGTGATTCCCCTGGACGTCGTCGATGGGCTGATGGGCGGTACCAACCTTTGGAACCTGGCTGAGGCAGCCGCAGCCACGTGTGCGTTCTGGTTCATGTACCGCGCCATGGGCGTCATTGTGGATCAACGGCTGCAAAGGACCAAGCCTTGGATCCCGGGAGCCATGATCACGTCATTCTCCGTTCCCTTCTTCCTTATCCAGGACCGGGGAAGCACCAGTGCCGCGTTCGTCGACGAGCACATCAGTCAGTTTGCGTGTTGGCTATACCTGACGATGTACCTGATAGGAGTCGGTGCCATAGCGGCCGCTTCCCTGTGGCGGATCAGGCCCGTCAAGGGCGGCACCTATGTACTTTTCCGAGTAGGCTACGCGGCTGTCATCTTGTCCATACCCACGGACATCATCTACTTATCCCTAACTGGACTCGGTCTAGCGGACACAGGTTCAAGAGAAATCGTCTGGACGGCTTTTACAGTCTGCTTCTACTCAGGTGTTTTCTCTCTTGCCGCCGGATTCTTCATCTTGTACGCGAAGCGTGTCGTCAGGCGTCCACAGCCCGTCTGGCGACTGCGCGCACTGAGGATGTGGATGATTGTGAATCGACTGGAAAACTCATGCACCACATTGCGTGGTGCACAAAAGATTCTGTGGTCACCAGAGCCCGCCGCCGAGGCCTACAGCGGGGTGGTTCGGATCCGCGACAACGAAATTTTCGACGGCGCCCGGCTCACTCCAACAGAGTCATCCGCAGTGGAGAAGGTTGAGGGGGTATTTGCACGAATGCCAAGGTTCCAACAGATGGCCGGAATCTACGGTTCATCGGAGCTTCCTGACGGGGAGAAGGGCGGATCAGAGTGCTGATACTGATAGTGGCGGTCCTGCTCGGCATCCTGTCGGTATGGTTTCTGGCGCTGCTTGGACGACGGGTCGTCATGCCGCGTTCCCCCAAGTTGATCAATTTCGATCTTGATGAAACTGGGCAACTGATAAGGCTCCCCCTGTCGCCAGCCACCCAGTCGGCGGGCATGCACGGATTATGGTTCAACGACGATACCGCCCATGCCCGCATTGGGGACGTAGCGAGCATAGACGCCGTGAACGGGTTCGTTGACCGTGAAGTAGTGGGAGTCCTCGGCGGCGATCTCACGGCCACTAAGAGCGGGAGATGGTCAGGTCATGCGTTTGCCCGTCCCAACGATGTAAGCGCCGACTTTATGGAGACCTCGATTACCACCGAAACCGGGGAGTCCCCGGCGTGGGTTTTTCCCACGGCCGATTCGGATGGAACATGGGCTGTCCATGTGCACGGTATCCGAACCTCACGATTCTCCGCACTGCGCAGCGTTCCGGTTGCCCTCCGCCTAGGGATGACATCGATCGTGCCGTCGTATTTTGGTGACAGCGACAATCCCGGCAAAGGAAATCGACCGTCTTATCTCGGGCAGCGGGAATGGCGCGACGTTGAAATGGCGCTCGACTACGCAGTCGACCATGGAGCCCGCCGCGTCGTGCTGTTCGGGTGGTCCATGGGCGCTTCGATTTCGCTGACGCTGTCAGAAGTCTCCCGCCATCGTGATTTGATCGCCGGACTCGTGCTCGTATCGCCTGCCACAAACATGCGCGGCACGTTGGTCGCTGCGGCTGTCGCCGCTGGCGTTCCCTCTTGGTTGGCCGGACTCGTCCCGTTCAGCCTGTCCCATCGGCCGTTCAGCTTCTTCTCCGGGCTCCGGGAGCCTGTTGATTTTCGCGCCCTCGACTGGACGCAACCAGCAGGCCGTGTAAAGGTACCCACGTTGGTCATCCATTCAGATGGAGATACCGATATCCCGCTTCGAATAACCCGACAGTTCGCTGACGCAAACCCGGGAATGGTCTCTCTCGTTGAGCTCGACGCAGTCCCACATCAGCTTGAATGGAACTCTTCCCCGCGGCAATTCGAAGGGGAAATTGAACGGTGGGTCATGACGAAAGGCCTTGACGCCTTGGAAGATGACTCTTTGGCCGGGTAGTCCGCATACGTGGGGTGAGCCGAGTAGGTTGACCCGGCAAGGCAACTGTTACTGCCAGGACATCGTGAACCAGATGATCGCGATGACATAGCCCACCAGTGCCAGCAAAGCGAAGCGTTTGGGCGTGCCGACTGGGTTCTTCTTGGTAAAGCCGAAGAACGAGTTGATGTTGAACAAATGAAGCAGCAATCCTCCGCCAAGCAGCCCTACGAACATCGAGGGAGGAGCCACCAAGAGAACAGTTAGGGCGAAGAACACATACTCCAGGACGAACGCCAGCCGGGGTCGGGCCCAGAGGCCAAATCCAACGCGGCGATCGCTCCGCCCCCAGCCGAGAACTGGAAGGTCCCGGAGGTGGACCACAGCATCCAGAAGCCAGTGAGACAGGACGCCGACCCAAAAGAGGACACCCACTAGGACACTCTGGTAGAGCAGCCCGGCCAGCAGTGCGGGCACAATGCTGAGCGCACCACCGAGGACCAGCGAATGCGAGTAAGGGTAGGAAGTGAATTTGACGCGGGATTGCAATGGATTGTTACGGTCCACTTTCACCGACTCTTTGCCAGCGAAAACCAATGCAGGCCAAACAATGTCTGGCCACGCGACTGCCACGGCGATGGGTAAGGCGGGCGTTTCAGGCGCCACTGCGAGAATGACCGCAGCTGCGGCGAAATGACCTATGTACACAATCGTCAAGCCTAGTGTCGGCAAGAACGGCATTCTCAATCTGCCACCGCGAGTCGCCCTTGTGCTCACCACAAGCGGTGCTCACCACAAGCGAGAACGGCCCGCTCCGAAAGCTAAGGCGCCGGGACCAACCTCTCGGTACGATTAGCAGCGGAGGCACCAATGGCCAAGTCAATGCAACGAACCAGCAAAAGCACCGACTACGAGTTCCTTACGGTCTGGAGAGTGGCCGGAACGCGCGAGGAAGTGGTGGACGTCCTCGGTAACGCGGGCACCCTCAAGCAGTGGTGGCCCTCGGTGTACCTCAAGGTGACACCAGTGGCGCAAGGCAACGCGGACGGCGTGGGCGCCTCGTTCGACCTCCACACCAAGGGCTGGCTCCCCTACACCTTGCGTTGGCGGCTCACCGTCACCGAACCCGTTACCCTGCATGGATTTGCGCTCAAGGCCGAGGGAGACCTCAACGGCACTGGCCGCTGGACTTTCGAAACCGACGGCCCTGAAGTCGTGATCACTTACGACTGGCGGGTCAGCGCCGCGAAGCCACTCCTCCGCAGGCTGAGCTGGCTCCTGAAGCCTGCGTTCTCGGCCAACCACCACTGGGCCATGGCGCGTGGCGAAGAAAGCCTGAAGCTTGAGCTTCGCCGTCGTCGCCCCGGTGCGGACCTCAGCCGCATACCGGAGCCACCAGGACCAACCTTTGTCCGCACTAAGGGCCAACTTTCAGCGCAATAAGGGCGGGGCCAGCATCCCCACACGCGCGCAAAGTATCCACATAGGACCCATCCGAGGCCAGTCCGGCTCCGAACTCCCGATAGAATCAAGACGCTGACACCAGGCAGCATCCGGCCAGACGATCGAGGGAGGACTCCGTGCGCTCATTGCCGCCCCGGGCACCCTTCCATGCGTTGCGGTCCGGTGCGATCTCGCTCGTTATCGTGCTTCTAGCAGCTGGGGCTCACGTGATCGGCGGCGGGGAACTTCCCGCTGTCCCGGTCCTGTTGGCCCTTGTCGCAATGACAGGATTGGCCGCGACGCTGGCCACGCGCTTCAAGCTCAACTTCACCGCCATGACGGCCTTGCTTGGAACCAGCCAGCTCGCGCTCCACGAAGCCTTCACGGCTTTGAGTCCAGTAACGGCAACAGCTCCAGGAAACTCGCACCACGCTGCCGAATCTCTGAATCCCTTGCTCTACACAGCGACGCCCCACCTGCATGAGTTGGGCACAACTCTGGGCACTGCGATGTTCGCTGGCCACATCCTGGCGACGATCGGCTCTGCCGTGATCCTAGCCAAGGGCGAGGACGCCCTGTGGCAGTTGGCGGCCTGGCTGCGCCCTTTGGTTTCGCTGCCCATCCTGCTGTTCAGGCCCGATGCCGGCGCCTCCCCTATCGCCGTTGGCGCGCCTGACGTTTTCCTGCCCCGCCCTTGGCGGAACCTGAGGCAAGACAGCCGCCGCGGCCCGCCCGCCGCCGTCGTTCTTCCCTGATTCCGCCCGGCACCAGCGCAACGCATTAAGCGGACGCCTTTGGTGACGGGCCACAAACCCGTACCCGCGCCGACTCCGGCGCCCCCGAAAGGCAATCCCATGAAGAAATCCACCCTCCGCCGTACTCTCTCCGCGACCGCTGCCGCTGGCGGAACCGCTGCCCTGATGATGGCCGGCCTCGCCGGAGCATCCGCGCACGTGTCGGCCGATCCGAACAAGACTGCTGCGAACTCGTACGCCCTGTTAACGTTCGGCATCCCCCACGGCTGCGACACGTTCGGCACAACAAAAGTCGCTATCTCGTTGCCCGAGGAACTGACCGATGCCCAGCCCACGGTCAACCCAAACTGGACCGTCGAGAAAGTTACAGAGACGTTGGCGGAGCCGAAGAAGCTGGACAATGGCACCACCATCACCAAGCGGACCAGCCAGATCGTGTACACAGCCAAGGCTCCGCTGGACCCGCATCTTCGTGATGCTTTGGTTCTCTCGGTCAAGCTGCCCGACGCCGCTGGCAAGACGCTCTATTTCCCCACGCTGCAGACCTGCGAACAGGGCCAGACTGACTGGTCGGAGATCCCGAAGGAGGGACAGGACGAGCACGAACTCAAAGCCCCGGCCCCGTCTGTCACCATCACGCCGGCCGACGCCGAAGGTGACCACCACGCAGCAGGCACGGTGTCAACCGAGCAGGCGTCATCGGTAACCGACGACGGATCACAGGCGCGCAGCTGGGCGGGCCTTATTGCCGGTATCGCTGGTTTGGGCCTGGGCGGCGCCGCATTCTTCCGCGGCCGGTCAGCAAAGACAGCGGCAGCCAAGGTCGACGCCAAGTAACAGGGTGAACCTTTAGCGGGTTGGCGTCCGGAAAGATCACGATCCGGACGCCAATCCCCTTTCCTTGCCGTGGCTCAATTGACTCCCGTCACACCCGACGCAAGGCTGGTGCCCATGTGGACTCAGCGCATCAAATTCGGACTTGTGACGACGACGGCGGCAGCCTCGCTGCTGCTCCTTGCCGCTTGCGGGCCAAGCCCGAGCCCGGCGGGAAGCAGCAGTGCCCCGCCCACCTCATCTTCGGCGTCTCCGACGTCGGCCTCCCCCAGCGCGAGCAACTCGCCTTCGCCGTCCGGAACTGTCACCTCCGCAGCGCCCAGCGCCGAAGGCCAATGCAAGGCCGGTTCCCTGACTGCCGCCACTGATTCCACTGGCGGCGGCGCTGCCGGAAGCATCTACGAAAAACTGATCCTGACGAACTCCGGAACCACGCCTTGCACTCTGGAGGGTTTCGCGGGCGTTTCCCTGACGGCCGACGCCAACGGCGCTCCTATCGGCGAGCCCGCTACCCGCGAAACCACCACCCCCGTCACCAAGATCGAGCTTGCCCCGGGCAAATCGGCGTGGGCTGAACTGCGCTACACCCAGGCCGGAAACTACGGCGATTGCACCAAGGTTCCGGCGGCGGGTTACCGCATCTACCCGCCTAACGACACAGCGTCACTGTTCGTCGCTGAGCAACACGATGCCTGCAGCAACACCGGCATCAAACTCCTGACCATCACTGCCTTCCAGGCTGTCTAACCATCAGCCCACGGCTCGGGCTTATTCTGTCTGAGCCGTGGGGCATGATGGAGGAATGCAGGAGCAGCAGGCGTCCATCGGCGCCATAGGCCGTTTCAGCCAGGCAACCAGGGAATGGTTCCTCGGCGCTTTTTCCGCGCCCACTCCCGCCCAGGATGGTGCGTGGAACGCTATCTCTTCGGGCTCCCATGCCCTGGTGGTGGCCCCCACTGGTTCCGGCAAGACTCTTGCTGCCTTCCTTTGGGCCTTGGATAGGTTGCATTCCACGCCGTCGGATACGTTGCCCGGAATGGAGTCCGTCCCCGACGGGAAGGGCCGCGCGAAACGTCCCAAAACAAAGACCCGCGTCCTTTATATATCGCCGCTCAAAGCACTGGGCGTGGACGTGGAGCGGAACCTTCGCTCACCGCTTATCGGAATAACACAAACCGCCAAGCGATTGGGGCTTCCGGCACCTCTGGTGACCGTCGGCGTCCGTTCCGGAGATACGACGGCGGCAGATCGTCGCTCGCTGTTATCGAACCCGCCGGACATCCTGATCACCACGCCGGAGTCCCTGTTCTTGATGCTGACGTCCCGCGCCCGGGAAACGCTCAGCGAAGTCGACACCATCATCATCGACGAAGTGCACGCTGTCGCTGGAACAAAGCGGGGCGCCCATCTTGCGGTGTCCCTGGAAAGGCTCGATGCGCTTCTACCGAAGCCGGCCCAGCGGATTGGCCTCTCTGCTACGGTGCAGCCGCGTGAGCTTGTGGCCCAGTTCCTGGCGGGCCAAGCCCCTGTGGAAATTGTGGCTCCGCCGTCCAAGAAGAACTGGAATCTCACAGTCACCGTGCCTGTGGAGGACATGTCGGACCTCCAAGGGGCTGCGGGCGCGTTTGACTCCGGCCCTGCTTCCGGGCTTCAGCCCCAAGCATCCATCTGGCCCCATGTTGAGGAACAGATTGTCGATCTTGTCCTTTCCAAGCAGTCCACAATCGTCTTCGCCAACTCACGCCGCCTGGCCGAACGGCTGACCGCCAGACTGAACGAGATCCATGCCGAGCGGCAAATGCTGGCCGCGGCCGGCGGTGAGTGGGGCGCTCCCGACAACGCAGAGGATTCAGGAAGCTGGGGCACCGGGCCGGCCACCAAGTCTGCGGGCGCTCCCGTGTCCACCGCGACGCCGGCGCACATGATGGCCCAGGCCGGCAGTACGAGTGGAGCAGATCCTGTCTTGGCGCGCGCCCACCACGGTTCGGTCTCCAAGGACCAGCGGGCCATGATCGAGGATGACCTGAAGTCAGGCAGGCTGCGCTGCGTCGTTGCCACATCGTCACTGGAACTTGGCATCGATATGGGAGCTGTGGACCTGGTCATCCAGGTAGAGTCGCCGCCCTCGGTAGCCAGCGGCCTGCAGCGTGTAGGGCGTGCCGGCCACCAAGTGGGCGAGATCTCCGAGGGCGTGTTGTTCCCCAAGCACCGGGCTGACCTCCTTCACACCACCGTCACAGTGGAACGGATGCTAAGCGGCCAAATCGAGCGGCTCAGCATCCCCACGAATCCCTTGGATATCCTGGCCCAGCAAACCGTCGCCGCCACGGCCCTGGGAAGCATCGACGTCGAGGAATGGTTCAGCACTGTCCGCCGATCCGCGCCGTTTGCCAGCCTGCCCCGGTCCGCATTTGAGGCCACACTGGATCTTCTTGCCGGACGCTATCCGTCCGACGAATTTGCAGAACTTCGGCCACGTATTATCTGGGACCGCCATGCAGGCACCATCGAGGGCAGGCCGGGGGCACAGCGACTTGCGGTCACCTCGGGTGGCACCATTCCGGACAGAGGCCTCTTCGGCGTGTACATCATCGGCACGGAAGTTGAAGGATCCACATCCTCTGCCAACGCCGCTGGTGAAGGCCCCAGCGCCTCCGCCCGTGCCGCGAAGGGTGGACGCCGCGTCGGGGAACTCGACGAAGAAATGGTTTACGAATCGCGGGTGGGCGATATCTTTGCCCTCGGAGCCACCAGCTGGAAAATCGAAGACATCACCCACGACCGCGTTTTGGTCTCCCCTGCTTTCGGCCAGCCGGGAAAGCTCCCCTTCTGGAAGGGCGATTCGCTCGGCCGTCCGGTGGATCTCGGCCGCGCTCTGGGAGCCTTCATCCGCGAACTCTCCGCGGCCGACCCCGCGCCAGCCATGGAGCGCTGCCAAGCGAGTGGGCTCGACGCCTTTGCGGCCGGCAACCTGCTGCAGTATTTGGAAGAACAGAAGCAAGCCACAAACATCGTTCCCAGCGATCGAACATTGGTTGTGGAACGTTTCCATGACGAGCTCGGGGACTGGCGTGTTGTTCTCCACAGCCCCTTCGGCATGCCTGTTCACGCGCCGTGGGCTTTGGCCGTTGGGCAACGCCTTCAGCAGCGCTACGGCTTGGATGGTTCAGCCATGGCCGCCGATGACGGCATCGTTCTTCGTGTCCCCATGATGGAGGACGAGCCACCCGGTGCTGAGCTGTTCCTGTTCGATCCCGAAGAACTCGAACAGATCGTCACCGCCGAGGTGGGCGGGAGTGCGTTGTTCGCCTCCCGGTTCCGTGAGTGCGCGGCCCGCGCCCTGCTGCTGCCACGCCAAAACCCAGCCAAGCGCCAACCCCTGTGGCAGCAACGTCAACGCTCAGCCCAATTACTGGACGTCGCCCGGAAGTACCCGTCCTTCCCTATCGTGCTCGAAACCGTCCGCGAATGCTTGCAGGATGTCTACGATCTGCCCGCCCTCAAGGACATCGCCGCATCCGTCGAGCGCCGCGAACTGCGCATTGTAGAGACCACCACCCAGCAGCCGTCACCTTTCGCGAAGTCCCTGCTCTTCGGCTATGTGGCTCAGTTCCTCTACGAAGGCGATTCCCCCCTGGCGGAGCGTCGGGCAGCAGCCCTCGCCCTGGATTCCACGCTGCTCAACGAGCTTTTGGGCAGGGTGGAGCTGCGCGAGCTGCTTGACGCCGCGGTCATCGATGCCACGGAACGCGAGCTGCAGCGTCTGGTGCCGGACCGTCGCGTGCGCGGGATGGAAGGCGTCGCTGACCTCCTCCGGCTCCTTGGTCCACTCAGCGTTGAGGAAGTGGCAGAGCGTCTTGAAGAAGGGTCGGACGCCGGTTCACACCTTGCCGCGCTCCAGAAAGCCAACCGCGCGCTCAAGGTAACCATCGGCGGCGTCGAGCGTTTCGCGGCAGTGGAAGATGCTGCCCGGCTACGCGACGCCATTGGTGTTCCCCTCCCCATGGGCGTGCCGCTTGCCTTCATTGAGCCTGTCCACGATCCCCTGGGCGACCTCGTTTCACGGTATGCGCGCACCCACGGACCGTTCACGGCGGCCGAGGCTGCATCCAGGCTGGGACTTGGCGTCGCCGTCGTCAATACTGCGCTGAAGCGGCTCGCTGCCGATGGCCGTGTTGTGGAGGGTGAGTTCCGTCCACATGCTGTTGCGACGGAGAGCAGCACCGTGGAAGCGGCAAATCCGGAGCTCATGTCCGCAGATGCACCGCCGTCCAGCGAATGGTGTGACGCGGAGGTCCTGCGGAAGCTCCGGCGTCGTTCCCTGGCTGCTTTGCGCGCAGAGGTTGAGCCCGTGGACACCGCCGCATATGGGCGGTTCCTGCCGGCATGGCAGAACGTGACCGCACCGGGGAAATCCCGGAGCCAGGCATTGCGCGGACTCGACGGCATCATCACGGCGGTCGATCAACTCTCAGGCGTTCCCATCCCCGCTTCCGCATGGGAGCCATTGGTGCTCTCGAGCCGCGTGGCGGACTACAAACCAGCCATGTTGGACGAACTCATGGCGGCCGGTGAGTTGCTGTGGTCCGGGGCTGGGGCCTTGCCTGGAAACGACGGCTGGATCAGCCTCCACGTGGCTGACTCGGCCGAGCTAACGCTCAATCCCGCTCCGGACTTCGAACCCGGCGACGCCCAACAACGGCTCCTGGACTACTTGGGTGCAGGAGGCGGCTACTTCTTCCGCCAACTCACCGAGGTGGCGGGCGGAATGGACTCTGTGTTGAGCGATGACGCCGTGGTCTCGGCACTCTGGGATCTGGTGTGGGCCGGCCGCGTCACGGGCGACACCTTTGCTCCGGTGCGCGCCATGATCGCCGGCGGGCGCACAGCACACCGGCAGGTCGCCAAGGCACCTCGCGCCCGTGCGCCGAGAATGAGCAGGTTGGGCCGCCCCCACGGTACGGGCCTTCTGGGATCCCCCGGGCTAACGGGTGGGCGTTATGGTTCTGTCTCCGGCGCCGCTCCCGCCCCGCCATCAGCCGTAGGACGCTGGTCCGCGCTGCCTTCGCCCGAACTTGACCCGACCATCCATGCACGCGGCACCGCCGAGCTTCTGCTGGATCGGTATGGCGTGGTCACGCGGGGCTCGGTCATGGCAGAGAACATCATCGGCGGTTTCGGGCTCATGTACAAAGTCCTGGCCCGACTCGAGGAAGCAGGGCGTTGCCGCCGTGGCTACTTCATCGAGCATCTGGGAGCCGCCCAATTCGCAGTCCCCGCAACGGTGGACAGGCTCCGTTCCTTCACAGAAGATGCCCGCATCACCAAGGCAGAACCCTCGGCATTGGCACTTGCAGCTACGGACCCGGCCAATCCTTACGGCGCCGCATTGCCTTGGCCTGCGTTGTCCGTCGACGCCGGTTCCGGACACCGCCCCGGACGGAAGGCCGGCGCGCTGGTGGTGATGGTCGACGGCGCGCTGGTCCTTTATGTTGAGCGCGGCGGTAAGACTCTGCTCACCTTCAGCCAGGACGACGCCGTCATGGCGGTCGCTGCCGAAGCTTTGGTGGACGTGGTGCGACGCGGAGCGGTAGACAAGCTTTTCATGGAAAAGGTCAACGGTCACGACCTCCTGGATACGCCGATTGCTGCCGCGCTTGCGGCTGCCGGAGCCTACTCAACCCCGAAGGGGCTGCGGATCCGTGCCTGAGGGAGATTCCGTTTGGCGGGCAGCCTCGCGCCTCAACGCGGCCTTGGCCGGGCAGGTCATTACAGCTTCAGACTTCCGGGTGCCGCGTTTCGCCACCTTGAACCTTGCGGGTTGGACCATGACCGAGGTGATTCCCCGGGGCAAACACCTGCTCATGCGTTTGGTGGGGCCTGAGGACGAGGAACCCGGCGCGAGCAGGAAACCCCGTGAGCTGACCGTCCACTCCCATCTCAAGATGGAAGGCAGTTGGATGATCTACCCGCCCGGAGGTCGCTGGACCAAACCGGGGCACACTGCACGTTGCGTGTTGCGAACGGCTTCCGTTGACGCGGTCGGGTTTTCGCTGGGCATTCTCGAGGTGGTGCCAACCGGCGAGGAAGATCGGATCGTCGGGCACCTGGGGCCTGACCTGCTCGGACCTGACTGGGATGAAGAAGAAGCCCTCCGCAGGCTCCAAGCTGAACCTGACGTCCCCATCGGCTACGCCCTGCTCGATCAGCGGAAGCTGGCCGGGATCGGCAATATCTACCGCTGCGAAGCGTGCTTCCTTTCCGGAATCCACCCCGCGTTGCCTGTGGGCTCAGTGCCGGACCTCGCCAGGACCGTCAACGATGCCAAGAGACTCCTGGGCGAGAATCTGGGTCCAGGCCTGCGGACCACCTTGGGTCCCCGGGCGATGAGGCCCGGCTACTGGGTTTACGGCAGGGCCCGTCAGCCATGCAGGCGCTGCGGGACACCCATTCGTCGCGACGTCCTCGCAGCGCCGGATGGAACCGAGGAGCGGGACATCTACTTCTGTCCCAGATGCCAACCACTTCCATAGGACTCGAAACCCGGCACTTACTTACTGGCCGTCAAGCAGCCGGCGCGGCCTCCACGGCTTCCGTAGCTTCCGCCGCGGCCGGAGCCTTGGCAGGTTCCGGGACCATGAACTTCGGCAGGAGAACCTGCACGATCGGACCGATTGCCAAGGCGTAAACCACCGTGCCGACACCAACGGATCCACCCAGCAAGAAGCCCACGGCCAGGACCACTACTTCAATTCCCGTCCGGACGAGGCGGACAGACCACCCTGTCCGGCGAACCAATCCCGTCATCAGTCCGTCACGTGCTCCCGGGCCGAGGCGTGCTCCGATGTAGCAGGCGGACGCGATCCCATTGAGGATCACCGCGCCGGCCAGCATCGCAATTTGTCCTCCCAGGTGTGAGAACTCCGGGATGAGCCATAAGCCCAGATCAGCAAAGACTCCCACAAGGATTGCGTTTGCCAAGGTTCCGAATCCGGGCATTTGCCGCAGCGGGATCCAGAGGAGGAGGACAAGGAAGCTGACCGCGATCACCACAACCCCGATGCTGAAGCCGGTCTTTTCCGAAACGCCCTGGTGGAAGACGTCCCAAGGGTCAAGGCCAAGACCGGCGCGGATGAACATGGCCAGCGAGATGCCGTACATCGCGAGGCCGATCAGGAGTTGTGTGATTCTTCGGGTCATCATGAAACCATGGTCGTCGAAAACTGGCCTTGTATTCCATAGCCAGTTTGCAATACTGGTCTTATGCCCGGCTCGCTGAATCCCACCGCACTCGTCCGCCTCCTTGGCTCTTGGAGCAACGGCGCCCTGCCCGCCTACCGCGAGCTGGCCGACGTCGTGCGTTTGCTGGTGATGGATGGGCGCATTCCGCTGGACGTCGCACTACCCAGTGAGCGTGCGCTGGCGCAGACGCTCGGCCTGAGCCGCACCACTGTCACTGCGGCCTACGCGAGCCTTCGCGAGCAAGGTTTCCTCACCGCGGGCCAAGGCAGCCGCGGCCGGACAAGCATCCCCCACCGCGACGCACCTGTGAGCGTTCCGGGCCTTGCTGCGCCCGAAGGACTCCTGGACCTGGCCTACGCATCGCTTCCGGCCGCCGGCGAAGTTGTCCACCGGGCGTTCGCCGATGCCCTTACTGAATTGCCTGCACTGCTCCCCGGCTTCGGGTACGACGCCCTTGGAGTGCCGGCCCTGCGGCAGGCAATTGCGGAGAAGTATGCCGCGGAAGGAGTGCCCACTACCGCGGGTCAGATCCTGGTGACGTCCGGCGCGCAGCACGCCCTCAACGTAATTCTCCAAACCCTCGTGGGAAAGCAGGACAGGGTTCTGGTGGAACACCCCACATATCCAAATGCCCTGGACGCCATCCGGGCGGCTGGCTGCAAAGTGCTGCCTGTGGCGTTGCCGCCGCACACTTCCCCCGCCTGGGACGTTGATGCGATGGTGTCCGCAATGAACCAGCAGCGCCCCGCGATGGCCTACCTTGTCCCCGACTTCCACAACCCCACCGGGCGCATCATGTCCGATCTGCAGCGCCGTCGGTTAGCACGGGCCGCCGCCGTATCCGGGACTGTGCTGGTGGTGGACGAGACATTGCGCGGGTTGAACCTCGACGCCGTCCGGACCTCGCCGATGTCAGCCTTCAGTCCCAGCGTGGTTTCGATCGGCTCGCTCAGCAAGTCGCATTGGGCCGGGCTCAGGACGGGCTGGATCAGGGCGGACGAAGCGATGATCACCCGATTCGTGGCGACACGGACCACCATGGACCTTGGTGGACCCGTGGTTGAGCAGCTGGCCGCCGCGCGACTGGTCAGGTCATTCGCGGAACCGCTGGATGCCCGCCTGCACGAGCTGCGGAACAATCGGGAATCCCTGCTGACGTTGCTTGCTGAATACTTGCCGGAATGGGAAGTGGAACGGCCTCGCGGCGGGCTCACGGTATGGTGCCGATTGCCCACTGCCTGCAGCACTGCCCTTACTGTGCTGGCACCGGATTTCGGGCTTCGCTTGGCAGCCGGACCGCGGTTCGGAGTGGGTGGCGCTTTCGAGCATTACCTGCGCGTCCCCTATACGTTGCCACCAGCGCAGCTCGAATTCGCCGTGGGCGCCTTACGAGCCGCCCAGGACAAGCTCGACGCTTCTCCCCAACTCCGCCGGACCCTCAAGGCCGGGCGGCCACCCGCCGTCGCAGTCGCCTAAGACGCCTAAGAGCCGCGGGCGGCTGAACCCATGCGCTGTTTCGCCGTGTTGCTTCCGGGGCCTACGGGTACATGGGAGGTGGCCTTCGCCAAGCCAAAAAGCGGCATCCCGTTGTACACCACTTCAATGCCCGACGCCGGTACCTGGTACGTCTCGTGCCACACCCCGATATCGCCACTGCCGGAAATTTCCTTCATGAACTTCCGCCATGGACCCAGATGTGGGGATTCACGGTCCGCTGCAAAGCGCCTCAGATGCTCCGGGCTTTCCCAATAGCTGAGCAGGATGGTGGTGCGCCCGAACCATTGCTCACTCCCGAGCAACCCGGCCTCGGGATTGGCGGCAAGATGCCTCATCATCGTGGGCATGGCCGAGGCTACCCGCGCCACCTTGCCCATCTTCCACCATCGGTTGGCCCGCATCCCGATGAGGAAGACGGTCATTGTGTCGCGCCCGATGTCCGCCGTAAAACGTCCGGGAAAGATCTCCTGTGCCATGTCGCTCCTTTGGTGGGGAACCGGGAATTCTGGGTTTCCGGGTTTCATAACGTTGTTATAAAACAATGTTATGAAACACTTGGAGACATGGCAAGACCCATCGTTCATGATCAGCTCGTACAGCAACGGCTCCTGGAAGTAACCGCAGAGCTCGTGGACCGTGAAGGCCCCGCGCGTGTGACTCTCCGCGATGTTGCCGCAGCCGCAGACACCTCCACCTCGGCGATCTACTCGCTCTTCGGCGGGAAAGCGCAACTCTTGACGGCCGCCGTCGACGACGGCTTTCGTTCCTTTGGGGAGTCTCAGCAGGACGCGGCCAAAGACGGACTCCGGGGCCTGGGCCGAGCGTACCGCGTGTGGGCCTTGGAGCATCCAGCCCTTTACCGGCTCATGTTCAGCGGCGCGCTGGCCGCGTATGTGGACTGCAGCCCGACGCCGGAAGTCGCCTCAGCCTCGATGCTCCCCTTGGTAGAGGCGGTAGTCGCCGCCCAAGGGGCTGGGAGGATCCGTTCGGATGATCCCTCCGTCATCGCAATGGCCATCTGGGGTCAGGTCCACGGGCTCGTCAGCCTGGAGCTGGCACGGATGCATGAACCCGAAACGGACTGGGCCGGAATCTATGAAGCCTCTCTCGAAGCAGTCGCCCGCGCCTGGACCCCCTAAGCACAAAAGTAGGTAGCAGTTGATGCCGTTCTGAACGTTCAAAACGGCATCTACTGCTACTCACTTGGGGCCCCGGGAGGCAACCCCTACGCGTACACCTTCTCCAGGAACGCACCCCACGCCTTCGCCGTCAGCTCGGAGTCCCCCGAGCCACCGAATTCATGCACGGTCATGCCCACCGGCGCACCAAAAGCGTTCCTGCCGAAGAAGCGGTACAGAGTACCGTCGGTGCGCAGGCCCAGGAAGTTCTCGTTGGAGAAGTCCACCTCGCCACTCAGCCTGCCCACGCCGTCGACGTCCACCTCAAATGGCGTACCGGCTGCCACGCCGTCCACGCCCAAAGCCTTTTTCAGCTGCACAAAACCGTCCGCAGTCTGCGACGAAGCGGGCGCCTGGATATCCGTGAAGACCACGGGATGCCCATCAAAATACTGCAGGTACTGACCCAGGGTGTGGAGGTAGAACTCCGTGTGCTTGCTGGCGCCGTCGTACTGTTCGTCCCAGTTGTCGGCAAAGATGCCACTGTGGACGTAGTGGAGCTTTGCCCGGCCACCCTCAACGGGCTCCAGGACGTGCTCCAACTGGTTGAACCAACCGTTGGGGCCGTCCATCCGCGACACAAGATGGTTGGGGTATTCCTCGACGGTTTTCACATCGGGCCACTGATCCGTGGGGAACATCCAGGCCGCCGTGTCCTTGGTGACCGCCTGCCACACCCGCTCGGGAGTGCCCGGCAGTTCGGTGTCCGCTACGATCTCGAATTTCCGGTTGTCAGTCATTGCCTTGTTCCTTTTCTGCTGTTTTTTCCGTTGACGGCGTCTTGAGTGTGGGATGAAGTACCACGACGAGCCGGTGCTTTCGTGCACCGCCCGCCACTGCGGCAGCACCGCCGTCGTGGTACTTATCGACGAGCCGCGTGACCGCTACGCCGAGTTCTTCGGCGAAAGCGGCACGTTCCGCAGCTGAGCGGAAGGTAATTTCGCCGTCGATCGCGAAGCTCGCGAGCTTTTTCTTGGCGGCGGCCGCACCCGAAATGAGCTTGCCCATTTCCTGGACCGTGCGGGAGGCGAGGGCCAGGAGCCAGAAAGCGGAGAAGCTATCGGCAAAACGCTGCGGATCCGGGGCCACAGAAGCCAACGCGACGGGCGAGATCAGGTACGAGGCCGCCGTCGCCTGGAGAACGCGCTCGGTGACGTTGCCTTTCCGGCGTTCTTCCACAAGCTCCACCAAGCCATGCCGCTCGAGGGCTTTGAGGTGATAGTTGACCTTTTGCCGGGGAAGCCCCACCTTGGCGGCCAGTTGAGTGGCCGACGCCGGCTCAGCGAGCTCCTGAAGTATGCGCGTTCGGATCGGATCCAACGAGGCCTCCGCCGCCGCTGCATCCTCAATCACTTCGATGTCCAACATGCTTCAAGTATGCCAACCGACAATTTTTATTGTCAAGAACTTTTTTATCGTCGGTTTGAACGTGCGTTGCGGGGCCCGGTTTGCGTGCTCCTCCCGGCCCAGAGCGCGCAGAGCAGGCCCCACAACGCGAGCCACAGTAGAATTGTCCGGTGATGCAATCCCCCCTTCCCGTGCGCGACGGCGTTAACGCGACCCGCCTGCGCCTCCCGGACGAGGGGCCGTGGGACACTGCGATGGACTACATGATGCATCGCTGGGGACACATTGATCCCCAGGGCATCGAGGACCGCTTCGACGCCGGCGAGATCGTGGGCGAAGGCGGCGTGCGCTTGAACAGGGGCACCAAACTCGAGGACCACACCTTCATTTGGTACTACCGGACACTCCCTCCGGAGACCCGCCTGCCCGTGGAAATCAACATTCTGCATCAGGACGAACACATCCTCGTGGTGGACAAGCCGCATTTCCTGCCCACAACGCCCGGCGGCACGTACATCCAAGAGTCCGCCTTGGTCCGCCTGCGGAACCTGCTGAATCTGCCGGACCTCATTCCCATGCACCGCCTCGACCGCATGACCGCCGGCATTTTGCTGCTGTCAACCAACCCAGAGACCCGCGGCCGGTACCAGGTTCTCTTCGAGAAGCGGCAGGTCCAGAAGGAATACGAGTGTGTGTCCGCCGCGGCGCCCGCTGACGGCCGTCCCGCCGTCGATTTCCCCGTGGTGGTCCGCAACCGCATGACCAAGTCCCGCAGCTATCTGCTCGCTGAAGTTATTGATGGCGAACCGAATGCGGAAACGCGCATCGAAAGAGTCAGGACGTTCGACGCCGGGACTCACCAGCGCGCGCTGTACCGGCTGGAGCCGCACACGGGAAAGACACACCAACTCCGGGTCCACATGGCATCGCTGGGTCTGGGCATCGTCAACGACGCCTTCTATCCGGACCTCCTGGACAAGGCCCCGGACGACTACAGCAAGCCGCTTCAATTGTTGGCCCGCGGCATCACCTTCGTGGATCCCATCACCAAGGAGCGCGTGGAATACCGTAGCCAACTGGAGCTCAGCGAAGCCCACGGCTGACCCTTTCGCGGAGCCCGTTCCTTCCGCTACAGCACAGGACTACCATGGGTTTGCTGGTCAGAATCCGGGAGTTCCCATGAAGCAATTCACTGAGATGCCGGGCGACAGGACAGCTTCGGCCTTCGCCTACTCTGCTGCGGCAGTGGGCGTTGCCGGCGTCCTGACGCTCGGGGCCATGTACGCCGTGGAAGTCCCCAAAGGCGGCCCGTTTGTTTTCGGTGCTATCAACGACGCCACAGGCGCCGTGTTCAACGTGCTCGTCATCCCTGTAATCCTCCAAGTCCATAAACGCCTTCCCCAGGCACCATGGACCGAGCCGCTGAAATGGGTAACGGTGGCCGCCTGCGCGGCTGGAGCCACAAGTTCCGCGCTGCTGGTACTCAAGATCATGGGCTTCGAGTCATCAACAGCAATTTCCGTGGCCGCCATTGTGATCCAAGGCCTCTGGTTCCTCGTGGCGCACAACAAGCTTCTCCACGTTGAGGACTATCCGAAGGGGCTCGCGAAGCTTGGCCGATTCATCGGCGGAGCACTTCTGATCGGGCTTCCCGTTGCCGGCCTCGGCTTCCTCATTCCCGGGCCCGAGTGGCTCCGCTGGGCAGTGATGGGAGTGGGTTTCGTCGCCGGAGCGTCATCGTGGGCAGCCTGGCCATACTGGTACTTCAAAGCGGGCAGGTTCCTTAGCCACAAAGCCGCCGTTCACCCTGCTGGTGACGTCAGACCCGAACCCGCCTGACCGGGAGCAGCCCGGCGCCCCTCAGGACTCAAACACAGACCGGAAGACCGCCGTCGTGTCCTCCGAAAACAGGACGAACTCCACCAACTCAAGTCCGCTGGCAGTCGCGGCACCATCTGAAGACTCAGATGAGAACGAGCCCACGGCGTCGAACGCTACTTCCGCGACCTTCCGGGCGGCCCAACCATAGATTCCGGCGCTGATTGCGGGAAAAGCGACGGAACGTGCACCCACCTCCACAGCCGCATTCAGGCTTTCCCGGAAGCAAGAGGCGAGCAGTGCGGGATCGGTTTGGCCAGCGTGCCGGTTGGGACCCACGGTGTGAATCACCCAGCGCGCCGGGAGCCTGAATCCGGGGGTCACAACGGCGGCGCCAACAGCCAGGCCGTCCGGCAGTTTGCTGCGACGAACCTCGCGACAGGCCTCAAGCAGTTCCGGCCCGGCGGCCCGATGTATAGCGCCGTCCACTCCCCCTCCACCGAGCAGTGAAGAGTTGGCGGCGTTAACGATCGCATCGACGTCGCGCGTGGTGATGTCCCCGTGCATGATTTCGATCTGCATTGCGCCAGTCTCCCGCCGAGCGGCCCGAGCGGCAAGTGCGGTACCTTGTGCCAATGGACTTCATCGCCCCCGAGACGTGGGGATCCGCAATTTACTTGTGGATCGTTCCCATGGTGCTGGGCGATGCCATCTTCCCACCGATCCCGTCCGAAATGGTGGTGATCACCGGCGGAGCACTGGCCGCCGATGGCCACGCCAATTTCTGGCTCATCCTGCTGCTCGCAGCCTTCGCGTCCTGGCTCGGGGACATGGCAGTGTACTTACTGTTTAAGCGGCGGGTGAGCCATGTACTGGATCGCTGGGCATGGGGCAGGAAAGTCCACCGTGGAATCCACGAGGCCATCGCCAAGGCAGGCCGATCCTCCACTTATGGGGCTATCATCGGCGCGCGGTTCGTCCCAGGCGGCAGGCTCGCAACCTCGTCCGCAGCTGGAATCGCCAACGTCTCCGTCCGCGGTTTCAGCCTCTGCGCCGGATTGGGCGCCGTTCTGTGGGCCGTGTGGCAAGTCGGACTGGGCTACTTCACGGGCTCCGCAACCAAACTGCCGTTCTGGGCCAGCTCACTGATTGGCGTGGGCGTCGGCTTGGTCATCGGTGTGGTGGTCGGATTGATCGTCACACGGCGGCGCGGGAGCCGCTCCCCGGTGGATGAACCCTTCGACGGTGACGTGCCCCAGCCGGAGTAACGTAAGCCTAGATCGGCGACCAGCGTCCGCGGCTGCGGCGCAACACGTAGAGGCTCCCGGTCAGCGCAACGCGTTCGACGGCGTCGCGCATCATGGCGGCCGACGTCCGGGCTTCGTCGTTCTCACCGGAGTAGTCGCGGTCGTTCACCGTGAAGCGCAGGCTGAGCTGCGGGACGCCTCCGACGATATCGAGCTGGTTCGATTCGACATGATGGCGGGTTTCCAAAGCTTCTATCGCGGCCGCCATGACCGATTCGGGAGGGTTGCCAGGCTTGAGGCCAGTGATCTTCAACTTGGTCTGGAACGACGGCATCCAACAACCCTAACGCTCAGCGCAGGTGCTTTAAGCCGGAACGCTCCCGCACCCCAATGACGGTTCGTGGGGTGAGAGAGCGTTCCGGAAAAACCGGCGGGATGTGAGAGAGCGCCTAGCCTGTGTTGCGCAGGCCAGCCGCCACACCGTTGACGGTGATCAGCATGGCGCGCTGAAGCCGCTCATCAATCTCTGCGCCGGACACCGATTCCTCGCGCACACGGCGTAGAAGTTCCACCTGCAGGTAACTGATCGGGTCCAGATACTGATCACGGATTTCCAGCGATCGCTTCAGGGTGGGCTGGGCGTCAAGGAGTTCAAGCTCCCCGGTCAGCCGCTCGATTTCAGCAACCGTGAGCTCGTACTCGTCCCGGATCATGTGGAACAAGCGGTGCAGTTCCTCAGGAACCAAGGAAGAAACGTAGTGTCCCGCGATCTCCATGTCGGTCTTGGCCAGCGTCATTTCGACGTTGGAAATCACCGAACGGAAGAAGTGCCAGCGGTCCATCATTTCCATGAGTTGGTCAGCGTCACCGGCTTCCCGTGCCGCCTTCAGACCGGAGCCCACACCAAACCAGCCAGGAACGATCTGGCGCGACTGCGTCCAACCGAACACCCACGGGATGGCGCGAAGGCCGCCCAAGCCAGCCCCGGAATCGGGACGCTTGGAGGGACGTGATCCGATGTTCAATGAACCCAGCTGCTCCACGGGCGTGGACGCCAGGAAGTAGGCCGGAAGATCGGCGTCGTCGATCAATGCCCGGTAGCGTGCAAAGGCAGCATCGGAAATGGTTTCCATGACGTTCGCGTAGCGCTCGCGCTCGTCTTCGGAGGTACGCGGAGTCCGGTGCAAGGCAGAGCCCTGCATGACGGCTGCCAATGACAGCTCAAGGTTCTCGCGGGCAAGCTCTGGAAGCGAGTACTTGTCCGAGATGACCTCGCCCTGCTCGGTGAACTTAATTTCGCCCTCGAGGACACCATTGGGCTGGGCCATGATGGCGTCGTACGTCGGACCACCGCCACGGCCTACGGAACCACCACGGCCATGGAACAAGCGGACCCTCACGCCGTGCTTGGCAGCGACATCGCGCAGCTTGCGCTGGGTCTTGTGGATCTCCCACTGGCTGGTCATGACTCCGGATTCCTTGTTGGAATCGGAGTACCCGAGCATGATTTCCTGGACGTCGCCGCGGAGACGGACCAGTTCACGGTAGGACGGATCAGAGAGCAACTGATCCACAATCTCAGCGGATGCGCGGAGCTCCTCGACGGTTTCCAGCAGCGGAGCAAAGCCGATCTTGGCGTGTGGCTTTGCCCCGAAGAGGTCAATCAAACCGGCCTCGCGTGCCAGCACAGCGGCGGCCAGGACGTCATCAGCGCCCCGGGTCATGGAAATGATGTATGTTTCCACAACGTCCGGACCGTAAGTATGCAGGGCCTGGCGGATGCTCCGGAAGACGTCGTAAGTGCCGTCCGCAGTGCCTTCGAGCTTGATCGGGTGGCCGGAGAGCGGGCGACGTGAAGCCAGCTCGGCACCAAGGAATTCGAAACGTTCCTCGCGGGTCAAGGAGGCGTACGGCTTCTCGGTACCAAGACGGTCCACAAGCTGTCCGACGGCGTCGTGGTGGTAATCGGCATGTTCACGGATGTCCAGGGTTGCCAAGTGAAGGCCGAAGGCTGCGATCGCACGGCGGACACGCGCCAAGGCGCCGTCGGCAACAAGGCCAGCGGCGTGGTTCCGGAGCGACGTTTCGAGCAGGCCGAACTCGGCCAACAGCTCACTTGTGGTGGCGTAGTCCCGGCCGGGCTCATGATAGGTCGAGGCGGAAACGCGGCGGCCCGTATTGATGAGCTTGGCTTTGATACACGTGAGCTTGAGGCGATAAGGCTCCTGGGCATTGAGCTCCAGGATGCGCTTGTCCAGACCGGGCAAGTTCTTGAGGTCCACGTCGATCGAATCCAGCAGCTCCTGGTCAGCCCCGAACAAAGCCGTGGAGTTGGACAGGACCGAGATCAGCTCGTCGATCAACGCGATACTGATCCGAACCGCGTTCTGGTTCTGCAACTGCAGGATTTCGCGCGTAACTGCCGCGGTAACGTTGGGGTTTCCATCGCGGTCGCCACCGATCCAGGAACCGAAACGCAACGGCGCACTGGCAGCGGGCAAGACCACGCCGTGCTCGGAAAGAAGCTCGGAAAGGTCTGTCAGCATCTCCGGCATGGCATCGGTGAGGATGCTGTTCAGGTAGTAGATCGCGTTGCGCGCTTCATCCACGGGCGTTGGCCGGACCTGGCGAAGCTCATCGGTCTGCCACATTTGGTCGATGATTTCCGAGAGCTGGCGATCCTGCCGGCGCCGGGCAGACGTTCCCTCTTCAGTGGGCTGGGCCAATACGTCGGAGAGTTTGCGGACCTTGTCCAGCACTGAGCGTCGCGAGGCCTCTGTGGGGTGCGCCGTGAAGATGGGCCGAACATCAAGCTCGTTCACCACGTCCTGAAGGACCTGCGGCCCAGCCTGGCCGGCAATTTCCGTAACGGCCTTCGCAAGCCAGCCGTCCTTCTCCTGCCGGGTCCGAAGCCCGCGGACGCGGTGGACCTGCTCGGCCGCATTGCTGAGGTGGAAATAGAACGCGAAAGCTCGAACCAGATCCGTCGCCTGGTCCAGAGGCAGGGAGGCGAGCAACTCGCGCACCTGGGCAACGACGTCGTGCGCGCTCCATGGACCGGTGGCGTCGGCTCCGCCCCGTGCGGCTTCTTTGGATTCCTTGGTCAGCAGGCGGACCTGCTCCACGAGCTGCAGCAATTCCGGGCCGTGTTGTCGCACAAGGGACTCACCCAACAGGGTGGAAACGCGGCGCACATCGGCCCGCAGTTCTGCTGCGAGATCGGTGTCTTGATGGGCAGTGTGAACCATAGATACTTACCTTCGGGATCTGGTTTGGCTCGTACACTGCGCTGGATACTGTGAGCCGGGTTACTAATGTTTCCTACGGGATCTTACCCGCACAGGACTCTAGTGCGGGAATACGTCTCAGATTTTGGCGTCACCGAATTGCTGCTTGGCGGCTTTGCTCGTCGACGGCGGCAGGACCACCTTCCCGGCGAACAGCCCGGCCTCTGCGGTGCCCGGGCCGGCTACCAATTTCTCGTGCCTTCGCTGCCGCATTTCCTCGCGGGCTGCCGCGGCCTCCATTTTGGTCGGCGCACCTGTGGCCGGCTCGATCATGGAGAGGACACTCGCGAGTGTGCCCGTTGCCCCCTTCGCGGAAACACCCTTCTGCACCAGCCGTGTGCCAGCCCAAACCGACCCCACAATCAGTGCAAGGCTTACTACTGCCGCCATCACGGATTCCATGCCCATGCGCTCAGGGTACGCCTTGGGATGGGCACCGGACAGCCCGTAATTACCGGGCCCAGGCGTTCCGCAACACCTCCCAATGCCCGGCGGTCATGAGGCTTGCGGGTGTGACAGACACGGATGTGGCCCCGCCCCGAACAGCCTCATGCAAGGCCGTTTCGAACCTTTCCGGGGAGATCGTGCCGTCATCGGACCAGAGCCCGATAGACAATGACATGCGGGAGCCCGCGCGGTGGGTCAGGGCTTCTGCGAGGTCCTTCGTCTGCGGCGAGCGCTCGGCATTGAGTCCTACGTACTCCCAAACGTGGAGCCGGTGGAGCTGCTTGAGCAAGAGGTCGTAGTCGTGGCCGCTATCGGCGCGGTCCGCCGATGGTGACTCCCGCGGCGAGCGCACGTCCATCTCCAGCCGGACACTGTAGGGTTCGACGGCGGCTCCCACCCTGCGCACGATGTCAGCCATGGCTTCGCTCCGCCACGTGCTGATCCGGGCATCCGACTGGTCGATGCCGCCTTCGTGGTTTCTGGGCCAGTCATTTTCTCCGGTGGTGGCTTTGAAGTCATCGAAGTCTTCACTGCCAAAGGTGAAATCATCGAACATCAATTCCGTGAGATTCACGGCTGTGGGCCGGTACTTCTTCGCAACGGCGGCAGCCATGGAAGCCAAGCGGGCGCCGGCTTTGCCGTGCCGCAGGGACGACACACTGGCGAAGGACTTGGATGGCTCGCCAGCGATATTTCGTCCTGCCAGGGAGGGGTCCTCACTCAGCGCACGATCCAACAGGACATCGATCGTGAGGATCACATCACGTTCCTTGCCGTTTTTTGCCAATGCTGAGATCGCCTCCCCCACGAAGTCCCGGCCAGTGCGGGAAACCTCATAAGAGGTCGCCTCGGGTTGGCCGGACAAGGGAAAGGCCGTCCAATCTGTGCGCCCCACGGAGATCGATACGGCGGTGGCGTCCACAGCTTCCACTCGTTCGGCCAAGTCCACAAGGTGTGACCGGTCCTCGTTGACGACGTCCTCAAAGCCAAGATTCACCATGCGGTCCATAGGACGAAGCTCCGCTTCTTCTGCGCACGCAGCGATACCCGTCAATGCAACGCCAAGGAGAACCGAGCTCACCAGGGCAGCACTTAGCCTGGCAACCAGCAGCCTGGATCCAAAAGCCTTCATACCCCTGCCTCGTAGCGGGGGCCGGTCTCTGTGGCAGTTACGGAAATGACGCCCGTCCGTTGCAACTTGTTCCAGACGGCAGGGCTGCCGCGGATCTCCTTGATGATTGCACTCGCTAAAGCCAGGCCAACGAATACCGAATACAGGGGCCACAGGGGCAGCGTCCATAGAAAGCGAAGATCCTTCCATGAACGGTTGAGGCCAATGGAGAAGACAATCAGAGCCAGGGACACAAACAGTCCCAACCAACCAAGGATGGCGAGGACTTCAGCGGGTACGGGACCCGACCCAGCAAGGTACAGGAACGGCAGCACCGCCAAAATGGCAAGTTGCAGCATAGGGATCACCACCATGGTGATGGCGTTGAACAAAAGGAACATGCCAAACAGCCCATAACGCCGCCGCCCAAGCATCCCGATATGCATCCGAAGCGTCTGCAGCAGGCCCCGCGACCACCGAACGCGCTGCCGCCACAATCCGCCCATCGTTGATGGCGACTCGGCATAAACCAGGGCTGAGGGCTGGAACCTCACCCGGTAGCCGGCCTTATAGACACGCCAAGTAAGCTCAAGATCCTCGCCGAGCGTGTCCTCGTGAAAACCGCCTACCAGCTGGACCACGTCACGGCGGAAGGCACCTATATTCCCGGAGACGATTGGCAGGCAATGCAACAAGGACAAGGCCCTGCGGACCAGGCCTGTCCCGACGTGGCTCAGGACGGCAAGCATCATCGTTTGAACGCGATTCAGGTTAACCGGCCGGTCGTCGCCGCATACCGCTCCCACCTTTGTGTGATCAAAACCCTCAAGCATGCGCATCAAGGTGTCTGGTGCAAAAATACCGTCGGCGTCCACAAACATCAGGATGTCGCCATTGGCCTTGGCTATTCCATAATTGAGCGCAGCTCCCTTCCCTGCGTTCGTTTGGGAGAGAAATCGGACCCGGTCATATTGATCTGCAAGCCCGGCCATGATGCTGGCGGTGGAATCAGTGGAACCGTCGTCCACCAGAATCACTTCCAGACGTAAATAGCGGCTGGCCAGTATCGACTCGACGCAACTGGTGATCACCACGGCCTCGTTATAGCCGGGCACGATCACAGAGACCAGGGGCCGGTCAGTGATGACGGAATAGCGATGCTTGGCAGAGTTGGAACGATAAAGCCGGTTGAAATACAAGGCCAGTGGAACGTAGACGATTTTGACCACGCCGAAACTGAGAATCAGCACGCCTCCAACCTGGACAAACGCCAGGGCAGCATCAAGAGGTGTCACGCAGGCCTTCCGGTCAATCGACCGGCGACGTGTCGGTGAAGGACGTTCTCCAGGAGTTCTGGGGCGAACGCACTGTTTGCGCCAAACCTCGCATTGATCTCCAGTACCACCGGACTTCCGTTCTGCAGGCGGCGCACGTCCACGTCTACAGGTCCTGTCAACCCGAGCGCGGTCACGGCTGAATCAGCCAATTGGGCCACGTCCGCGCTCTCGGCTCCCTTATTCCTCCTGACGGACAGGGCGTTTCCTACCCGTCCCTCTTTGAGTTCTGTCTTCTCCAGCACCACCACAAGATCGTCCTGACCCGGCTCAGGCCTGTGGCGAAGGACCACGGGTGCGTACTCCGTTCCAGGCGCGAATCGTTGCACGACCCAGGAATCGTCCAAGGAGGACCAGGCGTGGGCCGCGTTCCGGCCGCCGTCGCCAGTCTTTTCCAGGACCTGGACCCCGCGTCCGCCGCGGGAAATCCGCGGCTTGACCACCAGGGATCCCCCTAGCCGCGCCATCGCCTGGTCAACAGAGGCGAAATCGCCGGGCAGTCCGAAATCGGGGACGGCGACGCCCGCATTGGCAAGGCACCTCATGGTGAGGAATTTGTCATTCGCGATTCGAACGGGTGCGGGGTCGGCAATAAGGACCTCGACATTGGGAGCGAAGCCTTGCCGGGCTTCCGAAACCAGGACGAGTTCATCGCTGACCGTGGGCACCACGAGCTCGATGCCATGGGCGCCCACGAGTCCCCGTAATTCCCACAGGTAGTCGGGAGAACTGGACGCCGATACCAAGGAGACCGTATCAGCCGCAGAACCGTGGACCTGTTGCATATCAACGCCCAGGACCCAGTGTCCCAGTTCCCTCAGCTGGCGCGCCAAGGAGGAGCCAGCTGGTCCTCCAACGCCTGTTACGAGTACCCGAACCATCAGAACTCCCCTACGGCAGAGCCAAGCAGTCGAACGGGTTCGAAACCCTCTGCATATGTCGTCTTCACTTGCGAGCCCCTGAACGCTGCGAGACTGCGTACTCTTTCTGCGCTCATATAAGGCTTGCCCTTTTGGTTCCGGTGCATGGCAACGGCGTGAATCTTCACGTCCACATACCCCGCGATATCCACGAAGACGCTGGGATCGAACTGCCGTGTGGAGGAAGGACTCTCAAAGCACAGGATGGAGGAGTGCTGGCGGGCTGCCCGCATAGTCGCACTGTGTACGGCCTGATGGTCCTGGTGGTAGTCGTTACGGGAATGGGTAATCACAACGTCGGGGCGAAAATCGTCCATCACGGCCTCGATCGCCTGGACCATTTCATCCCCATGTTCCGCGAGGCTGGTGTCCGTAAAGTCGTGGACATGGACCTTGGACGCACCCATGAAATCCGAGCCTGACGCCGCTTCAGTCACACGGACTGCGCTGTCTCCTCCTTTTCCCCCTGAGCTCATCACCATGGTTCGGACTTCATGCCCGGCATCGGCCAGTTTGGCGAGGGTGGCACCGCAAGCCAATTCCAAGTCGTCAGGGTGCGCTCCTATGGCCAGCACCCTTCGAGGCTGCATGGCCACACCATGGTGAATCCTGAAGGCCGGCGCGACAAGAAAGCCCACAATCAGCCCGGCTCCTGCGAGCAGGACTACAACCTCAAGCCAGGGGCGCTGCGCCGGCCCCATTGCGCATCCCATCAGTGACAGCAACAATAAGGCGCCCAAACTTGCCATGGCCCATCGGAGGCCATGCGGCGAGCTGAACCTGCGAACGAACCACTTTTGACCGATCGGGACCAAAGCCCAGACCGCCGCCGAGGCGCCCAGCAAGCCTGCAACGGCCAAAAACGTTGCTTTCATATTTCCCCTAAATTGCACAGATAAATGGGCAGCTGCCCTCTCAGGGCACCGCCTCTGAGTTAGTGGCCGGAGCAATTGGTTCGTGACGCTGTATCTGGCAGTGATTCGTGGTCAGTATTTGTGCACGAATTCGCCCGCTGCAAGACCACTTCCACTCAGGGAATATGTCAGGACACCTGCGCCCTTTTTATGCTTGGATTGCGCGGAAACCTGAAAATGGAGGTCGCTCCGCCGTGCCGAACCTGTAATGCACGTGACGGCTGTCCGCCCCTCCATGGAGCACGACCACCCTTCCGGAGCCCGCAGCGAACTCTCCTGGATCCGTGCGTCCATTTCCACTGAGAACACGGCTTTGGCCGGTCCCAGGGACTGTGAGCCGCCGATCCCAAAGTCCACCTCCATGGCCGTCATGCCAGAACCACGGTCCTTGGGTGTCCGCACCGAGGCTGTCACCGCTGCAAGCGACGCAGGAAGGGCTGTTGCCGCTGATGAGGTGGGGTCCGGCGAGGGAACAGATTGTTGAGGTTGCGGCTGGGATTCCACACCAGAAGGTGCCGGGGTGGAAACCAAAGGTTCGGCCTCAGTGTTTGGATCCTCATGCCCTGCCTTTGACGGCGATGGCTCAACCGCAGCTGGCGACACAGGCGATGGCAGGCTGGGCTTCGGCGTCGCGGTGGGAGTTGGAGCCAGGGCCCCTACGAATGACTCCTGACGGGAGGAACTTGTCTCAATGGCCAACTGCTCCATGGGGACATCCGGCGTCAAGCGACCAACGATTCCCACCGCGCCTAGAGCCAGGCCCAATCCTGCTACCGCTACGATGGCCATTACCGCTGGTTGCCCAATTGCCGGGACCACTATCGCTGCCTTGATGGGGACCAGCCCTCCCAGGAAACCCAGTCCGGCACCCTTGGCTGCCAAGGTGGCGAGAGGTATGCCGGTCACCAGAGGGAGAAGCACAGCCCTCATGGTTCCCTGAACGTCCTTTAGTTCCGAGAGGGCGGCGGTGCATTTCGAGCAACCATTAAGGTGCTGACGCATCTTGCGTTCAGCGATCCTTGAAAGTCCACCTCGAATGAACGTACCGAGTTTCGATGCGAATCCAGCGCAGTCACTGTCCGGTTCTTCCGCCACATGGGCCTGCAGGTATTGCCTCCTCAAGCCTTCCCGTGCCCGGAGCGCCAGTGCTGACACGGCATTCGCGGACAGACCCAGGAGTGGTGCCACCGCCGCTGGCTTCATTCTTTCCACGTCCAGGTACCACAGCACGGCCTGCCACCGTTCGGGAAGGGCGCGAAATGCTTTTGCAACCGTATGCGATTCGAAGGCTTTGACTACGGCATCGGGATCCGGCAGCGTACGGTCAAGAATGGCGTCGTCGCTACTGGGCAGCGACCTCCCGGCCTTCCGATTCCGATGATGTGAGAGACGGGTGACAGTGGACAGCAGATACGCCCTGAAGAAGTTGTCCGGCCCCCGTCCCACAACCAGGCTCTGCAATACGGCTTGGAAGGCCTCGGCCACAACATCCTCGGCATCACTTGGATTGTCCACGTTTCGCCGGGCCACTGTGGACGCGACGGACACATGGCGTTCGTACAGTTCGTCGAATGCTGACATGTCACCGCCACGCACCAACCCGATTAGATGACCATCGCTCTCAACTCCTGCGCTGGAAGCGTTGTCAGTACCTGTCCCGGATGCCATTTAAGGCACCCCCACAACGTATAAAATCGTGCCCATATATACGCAGTGGGCACCAAGCTCAAGTCATGACGCGAATTTGTATAGGCTCTTTACCAAACAGATCCTTCTACCGCTTTTCGTCATGAATCCTTATTCGGACGCACTATTCGGATATGACATCGTTCCGGACAAAATCATTCGCCGAATGTACATTTTCCCGACACCTCTTGATGCGCAAATGGCAGACCACCAGTTATCAGAATGGTTGGCGGTTCCCCGCAGACTGGTTCCTGCCCGAGGTCCGGACGGTGGTGACATCGCTGGCTACACGAGCCAGCGTTCCACCTCCTACCGCGAGATCCTTGGGCGCGGCGCGGGCCAGGAATGGTGTTGGAATCGGCGAAACCATGACGGACTTCCGCGCCCTCTTCCTGGCAGCAGACCGGAACATGGACATAGAGGCTCTCCAATCCTTGGCTGAAGGATGGGCAGAGGCCGCCGATTCCGCACCGCCGATTTCGTGCACGGACGTTGAGACGGGCCTGGCCACACAGGCCCATTTCCAGCGACAAATCCACCAACTCTCCATTTTTGGAACGGCATGTTCCCACCCTTACGCCCTTGCGATCCTGTCCCTGCCCCAACCGCTTGAGAGCCGCGTCCATCGCTGGACCCTGCTGGCGCGGCTCGGAGAAACTGTTCAACGGCAGCTGCACGGGACAGGTGCCACGGCAATGTACAAGAACTCTGCTGTTCACGTGCTGTTGCCCCTCTCAGCAAACAACCTTGGGCAACTCATGGAGTGCAGGACTGCCATGGAAAGCCTGGGCGAAGGAGCCCTCCGACCCGCACGCATGCAGTTCTTCCCGTTGGCAAATGCCCCTTCAGAACCCGCGCCCCAGGACTACATTCCCGAAGCAATGTGAGTGAGGCCTGTTGGTGCCGTCACGAACAGCGTTGAGCCGCCACTCACCATGCGACGAGACACGCTTCCGCATTCGAAGGACCAGCCAACACATGAAGAATCAGCTCCATCTCAAGTCCGCCTCCCTGGTGGCCGCGCTACTGGCTGTTGTGGTGACAGCCTTCGGGCTCACCTGGTCGGCGGTGCCGGCAAACGCTGCCGTCATCCCGGGCGCGGCCGTCACCATCAGCACGGACTCAGTGGTTACAAACCAATGGGACCAAGTAGACCTCACCTGTCAGTGGTCCGTTCCAGACAACTCGCAACCGGGCGATACCTTCAACCTCCAGCTCCCACCAGAGCTTCGCTGGTTTGGTGCCGCGTCATTTGATCTGGACAACGCCGACGGCGTAACGGTCGCCAAGGCGGTAGCGAACGATGCCGGACAAGTGGTCTTCACGTTGACCGACTTCGTGGCGGACCATCCCAATAATGTGGGTGGCACGTGCAATTTCAGCACGCAATATGCTGTGGAGCCGGGCACCGGCGAAACGACGGAACTGAACTTCACCGTGGGATCCACAGTGGTACGCGTGCCTGTCGATGTCGACGGCCCATGCACCAAGGACTGCGAACCCGCTCCCCCTACTTCGGCGGGCAAGTCCATGTGGTGGGCCGACGCTCCACAAACTGAACTTGAATCCATCTTTTACATGCCCCCGATGCCTTCAGAATCAAACGACGTGGTTGTGACGGACACACCCGCCGCCGGCATGGAAATCGATTGCGACCACATCACTCCGCGCGTCGGCAGGGTTGTCAGCAGCTCCGGAAACATCACCGATCCAATGGACAACGAGCAATACCCCGCGACTGTCGAGTGCACTCCCCAGGAAGCAACGGTGCGATGGACGGGCCTGCCCAGGGGTGAACGGGTGGAGCTGTTCGTCGTCACCAAAGTGACCGACAGGAAGCTGGACGTCTACACCAACAGCGGAACCGTCACTATTGCAGGGGAAGAAACCCCTGTCGGTGCCGAAACGCGGCGAACCCGGGCTGAGGGAACAGGCGACGGAACGGCAAGCCCCACACCTACGCCCACGCCGACCCCGAGCCCCAGCACCGCAACACCCACACCGACGCCGAGCCCCAGCCACGCAACACCCACACCCACGCCCACACCGACGCCGAGCCCGAGCACAGCAACACCCACCCCGACGCCGAGCCCGAGCACAGCAACACCCACACCCACCCCCACACCGAGCCCTACCACCAGCACGGCAACACCCACGGCAACACCCACACCTAGCCCGAGCACAAGCACCACGAGCCCGGTGCTTGTACCTACGAACGAGCCCTCTCAGCCCGCAGAAGTTGCGGCACCAGAGCCCCTCGCTACCACTGGCGCTCAAAGCCCGGCGTTCATCTACGCGGCCGCCGCGCTGTTGGCCTTGGGATCCTTGCTCGCTTTCCTGGGCGTCAGGCGATCGGCTCGTCGTCAGCACTAATAGCAAAAGGCCGAGTCCGATGGCCACGGCATCCCGATAGCCTCGCAAGACCGCAAGGACACATAGGCTCCACTGCGAATGGCGATCCGAACGAACGATGGGCCGTGCACACGATGCGCGGCCCATCGTTGCACGCCCCGGGTTCCACGCTCAATGCTGCACGCTTCCGGGAATGCACCGGTGCGGCGCATAGTTGAGGAGATTGCAAAGCCGCCCAACCGTGGCTCACATCTGCCGAGGAGAACCATGAGCTCGCCCACCACTGCAACAGACGCCCAGCTTGCCCGTTGGGAGCGGTTCCGAGCGTCTCGGAATGCAGCACTGGCTGCCGATCATGGCTGGCTGACGCTGACGTCGTTTCAGTGGCTCGAGTCGGAGCCGGCAGAAGTCGAGTTTGCCCCGGGGCTGTGGTCAACGGATGGCACGACTGCTGCCCTCACGGCCACCGCCGAGGACGGCCTGACCCTCGTTGAGACCGGCGAACGTGTTGACGGCACCGTGACGGCGACCCTGCAGGATGAAGAGTCGCACATGTGGGTGCAGTACGGCGGCGACGACGGCAAGCAGGTGGTGGTGGAGCTAGCGATGCGGGCGGACAAGTATGCCATCCGGACCAGGGACGCGGGCTCGCCCGTTTTTACGGACTTCGCCGGAGTTCCCACCTACGATTACAACCCGGACTGGGTGATTCAGGGTCGATTCGAACCCTATGACCAGCCCGTGGATGTACCCATAGGAACGGCCAACCCCTTGGTGGACGGCGTTCATCGTTCTGTCGGGGAGGTGGTGTTCCGGGTTCCTGGCGTTGCCCATGAAGTCCGCCTCCATGCTGAGGAAGAGAAACTCGGCGCCTTGAACGTGACCTTCCATGATGAGACCAACGGCGACACCACGGATGAGTGGCGGAAGGTTTTCATCTCCCGTCCACGCCCCGATGGATCCGTGGTGATCGATTTCAACCGCGCCATCAACTACCCCAGCGCCTTTACGCCTTATGGCACCTGCCCGATGCCGGTCCGTGGAAATTCCATTGATGTCCGCGTTGAGGCTGGCGAAAAGATCCCTCAGGAGTAAAGCGCCGGGAACCCGGACAGCGACTGACTAGACGATGGCAGAGACCCCCGTTACTGCACGGCCCACGATCAATGAGTTGATCTCGTATGAGCCCTCGTAGGTGAAGATGGCCTCAGCGTCGGCGAAGATCTTGGCAATTTTGTAGTCGGTGACGATACCGTTGCCACCCAGGATGGAGCGGCCCAAGGCCACACTTTCACGCATCCGTGCACTGCAGTAGGCCTTTGCCAGTGCCACCTGTGCCATGTCGGCACCGCCGTGCCGGGCACCTTGTGCGTCGCGGGAAATGCCCTCTTGAAGTTGGGCGATCCGCACCATCATCCCCATGCTGGCCACGGCGTTGCCGAGCATATCCACCAGGTGCTGCTGGATCAGCTGGAACCGGGCCAGGGGTTTACCGAACTGCAGTCGTTCCACCGCATACTGCCGCGCGACATCGAAGGCTGCCAACTGCTGGCCGACTGCCTGCCAGGCAACCATGATCCGTGAGCCGCGAAGGAGATGGTTCGTATCCGCGAAACTGCTGATTCCGGCGAAACGGTCTGATTCTGCGACGTGGACGTCTTCGAAGAGAATGTCGGCATTTTGCACCGTCCGCAGGGCAATCTTGTTCTCTATCCGGCTCCTCGTGATGCCCGGTAGCGAGGCGTCCACGATGAATGCCCGAACGGCGCCGTCGCTTTCGTCCTTGGCCCACACCAGCATGTAGTCGCAGAACGTCCCATTGCCGATCCAGCGCTTGGCGCCGTTGATCACCCAGTAATCGCCGCCGTCGGACTCCGCTCTTTCCACACGCCGTGCTTTTGTCTGCATACCGCCCGCGACGTCGGATCCGTGCTCTGGTTCGGTGAGCGCGAAGGCCCCTGTGGTGCGGAGGTTTGAGGCGTCGTCGAGGTATTTGTCCTGCTGGGCGTCGTTGCCGAAGTCGTAGAGCGACTCAACGAAGAGGTCGTGGTGGACCATGAAGAACGTCGCGATGGACGTGTCCACGCGTGTCATCTCGGCAATGACCAGCCCGGCGAACAAGTGTGTGTAGCCGCGCTGGGCTGGAGCGCTGAGCCGAAGGGCCGCGAGCTTGGGCAGGATGTGTTCGGGGAACTCGGCTTTGTCCCACCACTGCCCTGCGTAGGGGGCGATCTCGGAGGCAAGGAAGGAACGGAGCTCGTTGAGCTTTCGCTGTTCCTGGACGCTCAGGAGAGACTCAAAGTCGAAGAAGTCGGCCGTCGGCAGGTCCGCCACAGACGCCGGCACGTAGCGCCCCGAACCCGCGGGAACCGGGCCGCCGCTGTAGTCGCCCATCATTTCAGGCCCATGCGGATGGCGCCGTCCAGCCGGATCGTCTCGCCGTTCAGCATGGCATTCTCGACGATGTGTGCGGCAAGATTGGCGTATTCGGGCGCGCGGCCAAGCCGGGCAGGGTGGGGTACCTGCTGGCCGAGTGACTCCTGGGCCGCCTGCGGCAATCCGGCCATCATCGGCGTCTCGAAGATGCCGGGGGCAATGGTGGCAACCCGGATCAGGGAGCGGGCGAACTCGCGCGCAAGGGGCAGTGTCATCGCCGCAACAGCACCTTTGGATGCGGCATAGGCAGGCTGGCCGATCTGCCCTTCGAAAGCGGCGACGGACGCCGTATTGATGATGACTCCGCGCTCGGGGCCGCCCAATTCCGTGGCAACCGGCTCGCTTTCCACCATTGCCGCAGCTGCCAGACGGATGACGTTGAAGGTTCCAACGAGATTGATCTGGATGACTTTGTTAAATGCCTCGAGCGGCAGAACACCATCGCGGCCCAGGACCTTGCCCGGCGTCGCGATGCCGGCGCAGTTAACTACTATTCGCAGGGTTCCCAGTGAAACCGCGGCGTCGACGGCGGCCTGGACCTGGGCTTCGTTGGTCACGTCTGCGGGGGCAAAGACGGCCCGCGGACCCGCATCCCCGCCAGCGGAACCCACCGAATTCGAGCCAGCCGCCGAGCCAATGGCGTTCAACTCCGCCGCGTAATCCTCCCCGGAAGAATTTGGCAGGTCCACCAGCACCACCGATGCTCCGCCGTCGAACAAGCGTTTGGCGGTTGCCGCGCCCAAGCCTGACGCCCCGCCGGTGACCAGCGCGACCGTGCCCTTGATGTCCATCCATCCTCCTTGATGCAGACTCAAATCCGTTAATGCATGTTAACTGGAATTGTGATCGAGCGCACCCTGGGCCCCGGATAGGCTGGTCCCATGCCCACCGAAAGCAACCCCGCCGGCCAGCAACCACCCACAACGGAGGCAGCAGCGTGGGCGATTCGCGCAGATGAGACCGCTCGTTCTATCACGCGACTCTTCGGCCGGCGGCTGCTTTTCCTCCCAGGCACCCACATCGGCGCCGTCAGCATCCCCTCCCGCGGCATCCGCAGCCTTCTCGGTCCATGGCACTACTGGTGGCAGGCGCATTACGTCGACTGCCTGGTGGACACGGGCCGCCGGGAACTGGCCACCAAGAGAAAGTTCGACGGCGACTCCCGCCCGAGCGCGGGACGCCTCGCTTCCCGTCTGGTCACCACCATCCGGCTCAGAAACCTCTTCAGGTTCGTCAACGATTACTACGACGACATGGCCTGGCTGGCACTGTCCACACTCCGATTGGAAAAGCTGGCCGAGGAGACGCGCAAGCCCGGACGCCGCCGAAATGCCTATATTCGCCGGAAGCTAACGCTTCAATTCGATTCCGCTTCCACGGACGATCTGGGCGGTGGAACATTCTGGAGCACCAAGAGGGACTTCAAGAACACCCCCGCAACAGCCCCGGTTGCCCTCTACTTCGCACGAACCGATCACCGTGAGCGGGCTCAAGCCCTGGTGAACTGGCTGAACGGCAAGCTCCTTCACCCCGGCCGCGGCCTTTATCTGGATGGCCTTCGCATGCGGAATGGGGAGATCGTCCTTGAGGACGCGGTCTACACCTATAACCAAGGGCCAATCCTTGGGGCACTCCTGGAACTGGGCGGAGATGAGAACCTGGACCGCGCCGCCCATCTGATCGAAGCCGTTGCCAGGGATCTTACGGTGCCCGGCACGCACGTAATCCACGGCGATGGAACCGGGGATGGGGGCCTCTTTACCGGCATTCTGATCCGGTACCTGGCGCTCGCTGCCAAAGATCAGCGGCTCCAGGATTCCGCCCGTGACATCGCTAAGGGCCTCGTTCTCAGCACAGCCGGGGCCTTCTGGGACGGCCGACGGGAGTCCGGCGGTGATCCCAAATGTCCGGGCCTTACCTTCTCCCCCAACCCTTTGCGCCCGGCGAGTGAAACGTATCCGGACGGGACCGCCGTCGAGCTTTCCACCCAGCTGCAGGCATGGATGGCGCTTGAGGCTGCGGCCACGCTGGAAACTTAGATCGCGGTAATTACGGCACGCAATAGTTCCGTAATTGTTGTGATCCTTGTCACATAAGTGTTCCAGGCTTTGGAAGCATAGGTTTGCCTAACCTACGCTTTTCTCAGCGGGTTCCCCCAAACCTTCCCGCTCACACGGAACAAGCCCAAAGCTTGGCACTCTGTGTCTTTGTTCGCAGAAAGAAGCCCTCATGAAGCTCTCCAAAAACGCGCTGGCGGGAATCGCCCTGCTCGCCTCCGCCGCCCTTGGCCTTACCGCCTGCGGCTCCAACGCCGGCAGCCCCGCTGCCTCCGGTTCGCCGTCGTCAGATGCTGCCGCTTCGGGCGAAGGCATCACGGTGTACAACGCGCAGCATGAGAGCCTGACCAAGGAATGGGTGGATGCCTTCACCAAGGAAACCGGCATCAAGGTCACCATGCGGCAGGGCTCGGATACCGAACTGTCCAACCAGATCGTCCAGGAAGGTGCCGCTTCTCCGGCAGACGTTTTCCTGACAGAGAACTCGCCCGCAATGGCGCAGGTTGAGAACGCTGGACTGTTTGCCGACGTAGACAAGGCAACGCTGGACCAGGTCCCCGCCGAATTCCGTCCTTCCACGGGCAAGTGGACCGGCATCGCAGCCCGCTCCACAGTCCTTGTGTACGACAAAAACAAGATCAGCGAAGACAAGCTGCCCAAGTCGATGCTGGACCTGGCGAACCCGGAGTGGAAGGGCAAGTGGGCCGCTTCACCGTCTGGTGCCGACTTCCAGGCGATCGTCGCAGCACTGCTCGAACTCAAGGGCGAAGCCGCCACCGAAGAGTGGCTCAAGGGCATGAAGGAAAACTTCAAAGCCTACAAGGGCAACAGCACGGCCATGAAGGCCGTCAACGCCGGTGAAGTGGACGCCGCACTGATCTACCACTATTACTACTATGGCGACCAGGCCAAGACCGGCGAGAACTCCAAGAACGTCACGCCGTACTTCTTCAAGAACCAGGATCCGGGCGCGTTCCTCTCGGTCTCCGGCGGCGGTGTCCTGAAGTCTTCCAAGAAGGCAGCAGATGCCCAGGCGTTCCTGAAGTTCATCACTGGCAAGAAGGGCCAGGAAGTCCTGAAGACCGGTACCTCGTTCGAGTACGCCATCGCCTCGCAGGTGGACGCCAATGACAAGCTTGTCCCGATCAAGGACCTGCAGGCGCCCACGGTTGACCCGGCCAAGCTGAACTCCACCAAGGTCACCGATCTGATGACCAAGGCAGGACTCCTGTAGTTCTGTGACCACTGATCTATCGGCTCCCGACCTTCCACAGTCGCCAGGGAGCACGACGACGGCGGGCAAGGGCAAACGCCCTCGCCCGCCATTCGGCGTTTCCACAGTGTCATTGCTGGCGGTGCTGATCGCCCTGTTTTCCCTCATGCCGTTGGGCTACGTCATCTTCATGACAGCAGCGACAGGCTGGGACACCGCCGTCGAACTCATTGTTCGTCCCCGGGTTGGCGAACTGCTGTTGAACACCATCATGTTGATGGCCCTGACAGTGCCGTTGTGCCTCATTCTTGGGGTGGGCGGCGCTTGGCTGGTTGAGCGCACCAAGCTACGTGGGAGCCGCTGGTGGGCCGTGGCATTGGCTGCTCCGCTTGCCATTCCCGCCTTCGTCAACAGCTACGCATGGGTATCGGCCGTACCTTCCATGGAGGGCATCTGGTCCGGCGTGCTGATCGCCACCCTGTCGTATTTCCCTTTGGTCTACATTCCAGCCGCCGCCACGCTGGGGCGCTTGGATCCGGCGATCGAACAATCTGCCGCGTCGCTCGGCCTGGGTTCCTGGGCCGTGTTCTTCCGGGTAGTGCTCCCGCAGCTTCGTATCGCAATGACCGGCGGTGCGTTGCTTGTGGCGTTGCACCTACTTGCGGAATATGGCGCTTTCGCGATGATCCGCTTTGATACCTTTACGACGGCGATCATGGTCCAGTTCCAGTCGACGTTCAACGGTGCCGCCGGAAACATGCTGGCCAGCGTCCTGGTCTTCCTCTGCCTGCTTCTTCTCCTCGCCGAAGTCAAGAGCCGAGGCACCGCCCGCTACGCGCGGATTGGCTCAGGCGCGCAAGCGAAAGCAACACGGGCGTCCCTGGGCGGATACCAGGCTCCGGCGCAGCTCGCTTTGCTGGCCCTGACAGCGCTGGCGTTCGGGCTTCCTGTCTGGTTCGTCCTGCGCTGGCTTTCTGCCGGAGGCGCCGAGGTATGGGCCGCCGACGAATTCCTGCCCGCGCTGCTGCAGACGCTCCTGTACGGGGCCGTCGGCGCCGCAGTTACCACGATCGTGGCTTTTCCCATGGCCTACTTGGCCGTTCGGCATCCCAGCTGGTTCAGCAAGATGCTTGAACTGTCCAACTACGTGACCAGCTCCCTGCCCGGAATCGTTGTGGGCCTCGCCTTCGTCACCGTCAGCATCCGCGCAGTTCCCGGCATCTACCAAAGCGTCGGCGTGCTGGTGGCCGCCTATGTTCTCCTCTTCCTTCCCCGGGCGCTGGTCAACATCCGCTCCGGGCTGGCCCAGGCACCCAAAGAGCTCGATGAAGCCGCTCAATCCCTTGGCAAAGCTCCGCTGGTGTCCTTCTTCAGGGTGACCTTGCGGCTCACGGCGCCGGCGGCGGCAGGTGGTGCTGCCCTGGTCTTCCTGGCCATCGTCAACGAACTCACGGCCACCCTCCTTCTCTCGCCCAATGGAACCCGCACCCTGGCAACAGAGTTCTGGAGCAAGAGCAGCGAGATCGATTACACAGGCGCTGCACCGTATGCGCTGTTGATGATCGTGCTTTCCGCCCCGATGACCTACCTTCTTTTCCAACAGTCCAAGAAAGTGGCCGGACAGTGACCGAACAATCTCCACCCAGGCTCCCGTCACCGCGCGTGGCGCCGTCCATTGTGCCCACCACCAACACGCACTTGGACATCGCTGAGGTCACAAAGAATTTCGGTTCCCAGGCTGTGCTGAAGGGAGTCAATCTTTCCGTGGCCAAGGGCGGAACCACCGCCATTGTCGGTCCTTCCGGCTCCGGCAAAACCACGCTGCTTCGCTTGATCGCAGGCTTCGAGCATCCAGACACCGGGACCATTTCCCTGAACGGCTCAACAGTTGCGGGCAATGGCGTGTGGTTCCCTGCGCACAAACGGCAGGTGGGATACGTCGCCCAGGATGGGGCTCTTTTCCCGCACCTCACCGTGGGACAGAACGTCGCTTTTGGGCTGGATTCCGGAAAGCTCAACGGCGGCCGCCGGGCCGTTGCTTCCCGGGTCCAGGAACTGCTCGAAATGGTGTCCCTGGATGGCTCCATGGCGAAGCGG
Source organism: Arthrobacter sp. 2762 (assembly GCF_040548745.1). Lineage (NCBI taxonomy): Bacteria > Bacillati > Actinomycetota > Actinomycetes > Micrococcales > Micrococcaceae > Arthrobacter > Arthrobacter sp. 2762. The sequence goes on from NZ_JBEPSI010000001.1 coordinate 206,328, forward strand.
CGTCCGCACCAGTTGTCGGGCGGGCAGCAACAGCGCGTTGCCCTGGCACGTGCGCTGGCCCGCGAACCGGAGCTCATGTTGCTGGATGAGCCATTCTCGGCACTCGACGCCGGGCTTCGCGTAGCTACGCGCCGGGCTGTTGCCAAGGTGCTCAACGCGGCAGGCGTCACAACCATCCTCGTAACGCACGACCAAGCCGAAGCTCTTTCCTTTGCCGACCAAGTGGCCATCATGCGCGGAGGAAAACTGGCACAGATTGGCAACCCCTTTGTGGTCTACACACGCCCAGCAGACCGCGCGACGGCCGAATTCCTCGGCGACGCCGTCATCCTGGACGCGTGGATGGAAGGGTCCCTGGCCACGTGTTCCCTGGGCGGGATTCCCGTCCGCCGGCCACCAGCACAGGGCAAAGTGCAGCTCATGCTCCGCCCGGAGCAGATACGCATCGCACCCGACGGCCCCATCCGGGGCGTGGTTGTGGACACGGACTACTTCGGTCCCGAAACGACTGTTCGGATAAGACTCGGCGCTTACACCGCGGCTGACGGCGTCCTATCCGGAAATGGCCACCGCTATCCCGGCGGAGGAGAGATCATCACCATCCGACACTGGAACGCGTCCATCACCAAGCCCGGCACAGAGCTCAGCCTTCGCGTCGTGGGCGAAGGCGTGGCGTTCGCGCCCGAAGGCTGACGCTACTTGAGCCCTGGCGCTACTCGCTGTGCCGCTACATGGTCTTTGGGGCTACTTGGGCCCTGACGCCGGGCGTTTCTTCTGCGGGTACGGCGCCTCGTGGCGGGCAAGCATCTCCACAAACCCGGCGATCTTCCGTTCCCGGGTGTCTGCCCTTTTGACCAGGTTGGTCCGGTGAATGAGGGCGAAACGGTTCTGGGACGTCAGGACATCGAACATGGCCTGCGCCTCGGGTACAGCGGCGATGGCAGCTGCGAGATCATCGGGAACCACTGAATCCGCGGGACCGGCGTAGGCAGCTTCCCAGCGCCCATCGGCTTTGGCGGCTTCGACGGCCGCCCATCCTGCGGGAGTCATCTTTCCTTCCTGATCCAGGCGGGCGATGTGCCCAACGTTCCGTGCGGACCAAATGCTTCGGCGGCCGCGCGGTGTCATGCGCTGAAAGTAGCTTTCGGCGTCGCGGCTTTTGGATTGGCCGTCGATCCAGCCGAAACACAGCGCCTCGTCCAACGCGGCGTCGTAGTCCAACTCCGTGACGTTCCCACCCTTCTTGTGAAGGACCAGCCACACGCCAGGACTGTCGGCAGCGTGTTCTCCAAGCCACGCCCGCCATGCGGCCGCGTCCTCGACGATCAATTCTTCGAGCTCAATGGGCATGGATTCATTCTGCGGCAAACCGGACGGCATAGGCTGGAGGCCAAAAGCCGGAGTGCCAGTGAAGCCAGCCCAGGAGGACCCATGTTGCGAGCCCGCCCCATCCACTTCACCTCCCGCCCGCATCAGTGGACTCAACTGCTGGAAGCACTGGGCATGGTCAACACGGTCAAGGATGGCGACTGGTTGGAGTTCGATGCCGGCTCGGGTCGGCTGGCGATGCAGCGCGTGGAACATACGCAGGCGATGAGCGGCACACCGCAGGACGGCGTCACGATCTTTGGCGTCGAGGTTGGCACACTGGAAGAGTTCGCCCGGCGCACACAGGAGGATGGGACCATCGCAGTGCTCACCGAGGCCTCGCACGGCCAGACCGTGCAGATCACGGCCCGTGATGGCTTCACGTTCCTGGCTGACCCCGCCCGGCGCGCCGGGGACGGCACCTGGGCGACGTCGGACAAAGCCGACCCGGCGCTTGCCGTGGTAGCCACCTGGGTGAGTCCCGGCGTCGAGGATTCAGCACAGGAACTCCGCAACATCGGTGCCCGGCCCCGGCCCTCGGATGACGAATCGGCGACGTTCAACGCCAAAAACGGCGGGATACTGCGCGTGATCCACGGTGCGGCTGCGGAGTCTGGCGATCTCGCTTTTGAGTACGACGGCGATCTGGAACCACTGCTGCACAGGCTCACCGGAGCCGGGGTTGAGGCGCGGATCAGCGAGGACATCCTGTTCGTAGCCAACCCGGACGCCGTGGGCGGCTCGGCGCCGGCGTCGATCGTGGTGGAACGGACACCAGTGGAACGGGTGCTGGCAAGCCCAAGCAGTTAGTCCGCCAACGCCCCATCACAGAGCCGGCCAACAACTTCGGTGAGCATGGTGAGCCCGGCCACGATGTCTTCGTCCGTGGTGTATTCGTGCTCGTTGTGGGAGATGCCGTCCACGCTGGGCACAAAGAGCATCACGGTGGGAACAAGGTCCTTCATGTTCGTGGAGTCGTGCCCGGCCAGGGTCATGACTTCCTTGTTGGAGAGCCCCAGGTCGGCGGCGACCTTGGCGGCCAGCTCCACTCCTTCGGGCTGGTACGGAGTCACGGCCCAGGAGTGCGAGTGGTGCTTCTCCACGGAGACGTTGGCTAGCCGTTCGATTTCCGTGATGCGGGCGTGCAGCAGGGCGTCGGCCTCGGCAAGGACGGCTTCGTCCGCGCTGCGCAGGTCCAGGAGCAAGTTCACACGGGAAGGCACCACTACGGGCGAGTTCGGGTAGACGTTGAGCTGGCCCACGGAGGTGTGGAGTACGCCGGGGAAACGATCCGCGAGTTCGCGTGCGGCAACCACCAGCATGGAAGCACCCAGGAGGGCATCCTTGCGATCCGCAATCACGGTGGAACCGGTGTGCGCCTGCTCGCCATGGACCACGAACTCGTACTTGTTCGCTGCCCAGTTTGAACTGACAAGGCCGATCGTGATGCCCTCACGCTCCATGCTACGGCCCTGCTCGATGTGGATCTCGGCGCAGTAGGCAGCCTCCGGTCCTTCAAAGTTTCCGCGGCAACCGATCGCGTCCAGGGCCTCGCGCACCGTAATCCCGGCGGCATCCTTGGTGTTGAGCGCGTCTTCCAGTTCCAGCTTGCCCGTGTAGACGGACGAGCCCATCATGGAGGGCTTGAAGCGGCTGCCTTCCTCGTTGAACCAGTTGACGACAGCGAGATTGAATCTGGGTGCTGCGGCGCCGCTTTCCCAGCGTGCGGCCAAGCGGAACGCGGCGTGGGCCGCGGCGAGGACGCCGTACGCGCCGTCGTAACGTCCCGCCGTCGGCTGTGAATCCATGTGCGAGCCGACCACCACGAAGGGCGCACCGGGTACAGCCTCGTAGAGGCCCCACTGGTTGCCGGCGTGGTCGAACTTGACTGTGAAGCCGTGGTCTTCCAGGAGTCCTGCCAGCCAGCGCCGCTGTTCGCCGTCGGGAATGGTTGCGGCTTGGCGGTCCACGCCGCCGTTCTCCGTGGCGCCGAACGTGCTCATGGTTTGAAAGTCCTGCACGAAGGCGGTGTCCTGGGCGGTGAAACGTGTGGTGGTTGTCATGGTCTCCCCTATTAACGGTGGGCCGCGAAGGAACTTTCAGGGGAAAGTTCAGCGTGGAAGTCGGTTGATTCGTAGGTAAAACGGCCTCCGACGGCGGTGGCCAGGACCTGCAGTTCGCTGATGTTGGGTGCGTCCAAGGGTGAGGCGGACAATATTGTGAAGTCGGCAAGTTTGCCCGGCTCGAGGGTCCCCTTCCCGGCAAGCGTCCCAGTGGCTGCCGCGGCTCCGCTGGTGTAGGCGGCCAGTGCTTGCTGAGCGCTGAGTCGTTCGGAACGGTTTCCAAAAACGGCCCCCGATTCGGTCCGGCGGTCCACGAACGCCTGCATTCCGCGGAGCACGTTTCCGTCCGCAACCGGCCGGTCCGAGCTTCCCGCAAGCGTCACCCCGGCTTCCAGGAAACTGGCCGCACGGTACGCCCATGGCAAGCGATCCGGTCCGAGGGAAGCGGTCATCCCGTCCCCGCCATCGCGGAAGAAGCTAGCCTGCGGCGTGACGGCGATGCCTGCGTCCGCGAGCTTGGCCAACTGGTCCGGACGCGTCATGGACGCGTGCTCGATCCTGTTGGGCAGGCGACGCGGCCCATACAAAGCCTGGCAATCGGTGATGATGCCCACGGCGAGGTCGATCGCCCGGTCACCGATGGCGTGGGCCGCGATGGACCAGCCCGCTGCGTAGGCGGCCTCGATGCGTTCGCGCAGCTGGGCGGGATCGGCCTGGAAGTAACCAACGTTTCCGGTGTTGTCCCGGTGTCCGTGGCTGCAGAACTCATGGGTCACGGCGGCGGTTTCGCCCAAAAGCGAGCCATCCAGGAAGACCTTCGCGGGGCCGAGGGACAGGTACTCGTTCCCGAATCCGCTGGAGATCCCGAGGTCCAGCCCTGCAGGTGCAGCTCCCGGGCTGTCCGAGGAATGCCCGTCCAATCCGTGCAGCAGATCCAGCACCGGCATTACCTGTGCGCGGGCGTGCAACCGGCCGTTGGCGGCAGCGCGCTGGTAGGCCGCGAGTTCGGCCGGGCTGTGCCCGATCCAGCCCCCACCCACACCGGCCTCGGTGAAACTCGTGATGCCCTCGGAGGCGTAGTACAGGGTGGCCCGTTCAAGGGCGTCCTCGATGTCGTCCAACGAATACGGCAGGATCAGCTGCTGGATCAGTTCCTGTGCCGTCTCCTGGACGAGTCCGGTGGGGCGGCCGGCGGCGTCGCGGACTATTGCTCCGCCGTCGGGATCGGGGTACGACGGCGACTCGGCACCCGCCAGCCGCAGCGCGGCAGTGTTGACCACAGCCATGTGCCCGGAATTGTGCCGCATGAACAGGGGCCGCTCCCCCGTGATGCGGTCCAGCTCGGCGAGGTCCGGGAAGGAACCGCCGTGCTGGGTCTGGCTGAAGCCGGTGGCGAAAAGCCAGCCCTCACCTTCGGCCCCGCCGCTGGTCACGGCACCGCGGAGAAGCTCATACAGCTCGTCCAAACCACGGGCACCGGACACGTCCAGTTCCGCGAGGCCCAGCCCGAACCACGTGGTGTGGCAGTGCGCATCAATGAAGCCGGGAGTGACGGTCACGCCGCCAAGGTCCAAAACCTCGAGGGCATCCAACCCGTCCAGGTCCTCGTCGAGGCCCACGATGCGTCCCTGCCAGATGCCCAGCGAACTGGCCATAGGACGGGCCGGATCCATCGTGATGATATCTGCGTTCCGCAGCAGGAGATCAAGTTTCATGATGTGTCTAGCGGTGGGACGTGGTGACGGACTTGATGCGCGTGTAGTCCTCAAGACCGTACACCGACAGGTCCTTGCCGGTGCCCGAGTGCTTGAAGCCGCCGTGGGGGGCCTCGGCGGGTATTACCTGGTGGCAGTTGATCCACACGGCACCGAAATCAAGCTCGTTGGAAACACGGGTCACCACGCCATGGTTCTCGGACCAGACGCTGGAAGCGAGGGCGTACTTGGTGCCGTTGGCGAGGTCGACCGCTTCGTCCTCGGTAGCGAACGGCTGGACCGTCAGCACGGGGCCAAAGATTTCGTCACACACCACTTCGTCCGTCTGGAACACACCGTCGATTACCGTGGGTTCAAAATGGAAGCCGGTTCCGGTGCGCTTGCCGCCGGAAAGGACCCTGGCGTTGGCCGGGAGGCGGGACATGAAGCCCTCCACACGCTCCAGCTGTGCGGCGCTGTTGAGCGGACCGAGATCCGCATCGGAACCGCCCACCTTCAGCGCCGAAGCAGCGTCGGCGAGTGCGGCCGCGAATTCCGTGTGGATATCTTGGTGGACCACCACGCGCGTCACGGCGGTGCAGTCCTGCCCGGCATTGAAGAAAGCAGCCAAGGCGATTTCGCTGGCGGTGCGCTGGATGTCGACGTCGGCAAACACTACTGCGGGTGCCTTGCCGCCAAGCTCCAGATGGACGTCCTTGAGCGTCCTGGCCGCAGCGGACATGACCTGCGCACCGGCACGGGTGGAGCCGGTGATGGAGACCATTTCAGGGATGTCGTGCTCCACCATCGCTGCACCGGCTTCACGGCCGCCACAGACGATGTTCACTACGCCGGCCGGGTAGACCTGCTGCGCCAGTTCGCCCAGGACCACAGTGGACCAGGGAGTAGTGTCTGCAGGCTTGAGGACCAGGGTGTTGCCCGCGGCAAGAGCCGGACCGATCTTCCAGACAGCCATCATGAACGGGTAATTCCACGGCGTGATCTGGGCGACCACGCCAATGGGCTCGCGCCGGATCGTCGAAGAGAAACCCTCCACGTACTCCGTCTGCGCAGTCCCGGAGACAACACGGCAAGCTCCCGCGAAGAAACGGAGCTGGTCCGCGCCGCGGAGGATTTCGAGCTCACGGGTCAAGGCTGCGGGCTTGCCGGTGCAAGCAACCTCGGCCTCAAGGAGACGGTCGACATTCGCCTCAACGAGGTCGGCCAACTGCAACAGCAGCGACTGCCGCGTTCCGGGCGTCGTGCGCTTGTAGCTCTTGAAAGCTGCAGCAGCGGCTTGGAAGGCGGCGTCGACGGCGGCGGCGTCGCTGTCCGGAGCGGTGCCGATCTGCTGGCCCGTGGCGGGGTCGAAGAACGGCAGGCTGGCCGAGGCGTCCACGGACTCGCCGTTGATGATGTTCTGAAGCTGGATCACTGTGAGGGCTCCGGTCAGTTTGTTGAAGTCTTGGGGGAACGCGTGGTGGGGTCCTGTGGCAGGTGCAGCAAGGCCGGGAGGCCGGAGTCGACGGCCCGGCGGAACGCGGCTGCGAAGTCTTCCGTGCGGTCCACGCGCTCGCCGTAGCCGCCGTAAGAACGGGCGAGTGCGGCGAAGTCCGGGTTGGTCATGTGCGTGCCCGAAGGGCGGTCCGGGTAGTGCGCTTCCTGGTGTTCGCGGATGGTGGCGAAAATGCCGTTGTCCACCACCAGGACGATGAACTTGGCGCCGTAGCCCATGGCCGTGGCGATTTCCTGGCCGTTCATCATGAAGCAGCCGTCACCGGCAACGGAGATGACCTGGCGCCCGGGGTATGCGAGGGATGCTGCCACGGCTGCGGGGATTCCCATGCCCATGGCGCCGTTGCGGGGTGCGGCCAGGGAATCTGCCGAGTTGTGGTCCAGGTAGCGTGCGGGCCACAGCGCGTGGTTACCGGCGCCGAAGGTGAGGACGGCGTCGGCGTCCATCTCCTTCTTGAGGACCTCCATAGCGACGCCCAGGTCGACGCCGATGCCGCCGTCAGGCTGCGGCGTGGAGAACGTGAGCTGGTCGGCGCGGGCGCTGGCGAACCAGCCTTCCTCACGTTCGCCTGTGGTGTTGGTGGCAGCCAGCGCGCTGGCGAATGCCGTCACATCGGCAATGATGTGCTGGTTCACCCGACCAAAATGGCCCAGGAGGTTGGTGTCGGCGTTGACCACCACGGTCTCGGCGTCAAGTCCGCGTTTGTAGCCATCGGAGAGGACGTCGCCGCGGACGCAACCAACAAAGACGAGCAGGTCGGCGTCGTCGAGGCGTTCGGCGTTGGCATCGCTGCGACCGTACCCCAGGAAGCCGGCGTAGGCGTCGCTCCGGTGCGGGACGGCGTCGTAAGCGCGGAAGTCGGCCACGACCGGGACGCTGTTGCGGCTTGCCCACGCGGCCAACTGCTCTCCCGACTCCTGCGTCCAGCCTTCACCGCCGACGACGACGAGCGGCTTGCGTGCTGTGCTGAGCTTTTGGTTCAGCTCGTCCAGGTCCGCGGCGGCCGGCTCGGGACGGGCAACCTTGCGCAGTTCCACCGTGGCGTCCGGGACGACGTGCACCAGCACGTCCTCGGGGAGACCGATCACCACCGGGCCGGGGCGTCCGCTGAGGGCGGTGAAGATGGCGTCGTCCACTACGCGGGCGGCGGAAGCGGCGTCGTCGAGCGTCACGACTTTCTTGGCGGTGCTGCCGAACCAGGCGTTGATGTCGAACTCCTGGAAAGACTCGCGACCGCGGTCGGCAACCGGAATCAGTCCAACGAACAGGATCAGCGGCGTGGCGTCCTGGTAGGCAGTGTGGATGGCGATGAAGGCATTTGCAGCACCCGGTCCACGGGTCACCATCGCTACACCGGGAAGCCCGGTCAGTCGGCCTTCGGCGAGTGCCATGAATCCCGCGCCGCCTTCCTGGCGGGCCACCACGTTCTGGATCGGCGAGCCGTGCAGGCCGTCAAGGACGTCGAGGAAGCTCTCGCCAGGGACGGTGTAGACGCGCTTGACGCCTGCCCGTTCGAGTTGGCCAACAATCAGATGGCCAGCCGTGGTTGTGTTCAATGCTTCATTCCTTCTTCTTCGATGGAAAGGCGTGGGAGGAACAGGCCGGACAGCGCGGTCAGTGCTGAGACGACCAGCAGGATGATGGCGCCCGGCCAGAAGGAGTTGTTGGCCGCCACGAGCGCGGTGGCGATCAGCGGCACGAAGCCGGAGATGACACCCGCGGTGTTGGACGTGATGGCGACGCCGGTGTAGCGGACCTTCGTGGCGAACAGCGCGGTCAGCGCGGTGCCGGAGACGGCGTACGGGATGGAAAGGACGGCGACGCCGATCATCATGCCCAGGACCACCAGGACGGGGTTGCGGGAGTCGATGGCCAGGAACACAGGAACTGCGATAAGTGCCGAGGCCACACCGCCCCAAAGGATGACCTTGCTGGCGCCGAACTTTTCACCGAGGCGGCCTGCCCAGATCAGGGCGCCGATTTCGAGGGCTGCGGCCAGCAGGGTGCCCAGGAGCAGGAGCTCGGAGGGCAGCTTAAGGACCTTGGTGCCATAGAAGACCACGAAGCTGGTGATGAGGTAGAAACCGCCGATGCCGAGCAGGGCCGAGCACATGCCCACCAGGATCTGGCGCCAGCTGTTCTTCAGGACGCCGCGGATGGGAGCATGTTCCGTTTCGCCGGACTCCATGAGTGCTTCAAATTCCGGGGATTCACTGAGGCGGCTGCGGATCCACAGCGAGATAGCCAGCAGCGGGATGGCGGCAATGAACGGGATGCGCCAACCCCAGGCGTCAAAGTTGGTCTGACCTACCAGGAACAGCATGCCAAAGAAGCCACCGGAGGACAGGATGGTACCGATCGGGGAACCGATCTGTGGAAGCGCGGCGTAGCGTGCACGCTTTTCCACCGGCGCATTTTCGACGGCGATAATCACCGCGCCGCTCCACTCGCCACCGACGGCGAGGCCCTGGACGATGCGCAAGGCAACCAGCAGGATGGGGGCGGCCAGGCCGATGGTCATGTAGTTCGGCAGCAGGCCGATGAGCCCGGTGACAATGCCAATGCCAACGATCGTGACCATGAGGATCTTCTTGCGGCCCACCTTGTCACCGAGGGCGCCGAAGATGAAGCCGCCGATCGGGCGGGCCACGAAGCCAACGGCGAGTGTGGCGAAGGAGCCCATGGCAGCGACGAAGGGATCTTGGGATACGAAGAACTGTGCGTTGAACACCAGAGCAGCAGCTGTGGTGAAAAGGAAGAAGTCGTACCATTCCAGCGCAGTGCCCACGAGGGCAGCCAGGGCCACCTTCTTGGTGACGCTTTCATCGACGATGCGTACTGCCGAGGGACTGGCGTCCGTGGCTCCGCTGACGGTGCTTGCCATTGTTGCTCCATGAGTGCGAACGGGACCGGACGTTGGGGATGCCCGGGCGATTTTTGTGTGACTCGTTCCAGAGTGCCAGTAGTTTTTCCCAAAAAGACTAGCAATCCACCACGGAATCATGCCGTTAGAATGTGTGAATGCACAATTCTGAAACCTCGGGGCATGCCGTTCGTTGGACTGAGCTGGTGGACCAGCTTGAAGGCCGGCTGGACACCCTGGCGCAGGCCTTCACCACGAGGGTCCGTGAGATCCCGGAGTACGGCGAAAGCCAGGTGACTGTCCTGGAGATCCAGGAGACGGCGCGGGAGACCTTCCGGCGCCTGATCAGCGGCCTCAGGAACGGGCGTATCGACAGCCAGGATGGCCTGCTCGACTTCGCTTCCGACCTCGGATCCAAGCGGGCCAGGGCCGGGATCCCGCCGGAGTCCCTGACCTCAGCTGTCCGCCTGGACTTCAGCATCCTCTGGGCTGAACTGTTGGAGATCGCGCACACCGAGGACGCCGCGCTGCTGGCTACCCGCGTGGATCAGGTGTGGCGCGTCGTAGACGAATTCGCCACCCGCACGCACACGAGTTACCTGACCGAACGCGTCAGGATGGCTCAGGAAGAATCGAGCATCCAACGCGAGTTCATTGCCCGCCTGTTCAACCAGAGCACGCCGTCCCAGGAGACCTCCGCGCAGGTTGCTTCGGCATTGGGTATCAACCCCGAATCACGCTTTGCACTGGTTGCCGCGAGCGGCGATCCAGGCGCACGGCTGCGCGCAGCGGCATCCCAATTCGGATCAGGCCAACACACCCGGCAACGATTGTTCCTCCATGAATCCGGGGGCAACACCTATGTTTTCTGGGCCTTGCCTGCACGGCGGAACCGTGGTCCTGAATCTCGAAGCGAGGCGTACGGAACCGAAACCGACGCGCAACAGCTGCCTCCCGGCGTCGTAAATGTCCCATGCGGCTACGTTCCCGAGGTCCTTGGCCTTCGCTCCCTTCCCGCGGCCGCCCGCACTGCCGAGAGCCTCGCCGCACTCCTCCGCCCCCGCGACGCCGGCCCGCTGTCCGCTGATTCTGCCTGGGCGCGATTGGCCCAGCAGAACCTGCAGGACGCCGGCCTGGACCTCGCCGCTGAACTCGAAGAGGCCCTGGCGGAGTGCCGGGGCGGCGAGCGCGAGCGCCTGTTGGAAACGGTCCGGAACTACCTGGGCACAGGCAACGTCACGGTCACTTCCGAGCAACTCTTCTGCCACCGGAACACCATTCTGAACCGGCTCAACCGATTCCAGGAGCTGACCGGGATCGACCTCGCCGTTCCCGCAAAGACGGCCCGACTGGTGGTGGCGTGGGCCTAAGCGAGGAGGTGGCGCCGTCGGGAGTTGCTGCCGAGCGTTGCTGCACCGCTCCGCTGTGTGTTTTCACATTCCCAGCCGCGTTTTGATGGAAGTAATGCCATTGATGGTGTGATCGGGCACACACCATAGTTGTAGCTACTTTGCACCGGACATTCGTCCCCGCACCCCATCCGGAGAATCAGATGGCCCCCACGGTAGATACTTCCTCCGCATCCACAGCCAGGTTGGACCTGACCAAGATGCGCAAGATTGCCCTTGCCAGCGTTATTGGCACCACCGTCGAGTGGTACGACCTTTTCGTCTTCGGGACGGCGTCGGCCCTCGTCTTCAACAAGATCTTCTTCCCCAGCTTCGATCCAATCGTCGGCACCATGCTGGCCTTCGGCACCTTCGCTTCCGCCTACATTGCACGCATGGTGGGCGCCATCATCTTTGGTCACTTCGGCGACCGGCTGGGACGCAAATCCATGCTCCTGGTCTCGCTGCTGACCATGGGAGCGGCAACGTTCGCCATCGGTCTGCTGCCTGACTACAACAGCATCGGCATCATGGCCCCATTGCTGCTTCTTCTGCTCCGCGTCATCCAAGGCCTGGCCCTCGGCGGCGAATGGGGCGGTGCGGTGCTCATGACGGTTGAACATGCACCGCCCACCCGCCGTGGTTTCTACGGTTCCCTGGTGCAGGTTGGCGTGCCCGCCGGTACGTTGATCGCCAATGTCGCATTCCTGATCGTGGCCTCCACGGTCAGCACCGAAGCACTGTATTCGTGGGGCTGGCGTATCCCGTTCCTCGCCTCCGTCCTCCTGGTCACGGTGGGCATCTACATCCGCCTGAACATTGAGGAAACCCCGTCCTTCCAGGCAGTCAAGACCGCTGGCGCCAAGGCCAAAATGCCTTTCGCCGCTTTGATGGCCAAGTACTGGAAGCAGGTGGTCCTGGGCGGCATCGCAACCCTTTCCACGGGCAGCACGTTCACCCTGTTGGTTGCCTCCGGCGTCTCCTACGGCAAGAAGGAACTGGGCCACTCCGAGAGCCTGATGCTCTGGGTGGTTCTGGCCTCCTGCATCCTGGGACTCTTCCTCATCCCGTTCTTCGGCCGGCTTTCGGACAAGTACGGCCGCAAACCGATCATCTTCGCTGGTGTCGCTGCCGAGGCCGCCCTGGCCTTCCCGATGTTCTGGCTCATGGACACCAAGTCGGTGGCACTGCTCTTCGTTGCCTACCTCGCCATGATGACCGCGTTCTGCGCCAACTACGGACCGATCGCCACGTTCCTTGCCGAGCTCTTTGGATCCAAGGTCCGATACTCGGGCCTGTCCGTGGCCTACATGCTGTCCGGCCTGCTGGGCAGTGCCGCCACCCCGTTCGTCACCACGTGGCTCCTGGGCATGACACACCAAAGCTCCTCGATCGCCTGGTACATCATGGCCGCCGCCGGACTGTCGCTCGTTGCACTCTTCCTGCTGACCGAGACCCGGTACGGCAACATCGACGCCGTCGACGAAGCACCCGCAGAAGCCCCCTCCACGGAAGCCGCGGCAGCGCGGTGACCGTCACCGCCATCGAGCGCCTGGCCGGTATCCCCGGCCAGGCGCCCGCGGTCGGGCCCTTCTCCCCGGCGGTCGTTGCCAACGGTTTCGTGTTCACCTCGGGCCAGATCCCCACGATCACGGGCCTGGACGATCAGCCGGACACCTTCGAAGGGCAGGTCCGGCAGACCATCGAAAACCTCACGGGTGTCCTGGAAGCCGCGGGATCCAGCCTTGAACACGTGGTCAAGGTCAACACGTACCTGACCAACCAGGACCAACTGGAGGAATACAACCGCGTTTACGTGGAGTATTTCGGCACCGCCAAGCCTGCAAGGACCACCGTATGCGTGAGCCTGTGGGGCGTGTCGTTGGAAATCGAGTGCGTGGCCGTTCTTCCCGGGAAAGAAGAGGCTCCCAAGTGAGTTCAACACTCCTGGAGGAACTCACCAACGTCAGCTACCCAACCATCGGCCACTTCCTCGAAGACGGCTTCGTCTCCCCCACCATCCAGTCCCTGCTGGCAAACGTGAAGATCGCCGGACCCGCCGTCACCGTCCGGATCGCAGACCACGACGCCATCGCCATGAACCGCGCGCTCCTCGCCCTGCAACCCGGGGACGTCCTCGTGGTGGACATGTGCGGCGACCACCAACATGCGCCCGTGGGGGCCGTAACGGCAGCCGCAGCACTCGCCCAAGGTGCGGCCGCCGTCGTGGTTGACGGTGTGGCGACCGATGTCCTGGAACTGCGGCAGACCGGCTTGCCCGTATTCGCCCGCGGGACGTCGTGCCTCACCACCAAACGCCTGAACGGAACCGGCTCCGCCGTAAACGTCCCGGTGCTGGTCGGAGGCGTGGAGGTCAACCCAGGTGACCTGGTCCTGGGCGACGACAACGGTCTGATCGTCCTGGCGTCCGAAGTCGCGGGAGACATCCTGGGGAAGGCGCTCGCATCGGACGCTGCGGAGCCCGCCATCCTTGCACGCATAGCATCCGGGGAGCCGCTCCAGTCCATCCTTGCCATCTAATGCCGCCAAGAGCGTAACCCCGCGGCCACGGCCTCGCTGCCAAGGAACTTCGGCCGGGGATGCGGTAGAACTTAACCATGAGCGTACGTACACCCGACCCGTATCCAGGCTGGCTTTCCGACGAAGACCTCTTCGAAGCCCGCGGCCGCCTTCCCATGGTCTACGTGGAGGCAGTCCCCGTTCGCCTGGATCCGCTCGGGTACGTCAATGAAGTCGGTTCCCTCCTGCAGGGCGACGCCGACGGCAACATGGTTCGCTACCTCGTCTCCGGCCGCGTCCTTTACCGTGAAACCATTCGCGCAGCCCTTCTGCGGCATATGGAAAAGGACCTCGGCCCCCTCGCCTTCCCGCAGCTGCCCATCAGCCCCGTTCCCTTCACCGTGGCCGAATACTTCCCCGCGCCGTCCCAGACAGGATTCACCGACGACCGCCAACACGCGGTGTCGCTGGTCTTCATCATCCCCGTCACCGGCGAATGCGAACCGCGCCAGGACGCCTTGGAACTCACCTGGATGACGCCACGGGAAGTCCTGAGTGACGATGTTCAACAGGAGTTCGAGGGCGGCCGCGGCAACCTGGTGCGCCAGGCGCTGGCTTTCTCGGGCATCGTCCTATAGCTCGGGCATAGTCCTTTAGTTCGGCATCGTCCTTTAGCGGGTCCCGCGTCCTGCGGCGGCTGGAGTTTGTAGACTGGACGGCGGACCGCAAGAGAACCAAAGGACTTCCGATGACTCACAGCCCAGCCTCACAGCAATACCGCGAAAAGCAGGCTGGGGACCTGCAACCCGGAGACTTTGTGTTCCTGCCCGGAGACGGGCCTGCCGAGGAAATTGCTGCCGTGGAGGTGGAAAAGGACGATTATGGCGTTGCCGCCCTGCTGGTGGTGACAACGGTCGACGGCGGCACCGTGCGGATCGCTGCCGGCTCCAGTGTGCCGGTGGGTGATGGAGCTTCGGCCGGCTTGGCCGCGCCCGAATCCGCCGCAGTCGGCCTGGCTGGTTCTGAAGCCGACGGCTCCAGCACCTCCATGGAAGGCGAAGCCGAAGTGGAGGCGGGTTCCGCCGTCGTCGTTCCCCCACGCCCGGAAACGCCGCCTGTAGTCGCCACGCCGGCCCCCGAAGAACTCGCGCTGATCCCCGAGCCGGCCGGAACGCCTGAAGCCGTGGTGCGGGCCGCCGTCGCCAATCACAAGGGCAAGAACGGCGTTCAGGTGCTCGCCGAAAGGCTGGCGAAGGGCATCAACACCAAATCCGGCAGCTGCCTCCGGGACCTCAGTAACCTCGCGTTCGATCTCTGCATCGTGCTGCGCGATCCTGACAACGCCCTGGCGGTGGCTGATCTCCTGAACGTGCTGCCCTTTGACGGCAACCCCGACCGCTGGGCGTCGATCGAACGCGCCCTGGCGCTCTCCAGCTTCATCTGCCGGGAGGGCGGACAAACTGAACGCGCGGCCGTGTACGAGAAATTGCTGCGCGCCCACGAGTCGGAGGAAACGGACCCTTTCAAGGCCCGAATCGCCGCGAAGGTCCGCCAACGCGCCCTGAACGAACCGAATTTGTACGACAAGGAAATCTTCCGTGCGATCGATAACGGCAATCATGAAGCCGAGCGCGAATGGCGGTTCCTCCGCCTTGAGTCGTTGCTGTTCCTGGGTGCACACGGTGGATCCGAGACACTGGGAGAAGAGGAACTGGGCCGGCGCATCGGCATCGAACTGGATGCCGTGCGGGCCTGAATGAGCGGTGTCCTGATTCGTCCGCCTAGTCCCGGCACTTCTAAACTTCAAGACCTGTTTTAGAGACGCGAACGGCGGTAGATTCGGGGCCATGACGAACAATCTGAGCGTTGTGGTTAATGCCGACGCGCAGCAGGTTTGGACAATGCTGCGTGAACCCTCGCTGGTGGCTCAATGGCACGGATGGGAAGCCGATGACCTCGCCGACGAAATTAAGCAGATCTACTTCCACCCGGATGTGGAGGAAAATCCCGATCACACCAAGCTGACTGTGCATGGCGGGGATGAGTTCGAGCTCCACCCTGTTTCCGGCGGCACCGAAGTCAAAGTCACGCGCGCCGCGCTGGACCACGATTCCGAGTGGGCGGAATGGGACGAGGACATCACGCAGGGCTGGCTTACCTTCCTGCAACAACTCCGTTTCGCCCTTGAGAGACACCCGCACGGTCAACGGCGAACCCACTTCGTATCGCTTCCAGGCAGTGGTGGGCCGGCTATCGAGAAGTTGGGGCTGGGCGATCTTCCGCCCATCGGCGATGACTACTCCCTTACGCTCGGAACCGGCGAGAAGATCTCCGGCCGCGTGTGGTTCAAGAGCCGTCACCAGGTGGGCCTCACCGTGCACAGCTACGCAGAGCACGGCGATGGGCTGCTGATCGTTGCAGAGCAGCTGCCGATCCCCGATAAAAGGCCCGACGGCGGTTCCATGGTGATTGCCTCCACCTACGATTTGGGGGCTCACACCTTGGCGGATATCAGGTCCTCCTGGGATAACTGGAAGGCTGAGAACTACAGCTCCTAGGACGGGTTCCGCAGGTTACCCGGGGTAAAGCTGGCACACTTGGTAGCGTGCCAGCTTCCGCTTTCCTGCCCTCGTCTCCTCCGTCCACTGCCTTGCCGGGTCTTTCTTCACGGCAATCCGGGTTCTCCTTTTCGGTGGGCCAGCGCCTGGCTGAAACGTGTTCGCCGTCGGACGCCTTGATCGAAGCCAACGGCGGCACTTTCCTGGGCCGGACCGGAACCATCACCACGCCGCACGGAACCATCCAGACGCCCGCGTTCATCGCCGTCGGGACCAAAGCAACAGTCAAGGCCGTGCTGCCGGAGTCGATTGCCGGGCTCGGCGCGCAGGCAGTGCTTGCCAACGCCTACCACCTGTACCTGCAGCCGGGCCCTGAGATCCTCGACGCCGCTGGCGGGCTGGGCGCGTTCATGAATTGGTCCGGACCGACGTTTACGGATTCCGGCGGATTCCAGGTGATGAGCCTGGGCTCGGGGTTCAAGAAGGTCATTGACATGAAGAATGTGGACACCTCCGGCCCCGATGACGCGGTGGCGCCCGGCAAGGAACGGCTGGCGCACATTGATGACGACGGCGTGTGGTTCAAGTCTCACCTCAACGGGGACCGGCGCCGCTTCTCCCCCGAGATCTCCATGCAGGTCCAGCATCAGATCGGCGCTGACATCATGTTCGCGTTCGACGAGCTGACCACGTTGCAGAACTCCCGGGCCTACCAAGAGGAATCGCTGGAGCGGACCCGGCTCTGGGCTTTGAGGTGCTTGGAAGAGCACGCTCGTTTGACTTCCGCTCGGGTGGGGAAGCCGTACCAGGCACTGTTCGGGGTGATCCAGGGCGCGCAGTACGAGGATCTGCGCCGAAAGGCCTGCAGGGATCTCGGTGCCATGCCGTTTGACGGGTACGGGATTGGCGGTGCCTTGGAAAAGGAGAACCTGGGCACCATCGTGCGGTGGTGCAATGAGGAACTTCCTGAGAACAAGCCGCGGCACCTGCTGGGCATTTCCGAGCCGGACGACATCTTCACGGCAATCGAGAACGGGGCCGACACGTTCGACTGCGTCTCCCCTACCCGCGTGGCACGGAACTCCGCGTTCTATACGCCCTCCGGTCGGTTCAACCTGTCCGGTGCCCGCTATAAGGCCGATTTCGGACCCCTGCAGGATGGCTGCGACTGCTACACCTGCGGAAACTATTCGCGCGCGTACATCCACCACCTGTACAAGGCCAAGGAAATGCTCTCGGCAACGCTGATCTCCATCCACAACGAGCGCTTCGTGGTGAAAATGGTGGACGATGCACGGTTGGCCATCGAGTCCGGGGATTTCTTCGAGTTCAAGGCAGAGACGCTGGGCCGGTACTACTCGTAGCTTGGGCTGTATCGCATCGAGATCGCCGGAAACGTGCGTGGACGTCTGGGAACTTCCAACGAACTGGCACGGCTCCGGCGATCTCGGCAAACTTAGGCCGCGACCGGCCCGTAGCTCGGCTCGCGCTTCTTGATGTAGCCAACCACCAGCACTGTGATCGGCACGAACAGGAACTCCACGGCTGTCTTGTAGACAAAGCCCACCAGGACATAGTTGGCGAACATGCCGAAGTCGGTGATGCCAATGACCGAGGCCGCGATGCTGCAGAAGATCAGGGTGTCCACGAATTCGCCCACAACGGATGAACCCATGAGCCGTGCCCACAAGGTCTTCTCGCCCGTGCGCTCCTTCATTTTCACCAGGATCCAGGAGTTGATGGTCTGACCGGCGAGGAAGGCCAAGAGTGAAGCGAGCACGATCTGCGGGACGGGACCGAGCGCGCCTTCGATAGCTGCCTGCTTGGCGGTTCCATACTCATCCGTGAAACCCGGCAGCACGATGATCACCCAGTAGCAGAGCGAAGCGAAGACTGAGAGAGCGAACGAGGTAATGATGGCCTTGCGCGCCACCTTGAAGCCGTAAACCTCACTCATGACGTCGCCCAGAATGTAGGCGAGCGGGAACAGGAAGAATCCGCCATCGGTGATGATCGGACCAAGCACGACGCCCTTGGATGCGCCGATATTGGACAGGATCAGCACCACGGCCATGATGGCGAGCATGATGCCAAAGTACGGGGATCCGATCGAGGCGAAGCGGGGTGCAGGCTTGCTCAAGGTGCTGGAGCCGGAAGGCGAGGGCATGGGTCATCCATTTCGTAGTGGTTCGCACGGGCGCTGTTGGTTCAGGCACCCTGCTGTATTAGCACTGTGGTTGGTGGGGGCTCGGCCCAACACCAGCTTTATTGTCCCACCCACCAACGCTCTCTCACATCCTGACCCGTTTCCGCGGATCTTCTCTCACATCCGTTGGGGTTTCGGCGGACGAACTCTCACATCCAACGGGGTTTCGGCGGATGATCTATCACATCCAGCCAACTCTTCGGCGATCATTTCTGAACGCGTTCAAATTCGGGGGTATACTCAATATTGAACGCGTTCAAAACTTGGTTCAAGGAGTAGCGCCATGGCAGCAAAAAGCGAACAGACCCGGCAGCTTGTAGCCGACGTCGCACTGAAAATGTTCCGCGAAATCGGCTTCGAGAAGACCACCATGCGTGCCATCGCACAGGAGGCAGAAGTTTCCGTCGGCAATGCCTACTACTACTTCGCCTCCAAGGATGAACTCGTCCAGGAGCTGTACATCCAAGTCCAGAACGAGCATGCGGAGGTTGCGGCACAGGTCCTCAACGACGTCCACGATCTCGCCGGTCGGCTGAAAGCCGTGCTGCACACCGGCGTCGACGTCATGGCGCCCTATCACCAGTTCGGCTCAGATTTCATCGCGACTGCAATCCGGCCGACGTCGCCAGTCAACCCATTCGGCGAGGCGTCCAACGCCGCCCGCGAGGCTTCGCTGGCGATCTTCCGGTCCGCCGTCGACGGTTCCTCCCCCGCCGTCGCCAAAAAACTGCGCGAAGATCTACCGGAGCTGCTGTGGCTTGCCTATATGGGTGTCGCGCTTTTCTGGGTTTACGACAAATCCGAGGGCCAACGGCGCACGCGGAAACTGATCGACGGCGCCGCGCCCCTGGTAGCGCGGGGGTTGTCGCTCGCGAAGATTCCCGGCGTCAGCAAGGTATTTGACGACGTTCTGGGACTCGTCCGCAGCGTGAAGGAAGGCTCGTGATGCCGCACACAGTGGTCCTTGCGGGCGCTACCGGCTTCCTTGGCAGTTACTTCAAGCATCGCTTTGTTAATGAAGGTTGGCAGGTTCGGACGGTCGGGCGGGATGCTTCAACTGATGCTCCATGGAACGACGACGGCGCCATCGCCAAGGTGCTGAACGGCGCCGAACTGCTGGTGAACCTCGCCGGACGATCTGTGAATTGCCGCTACAACGACCGGAACCGCCAGGAGATCGTGGACTCCCGGGTTTTGACAACTCGTGTCCTGGGCCGTGCCGTTGCTCGATGCGCCGATCCGCCTGGGACATGGATCAACGCCAGCACTGGCACCATCTATCGACACGCGGAGGACCGTTCACAATCTGAAGGATCGGGCGTGCTGGGCAGCGGGTTCTCTGTAGACGTGGCCCGTGCGTGGGAGGACGAGTTGGCTGCTGCCAATGTTCCGGACACTCGAAAGGTTCCGCTTCGCATTGCGATCGTCCTCGGTCCGGGCGGCGGCGTGATGACTCCCCTGCGGAATCTGGCCCGGCTTGGTTTGGGTGGGCAGATGGGGCCGGGCACGCAGAAGTTCAGCTGGATCCATGTGGAGGATCTGTTCCGCGCAGTGGTGTTTGTCCACGGGCAGCCTGCACTCACGGGTCCAGTAAACGCAGCAACGCCGTATGCCGTGGATAACCGCGAACTGATGTCGCTGGTTCGGCAAAGTATGGGTGTCCCGTTTGGCATCCCGACGCCAGCTTGGCTGCTCGAAGCAGGAGCGCTCCTCATCCGGACACAGACGGAACTGGTGTTGAAGAGCCGGTGGGTCGAACCCCGGAAGTTGGTCGATGCCGGTTTCAACTTCACGTATCCAGCTCTTGCCGGTGCACTCAACGCGATCGCAAGGGGCAAGTGATGAGTCTGACCGCCCCTTCGGGGGTCTGGACCTACGGGCCAAAGGATCGAGTGGTTTTGGGCTGGAAGGCCTTGGTGATAGGCATCTTGATCTCACACCTGGTGTTCGGCATCCTCTTTGCCCTATCAAACCCAACATGGGGCGTCGTTTTGTTCGTCTTCAGCGCCCCACCAGCTTGGGCAATCGGTGCCGCGGTGGGCTCACTCTTGGGCTTGGCGCTGCGACGCATCCGAAACCAATGGATTCACGTCGCAGCATTCTTCACGACCGCGGCACTAATGTGTGTCCCCTTCGGAGGTTTTTGGAGTCCCACAGCATGGGCCTTTCCGTTGAGCATTGCCGTCGCAGCCGGAATCGCGCGCCTCTCCATTTGGAAAATCGTCCGCATCAACGACGCACCTTCTCTCACATAATTACCGCCTCCCCAGAACGTTCTCTCACATCCCGACGCCTTCCGGGCAACGTTCTCTCACATCCCGCAGCGCGCGAGGGATCATCGGCGCCGTGATCTTGTGCCTAGGTAGCGGCGAACCCTTTTCGCGTATTCCGCATAGGGTCGCCCAAAGGCCTCCAACAGCGCAGCCTCTTCGCGCAGTACACCCCTGTGATCCACAAGCATTCCGATCGGCAATGTCACGAGCACCCACGATGAACCGGCGAGCGTCCCCACGCCCAAATGGATGAGCCACCACCCCACGTACATAGGATGGCGGGTCAATGCATAAGGGCCGCTTGTTACGAGCTCCCCAGGCCTCTCCAAATCGAAAGTGCCCGTCGAGCGGCGGTCTCGTTCAGCCAAGGCCCAGGCATTCAGCCCACCGCCAATCGCCAGCAGACCGGAACCCACCATCCTGTGAAGCGCGTGGGACCCCGGCAACGGCCAGGGGCTGGCCCTTCCGAGAAGGACCATCATGGTCACTCCGGTCACTTGGCCCGGAGGAAGGGGCAGGTTGCCGAATAACCTCCTCAACGTCAGCCGAGGGCCCGGGGATGGCTGAGAAAAAGTCGCCATGTCTGAACAGTAACCCCGCGATCCGCTCTTGTCCGCAGCAAGGAAACAGGACGTGACAAAGAATCCGCCGAATGCGGTCAGCATGTGACAGAGCATCCGCCGAAACCGAACAGGACCTGATAGAGCATCCGCCGAAACCGATCAGGACCTGATAGAGCATCCGCCGAAAGGCCAAAGGATGTGAGAGAGCATCCGGGGGGACCACAGCGCAACGGTGGGATCAAAACAATGCCGCACCCCGCCGTCGTGCGTCAGGGCGTTCAGGGCGTTCAGCGCCTGAAACCTAAGGAAGTGTTAGGAAATGGCCTCCGACGTTGGCTGTGCCGTGCATCACCAATAGTTTGGATTATGTCCTCTTCACCCACGGAGGACCTTTCTTAGTCGACGAAGAGCCATGCGCAAGGACGCCATGAGCAAGAGCTTCATGGACAGAACGAACTCATGCAAGACACGGCTGCCATCGCAGGCGCCGTCCAGGAAGGTTCATTGATGAGCACCCAACAAGTTGCGCCCCTCAGCGAGGCCGCACAGACACGCAAGGCCGTGAGCAACATCCTCAAAGGCTCCGCGGGCAACCTCGTGGAGTGGTTCGATCTCTACGTCTATACGGTTTTCGCGGCATATTTCCAGTCGCACTTCTTCAACTCCTCGGACGATCTGCAGGCTGGCCTTGAGGCGATGGCTGTCTTCTCGACGTCGTTCCTCATGCGTCCGATCGGCAGCTGGTTCTTCGGCCGTTACGCTGACCGCAAGGGGCGCAAGGCCGCGCTGACCCTCAGCGTGACCATGATGTCGGCCGGTTCGTTTGCCATCGCGATCCTGCCAACCCAGGACGTGATTGGGCTCTGGGCACTGATCCTGCTGGTCTTCATCCGGGTGGTGCAGGGCTTCTCGGTCGGCGGCGAATACGGCACCAGCGCCACCTACATGTCCGAGGCTGCGACTGCCAAGCGCCGCGGCTTCTTCTCCAGCTTCCAGTACGTAACACTCATTGGTGGGCAGATGCTGGCCCTCTTGGTACTCGTGATCCTGCAGAACACCATGAGCAAGGAAGACCTGACGGCCTGGGGCTGGCGAATTCCTTTCGCGATTGGTGGCGTAGCTGCGTTGGTTGTCCTCTGGCTTCGCCGTTCCATGGAAGAAACGCTTTCCGCCGATCAGCTCCGCGCCGCCCACGTGAAGGTTGAAGGCGAGGCACAGCCGGGGACAATGAAGCTGCTGTTCACCAAGCACTGGAAGCCGCTGCTCATCTGCATTGGCATCACGCTGGGTGGCACCGTGGCGTTCTACACGTACACCAACTTCATCCTGAAGTTCATGAACGATACGTCCGGCATCGCCAAGACCGATACCTCTGTTATCAACTTCTGGGCCTTGTTCATCTTCATGTTGCTTCAGCCGGTCTATGGCCTGATTTCGGACAAGATCGGCCGCAAACCGCTGCTGATTTGGTTCGGCGTTACGGGCGTACTGTTCACGTGGCCGCTGCTCTCCACGCTGTCCGGAACCAAGGATCCGTTCATGGCGTTCCTGCTCATGCTCGGCGGCCTGCTCATGGTGGGCGGCTACACCTCGATCAATGCGCTGGTGAAGGCTGAGCTGTTCCCGGCATCGATCCGTGCCCTGGGTGTTGGGCTGGGATACGCAATCGCGAACTCGCTGTTCGGTGGCACGGTTCCGCTGATTGGCGCCGCTCTGCAGAAGGCCGGGCAGGTGGACATGTTCTTCACCTACGTGACTGCCGCGGTCTTCATCTCGTTGCTGGTGTACATCTTCGCGCTGAAGAACAAGAAGGCCACGCACTTGGACGCCGAGCAGGGAAGCGCGTTCGCCGCGAAGGGCTCTGATTCGCGCGGCGCCGACGAGGACAAGAAGGACCTCGCCAACGCCTGAACCAGCTGGCTTGTGAGGCCCGTTCTGCGCTCTTTGGTCACTCCGAGGGGCGTAGAGCGGGCCTCACAACGTTAAGCAGGCGCGGGATGTGAGAGAACATCCTGCCAAAGGGCGCGGGATGTGAGAGAACGTCCTGCCAAAGGGGTCGGGATGTGAGAGAACGTCCGACGGCGGATGGGGAACCGAGGGCGCGGGGGCGCTGGAAGGCGGATCCGGCAGGAAGGGAGTAATCTCCAAGACGGACCATCGGGCCTCCGACCGTCCAATCAAGCAATCAACCAATCAACCCCGTCCAGCCATCGGGCCCAAAACCATCAACAAACCAAGCGGCAAAGGATCACACAGTGCACGTGCTCATCGTCGAAGATGACGACGCCATGGCGTCCGCTTTGAGCGCTGCCGTTGCATCCGCCGGCCACAAAACCACCAGGGTGTCCCGCGGCGAGGACGCACTCCTGGGGCATCGGCACCACGAAGTGATCCTGCTCGATCTCGGTTTGCCGGACTTGGACGGCCTTGACGTCCTACGGAAACTGCGACAGGTCACGCAAGTCCCCATCCTGATCCTCACGGCGCGCGACGACGAACGAAGCGTGGTCCTGGGTCTTCGTTCCGGAGCAGATGACTACCTTGTGAAGCCCGTGAAGCTCGTGGAATTGCTGGCAAGGATCGAAGCAGTGACGCGTCGTACCAATCGTGCCGGGCAAGCGGCACCCCACAGCATCGTGGTGGGAGAGGTCAGCGTGGACCTCGACCGCAGGACGGCATCTGTTGGCGAAAGGGAACTCTCACTGACCGCAACAGAGTTCGAACTCCTCAGCCTCCTGGCAAGGAATGCGGGATCAGTGGTGACCAGGGAACAGATCCTCGATGCCCTCTGGGGTGACGCTTTCCTCGCAAATTCCCGGTCCCTCGACGTGCACCTCACCGGTCTCCGGTCCAAGCTCCAACTACCTGGCTTCATCATCAACGTCCGCGGGGTCGGTTACCGCGTCGAGCAGCCGTGAAAATCCGTGTCCTGGCCATCCTGAGCGTGATCGCAGTGCTCATAGTGGTCACCGTGTCCAGCGTGATCCTGACGTCGGCCAGCAGGGAGCTCACGCAGGAACTCCAGATCAACCGCGTGACGTCATTGAACCGATTCGCCCAGCTCGCCAATGACGCTTCGCTGGACAATGACACCACCCAGCTGCAACGCGAAATGGACCGCTATTCCGAGCTCTACGGCGAGGGGATCCTGATCCGCCTGCAGCAGCAGACAGTCCGCTCGGGCAATCTCAGCGAGGACCGGGCCGAAGTCAGTGACGCACTGAACCGGGCCAGCCTCAACCTCAGCGACACCACGCTCAGCCCTCTAAGGCCCTTCGGATCCGGGACGGAGGTTATCTCGAGGTCCTTCGGCACAGCCAGCCAGGTGCTTGGCGAGGCCGTCCTTGAAGTCAATCCCGAAGCGGCCCGGCAGAAACTACGGGAGCGGTGGCTCGTCGTCGGGCTTGCCGCAGTGGCACTCGGAGCGCTCCTCCTGTTCGGAGCTGCCCGCATCACCGCCTGGGTTCTGCGGCCGGTCCATCGCCTGAGCAACGCCGTCCACGAACTTGAGACGACGGGCAAGACAAGCCATCTTCCCGACGCCGGTCCGCCCGAGCTGCGGGAGCTGAGCCGTTCGTTCACCGCTATGGCCAACACTGTCACCGCGAGCATCGATTCGCAGCGCCAATTGATCGCTGACACGTCGCACGAATTACGGAATCCAGTGGGTGCCTTGCGGCTCCGGATCGATCTGCTGCAACTGGCACTGAAGTCAGAGCCTGAAAAAGCCGCCGCAGCCGGCGTGGTTACTGAGCTTGAGCGCGTGGAGGCAATTCTCGACGGCGTGCTGAAGCTGGCGACGGCGGAACACCGCGCTTTCGAGGGCTCGGCGCGCGTGCAGCAGGAAGCCGAGCACAAACACCACACCGTCATCGATCCCTTCCCAATCCTGCAAGGAGAGGTGGAGCGGGCGATGCCAGCTGCCGAACGCGCCAATTCGACGATCACGCTGGCCCAGCCGGAACAACCGCTCCACCTCGCCTGCAATCCGGATGAGTTGGCGCATATGGTGGGTGAGCTTTTGGCCAACGCGATCAAGTACGCTCCCGCCGCCCGGATCACTGTGGCAATGAAGCGGACGCGAGGAGGGGTCGCCGTCGAGATTTCCGATGACGGTCCCGGGCTGTCCGCCGAGCAGCGCGCTGCGTCCACAACGCGGTTCTGGCGCGCGCCGCAGCACAGCAAGATCGCAGGCAACGGCCTGGGCATGACGATCGTGGACCGTCTGGCGCATGCGAACGACGCCGAGCTTGTGCTTGAGGGAAGAGAACCGCACGGATTGACGGCCCGGCTTGAATTCCAGGCAGCGCCCGGAGGCCGGGATGGATAGCAGGAACGTGGCAAGGCGCGCTGTACTCAGAGCCGGACTGTCAGCTGGTTTGGCTGGACTTCTGCTGCCGGTATTCACCTCCTGTTCCGGCGAGGAGAAGCCGCAAAAGCTAACGGTCGCCGGCGGTGAACCAGGGGGCTTTTACCTGGAGTTCGCAACCTTGTTCGCGGAATTGCTTCAACGCGAGGGTGTGGCCGAAACCGCTGTGCCCCTGACTACTGGCGGTAGCCTGGAGAACATCCGGCGGGTGTTGTCCGGCGAGGCGACGTTCGCCGTCGCCCTCGCGGACGCAGCCGCCCAGGCTGCGGCCACCCGGCTGCCCGGCGGGAATCTTGTGGCGCTCGGAAAGGTGTACCAAAACTATGTCCACTGCATCGTGCGCGAGGACAGCACTCTCCGGTCCTTCGCCGACCTGGCTGGGAAGACTGCCGGTGTTGGCGAAGTAGGCTCGGGGACATCGCTGACCGTTCCGCGCATCATCTCCGCAGCCCCTGCAGGCATGGGCCTCAGGCAGGTGAATCTCGGCCTGAACCAAGGGTTGGCCGCCTTGCGGGACGGGTCCATTGATGCCCTGTTCTGGTCCGGCGGCGTGCCAACCGCTGCCATCGCATCAACCGCCAATGATATTGGCCTTCGGCTGATCGACCTCTCCGAGCACATCAAGGCCATGCGCGAACAATTCGGCGTTTTCTATGATCGCGTCCTGATCCCCGCGAAAAGCTACGGGGACGCCGATGCAACATGGACCGTGGGCGTGGCCAACCTGCTCCTTTGCCGCAGCGACCTCGCTGACCACCTGGTTTCGGAGTCCGTGAAACTCCTGGTGGAACGGGCTCAGGACCTGGTCCCGAAGACGAGTACCGGAGTCCAGTTCCTCAGTCCTGAGACGCTCATCAACACCGCCGGTGTGCCCCTTCACCCAGCCGCTGAGGCATCCTACCGCCGCTTGCACGGCTAAGGGCTACGTGCGCCGCCGCCCTAACGGCGCGGGCGAAATCGGCTAGCCGGGCCGAAATCGGCTCCCCGACGGGCAGCTGGCAGGATGTAAGACATGACTTCAGCCGTAGCCCCTGCCATTGCACTGACCATCGCCGGCTCCGAAGCGACCGGCGGCGCCGGCGCGCAGGCCGACCTCAAGACCTTCCAGGAACTGGGGGTTTTCGGCATCGCGAACCTCACGTGCATTGTGTCCTTCGATCCCCAAGACAACTGGAACCACCGCTTTGTCCCTGTTGACCAGCAAGTGATCGCGGACCAATTGGAAGCGACGACGGCGGCCTACGGTGCCGCTTCCGGCGCACCTTCGGTTCTGGATACGGTAAAGATCGGCATGCTCGGAAGCCCTGCAACGATCAGCACTGTTGAGCAGGCGTTGGCTGGCGGCCTTTTCGCGAACGTGGTCCTGGACCCGGTCCTGATCTGCAAAGGACAGGAGCCTGGCCACGCCTTGGACACTGACCAGGCCTTGAAAGCGCAGATCCTGCCTCTGGCGACGTTCGTGACACCCAACCATTTCGAGGCCGAATCGCTCTCCGGCCTTCAGATCACGGATGAGGAAAGCCTCAAGGCCGCTGCGATCCGCATCCACGAAATCAGCGGCGCAGTAGTCCTCGCCAAAGGTGGAGTGCGGCTGGAAGGCCCGGACGCCGTCGACGTTTACTACGACGGCGAAACGCTGGAAGTCCTGCGCGCTCCGAAGGTGGGCGAAGTTCCTGTGTCCGGCGCCGGCTGCTCACTGGCCGCAGCTGTGACCGCCGAACTGGCCAAGGGTGCCACGCCGTTGGAAGCGGCGCGAACCGCGAAGGCGTTCGTGACGGCCGGTATCGCGAACCGTGTGGCGTCGGGTGCTCCGTTTGATGCCCTGTGGCAGGGCGGATCCCGCTAGCGCGAGACCTTGCCCATGAGCGAGGCTATCGGGCGCAGGAACAGCGGGCGGGCCAGGAACCAAGCGGCCGCAGTAAGGACGATTGAGGCGGCGAAGATCCCGAAGCCCCACCAGCTGTAATCGTTGTTGGAGGCGTACATGTGGTTCAGGTTGTTCAGCGCACCGGTAGCCAGTACCAGAGTGACGTGGACGATCACGAACGCCACGAAGTAGATCATCACCGGGAAGTGGATCTTGCGTGCGAGCTCGATCGGGTAGAACTTGTTGATCGCAGCTTTCTTGGGCCATGCGTTGGATGTGCGCAGCCCCGAGATGATAGCCAGCGGGGCGGCGATGAATACCGTGGCGAAGTAGGTCAGCAGCTGCAGGCTGTTGTAGTTGTTCCAGCCATTCTCAACGGGCCAGTTCAGCGAGGCGTACTGCAAAGCGGCGGAGAGGGCGTTGGGGATAACATCCCAACTGGTGGGGACGATCCGCAGCCATTGGCCGGTTGCGAACAGCAGGACGATGAAAATGATGCCGTTCAGGACCCAAAGGGCATCCAAGGTGAGGTGGAACCAAAGATCAAGGCTGATCTTTGTTGGCGGGTTCTTGGTCTTGATAAAGCCTTTGTTGTTCCGGGTCCAGTTCGCGGCGGGTCGCGTGGTGGTGCGGACCTGCCAGCCGGATCGGATGATCAGGACCAGGAAGAACATGTTGAGGAAGTGTTGCCAGCCGAGCCAGGCAGGGAAACCCGTGGGGGTTCCTTCAGGAATGGCGGCATGTCCGGGGTAGTCCACAAGGAACTGCTGCACAGGCTGCAAGGACCTGAGCCACTGCGCGATGAGCACCAGGATCAGCGCCACCACCAAAGCTATGGCGGTAACGACGACGGGTTTGAACCACCTGTTCGACGTGATCCCGGACGACTTGCTTGAAACGGACATCAGGCCGCGTTCCTCTCTGGCTTTGTTTGGCGTGCGACCAGTTGGCGCTCTCTCATAGCGATTCAACCAGTTGCAGCGCGACGGTAAAAACGGCACCCGGGTTTCGGGGCGTTTGACGTCAAAAATCGCAGCATTCGGATACATACCGCAATACATATTTCTAGAACAAGCTTCCAGGATTATTTCCTGTAGATGATTGGTGGTCAAGGGGTTGATTGCTGGAGGTTCCAGATCTGGTGAAGGTACGATTCCAGAAAACAGCCCGTCCGACACTCCGGCAAAGTCCGTGTCAGCGAAAGGAGCACCTTTGGTTCGAAAAGCGTCTGACGCGGCGGTCCATGCCGGCGCGTGGCAATGGACTCGAACAGCCGCCACCCGGCGAAAACTCCTGGATGCCGCCGGGGACGTTTTCTGTGAGCACGGCTTCACCAATGCCAGCATTTCGGACATCGTGGCCCGTTCCGGGTCAAGTGTTGGCAGCCTCTATCACCACTTCGGCGGCAAGACCGAACTCTTCCTGGCGCTCTGGGATGATTACCAAAACGAACATGAGAGGCTTGTCGCCGCGGCTGTAGCAAAGGCCCGCAAGGCAGGCGAGAACGATCCGTTGGCACTGTTCAACGTGGGCAGCCGCAGCTATTTCGATTACACCTGGACACACCGCGCACTGGAGCGGGTGTTCATCGAGGGCGACACTCCCCCGGGGTTCGAAGTACTGCGACGTGAACGTGGACGCGAGTGGGTCCGGCAAAACTCCGTGCTGCTGGGAGCCAGCGATGACACTCTGGGAAAGCTCACGGTCGCGGTCATCACGGACATCGTCACGCTGGCCGGGCACGAGGTCGCCTTGAGTTCGTCCAAGCGGCAGGCCGACGACGTCGTTGAGGCTGCGGCAGTGCTGGTGGCGCGGCTGGTTCCATAGCCATCGCTCTCTCACATCCCGATGCCTTTTCCCCGACGCTCTCTCACATCCGGGCGCGTTCCGGCCGACGCTCTCTCACATCATTCCTCAGCGCGGATCAGCAACCCAACCGGTGAACAATGGCAGGCCGGTTTCAACGTGCACTATTTCGTAGTGGAACGGGTGGTCGAGGGTTATCTCACGTTCGGGGACCAACGCGCTTGAGGCGTCGGCATTCATCTGGGTCACCGCGGCAGCGATAGTGCCCTTCTCGGCAACCGTGATGTTGGCTGCCTGCGCGGCCTGGGTCAGGAACATCCCACGTTGGATCGCATCGAAGTCGGAGTCGGTAGCGAGCATCTCCTTCAAGCCCAGCGTCTCGAAGACCTTCCGAAGATCGAAGGCGGTCTTGTGGTCCCACTTCGGCAAGGTTATCTGGACCATTTCGTGGTCCCCACCGGTCAGCTGGAGGTCTGCCTGACTCAGCACCTCAGCCGGAACCGCCGCCGGACCCGCTGAACCCGAGGGACCGCCGTCGGGCAGTACTAATCGCATCACGAAACCTTCGGCGTAGGGAATGTCAACTGCCTTCCAGCCCGCCCCTTCGGCGTAGGCCATGCTGGCGGCACTGTGCATGGTGGGCACGGAAATCTCTTCCCCGCCGGCTGTGGTGAAGGGCCCATCCGAAGTGTCGTTGGCATCGAATGGTGCCTGCCAGGCCGCCGCGAAGTAGAGGGAGTTGAGCAGGCTCAGCGTGTTGTCGGGGTCGTACTTTGCGGGAGCTTCCTTGATCCGGCCACCGGTGTTCTTGCTGACCCATTGATCGATGGCGGGTTTGGTCACGGCCTCGTCCTGGAAGGAGACCGGGTAGACGCCCGTGCCGTAATGCTTGGCGAGGGTGGCCAGGTAATCGGGTCCCGTGGGTTCGTCCTTGTCGATGAACAAGCCGTTGGCGGCGTGCATCACGGGTTTGCGCGGTGGGTTCTCTTCGTCAACTGAGCCGGGATCGCCGTCGTACTTCTCGAGCGAGGCGAGCATCGCGTTCATCGCTTCGTCGCGCCCTTCGGCGGGCAGTCCCAGCACCGCGTCCATCTCCGCCGCCGTGGCCCCGGACGCTCCGGCGCGGAGCATGCCGAGCGCGATCAACAGACTCGTGGGCGACGAGACCACATTGCCGTTGGCGCCGTCACCGCCATCGGCGAGCAGCGTGGCGCCGAGCTTCCGCGCGGACGCACGGAAAGCCTCAAGTTGGGTGGGATAGTCAGCAGTTTGGACCGAAACGCGGGTGACGCCGTCGGCCTTTAGAAGTCCGACGTCGGGTGGCTGGGGCGCGCAGGCGCTGATCGTCGCCGAACCCATCACCAACGCGGCGGCCGCGCCTATCGTTGCCGCTTTCCGGATTCGAATCATGGCTCATCCCCTTTGCCCGCGTCTCGTCTTCACATCCTGCTCCGGTCCCACTCAGAATTCACGCGATCTGAGAGAGGGACGGCCGAAAGTAGCCGAAATGTGAGCGAACATCGGGGGAAAACGGTCAGGAAGTGATAGAGCGTGGGGGTCAGCGCTCGGAGTGTGCCGCCAGGAAGCTGTACACCTCGGTTTCGTCCACGCCCGGGAACGCGCCAGGAGGCATGGCTGCGAGCAGGTGCGAATGAGCCCGTGCCGACGGCCAGGCGTTGCCGGCCCATTCGTTTGCAAGTGAGGCAGGTGGCCGCTTGCAGCAGTTCGGATCCGGGCAGGTCGAGGTAGCACGGGCAGTCGTCTCGCGCCCACGGAACCATTTCACGTGCTGGTACGGCACGCCAATACTCAAAGAAAATTCACCAGCGGCCGAGCGCTCGGTTCGGGCCGTGCACCAGTACGTCCCGGAAGGGGTGTCCGTGTACTGGCTGTAGGCGCTGAACTTGTCCGGCACGTCGAACACTGCCCGCGACGTCCAGGCCTTGCACGACGGCTGCCCCTCGATGGCGCCGGTGTGATCCTGCGGGAAGGTCACGCCGTCGTTCTCGTAGGCCTTGTAGATGATGCCGGACTGGTGGGTCTTCTGGAAGTGCGTGGTGATGCCCAGGTGCTTGGTGGCCAGGTTGGTGAAGCGGTGCGCGGCGGTCTCGTAGGACACAGCGAAGGCATCGCGGATGTCCTCCACGGCGATTTCCTTCGCGGCCTTTGCCTTTTGGAGGAACTCAACCGTGGCATGCTCCGGCAGCAGCAGCGCCGCAGCGAAATAGTTGGTGGCCACTCGCTGTGCCAGGAAATCGCCGTAGTTCCGCGGCGTTTCGTGCCCCAGGACATAGTGGCCAAGCGCCTGCAGGAGTACCGAGCGGGGGTCGTGATCCTGCCGCTGGTTCTGCGTTAGATAAATTCTGCGGTTCTTCAAATCCGTCACGGACCGGGTGGAATGGGGCAAATCGCCCACATGGTGCAACGAAAATCCGAGGTTCTCTGCGATGTCCGCAATGACGTGCTGGCTGAGCGGTCCAGTGGTGTAGCCAACCCCTTTGAGGACCTTCTGCGCCTCCGCCTCATACTCGGGGAAATAGTTACCGCGCTCGCGCATCATGGCACGCAACTCGCCGTTCGCACGGCGGGCTTCTTCCGGCGTCGCGACCTGCTCGTTAAGTTTGCGTTCGAGCTCCTGAAGCAGCCCCACCTGCGACTCCAGCACATCCAGCGGAAGCCGCGAGCTGATACGGATTTTCGGCAGGTTCAGGGACTCGTACAGGGGTCCGCGCTGGTACCGTTCCAACTCGATTTCCAACGCCGCGCGGCGGCTGGGCGGCTCGGCCCCCAACAGCTGATCAATGCTCACGTTGAGGGCCGCGGCGAGTTGCTGAAGGAGCCCCAACTTGGGCTCGCGCTTACCGTTTTCGATCAGGCTCAATTGACTCGGCGCGGTCCCGACGGCGGCACTCAAGTCGTCCAACGTCAGGCCGGCCTGCTTGCGCAAGTGGCGCACGCGGCGGCCAAGGCTGATGACGTCCAGTTCAGGGGACGTGACGGACGACGACGGCGGCGCGACTTCGCGATTCCAGCTCACAGGCGACATTTCTTGAGAATACGCGAAGAAGTGCATTTCTTTCCATAGTTTTCCTCTAGAAAGCCTGTTGTAAGTGCAGAAAAGTAGGACTTACGAAAAAGAAATACAGACCCCGGGTAAGCCGGCCGATGCAGCAAAGGCGCAGCGGAGGCCGGCCCGGGGAGCCCCGCTTGGATATTAGGAGACATGCAATGACCGCATCGTTTGAACCAGCAGAATCCGCACAGACTGCAGAGCAGCAGGCAGCAGCGCTGGAACTTGAATGGTCTGCCAACCCGCGTTGGGAAGGCGTCACCCGTGATTACTCGGCCACCGACGTCGTCCGCCTCCGCGGTCGCGTCTCCGAAGAGCACACCCTGGCCCGTCGCGGTTCGGAGAAGCTCTGGAAGCAGCTGACCGAGGAAGCCCCCACCGGCGGATACACCAACGCCCTCGGAGCCCTGACCGGCAACCAGGCCGTTCAGCAGGTCAAGGCCGGCCTCCGCGCTATCTACCTTTCCGGCTGGCAGGTCGCCGCAGACGCGAACCTCTCGGGCCAGACCTACCCGGACCAGTCCCTGTACCCGGCCAACTCGGTACCCCAGGTTGTCCGCCGCATCAACAACGCCCTGCTCCGCGCAGACCAGATCGAATACGCCGAAGGCGTCAAGACTGTTGAGGACTGGTTGGTCCCCATCGTCGCCGACGCCGAAGCCGGCTTCGGTGGGCCGCTGAACGCCTACGAACTCATGAAGTCCATGATCACCGCAGGCGCCTCGGGTGTTCACTGGGAAGACCAGCTGGCCTCTGAAAAGAAGTGTGGCCACCTCGGCGGCAAGGTCCTGATTCCCACCCAGCAGCACATCCGGACCCTCAACGCCGCCCGCCTGGCAGCCGACGTCGCCGGTACCCCGACCGTCGTCATCGCCCGTACCGACGCCGAAGCGGCAACGCTGATCACCTCAGACGTTGACGAGCGCGACCAGGAATTCATCACCGGCGAGCGTACGGCCGAGGGCTTCTACAAGGTCCGCAACGGCATCGAACCCTGCATCGCCCGCGCCAAGGCCTACGCCCCTTACTCGGACCTCATCTGGATGGAGACCGGCACCCCGGACCTGGAACTTGCCCGCAAGTTCGCCGAATCGGTCAAGGCCGAGTTCCCCGACCAGATGCTTTCCTACAACTGCTCCCCGTCCTTCAACTGGCGCAAGCACCTCGACGACACCACCATCGCCAAGTTCCAGCGCGAACTCGGCGCCATGGGCTTCACGTTCCAGTTCATCACCCTGGCCGGCTTCCACGCCCTGAACTACTCGATGTTCGACCTCGCCCACGGCTACGCCCGTGAAGGCATGAGCGCTTACGTCGAACTCCAGGAAAAGGAATTCGCCTCCGAGTCCCGCGGCTACACCGCCACCAAGCACCAGCGCGAAGTCGGCACCGGCTACTTCGACGATATTGCTACTGCGCTCAACCCGAACGCATCCACCCTCGCCCTCGTGGGATCCACCGAAGAGGGCCAGTTCCACTAACCAACACGCCCAGGTGAGCTGTTCGCTTCGCTCACCACAGGGCGCGACGACGGCACTCACCGCCATCGGCCGGGGAGGGGAATCCCGAAGCGTGCGTAAAAGGGGCCCTGTCCTGGACGTCGGCCGAGCCCAGCGAGGCCATGCGGCCGGGACGGGGAATAGCACGCGGAGGATTTCTCTTCCCGGCCCCACCTCACCGAGGCGCCGCCGTCGAACATCTTCTTAGGAGTTTTGAAATGAACAGCTTCACTGACAACTTCACTATCAATGGCATCACCTTGACCGCGCAGCCCATATGCCGGCAGAACGAGGTCCTCACACCGGACGCCCTTGAGTTCATCGGCAAGTTGCACCGGGCTACGGCTGATCGTCGTCAGGAGCTGATGCAGGCACGGCATGCCCGCCGCAACCAGATTTCCAGTGGCCAGGATCCGCGGTTCTTGCCGCAGACCGAGGGCATCCGCAATGACCCGTCGTGGCGTGTTGCTCCCCCGGCTCCGGGTTTGGAGGACCGCCGCGTGGAGATCACAGGTCCGGTGGATAAAAAGATGACCATCAACGCACTGAACTCCGGTGCGAAGGTCTGGCTGGCTGACATGGAGGATTCTTCGACGCCGACGTGGCGCAACGTCATCCAGGGCCAGTTGAACCTGACCGATGCGCTGGAGCGTCGCATTGATTTCACGTCCCCGGAGGGCAAAGAGTACAAGCTCAAGGCTGCCGAGGACCTGCCCACCATCGTGGTCCGTCCCCGCGGCTGGCACCTTCCCGAGAAGCACATGCTGATCGATGGAAAGCCGATCGCCGGTGGCATCGTGGACTTCGGGCTGTTCTTCTTCCACAACGCCCGCCGCCTCCTGGCCCAGGGCAAGGGCCCGTACTTCTACCTGCCCAAGATCGAGAACCACCTCGAAGCACGCCTGTGGAACGACATCTTCGTCCTGGCACAGGACCTGCTCGGCATCCCTCAGGGCACCATCCGCGCTACCGTGCTGATCGAAACGATCACGGCCGCCTTTGAGATGGAGGAGATCCTGTACGAACTGCGGGATCATGCCTCGGGCCTGAACGCCGGTCGCTGGGACTACATCTTCTCCCTGATCAAGAACTTCCGCACCCGGGGCCCGCGCTTCGTACTTCCGGACCGCGGCCAGGTGACCATGACGCAGCCGTTCATGCGTGCCTACACCGAACAACTCGTGAGGGCCTGCCACCGCCGCGGTGCCATGGCGATCGGCGGCATGGCTGCAGCTGTTCCGAACCGCAAGGACGAAGCCGCCAACCAGGCATCGTTCGAGAAGGTCCGTGCGGACAAGACCCGCGAAGCCAACGACGGCTTCGACGGTTCGTGGGTTGCCCACCCGGACCTCGTGCCGGTCTGCCGCGAAGTCTTCGACACCGTTCTCGGAGACCGCCCCAACCAGCTGGACCGCTCCCGCGAGGACGTCACCCCCGATGACCGCGCCCTGATCGACATCGCCAGCACTGAGGGCACCATCACCGAGGGCGGCGTTCGCCTGAACATCGAGGTAGGCATCCGCTACATCGAGTCCTGGCTGCGGGGCAACGGAGCCGTCGCCATCCACAACCTCATGGAAGACGCGGCCACCGCCGAGATCTCCCGGTCCCAGCTCTGGCAGTGGATCCACTCACACGCCATCACCGATCACGGCGACATCATCAGCCGCGAATGGGTCCAGGACATGCTCGACGAGGAATTCGCCCGGCTGGAACGCTTCGACGGAGACCGCTTCGCTGACGCCCGCGCCATCTTCGAAGAAGTCACCCTTGCCGAGGAATTCCCCACCTTCTTGACCATCCCGGCCTACGCCCGCTTCCTCACCGAAGCCCGTGAAGAGGCCACGGAAGAGGAACTCGTCGCCGCTTAGCCCGGGGCGCCGCCCCAGGAAAACCAAGCCCCAACGCTGGGCTGCCTACACTCTTCGCAACAAGTGACCCCGATGGTCGGGGAGGCAGCCCAGCAGCGGGGTATCCACCCAAGTAGGTCGCAGTTAAGCGCGTTTTGACGGCTCAAAACGCGCTTAACTGCGACTCAGTTGGGTAAACCCGACGGCGGCACTCACCTACCGCTGCCGGGCCACCCAGCGCACGGACAACGTAATGCACACACAGAACGCGAGCACCGAACCCAGGATCACCAGCAGC
The DNA here is from genome assembly GCF_040548745.1 of Arthrobacter sp. 2762. Classification (NCBI taxonomy): domain Bacteria; kingdom Bacillati; phylum Actinomycetota; class Actinomycetes; order Micrococcales; family Micrococcaceae; genus Arthrobacter; species Arthrobacter sp. 2762. The sequence continues at coordinate 242,099 of NZ_JBEPSI010000001.1, forward strand.
GGCACCGTCCAGCCTTCGGACACACCATGCACGTAGCCGATAACGGTTGGCGCCAAGGCTGCAACCAAGTAGCCCACACCTTGGACGACGGCGGACATCTTCCCTGCCGAGGCCTGGTCCCTGGCGAACTTGATGATGGCGATGAATACCACCGTGATGCCGCCACCCTGCGCAACGCCGCCCATGGAAGACCACATCCACCACAAACCGGGTGCAAGCAACAAGCCCACGGGAACCGTCAGCCATAAAGCACTCAAGGTGACGGCCACCGTCGTCGTACTGGCAAAGCGGGCCAAGAGCGGTACGCCCAGTCCGCCCACGATCGCGAAGATCTGGAACAGTGATGATCCGGCGCCGGCCTCGGCGGCGCCCATGCCGAGCTCGTCGGACAGGAAGCTTGGCAGCCACGCTGTGACGCCGTAGTAGGAGAACGCCTGTCCGGCGAAGCCAAGTGTCAGGCCGGCCGTCAGCCATCCCACTCCCGCAACCACACTGGACGCAGAGCGATCGGGCGCAGGAACCGCGGCGGGAACCAACGCGCGCCGGATTCCGACAGTCGGTATCCAGAACAGGATGGCTGCCAGCGCCAGAAGGGCACTCGCTGCCAAGGAAAGCCGCCAGCCCACCAGTTCAGCGAGCGGCGCGGTAGCCACGGACGTGAGGAACGATCCGATATTCAGGGCGGCCGTATATACGCCCATCGCGGTAGCTTGGCGCCGTGGAGCGAAGTCCCTGCGGATGATGAGCGGCACGGCGATATTGCCGATCGTAATAGCCACGCCGATGATGACCGTCCCCACCATGACCGGCACGCCGCCTCCGCTGGACCGGATCACGACGCCGGCCAGTACGCCGAGCAGCGTGAGCATGACGGCAAATTCGGCACCGAGCCGCCGGCCAGCCAGGGACGCCAACGGCGAGGCAAGCGAAAAACAGAGCACAGGGATACCGGTCAACAGACCCAGTTCAACAGGCGAGAATCCCAGGTCGGCCTGCAGGGAATCCACCACGGGGGCCACTGCTACGAAAGGCCCACGCATGTTGAGCGCGATCAGGCCTATGCAGGCGAGGATCAACCATCCCCGGGGAACTTTGGCGAGGAACTGGCTCATGGGGTGCGCTGCAGGGTGGCGGGAAACGTTTTCATCACCTTCATTGCTATCACGCCGCCACGGGCCATCCGGTCACAGACGGCGTCTATCCCGCTGCTTGGAGCGTGGCTTCAATCACTGCCGGTGAGAGCACATACTGCGTCACCATCTGGCTGGCGCCGAGGATTGCAGCGCGATCACCGGCCATGGAAATACCGATCCGCAGGTGAGTGGTGGCCAACGGCAGCGAACGCCGGTACACAACCTCGCGAATGCCGGCAACGAGGTGTTCGCCGGCCTCTCCCACGCTGCCTCCGATGATGATCATGGACGGATTGAGCAGGTTGACCACGGTGGCCAGCACATCGCCGACGTCCCGTCCCGCCTGCCGGAGGGCCTGGATGGCCTGCAAATTTCCCTCGGCTACCAGCCGGAGGACATCAGCCCCCGTGGCGGCTTCGAGACCCTGCGCCTTGAGTTGGCGGGCGACGGCGGGACCTGAGGCGAGCGCTTCCAGGCATCCGTAGTTGCCGCAACGGCAGAGGACGTCGTCGCCGCGGGGCACCCGCACGTGGCCGAGGTCCCCGGCAGTGCCGTTGGCGCCTCGCTGCAGCTGACCGCTGCTGATGATGCCGGCGCCGATGCCGGTAGCGACCTTGATGAACAGGAAATTCTCGTGGTCGGGCCAGTATGCGGTGCGTTCGCCGAGCGCCATGATGTTGACGTCGTTGTCCACCAGAACTGGAACGGGTAGCGAGCGCTGGACGTAAGGAACGACGTCGAATCCGTCCCAGCCAGGCATGATGGGCGGCTTGACCGGCCGTCCGGTGGCGTGTTCCACGGGCCCGGGCAGTCCGATGCCAATGCCCGCGAGATCGCCGGGTTCGCGCCCGGCTTCGGTGAGCAGTTCGCGTCCGGCTTTGATGACCTGGCCAAGCACGACGTCGGGGCCCTCGGCGACTTCCTGCGTGAGCCTGCGTTCGGCGAGGACGCTTCCACCGAGGTCGGTGACGGCGACAATCACGTGGGTCGCTCCGACGTCGACGGCCAGGACAACGCGGGCGGCGGGGTTGAAGGCAAAGCGCGACGGCGGCCTGCCGCCACTGGATGTGGCCTCCCCGGCAGGCCCCACGAGGCCGGATCCGATCAGGGCGTCGATGCGTGAAGCGACGGTGGAGCGGGCTAGGCCTGTGGTGAGGGCAAGTTCAGCACGCGTCCGGGCTTGGCCGTCCCGGAGGAGCTGGAAGAGGTCCCCGGCACGTGAAAGGTTACCGGTGTCCTGTGCGGGGGCGTCTTTTCCGCCTTGGTGTCCGGGTGCTGAGGTCATGCCATTAGTGAAGCACGATTGCTTATGCGTGTCATGCAGCAGAAGTTTGTCGGCCATATTTCAACTTTTGCTTGACGCTCGGCAAAAGTCCCCCTAGGTTGTGAGGAGCAGCACATCAACCCCTTGGATGCCGGAAATCAACGGCATCAATTTGCCTCCACCCACAACGACGAGGAGAGACAGTGTCATATTCGATCCAGCTCTACACGGTCCGAAAGGCCCTTGAAGAGGATCTGGCGGGAACCATCCAGCGCTTGGCCAAAATCGGTTTCACCATGGTTGAGCCCTACCGTTTCGTTGCCAAGGCGGAAGAACTCAAGCGGGCGTTGACGGAGAACAACCTCACCGCCCCCTCCGGCCACGCTCCCTTGCTCAGCGATGACCAGGACGCAATCTTTACCGCTGCGCAGCAGCTGGGCATCGGTACTGTTATTGACCCGCATGTCCCGATCGAGCGCTGGAACACGATCGAAGACATCAAAGCAACGGCGGAACAGCTCAACGCGGCCGCCGCCAAGGGATCCGAATACGGTGTCCGAGTCGGTTATCACAACCACTGGTGGGAAGTTGAGTCCGTCATCGACGGCAAAACAGCCATCGAACACCTGGCTGACCACCTCAACCCCGAGGTCGTCCTGGAATTGGACACGTACTGGGCAGCGGTAGGTGGCCAGAACCCCGCGGAGCTATTGGCCCGGCTTGGTGACCGCGTCAAGTTCATTCACATCAAGGACGGTCCCGTGACCTCGGATCCGTCCAGCCAGCTCGCCGTTGGTGCCGGCCAGATGCCCATTTGGGACGTATTGAGCGCCGCTGGCTCTCTTGAAGCAGCAGTCGTGGAACTGGACGACTTCCAGGGCGACATGTTCGACGCCGTGGAAGACAGCTACAACTACCTCAGCGCCGGAAAGGTGTCCGCATGAGCCACGCAGCAGGAACGGCCTTTGGTTCCCTGACTTCAGAACCGGTGGGTTCAGGCCCGGTGGGCGTCGGCATCATCGGCGCAGGTGTCATCAGCAAGCAGTACCTCGACAACCTCACAAGCTTCCCTGATGTTCGCGTTGTGGCGATCGGTGACTTGTTCGAAGAGGCTGCAGCCACCCGAGCCAACGAGTACGGCATCCCTGTGCACGGTGGCATTGACGCTGTCCTCGGCCACCCGGAGGTGGAGATTGTCATCAACCTGACCATCCCCGCTGCCCACGTGGAAGTTGCCACACAGGCTGTCAACGCAGGCAAGCACGTCTGGAGTGAAAAGCCGTTCTCCCTTGACCGGGAAAGTGGCTTGGGTCTGCTCAAGGCAGCCGACGCAGCCGGCGTAAGGCTGGGTTGCGCACCGGACACGTTCCTCGGCGCCGGCCTCCAGACTGCCCGCCGCATGATCGAACGCGGTGACATTGGCACTCCCCTGACTGCGCTGACCTTGATGCAGTCCCCGGGTCCGGAGTCCTGGCACCCGAATCCTGCTTTCCTCTTCCAGGATGGCGCCGGTCCCCTGTTCGACATCGGCCCCTACTACCTGACCACGCTCGTGCAGACCTTCGGCAGCATCCGCAAGGTAGGCGCTTTCGGTTCCAAGTCCCGCGAAACACGCGTCATCGGCTCGGGTCCCAAGGCCGGCGAGACGTTCGACGTCACAGTCCCTACCCACGTCAGCTCCATCCTGGAGTTCGAGAACGGTGAATCTGCGCAGAGCATCTTCAGCTTCGATTCCCCGCTCAAACGCGCAGGATTCGTGGAGATCACCGGTTCCGAGGCCACCATCGCTTTGCCGGACCCTAACAACTTCGACGGCGACATCAGGATTTGTGCGCTCGGTTCCGACGACTGGACAACAGTCCCTTCAGTTGGCTCAACTGCCAGCCGTGGAGCGGGTGTCCTGGAAATGGCCCGCGCCATCCGTGAGGGCCGGCCACACCGTGCCCAGGGTGAACTTGCGTTCCACATCCTGGACACCATGGCCTCCATCGCAGAGTCAATCGACAACCGGGCCTTTGTGGATGTGGAAAGTTCTGCAACACAGGTCCCTGCGCTGCCCGAGGATTGGGATCCCACGGCAGCAACGCTTTCAGCCTAGTTTCAGCCAGCACCAGCTCGACGACGAGAAAACCGGAGCATCATGAAGAATCCCCTGAAAGTCCTATCGGCGGTTGCCGCGACGGCAGCCTTGGCACTGGGTCTCAGCGCCTGCGGTGGCGGCGGTAGCAGCCCACAAGCAAGCAGCGACACCATCACCTACTGGGCATCGGACCAAGGCAACAGCCTGGACGACACCGCAGCCAAGCTGAAGCCCACGCTGGATCGTTTTACCGAAAAGACCGGAGTAAAGGTACAGCTGGAAGTCATCAGCTGGACTGACCTCTACAACCGCATTCTTACCGCAGTTACCAGTGGCGACGGTCCCGACGTCCTCAACATCGGCAACACATGGGCCGTGACCCTCCAGGAGACGGGCGCTTTCGAGCCCGTGGAAGGTGAACTGCTGGAGGCCGTTGGCGGCAAGGACCGCTTCCTGAAGACCAGCTGGTCGACCGGTGGCGCGGAAGGCAAGACCCCCACGTCTGTGCCGCTCTACGGCTTGGCCTACAACATGTATTACAACACCAAGCTGTTCAAGGAAGCCGGCATCGAGAAGGCCCCCACAACCTGGGACGAGTTTGTGGCCGATGCCAAGAAGCTCACCAAGGACACCAACGGAGACGGCAAGCCTGATCAGTGGGGCTTCACCGCAGCCGGAGCATCCGTTTCCGCCAACTCGCACCAAGCGTTCGTTCGAGGCCTGCAAAACGGCGGTACCTTGTTCGACGCCGACGGAAAGCCCACCTTCGACAGCGATCCGCAGGTAGAGGGCGTCAAGCAGTTCGTGGACCTGATGGCCACGCACAAGGTGATGTCGCCGTCGGACGCTGAACTGAGCCAGGGCAGCCAAAAGGTGGACAACCTCATCAACGGCAAGGCCGCCATGATGTTCGACCAGAGCCCGCTGAAGAACTTCGCTGCGCGCGACTTCAAGGACTGGGGTGTAGCCCCGATCCCCATGATGACCGCCGGAGCTACCGGTGACCGTGGCACCCAGAGCCACGTGGCCGGTATCAACCTCAGTGTCTTCAAGAACAGCGACAACAAGGCAAATGCCATCAAACTGGCCGCGTTCCTGACCAGCGACGAAGAGCAGATTGCCCTCAACAAGGCCTACTCCTCCCTTCCTGTAGTCACCGCGGCGTCGAGCGATGCAGCCTTCCAGACCGAAGAGGTCAAGGCCAAGAATGACGCCCTGGCCAACCACTCCCTGCCCATGCCGCTGATCGCCAAAGAGGGTCAGATGGAGACCCTCACCGGCACGGCAATTAAGAACCTCTTTGCCAAGGCGGCAACGGGAACTGTTTCCGAAGACGACATCCGGGCGGCCCTCAAGGACGCCAACAACCAGATGGCCGCGGCCCAGTAACCAGGCCCAGTGAGCGGGGACGCCACCAAAAAGTGGTGTCCCCGCTCCGGCAAAGGAGTTTCCATGTCCCATTCAGCATTGGACAGCGGCCCGGCCGCTGCAGGCAGCCCCGCTGCCGTTGATCCCGAGCCCGGCCAAAAACGGGCCGCAAGCACACCGCCTGTACGTAAAAGGCGTCGCTCATTCCTCCCCTACGGCTTGATCCTTCCGGCCGCCATCCTTGAGCTCCTGATCCACATTGGACCGATGCTCCTTGGCATCTGGATCGCGTTCATCTCCCTGACGCAGCTCAACCTCACCAACTGGCTCAACGCACCGTTCGTGGGGCTGCAGAACTTCATCAACGGCCTCAACCCGGACAGCACCATCGGTCAGGCCTTCTTCAGCACGGTTGGCCGCACGCTGGGCTACACCATCCTGGTGGTCGGCTTCTCCTGGGTCCTCGGCATGGCAGGCGCGGTTTTCCTCTCCTCCAACTTCAAGGGACGCGCTCTTCTTCGCACGTTCTTCCTGGTCCCCTACGCACTCCCGGCCTACGTCGGAACCATTGCCTGGGCCTTCATGTTCAACCAGCGCGACGGCGCCGTGAACCAAATCCTGGTGGACACCCTCCACCTCTTCGGCGACGAACGCCCCTTCTGGCTGCTGGGCCAGAACTCCTTCGGAGCCATGGTGATTGTGAACGTGTGGCAGCTCTGGCCCTTCGCGTTCCTCATGCTGATGGCGGCCCTGCAAAACGTTCCCACTGACGTGTATGAGGCAGCGGCCATTGACGGCGCTACGCTCTGGCAGCAGTTCCGTCGCATCACATTGCCCATGGTCCGCCCGGCCAACGGTGTGCTGCTCATGGTGATGTCGCTGTGGACCTTCAACCAGTTCAACGTTCCCTTTGTCCTGTTCGGAGCCACCTCTCCCAAGGAAGCTACCCTTATTTCCCCTTTGATCTACCAAAACTCCTTCGGCAGTTGGAACTTCGGCCTGGGCGGCGCAATGAGCGTGCTGCTGCTGATCGCACTGTTCATTGCCTCCGTTTTCTACATCCGCATGGTGCTGCCCAAGGGAGCCGACAATGATTGAGACACGCAACTTCCGGATCCTCAGGAACGTGGTCCTGACCATCCTGTCCCTCTGGGTGGCGGTTCCGCTCTTCGTCGTGGTTTCCACGTCGCTGAAACCCCTCAAGGATGTCTCGGGACTCTTCCAGTGGATTCCCCGTGAAATCACGGCGTCACCATACCTGGACATCTGGACCACGGTTCCGCTGGCCAAGTACTTTCAGAACAGCCTCATCATCACCGTCTGCGCAACAGCCTGCTCAGTGACGGTGGCCGTGCTTGCCGCTTACGCCATTGCCCGGCTGCAGTTCAAGGGAAAGCGCGCTTTCAGCCTGACCGTCCTCTCCACCCAGATGTTCCCTGGCATCCTGTTCCTCCTGCCGCTGTACCTGATCTTCACCCAGATCCGCAACATGACCGGCTTGCAGCTGCAGGGCTCCTACCTCGGGCTGATCATCACCTACATGACGTTCACTTTGCCTTTCGCCATCTGGATGCTGAGCGGCTACTTCGCCTCGATTCCGAAGGAATTGGAAGAGGCCTCGATGATCGACGGCACGGGCAGGATGGGAGCACTGTTCCGGGTGATCCTCCCTGTTGCCAAACCAGGCATCATCGCAGTTGCCGTGTATTCCTTCATCTCCGCATGGGGCGAGGTTTTGTTCGCATCCGTGCTGACCAACGAGTCCACAAAAACACTGTCCTTGGGGCTCAAGGCCTACGCCAGCGAATCGGATGTGTTTTGGAACCAACTCATGGCTGCTTCCGTGGTGGTCAGCCTGCCCGTCTTGATCGGATTCATCCTGGTGCAAAAACACTTGGTGGCAGGGCTGTCGTCAGGAGCAGTTAAGTAGGTTCACTGTTAAGTGGAAGAGACAGCTAATTACGAGCAACACCGGACGATCACCGGGAAGGAATCCATGTCGTATTCACTCCAGCTCTACACCGTTCGCAACGCCATCCAGGAGGATCTGCCTGGGACCATCAGGAAGGTCGCCGAGATCGGCTTCACGCAGGTGGAACCCTACAACTTCGTGGCTACCGCCAAGGAACTCGGCGCCGCTCTGAAGGAGAACGGCCTCAGCGCTCCGTCCGGGCATGCGCCGCTTTTGAGCCAGGACCAGGACGAGATCTTCGCCGCGGCCAAGGAACTGGGCATCACCACCGTGATTGATCCTTTCCTTCCTGCCGAGCACTGGCAGGACGCCGAGACCATCCGGGCAACGGCCGCTGCGCTGAATGCAGCTGCCAAGAAGGGCGCTGAGTACGGAATCCGCGTTGGTTATCACAACCATGCGTGGGAGCTGGAGTCCACCATCGAAGGCCAGACCGCACTGGAGTATTTCGAGGGACTGCTGGATCCGGAACTCGTCCTTGAGGTGGACACGTATTGGGCAGCTGTCGGGGGCCAGGACCCTGTCTCGCTGCTGGAGCGCCTGGGCGACCGGGTGAAGCTCATCCACATTAAGGACGGTCCGGCCACCACGGACACCAAGGCCCAGCAGCCCGCCGGCAAGGGAACGATCCCTGTCCTGTATATCATCGCCGCAGCCAAGTCCCTGGAAGTTGGCGTGGTGGAGTTCGATGACTACTCCGGCGACATTTTTGAGGGCATCACCGAGAGCCTGAGGTATTTGACGGCTGCGGCAAGCGTTCAGGCAGCCGAGGGAACTATTTCCGAGGAGGCAGGGGCATGAGCTTCACACCTTCAACCCGCAAAGGCCCAGTGGGCGTCGCCGTGATCGGTGCGGGCAACATCAGCAAACAGTATCTGGATAACCTGACGGTCTTCCCGGACGTGAAGGTCCTGGTGATCGCGGACCTGTTCGTCGAGGCTGCCGAAGCGCGGGCGAAGGAGTACGGGATCGCCGAGTTCGGTACGCCGGAACTGGCACTGAACCATCCCGACGTCGAAGTCATCGTGAACCTGACCATCCCGGCGGCGCACGTGGAGGTTGCCACGGCCGCGGTCAACGCGGGCAAGCATGTCTGGACCGAGAAGCCTTTCTCCCTGGACCGCGAGTCCGGTTTGGGCCTGCTCAAGGCGGCCGACGCAGCCGGGATCCGTCTGGGCACCGCCCCGGACACATTCCTCGGTGCGGGCCTGCAGACCGCTCGGAGGATCATCGAGCGCGGTGATATCGGCACGCCGTTGACCGGGATGACCACCTTCCAGACGCCGGGCCCTGAATCCTGGCACCCGAACCCGGCCTTCTTGTTCCAGCTCGGCGCCGGCCCGCTGTTCGACATGGGCCCTTATTACCTCACCGCACTGATCCAGACCTTCGGCTCGGTCCGCAGGGTTGCCGCCGTCGGCTCCTCCGCGAAAGCGACCCGGATCATTGGTTCCGGTCCGAAGGCCGGGGAGGAATTCGCCGTCGAGGTCCCCACGCACGTCTCCGCGATGGCGCAGTTCGAAAGCGGCGCATCCTCGCACAGCGTCTTCTCCTTCGAGTCCCCGCGCCAGCGGATGGGGTTCGTGGAAATCACCGGCTCCGAGGCCACGCTCTCGCTGCCGGACCCGAACTACTTCGGCGGCGACCTCAAGCTATGGCGCCCCGGGGCGGAAGAACCCGAGATCATTCCGTCCACCGGACCAGCCAACGGCCGTGGCCTGGGCGTGCTGGACATGGCCCGTGCCCTGCGCTCCGGCGCCCCGCACCGCGCCACCGGCGAACTGGCCTACCACGTGCTGGACACCATGGTCTCAATCTCCGAATCCGTGGAATCGGGCTCGTTCGTGGACGTCACCAGCAACGCGCCCGCCTCCAAACCAGTCCCGGAGGACTGGGCGCCGGAAACCGCAACACTCTAGGCAACCGCAACTCCGTACGTAACGAGGAACCACACCATGAGCACCCCCGCCCACACTGACCAGAGCCAGGGCACCCAGCAACCTACCCGCACATTGGGGGTCGCCGCGATTGGCTATGCCTTCATGGGTAAAGCCCACTCGAATGCGTGGCGGAATGTGGCCAGCTTCTTTGACGTTCCGGCCTTCGAGCAAAAAGTCCTCGTCGGCCGGGACGCCGATGCAGTCGCGGAAGCCGCGGAAAAGTACGGTTGGACCGAGTCCGCCACCGACTGGCGGTCCGTCATTGAGCGGGACGACATCCACATCGTCGATATCTGCGCCCCGGGCTGGATGCACGCCGAAATCGCCATCGCCGCCCTCCAGGCCGGCAAGCACGTCCTCGTGGAAAAGCCGCTGGCGAACACGATCGCCGAGGCAGAAGCCATGACCGCAGCCGCCGCAGCCGCCCGCGCGAACGGCATTCAATCCATGATCGGCTTCAACTACCGCCGCGTCCCCGCCCTTGCACTGGCCCGTGAACTGATCGCCGAAGGACGGCTCGGCACCGTCCGGCACGTCCGAGCCGCGTACCTTCAGGACTGGCTCACCGACGCCGAATCCCCCATGACCTGGCGGCTCCGCAAGGAAACCGCCGGCTCCGGCGCGCTAGGCGACATCGCCTCGCACGCCATCGACCAAGTCCTGTTCCTCCTGGGTGATGCAGTCACCGAGGTCACAGGCCGCCTCCACACTTTCGTGGACCGCCGCCCGGGGCCGAATGGCCCCGAAGATGTCACGGTCGACGACGCCGCCTGGGCCACGCTGACCCTCGCCTCCGGAGCAATCGCCTCAGTGGAAGTCAGCCGGGTAGCGACCGGCCAGAAGAACTCCCTCAAGCTTGAGATCTACGGCGACAAGGGCACCATCCTGTTCGACCTCGAAGCGTTGAACGAGCTCGGCTTCCTGGATGCCACCGCGCCTGTCCGCGAGCAGGGCTTCCGTCGGATCCTCGTCAACGAACCCGAACACCCCTACCTCCAAGCGTGGTGGCCGCAAGGTCACATCATCGGCTGGGAACACACCTTCACGCACCAGATCCGGGACTTCCTGCTGGCCATTCGGGACGGCAGCCAGCCCTCGCCGTCGTTCGAAGAAGGCCTGAACGTCCAGCACGTCCTCGCTGCCATCGAAGAATCCGCGGCGGCAAAAAGCTCACTGATCCAGCTTCACACCACTTCCCTCAACAGCACCCCTACTGAAGGAGCCTGACATGCCCCGCCCGTACACCTTGTTCACTGGCCAGTGGGCCGACCTCCCCTTCGAGGAAGTCGCCAAGCTCGCCTCGGGCTGGGGCTATGACGGCCTGGAAATCGCCGTCTCCGGAGACCACCTGGACGCCTGGCGCTGGGACGAACCCGGCTACGTCGAGTCCAAACTCGCCGTCCTGGAAAAGTACAACCTCAAGGTCTGGGCCATCTCCAACCACCTCAAAGGCCAGGCCGTGTGCGATGACCCCATCGACTTCCGCCACGAAGCAATCGTCGGGTCGCGCGTGTGGGGTGACGGGGAGCCGGAAGGAGTCCGCCAACGCGCCGCCGAAGAAATGAAACACACCGCCCGCCTCGCCAAAGCACTCGGCGTGGACACCGTGGTCGGGTTCACCGGGTCCTCCATCTGGCAATACGTGGCCATGTTTCCGCCCGTCCCGGAAAAGGTCATCGACGCCGGCTACCAGGACTTCGCGGACCGGTGGAACCCCATCCTGGACGTGTTCGACGAATGCGGGGTCCGTTTCGCCCACGAAGTCCACCCCAGTGAGATCGCCTACGACTACTGGACCACCGTGAGGACCCTCGAAGCGATCGGCCACCGGCCCGCGTTCGGCCTGAACTGGGACCCCTCCCACTTCATGTGGCAGGGAATCGATCCCGTGTCCTTCATCTGGGACTTCAAGGACCGGATCTACCACGTGGATTGCAAGGACACCAAGCTCCGTCCGACGGGCCGGAACACCGTGATGGGTTCGCACCTGCCCTGGGGAGATCCGCGCCGTGGCTGGGACTTCGTCTCCGCCGGACGCGGGGACGTGCCCTGGGAATCGTCCTTCCGCGCCCTGGCCGCGATCGGCTACAACGGCCCCATCAGTGTGGAATGGGAAGACGCCGGCATGGACCGTCTGCACGGCGCCCCCGAAGCCCTCGCCGCCCTGAAAAAGTACGACTTCCCCGCCTCCCAAACCAGCTTCGACGCCGCCTTCAGCAGCAAAGACTAGAAAAGGACCGACGTGATCCGCACCCTTCAATCCGGCCAGCGCTGCGAGGTGCGGATCGCGTCGGTCAGCGGGGAATCCGCGCTGCTCTACAGCACCGACGAGCTCCTTCTCGAAGCGCCCAACTGGACCCTGGACGGAAGCTCACTCATCCTCAACGGGGGTGGGAAGCTATGGCGTTTCGATCTCGACGCTGGCTCTTTGGAGCCTGTTTCCCTCGTCGGAGTCCCTGACCTGAACAACGACCACGTCCTGGCACCTGACGGCCAGGGCATCTTCGTATCCGCGAACGACGGCCACATCTACCGTGCTTTACTGGGCGGCGGACCGGCAATGCGCATCACCGAGGACGATGGCTCCTTCCATTTCCTCCACGGCGTCAGCCCGGACGGCAAGGAGTTGGCGTATGTGGGGATCGAAGCGGGAGACTTCACGCAGCCAGGTCGCCTGCTGACCATAGCCTCCGACGGCGGTGCTGCCGCACGCGCAGATGTCGGCCGCTTTGATGTCGGCTCAGGCCACTGCGACGGGCCGGAATACTCGCCCGATGGGAAATGGCTTTACCTGAACACGGAATCCTTTTCGTCCACACAGGGTCGCGCCCAGCTCGCCCGGGTTCGCGTGGACGGCACTGGCTTCGAGCGGCTCCTCGAATCTGAAACAGTCGACTGGTTTCCGCATCTCTCCCCCGATGGCCGGTACGCCAGCTACCTTCGGTTCCCCAGCGGAACGGTAGGACACCCCGCGGACCTGCCGGTCGCCGTCGTGCTTGTTTCTACAGAGGACTGGGCCACGCCGCTGCATACATGGCCACTTTTCGGTGGCCAAGGTAGCCTCAACGTCAACAGCTGGTCGTCGGATTCCCGGCGTTTTGCGTATGTGGCGTACCCGCTTTCTGACTGAAGAAGGACTAAGCACGTGACCCTCAGCAATGGCACCTCCGACGGAACAATCCGCTGGGGCATCCTCGGCACAGGATTTATTGCCGGACTCCAGACGCAGGACCTGAACGAGAACGGCTTTACAGTGCAGGCGGTGGGCTCGCGCTCATTGGAGTCCAGCCGAGCATTCGCTGAACTGCATGGTGTGATGACCGCCCACGGCAGCTATGAGGACTTGGTGGCGGACCCGCTGGTTGACGTGGTCTACATCGCGACGCCGCACCCGTTCCATCATGCCAACGCGCTCTTGGCCCTCAAGGCCGGAAAGCATGTGCTGGTGGAGAAGGCCTTCACGATGAACGCCCGCGAAGCCCGGGAGATCGTGGACCTGGCCGAATCCAAAGGCCTTGTGGCCCTGGAAGCCATGTGGACGCGCTTCCTTCCGCACATGGTCCGCATTCGCGAAGTCATCCAGGAAGGCACCATCGGCGAGGTCCGGAAGGTGGTTGCCAGCCACAATCAGAGCCTTCCCAAGGACCCTGCCCACCGGCTGAACGATCCCGCCCTGGGCGGTGGGGCGCTGCTGGACCTGGGCATCTATCCCATCTCCTTTGCCTTCGACGTCCTGGGTACGCCTGCCGCAATCAGGGCAAGCGCAGCCATGTCGGCCACCGGCGTGGACAGGCAAACAGCAGCAATCTTCGAGTACTCCAAGGGGCAACAGGCCATTGTGGACTGCGAACTCGACGCCGCCAGCGCCAACCGCGCCATGGTGATCGGTACAGAGGGCTACATCGACATCGAACACACTTGGTACAACCAAGTGCCCTTCACCGTTTTCGGGGTCAACGGTGAAGTGGTGGAGCGTTTCGAGCAGCCCGTAAAGAGCCGCGGAATGCAGTACCAGGCAGCCGAGCTCGAGCGCCTGATCCGCGCTGGTGAGAGCGCCGGCACCATCCTGCCCCCGAGCGAAAGCGTGGCCATCATGGCCGCCATGGATGAAATCCGCCGCCAGATCGGGCTCAGCTACGAAGCCGACACTGTTGTTTCAGAAGAAGGTGCAACGAAATGACTGAATCTGCCCGCCTTGTCGAGCTCCGCCAGCAGGAGGAAGAACTCGTCTTCGCAAGCTTTGACCACCACGACGCCTGGCGCCTGGGTTCGCTCATCGCCAACCACGCGATCGCTTCCGGTCATGGCGTTGCCATCGATATCCGGCGGCACAACCTTGTGCTCTTCCGCTGCGTCCTGCCTGGAGCGACGGCCGACCAGGAAGAGTGGATCCGCCGCAAGTCCGCCTCGGTGCTGCGTTTTGAACACAGCACAGCCTTGTTAACTGAGCAGTTCTCCGCCCGCACCCACAGCCCTCTGGGAGGCGGCTGGCTTGCCCATGAGGATTACACCCTCGCTGGTGGCTCGTTCCCCATCCGGGTGCGGGGCGCTGGCGTGATCGGGGCTGTCACGGTGTCCGGGCTAAGCTCAGATGAGGACCACCAACTGGTGGTTGACGGCATCCGGAGTTACCTGAAGACGGTGGCGGTTTAGGGCAGGACCGGGCGTGTGCCAGGGCGGCGCTTCCCGGTAGGTGTATGAAAACAGTCTCTGGTGCTGCTTGCCGGATGATGTCGCGGTACGAGCGTTTTAGCGTGGCCGATCAGGCTTTTGCCGCTCCCGGAGAATCCCATGGTGATGACGCGGAGTCTATCCGTCGACAGTGGATGCTGCTCGGTCATCCGGTTGCCTTTGCCCATGAGGGTGCGGTCTCGCCTTTAGGCTTCCAGCCGAGCTCGAGCGAAATGGACATGGTTGTCGCCAGAAGGTCAGGAACGCTGCGGCGGAGCTCTTCCAGACCGGTCTTCTCCCGGAACGTTGTAATTGATATAGCGCCGGCAACACGATCTGCGTGATCCCATACCGGTGCCGCTATGCAGTTCGAGACGATGTCGAACTCGCCGTCGTCCTCAGCCCATCCTCGAGCGCGTACCTTTTCAAGACGCTTCACAAATTCGGACCTGGAAGTGATGGAGTTGGGCGTCCGTTGTTCAAAGGTGGCGTTATCCAGGATGGACTCACGACGGGCACCATCAATGAACGCGAGAATGGCCTTACTGACCCCGGCTGTGTGTATGACTACGAATCCGCCGATTCTTGTGTTCAAGCTGATGGATTGTTCGGGTTCGACTTTATCGACATAGACAATGCGGTTGGCTTCCGGCACGGCGAACTGAACGGTGTGGCCAAGGTGTTCACTGAGTCGGACAATGTGGGGGTGAACGACTGACCTGAGATCGAACTGTTCCAAGGCTGACTGTGCCAGGCCGGCGAGTCTGAACCCGACGCCGAAATAGCCGCGCTCGTCGGTTCGCACAAACCCCGCTTCGATCATGGTCTGCAGGATCCTGGATGCCGTTGTTCTGTGAACCCCCAGGTCTGCGGCAATATCCTTCAGCGTCCGCGGGTGTTCACTGCAATACTCCAGAATTTGGATTGCCCGGGCTACCGTCTGCGACATGGTTTCTGCTCGATCCTGTGTTTTGGTGGTCGGTCGGGTTTACGGCTCATCAGCTGATCAGGCTTCCCAGTTTAGACAGCGGGCCAACGCCTGAACCGTGCCTCCAGCCCGGTTTGCCCCTTTTCGCCGCCATGCCGCGGGCGATGACAGATTTGTTCCCCAAAGAATCCCGCCGCGCCTCCTCCACAAGCCTGGGTGCAACATGTGCACATGATGTGTACAAATGTACGATTCCGCTCGAGAGCCAGTCAAGCCGAATCGCCACGGCCTACCAGAACAAGAACGCTATCTGTGCATTCCTTGCACGGCACGTGCATATGATGCACACTATTTGCGTATAGGACCAGTCGTAGGATCGCGTGATGATCCGTTGCGGCTTTGAATTAAGCCAAAGGAGTCTTGATGAAGACATTGATTTCAGCCAGGCAGCGCTCGGCCCCGCTCACCTTCGGGGAGCTCGGGGACCGGACCCTGGCAAAGGTACGTCGCCGGATCATTCCCGTGATCTGCCTTCTCTACTTCGTCGCATTCTTGGACCGGAACAACGTTGGTTTTGCGAAACTGACAATGAGCGAAGACATCGGCCTGACTGCATCCGCGTATGGTCTTGGTGCCGGCATATTCTTTATTGGGTATGCCCTGTTCGAGATCCCCAGCAATGGGGGCATGTACAGGTTCGGGGCGAGGAAGTGGATCGCCCGGATCCTCATCAGCTGGGGCATCTGCGCCACCGCCATGGCGCTGGTCAACGGTGAGACGACGTTTTACGTCATCCGTTTCCTGCTCGGCGCCGCCGAAGCCGGCTTCTTTCCCGCTGTCGTCTTCTACCTCACCCTGTGGTTCCCCGCGGCACAGCGCGTCACCGTCCTCGGTCTGTTCATCCTGGCCCAACCCATCTCCAATGCCATCGGTGCCCCACTGTCGGGGTTGCTCCTGAATCTGGACGGGATGCTGGGCCTTCACGGATGGCAGTGGCTTTACATCATTGAAGGCATCCCCGCCATCATTCTGGGGTTCATGGCGCCGCGGCTGCTGACCGACCGCCCGGAAGATGCCCGCTGGCTCAAAGCAGACGAACGCAACTGGTTGAGCATGACCATGGCCAACGAACTGGCGGAGAAACAGCGCACCGGATCGCACAGTTTCCTGGACGGGCTGAAAGACCGCCGGGCCCTTGTGTACGCGTTCCTGAACTTCGGCATGGTCTGCGGCATCTACGGCTTTGGCCTGTGGCTGCCAACCGTAGTTGCCGGGCTGGGCAAGCTCGATCCAGCCCAAGTGGGCTTCATCGTCGTCATTCCCTACGCGGCCGCAGCGTTGTTCGTCTTCTACTGGAGCCGCCGCTCGGACCGGACCGGCAAACGCGCAGCCCACGCCAGCATCAGCATGCTCATCGCAGCATTCGGGCTGACCGGGGCCGCATTCCTTCTCCCGGTCAACCCTGTCGCCGCGCTGGTATTCCTCACGATCGCGGCCATGGGCGTCTTCTCCGCAACCGCACCCCTACTCTCCATGCCATCCGCCGCATTGGGCGGCGCAGCCGCCGCAGCGGGACTGGCACTGGTCAACTCCATCGGGAACGTCGGAGGATTCGTAGCCCCCTACGCCGTCGGGCTGCTCAACGACGCAACACACAGCAACCTTGCCGGGCTGCTCTTCCTGGCTGGCTGCCTGGTCATCGCGGCCATCGCCACGTTCCTCTACGCACGGAACCGGCCCGAAGGCACTGCCGCTCCCAGCGCCGCCGCCGCGGCCGAACTCGCAAAAACCAATTAGTCCCGCAGCCGGAGAACCGGCTCGCATGAAAGGAACAATTCATCATGTTCGAACAGTCACTACGCGGAAAGACAGCTCTGATTACAGGCGGAGGCACCGGCATCGGTCAAGGCATCGCACTGGCCTTAGCCAAGGCCGGAGCCAGAATCGCCATCACCTACAACAACCACAAACCCGACCAGGATTTCGCCGATGACGTGGAACGCCACACCGGGCACCCGCTGACCTCCCTGCAGCTGGACGCGACCATCGAAACGGAAGTCCAAAGGACAGTCGAGGCCCTCGGCCGCGACCTCGGACGGCTGGACATTCTCGTCAACAATGTCGGCGGGCTCATCCAGCGCTCTGCCATCGGCGACATGGATTTCAAACTCTGGAAGCAGGTTCTGGCCGTTAACCTGGACAGCACCTTCCTGATGACACACTTCGCCCTGCCACTGATCAACGGTGGCGGCCGCATCATCAACGTCGCCTCGTTGGCAGGCCGTAATGGCGGACACGCCGGGGCGACGGCGTACGCCACGGCCAAAGCTGCGATCTTTGGCTTCACCCGTGGGCTTTCAAAGGAACTGGCAGCATCTGGTGTCACCGTCAATGCCCTGGCCCCTGGATTCATCGAAGCGACACCCTTCCATGACACCTTCACCACCGCGGAATCCAAAGCCGCCACGGTCGAGACAATCCCGCTCGGAAGGGCCGGAGTTCCCGAAGACGTCGCGGGTGCGGCGTTGTGGCTGGCGTCCGAGCATGCACGCTTCGTCACGGGTACAGTTGTCGACATCAACGGCGGACAGTACTTCGCATGATCACCGGGCAACTGACGCATCCTCGCATCCTCTCCGCCCTGGCGGCAGCCGGCCACGGTGCTACCGTACTCATCACAGACGGACACTACTCAGCCGCGACTGCAGTCGGACCAAACGCGGAAACTGTCTATCTGAACCTGCAGGCAGACTTTCCAACGGTGCCCCAAGTCCTACGCGCCGTCCTAGGCACCATCCGAATCGAAAAACTAACGCGGATCATGCCCTCCGAAGACGCAACTCCATGCCTCGTTCATACAGAAATCGATGACCTAACGCCCGAAGGCACCGAAACAGAATTCGTTAACCGTCACGAATTCTATGACCTCGCCAGGTCACAGAATCTTGCCTTGTGCATCGTGACGGGCGATTCACGGCGCTTCGCGAACGCACTGGTGACCGTGGGCGTACTCCAAACGGTCTAAAAACGCTGAGTGCACGTCGGACGCCAGAATGGTTTCTCCGTTCGGGCATGCACCAACACCTTCCAGGCTCCCCGTCGTTTGGCAGCCATGAGCGACCTGTGACCGTGCCGGTCACAGGTCGTCCGCTGGTTTGCGTAGTGTGCGGACCCTCCGTAAACGGTAGAACGTTCTTCCTCGAGCACTCAACTGCTGTCACAACAGCGCGAGAATTACTGTTGGATACGGGCGGTGAACAGGCCGGGGTCCCGACGCCCTAGGCCTAGTCCGCATCGGCGGTTGATCGTTTACCGTCAGGAAGCGATGATCCATTGGTCGGTGATGTTTGCGTGTCCGAGCCCATGGAAGGCGGCTATTCCGGCGCCGATTACGCCGGCTTGTCGGCCGATGGATGACAGGGTAACCAGTGGTGGTTCCCGCCACGCCAGGTTGTCTGCCAGGTGGGTTTGGACGGGTTTGAGCATGGCCGCTCCGGCATCAGCGAACCCGCCGCCGATCACGATGTGGGCCGGGTCTATGAGTAGGGTGACGATGGTCAGGCCTTGTGCGAGGGCGCGCATGCCCTCGTCCCAGATTCTGCGTGCCAGTGGGTCAGTTGGGAGCTGTTGCATTATTTGGCGCGCGGTGAGGTTCTCTCCTCCTTGGGCTCGATACCGCCGGGCGATGCCGGCGCCTGATACGTAGACTTCAAGGCAGCCGCGTTGGCCGCACATGCACTTTTCCCCATCCGGGACGATGGGGATGTGTCCGATCTCGCCTGCGGCGCTGAGAGCCCCACGGATCGCTTGACCGGCAGAGATGATGGCCGCTGCCACGCCCGTGCCGATGGGGATGAAGAAGAAATCCTGGGAAGCTTGCGCCGTGCCGAGCAGTCGTTCGGCCAGTCCGGCTGCTCTGACGTCATGGCCCACGAAAGTGGGTAGCGCAATTCGGTCTCTGAGGTTTTCTGCCAACGGAAGGTCCCGCCAGCCGAGGTTGGAAGCGTAGGCGACGTGCCCGGCGTTTTCGTCGACCATCCCGGGCGTGACGATTCCTGCTGCCTCGACGGACCACTCGTGGTTTGTGGCTGCCCGTTGAAGTGTTGCAACGAGCCTCCCAATGGCATCGAGCGCATTCGTTTCGGGAGTTGGGACTGTTTGCTGGAAGTGCAAGCCTCCCTGCTCGGGAATGACGGCGCCTTTAATGCTGGTCCCGCCTACGTCGATGGCTATGACGGCCGGTTCAGCCATGGTCGCCACTTTGGCGGACGGCGTGCTGCATGCCGATGATCTGGTTCTTGGATGTGACGGTACGTAGTCCGGTGTCGTAGAGGCTGGTTAGTTTGTTCTGGTGTCCGCTGCTCGGTACGTTGTGGGCGGCCCGGAAATGGAGGGCCGGCACGCCGGTCTGCTGTAGCAGTGCACGGGCGTTGGCAGGGCGTATTCCTCCGCCGGCAACGATTTCGATCCTGGCGCCGGCTTCCTGGACCAGTTCCCGCAGACGTCCGGCTCCCTCAGCTGCCGTCCGGGCCCCGCCGGAGGTCAGTACGGAGGTTACTCCCAACATGGTCAGGGTTTTCAATGCCCTACCAAGGTCCGGGGTGAGATCGAAGGCCTTGTGGAAGGTCACGGGGTGGCCGTCACAGGCCGCCATGAGCTCGGAGGTGGTGTCCTTGTCGATGGTTCCTTCCGGGGTGAGTGCGCCGAGCACGAACCCGGTTTCGACCCAGGCGTCCCTGGCGGCTTCCTTGATGTGCAATATGTCAGCAGTCATGGCATCGATCTCTTTTCGGGTGTACACGAAGTCCCCGTCGCGCTGGCGGATCAAGACCCGGACCGCGGTGCGATGCACGGTCTGAAAGATTTGTTCTATTGTGCCGATACTCGGTGTGATGCCTCCGGTGGAAAGGCCGGCACAGAGTTCGATTCTTCCGGCGCCGCCTTGGTCGGCCAGGGCCGCTCCGGCGAGGTCCTCGACGCACACTTCCACTAATGTCATCTCAGAGGGCCAGCCTGATTGCCTTGCCGATGGCTGGTGAGGGTTTGATGCTTCCCACACTGTGGCCTCCGCCTAGGACGGCCACTTCACTGAGGGACCGTGCGCCGTGGGTGTCATGGCCCAGCATTTCCAGGACGTGGATTGCCAGCAGCGTGGTGGCCCGGGGGCTGCCATCGATGACCTTCATGGATACCGCTGACCCGTCCGGAGCTGCGACGGCGATCACTCCCTCCGCCCCGCCTTTGGCCAGCACGCCGGGCATGTTCTCCATGAGGGTGCTGTTCTGGTGTCCGGTTCCTCCGACGTAGAAGGGGTTCTGCCGCATTGCGGCGCTGATCCGGCCCTGAGGGGTCGCGGGGTCCGCCAGTACAAGGGTGCGGAAGGCTGTTGCGAGTCCTCGGATGGTGGTGCTGAACAGTGGTGCGCCGCACCCGTCGGTGGCTTCGTTGCTGGCCTGTACCCCGGTCGTGGTTTCCATCGTTGTGCGGATCCTGCGCTGCAGGGGATGTTCAGGGTCCAGATAGTTTTCCGTCGACCAGCCGTTGGCGGAGCAGGCCAGCAGCATCGCCGCATGTTTGCCGGAGCAGTTCATGCGCAGAGGCCGGCGCGGTTCGCCCCGCCGGATCATGTTCTCGTAGGTTGCCTCGTCTTCGGGACGGTCGGCCGGGCACTGCAGTGCCGATTCATCCAGACCGGCGCGGCGGAGAATGTTCCCAACCACTCGAAGGTGGGCGTCTTCGCCTGTGTGGCTGCCGGCGGCAATTGCGAGTTCCTCCGCGTCCAGGTCGGCGCCGGCTTCCAGGCAGCTCAGGGCTTGGACGGGTTTGACGGTCGAGCGCGGAAGCACAGCGTCTTCCACCGGTCCCAGGGACAGAACGGTGTGCCCCTTCCGGTCCAGGGCGATGATGGATCCGTAGTGGACACTCTCCGTAAAGCCGGACCGGATGACGGAGGCGAGCGGTGAGTAGGCATGGAGGGGCTGGGTTTGGGTCACTGAGGATCCTTCTAGCGGGTGCCCTGGAGGGCGGGAACGGGCAGGGGAAGTTCCGGATCGGCTGTCTGTTTCTGTCGTCGGAACCGGGCAGCGACGGCAGAGAGCGAACCGTTGAACACCAGGTAGATGAGCGTGACGACCAGGAACGTTTGAATCAGCAGGTGGTTGTACGAGGAGAGCACCTGGGCCCTGTAGAGCAGTTCGGTGAACGCGACGATGTACCCCAAGGATGTGTCTTTCATGAGGCTTACGAGCTGGCTGATCAGCGACGGTGTGACGCTGCGCAGTGCCTGGGGCAGCACCACGAGGCGGCTGACTTGGCGGGGTTTCATTCCCAGACTCAGGGCGGCCTCTGCCTGTCCGCGGGGAAGGCTAAGGATCCCGGCGCGCATGATTTCCGCGAATACCGCGGAGTTGGCCACGGTCAGAGGGATGACCAGCTTCCACAGAGTGGGGAAGTTTAGCCCGAGCTGCGGCAGGCCGAACAGCATCAGGTAGATGAGCAGCAGCACCGGTAGGGTGCGGGCGATTTCAATGTAGGCAGCGGCGGCCAGACGCAGCGGTTTGTTGGATCCAGCCCGGGCAAGGGCCAGCAGGACGCCGAGCAATCCGCTGAGGACCGCCACGACCGCCGCGGCCTGCACCGTGCCAAGCAGCCCGACGAGTAGGTATGACCAGATCGCAGGATCCAGGAACGGCGCCCATTTTGCCGGATCGAGTTGGCCGTTCGATCCGAATTGCCAGAGCACGGCAGCCAGGACAAGGCCGATCGCGGCGACGCTGATAAAGGTTCCGATAGCGATGTTCCGACGCCCACGTGGCCCGGGTTCTTCATAGAGGTAGCTGACTGCGCTGCTGGTTTCGGTTTTTATCATCGGAGAATGGCCACCTTACGTTCGATGCGTCCGGCGCTCAGCCCAATGATCAGGGCGATCGTCATGTAGACCAGGCCGGCGCCCGTGAAGATTTCGATGGGTTGGGCGTACTCAAGGTTTACTTTGTTGGCACGGGAGGTCAGTTCTACGACGCCGACTACGGCCGCCAGTGCGGTGTTCATGGCCAGGGCAATCATGACGTTCCCAATAGGCTGGACGACCGATCGGAGTGCTTGGGGAACGACGACCAGTCTGAGGCTTTGCCCGAGGTTCATGCCCAGGGCTCGTGATGCTTCAATCTGGCCCGACGCCACAGTGTTGACTCCGCTACGGACGGCTTCGGCCACATAGGCGGCTTCGTAGATAGTGAGCACCGCGATGGCGGTGGGTGTCAGCGGCAGAATGATGCCTGCATCGGGCAGCGCGAACACTGCCAGCAGCAGCAGCGCCAGGAGGGGAACATTGATGAAGAACTGCACATACAGGAATGCGGTGGTCCGCAGGAAGGGTATCGGGCTGACCCTGGCGACGGTGACTAGGATGCCCAGAATGATGGATCCGATACCTGCGATCACCGTCATCAGCAGTGTGATTCCGATTGCTTCAAGGATTGGACCCAGATTGTCGGCGAGTATGTCCATGATTGTTCTACTTTCCTGGCGCTGCTTTGCCCGGGTTCAGGAGCCGGGTACCGAACCGATGACCGGTGGCTGGGGTTTATCCGACTCCACTACCGTTCCGAGCGTTGCTTCCCACACTTGGCCCCATTGGCCGTTTTTCTGGATGGTCTGGAGCCAGGTGTTAATGAAGGACTTGAAAGCCGTGTCGTTGTGCTTCAGGCCGATGCCGTAAGACTCAACAGTGAAGGGCTGCCCAACGACTTTCATGCGTTTCTCGGTTGCCGCGTCGCTGGCCAGAAGAGTGTAGTCCTGGACGTAGGCGTCTCCCCTGCCCTGTAGCAGGGCTTGGACGGCTTGGGGATCGGTCGCGAA
Organism: Arthrobacter sp. 2762; assembly: GCF_040548745.1. Lineage (NCBI taxonomy): Bacteria > Bacillati > Actinomycetota > Actinomycetes > Micrococcales > Micrococcaceae > Arthrobacter > Arthrobacter sp. 2762. Next base: position 265,315 of record NZ_JBEPSI010000001.1, read on the forward strand.
GTCGACCAGCTTTGCGGTGGGTTGCTTGGCTGGAACCGCGGTCACAGCGGGTGTGTTGGCACCAACGATGACCGTTTTGCCGCTCAGGTCCTCGATCCCTTTGATGGTGTTGTTGTCAGATTTCACGGCTACTGCCAATCCCGAGTTGAAGTAGGGTCCGGCGAAGGAAATCTGTTCGGCCCGCTTTTCGGTGATGGTGTAAGTGTTGAAAACGACATCTACGGTGCCGTTGGAAAGCAGCGCTTCCCGGGTTTCCGAGGCCGGAGGCACAATCTCTATCTTGGGTTCGCCCAGAATGTAGGTGGCAAGCATTTTCGCAAGTGTCGCGTCGAAGCCCGCGACGTTTTCCGGGTTAGTGGGGTCCTGTTGGGAGAGCAGGGGTGCATCCAAGGCTGCAGCGACCCGGAGAACTCCGCGTTTCTTGATCGCCTCCATAGTTGAGCCGGGGATCAAAAGCTCGGCGGTGGCTACGGGGGCGCTTTTTACGATCGACTCGGTGCCTGCCGGCCCGGTCGGTGGGGTCCCAGCTGTACCGGGGACGTTGGCGGATCCTGCGGAGCAGGCGCTGAGGGCCAGCGAAGCAGCCACCGCAACCGTGGCGTATCCGGGCAGTCGTTTCTTCAGTCCAATTTTCACGAGCGGTTCCTTCATTTAGGGTGCAGTCCAGTGCGTGCTGGACCGCAGGGTGATGGTGGAGGGCCTGGAATTTTCAGTGGTTCAGCACGGAGGACAGAAATGACCGCGCACGGTCGGTCTGCGGAGCATCAAAGAAGGCCTCCGGGGTGTTTTCTTCGACGATTTGCCCCGCGTCCATGAAGACGATGCGATCCGCTGCCCGCCGGGCGAAACCCATTTCGTGGGTGACGACAATCATCGTCATACCTTCTGCTGCCAGCGAGACCATTACTTCAAGTACTTCATTGACCATTTCGGGGTCGAGTGCCGATGTTGGCTCATCGAAGAGCATCACCTTCGGTTGCATAGCCAGGGCCCGGGCGATGGCGGCCCTTTGCTGTTGCCCTCCGGAGAGTTGCGCCGGCATCTTCCTCGCCTGGTGGGCTATCCCCACCCGTTCAAGCAGAACCATCGCTTCGGCCTCTGCGGCGACTCTTTTCTTTTTGAGCACATTGACGGGGGCAAGCGTGATGTTGTCCAGGATTGTGCGGTGGGCGAAGAGGTTGAAGGATTGGAAGACCATTCCCACCTCGGAGCGTAGCCGGGCGAGGTCGGCTCCCTCCGATGGCAATGGAGAACCATCGACGGTAATCGTTCCCGACCCTATTGTTTCCAGCCTGTTGATGGTCCGGCACAGCGTGGATTTACCGGAGCCGGACGGTCCGATGACGGCTACCACTTCCTTGGCCGAGACGTTCAGGTTGATGTCTTTGAGAACGTGCAAGGAGCCGTAGTGCTTGTTCACTCCCTGCATGGACACCAGTGTTCGGAGAGAAGTGTCCTGCTCCGGGAGATATGCCTGCGTTGCCATAAATACCTGTCCTAGATCGAATTGTAAGAAGCGTACTAACGAGGCCTAGTTTGTGCAATAATTTATGCAGTTAATCCAAATATGCAGAAATGAGCTATCGATGTCCTCGAATTTGCGCGTGCTGCGGTACCCAACCTCCCCCGGGGGAATCTTCGATCTCATCCGCCGGGGCACGGCAGCCTCCCGGGCCGACGTCGCCAAGGAAACCGGTCTCTCACCAACCACGGCGGCCCTCAGGGTCAATGAGCTGATCCAGCTGGGCTACGTGGTTGAAACCGGCCCAGGACAGTCCCAGGTCGGGCGCCGACCACGTGGGGTGGGAATCAACGCCTCGTACGGGATGGTCGCCGGAGTGGATCTGGGTGGCAAACACGCTTCATTTGGACTGTTTGATCTCCAAGGCCAGCTGATCTCGGAGCGCCATACTGCCTTGGACATCACCCAAGGCCCCGAACCCGTGCTCAATGAGGTAGCAGGTCAGATCCGGAACCTGGTCGAGACGAGCTCCGAGCGGTTAAGGTTGCTTGGCGTTGGGATGGGCTTGCCCGGCCCGGTCAGTTTCCCTGAAGGAAAAATGGTCTCTCCTGCCCGGATGCCTGGATGGAATGGCGTAGAGGCAGGCGCCCTGCTCAGGGAAATTCTTGGCGTGCCAGTCTTCGTGGACAACGACGCCAACCTCATGGCTCTGGGCGAGCATCTGATCCGTGGAGAGGACGCCGACGATTTCATTTTCGTCAAGGCCGGCTCCAGCATTGGTGGCGGGGTCATAGCGGGTGGCCGTATTCATCACGGCTACCGTGGCATGGCTGGAGACATCAGCCATGTCAGCGTCCCGGACGCGCCTGCGACGTTGTGCTCCTGCGGACGAACTGGATGTTTGGATGCCGTCGCCGGCGGCGCAGCGATCGTCAAAGTCCTGCACGCAGCGGGCGAGGCCGTGACAGATACCCCCGACCTCATCCGTTTAGCCGCCAATGGCCATCCCGTCGCAACCCACCTGTTGCGTGAAGCGGGCAATCGCACGGGGGTCGTTCTGTCCTCAATTGTTAACTTCTTCAACCCTCGACGCGTGATCCTCGGCGGGACCCTTAGCGAGGCTGAATCTTTCATCAGCGGTGTCCAGTCAGCGATCTACACCGAATGCCAGCCCTTCGCCACCGACAGCCTCGAGATCGAAGCGACGAAAGCCAAAAAAACCGGCGGCATAACCGGGAGCGCCCGTCTCGCCCTGGATAGAATCCTCGACCCGGCCAGGATTACCGCAGCGGTAAACGCATCCACCCGGAAATAGTGGCCACTGAACTCTGCGGCCATCCCCGGCATGCGCGAACACTTCCGCCCACAGAACCGGACCTGAATTGACAACCCATGAAACCGGCGAATGCGGCGTTACTCCGCCGCTGGAAGGCCCACAAACAGCAGCTCGACTGCCACGTCCTACCAGCTTTTACAGAATGGCCCTTTCCGCACCCTCCGCCAGCCCCATAACAAAAGGTAACCTCCCACCGTCGTCCCCGGTACCCGCACCTATTCTGGGCAGTAACTGCCGATCGATCGCGAAGGAAGTCCATGCCCAGCCCCGAACTCCCCCTCCGCAAGCTTGGATTTCTCACCATCGGCCTGTTCGACCCCGCGAATCCGGCCGCCGGCCACCAGTCAACGCTGGAGATCATCGAACTCGGTGAGCAGTTGGGATTCGACAGCGCCTGGTTGCGGCACCGTCATTTGCAGTTCGGGATTTCCTCACCGGTCGCGGTGATGGCCGCCGCCAGCCAGCGCACGTCCAGGATTGAGCTCGGCACCGCAGTCACCCCGCTGGGTTGGGAAAACCCCCTGCGTCTGGCGGAGGACCTGGCCACCGTGGACCTGCTCGCCGGGGGACGGATCAATCCAGGGCTGAGCGTGGGCGAACCGATGCACTACGACACCGTGAAGCATCAGCTGTACCCGGAATCTTCAGAAACCGAGGACTTCTCTTATGGTCGCCTGGAACGCTTTGCCCGCCTGATCGCCGGTGAAAAAGTGCGGGACTTCTCCGGCAAGCAAGGCGTTGTGGAGGAATTCTCCAACCGGGTGGAGCCGCACTCCCCCGGGCTGCGCAGCCGCCTTTGGTACGGGGCGGGCAGCATGAAGTCGGCCGTTTGGGCCGGGGAAAACGGCTTCAATCTGCTGTCCAGCAGTGTGATCTTCCCGGACAAGGCGCAGGAACCGGACTTTGCCAGGGTCCAGCAAGCGCAGATTCGTGCGTACCGAGAAGCCGCCGCAGCGGGCGGAAACACTGCCCGGGTCTCACAGGGCTTGGTGGTGATCCCAACCGATTCTGCTTCGAGCGCCCAGAGGGAGAAGTACCAACGCTACGTTGATGAACGCACTCCCCGCACGCGGGCGCCCCAAGGCCCGAAGGGCATGCTGTTCGCCCCGGATGTGATCGGGACCAGCGCTGAAATCGCCGAGCAACTGTACGCCCATGCTGGATTCCAGGAGGTCGACGAGGTAGCTTTCGCACTGCCGTTCAGCTTTGAACATGGGGACTACGTGCAGATCCTCACCGACATCGCAGGAAAATTGGGGCCCGCCCTAGGGTGGAAAGCTGCCGGATGACGAGGTGCGGTGACCGTTTCCCGGCCGAACTCTGATGAGGGCCATGAACTGGTGGTTAACCAGCAAGCCTGCGGCAGAGACTAGCCGCCTCTTGCCTTCCGCGTTGCGGCGTCGTTGGCTTTCTGTAGAGCCTTAACGAGTTCGTCCTTGCTCATTTTCGAGCGGCCCTTGACGTCCAGCTCCTGAGCGCGCTGATAAAGATGTTCCTTGGAGGCGTTGGCGTCCACTCCCCCGGCGGTGGGTTGCGTTGACCCAATGCCTTCCTCGGCATGCTGATCAGAAGGACCTCTTTCCTCCTTCGCCTCCCAGTGGTCGCCGACCTTCTCGTAGCTGTGCTTCACCGCGGCAAAGGCGGTGCGGGCCGCCCGGCTCTCATCGTTGTCGTAGGTCTCCATGGCGGAATCGTAGGTCTTGGCGAAGGTGTCCTGGGCCTTCTGCTCAGAGCGCTGAAGAGTGGATGGGAGTTCGTCTTTACGGGCATGATCGTTCTTGCCGGTCTTGGGCATAGTACTCACGCTCCTTAGTCAGGAATGCTGATCGCGGACGTGCATCCAGTTTATCAATCGACCCTTGGGGCCAGGCTGGCTGCGGTGCAAGGTACTGACGCTCGGCGTCACCGCCCCTTCAGCACATACCTTCTTTCAGGACGCCCGACGCCGTACTTCAGCCTGACTTCCAGCGCACCTTCGTCATGGAGGTACTCAAGGTAACGACGGGCGCTCACCCTGGAGGTCCCCAATTGCTCGGCAACTTCGGCGGCGGAGACGTCGCCGTGGGCCGATTTCAACGCGGCTTCCACGAGTTCCAGTGTCTCCACGCTGCAGCCCTTGGGCAGCGTACGTTGAGCGGAATCCAGCCCGAATACCCGGTTGACGTCCGATTGCTCGGCCACGTCCTTGGAAGCGTCCAGCCCTTGGTAAGCATTCAGATAGTGCTGTAAACGCTCCTGAAGATCGGACTGCGAAAACGGCTTAATAAGGTAATGCACAATGCCGCCGCGCAGTGCTTTACGCACCGTTTCGGTTTCACGGGCCGCGCTGATCACCAACACGTCAAGGTCCGGGGCAACATCGCGGAGCTGATGCATCAGGTCCAGCCCGTTAATGTCCGGGAGATGGATATCCAACAGCACCAGATCCGGCTGCAGCCGTTGCGTCTCAAGGATGGCCTGCGCGCCAGTGTGCGCTACACCCACGACGCCGAACCCCGGCGTCCGCTGGATGAAACCGGCGTGGACCTTGGCCACCATGAAGTCGTCATCCACAATCAAGACTTTGATCATGATTACACTGCCCCTTTATTGAATCGTGCGGTGAAAACTGCCCCATGGTCGTTGGCTACTGTCAGGTCGCCACCGGACCGGCGGCAGATCACCCGCGAGAGCGCCAGGCCGAAGCCGCGGGCGTCGCCGGGTCCCGGCTCCTTCGTGGAAAAGCCCTGCCGGAAAATGTCCTCTGCGGAGTCGGAGGGCACGCCTGGTCCGTTGTCCCGGACGGTGACTGAAACACCGTCCGCCGAGTTGACCACCAACACACTCACCGACGCCCCAACAAGCCCAGTGACGGCGTCGAACGCGTTATCCACCAAGTTGCCCACCACAGTGGTGAGGTCCCGGGACAGTTCCTCGTTGACGCGCGGGAGCCCGGATTGCGGGTCGATCTGTAGTTCCACGCCGCGTTCTGTGGCCAAACTGGCTTTGGCTATCAAGAGGGCTGCGAGCGCGGGGTCCTCGATACGGCTGGTTACTTCGTCGTTGAGCCGGGTCCGGTCCACTGTGGCACCGTTGACGAACTGCACCACGGAATCGTATTCGCCGATCTGGATCAGGCCGGAAATGACGTGGAGCTGGTTGGCGAACTCATGGGCCTGCGCACGCAAAGTGTCCGTCACGGTTTTGGTGGCACCGAGTTCGCGCTCCAGGGATGACAACTCGGTCCGGTCCCTCAGTGTTGTCACGGAGCCGATGTCGCGCCCGCGGGACCTGAGGGCCACCCTGTTCATGACCACCAATCGGTCCCCCACCAGCACCAATTGGTCGGGGTCTGATTGTTCCCGGGTGAGTACCACCTTCAGCGCGCGGTCCACGTGAAGTGATCCAAGTTTCCGGCCTACGCAGTCTGCGGGCAATCCGAGGAGTTGGCGGGCGCTCTCATTTGCCACGGTAATCCGCTCGTGCGGGTCCAGCGCCACTACCCCTTCCTTGAGGCCTTGCAGCATCGCTTCACGGTTTTCCACCAGCCCGGTGATCTCCCGGGGCTCCATTCCCAAGGTTTGCCGTTTGACGCGACGGGACAGCAGAAGGGAACCGGCCACGCCCAGGACACTCGCAACGCCAAGGTAGGTGAGGAGGTTGGGCACCACGTCTTCCAGCCGTTCAAGGGCAGACGGATAGTTCCTGCTGATGGCTGCGATGCCGATCATGGTCCCGGAATCGTCCAGTACCGGCACGTGTGCTGAGAGAACCTTCCCTTCGTTGCCGGCAAGGACTCCGGTCCATGCCCGGCCTTCCTTGACCCTGCTGTCGCCGAGCAGAAGTTGCTTGCCCAGCTGGCTGGGATCCGAGGAGGTCACCACGGTGCCGTCCAACTTTGCGAGTGCCACGTGGGAGGAGCCCGAAACAGTCCGAATGGATTCGGCCACGGCCGGGAGCGCTGACCCGTTGCGGGGTTCGGCAGTGGGCAACAGGGCACGCACTGTGGGGTTGTTGCCCAAGGCCTCTGCCGCGGACAAGGCGCGGCGCCCTTCAGTGCGTTCAAAAGCAGCAGCAGATTGGGCAAGGGAGATGGCAACAACAGCGACCAGAACCGCCAGGACGATCAACAACTGCAGCACAAGGTACTGCCCTGCCAAGGACATTCCTCTTCGTCGAGTCACTGTTTGGATCCTTTGGTGATTCCAATATGCAAGGGCCGCTAACAGTTTCAAAAGTAGTCCGCCTTGGCGTATCGGAACTATACCCTAAGCACGCTGAGCACCAGCGGGGCTGCACCCTATGAGACGGCAGAGGCGTGAACGCAATGAACTTAAAGATCACTGCGAACACAAGAGTGATGACCGTCACGCCCGGACCTAGCATCAATTCACGGGGGCACAACGCTGATCGCCCTGCACAGAATTTCCATACTGAGAAGAGGAACACCATGCGCCAGATCCGCGCATTGCGAATCGCCGCCGTTGCTGCCGGCATCGCCCTGATGGCCACCGGTTGCGGCGCCACAGGTAAGAGCTCCACTGGTTCGTCCAGCTCCGGCGCTGCAGCCGGACCGGTCACCGGACTCCAGATCATGGTTCCCAATACTCCCGGCGGCGGCTACGACACCACCGCACGGGCGGCTGCCAAGGTCCTCGACGACGAGAAGATCGCCAACAACACGGAGGTCTTCAACCTCGCAGGTGCAGGCGGCACGGTGGGTCTGGCCCGCGTCGTCAACGAAAAGGGCAACGGGGACCTCACCATGCTCATGGGTCTGGGCGTTGTGGGTGCCAGTTACACCAACAAGTCCGAGTCGAAGCTGACCGAGACCACCCCACTGGCACGGCTCATTGAAGAGCCCGGCGCCATCATGGTCAGCAAGGACTCCCCGTACAAAACGATCGATGACCTCGTGAAGGCTTGGAAGGCAGATCCCGGATCCATCTCCGTGGGTGGCGGTTCCTCGCCTGGTGGCCCTGACCACCTCCTGCCCATGCAGTTGGCAGGTGCCGTTGGCATTGACGCCACGAAGGTCAACTATGTGGCATACGACGGTGGTGGAGATCTTCTTCCGGCTATCCTGGGCAACAAGCTTGGCTTCGCGGCTTCCGGTGCAGGCGAGTACCTGCAGCAGATCAAGTCCGGTGAAGTTCGCGTCCTAGCCACCAGTGGCGAGAAGCGTCTGGAAGGTGTTGACGCCCCCACGCTGAAGGAGTCCAACATCGATCTGGTCTTCACCAACTGGCGCGGAATGGTGGCCCCTCCGGGCATCAGCGAGGACGACAAGAAGTCCCTGATTGCCGCGCTGGAGAAGATGCACGAATCCGCTGGCTGGAAAGAAGCCCTCAAGACCCACAGCTGGACCGACGCCTTCATCACCGGTGACGAGTTCCAGAAGTTCCTGACGGACCAGGACAAGCGGGTGGCGGACGTGCTCACCAAGCTTGGCTTGGCGTGAGCACTTTAGCAACAGGCCTCAAAGGCCGCGCCGAGCTGGGGGTAGCCCTCCTGCTCGGCGCGGTAGGCGTCGTTGTCTTCCTCGACGCCAACGGCCTGGTAACCCCGTATTCGAAGTCGGACCCCGTAGGGCCCAAGGCAGTTCCCTTCGTCGTTGCCGGGCTTCTGGTGGTCTGCGCAATCTTGCTGGCTATCAACGTTCTCCGCGGTGGCAAGGGCGAAGTGGAAGGCGGCGAGGACATTGACCTCGCACACCCCGCCGATTGGAAGACCGTGCTCCCCCTTGCAGGAGCATTCATCCTCAACATCCTGCTCATCGACTGGGCCGGCTGGGTCATCTCCGGGACTGTCCTGTTCTGGGGCAGCGTGCTGGCACTTGGCAGCCGGCACTACGTTCGTGACGGGATCATCTCCGTTGCGCTATCCCTGGCCACCTTCTACGGCTTCTACCTCGGCCTTGGCATTGCGCTGCCGGCCGGACTCCTGGAAGGAATCCTCTGATGGACGTCTGGTCCTCTTTGATGGACGGCTTCGCCACCGCCCTCACCCCCATGAACCTTCTGTATGCCATGATCGGCGTGCTCCTGGGAACGGCCGTTGGCGTTCTGCCAGGGCTCGGCCCGGCCATGACTGTGGCGCTGCTGCTTCCGGTCACGGCCGCCCTTGAGCCCACCAGCGCCTTTATTATGTTCGCCGGCATCTACTACGGCGGCATGTATGGCGGCTCAACAACTTCCATCCTGCTGAACACACCCGGCGAATCGTCGTCTGTAGTGACTGCCATCGAGGGCAACAAGATGGCGAAAGCCGGGCGGGCAGCCCAAGCGCTCGCGACTGCGGCGATTGGTTCCTTTATTGCCGGCACCATCGGTACGGCCCTGCTGGCAGGACTTGCACCGCTGGTGGTTCAGTTCGCCGTGAGCTTGGGCGCACCGAGTTACTTCGCCATCATGATCCTCGCCCTGTTGGCCGTCACCGCAGTCCTGGGTTCATCCCGGCTCAGGGGCTTTGCCTCCTTGGGACTGGGCCTGGCAATAGGTCTGGTGGGCATTGACTCCGTTACCGGCCAGCGCCGCCTGACGTTCGGCCAGCCGATGCTGGCCGACGGCCTGGACATCGTGGTGGTGGCAGTGGCCATCTTCGCCGTGGGTGAAGCACTGTGGGTTGCCGCGCACTTGCGGCGTTCACCGCTTCACATCATTCCCGTCGGACGTCCTTGGATGGGCAAGAAAGACTGGGCCCGCTCCTGGAAACCCTGGTTGCGTGGCACGGCCTTCGGCTTCCCGTTTGGCGCACTTCCCGCCGGTGGTGCCGAGATCCCCACGTTCCTCTCCTATGTCACCGAGAAACGGCTGACAAAACATCCGGAGGAATTTGGCAAGGGAGCCATCGAAGGCGTCGCAGGCCCGGAAGCAGCCAATAACGCTGCCGCCGCCGGAACCCTGACCCCAATGCTTGCCCTCGGCTTGCCAACCAACGCCACAGCCGCCGTCATGCTCGCGGCGTTCACCTCGTACGGCATCCAGCCCGGCCCGCAGCTGTTCTCCAGCCAAGGTCCCTTGGTGTGGGCGCTCATCGCGAGCCTCTTCATCGGCAACCTGTTGCTCTTGCTCATCAACCTGCCCTTGGCACCCCTGTGGGCGAAACTGCTGCAGCTTCCCCGGCCCTACCTCTACGCCGGCATTCTCTTCTTCGCTACGTTGGGCGCCTACTCGGTGAACCTGCAGGCGTTCGATCTGGTGATCCTGCTGGTGCTCGGAGCTTTGGGATTCATGATGCGGCGCTTCGGGCTGCCTGTATTGCCCCTGATTCTGGGCGTCATCCTCGGCCCGCGCATCGAAGGCCAGCTGCGCAGGACTCTCCAGCTGTTCGCTGGTGACCCCGCCGGGCTGTTGAGTGAGCCAATCGCCGTCGTCGTCTACATCATCGTGGCTATCGTCATCCTCTGGCCACTGCTCTTCAAGCTGGTCCGCCGCAACCGTCCGGTGCCAGCCAGCGTGGTCCCGGCGCACCCCAGTGAAGTGCTCCTGACGGAGGACGCCGCCATCCAAGCTGACGAAAACACCACCCCGCTCCAGCACAACAGCCACCACAACAAGGAGAAGCCATGACCATCGTGGTGGGATACGTCCCCACGCCCGAGGGCGAAGCCGCATTGACCCAAGCCATTGCCGAAGCGAAGAAAAACAACGACACCCTGTTGGTGATCAACTCTTCCAAAGGCGACGCCTTGGTGGATAACAGGTACGCGCAGGAACCGGAGATCCAGACCATCGAGGAGCGCCTTGCCCTGCAAGGCGTCGAGCACATCATCAAGCAGCCCGTCCGCGGCCATGATGCCGCTGCTGAGGTGCTGGATGCGGCCGACGAGCACAACGCCGAGCTGATTGTGATTGGCCTCCGCCGCCGCAGCCCGGTTGGCAAACTCATCATGGGCAGCGTCTCGCAACGGATCCTGCTGGAGGCGGACTGCCCGGTGCTCGCGGTGAAAGCAGACTAAAGGCAAATCAGGAGATCGTGTCCAGCTAATGCCCCTAAGATTCGTTCTTAGGGGCATTAGCCGTTCACAAAACTCCAAGGGGGACCACGTGGCCGAGACCATTCGAACAGCAACAGCAGACGACGCCGGGAAGCTGGCCGAGCTGGCGTCCGTCACCTTTCCGCTGGCGTGCCCACCTGGCGCCTCATCGGCGGACATCCAGGCCCATCTCGAGAAGACGCTCGCCGAGGCGAACTTCGTGGATTACCTCGCCGATCCGCACATCACCATTTTGGTGCTCGACGACGACGGACAGCTCAACGGGTACACCATGCTGATTGCCAAGCCGGCAGGCGACCCGGATGTAGCCTCCGTGCTCTCGGCACTCCCCTCCACGGAACTCAGCAAGTGCTACGTCCACCCGGACCACCACGGCCAAGGAGCCGCTTCCCGCCTCATGAAGGCGTCCGTCGCGGACGCCGCGGAAAAGGGCGCGGCAGGAGTCTGGCTTGGCGTGAACAGTGAAAACGCCAAGGCGATCCGTTTCTATGAAAAGAGTGGTTTCCAGAGGGTGGGCACCAAGTCCTTCAAACTGGGCGACACCGTGGAGCATGACTTCGTCATGGAGCGCGAGCTCTAAAGAGCTAGCCGAACAGGTCCCCCGCCAACGGCGGCCGGGGATCGGAGCGCAACTCCAGGTCAGCCGGCAATCCCGTCACGGTGCCATTGCCCGCGGACGCCTGGATGGTGACCCGCGAGCGCCCCAGCAGCACGTTTTCGGCCTTGAACTCCCCGAACGAGTCCGGGAGGATGGGCGCCAGGTGGAGCACCTTCCTGGTGAAATCGGGGTCGAACCGCAAGAGGATGCGAGCCAACTGAATCGGCGCCGCGGCTGCCCACGCCTGGGGGGAACACGCCGTCGGATATGGCACCGGCTCCGGGAAGTCTGAGCGGTCAAAGCCGCAGAACAGTTCCGGAAGCTGACCGCCAAAGTGCTCAGCGGCGTCGAACAATCCGCTCGCCACACGGCTGGCTTCCTTCACGAAGCCGTAGCGCATGAGTCCAGTCGCCACTACCGCTGTATCGTGCGGCCAGACCGAGCCGTTGTGGTAGCTGACGGGGTTGTATGCACCCATATCTGAACCCAGGGTGCGGATCCCCCAGCCCGTGAACATCTCAGGTGCCATCAGCCGCTCCGCCACAAGTGCAGCCTTGTCCTCGTCCACAATGCCCGTCCACAAACAGTGGCCCATATTGGACGTACAGGAATCCACAGGTTTCTTGTCCTTGTCCAGGGCAAGGGCGTAATAGCCCCTGTCCGGCAGCCAGAAAGCTTCGTTGAACGCCTCCTTGAGCGCTTCCGCCCGATCCGCGCAACGGCGTTCGACGGCGGCATCGCCCGCGGCGCGCGCCAGGAGCGAACGCCCAACATAGGCTCCGTAGGCGTAAGCCTGGACCTCACATAAGGCGATGGGTGTTTCAGCGATCCTGCCGTCGGCGAAGTTGATGCCGTCCCAGGAGTCCTTCCACCCTTGATTGATCAGGCCGTGACTGTTGGGGCGTTGGTATTCGATGAACCCGTCGCCGTCCCGGTCGCCGTATTTCTCCATCCAGGAGATAGCACGGTCTGCGTGGGGAAGGAGGGAATCGATGATGTCCGTTCCCAGACCCCACCGGCTGAGTTCGCCCAGCAGCATGACGAAGAGTGGCGTTGCATCCACCGTTCCGTAGTAGGCGGTCCCGCCCAAGGAGAGTCCGGCCGTGACTCCCAGCCTCACCTCGTGGGGCATGCGGCCGGGTTCCTCCTCGGAGTCGGCGTCCACTTTGCTGCCCTGAAGTCCGGCCAGTGTTTGCAGCGAGCCAGCCGCAAGTCCAGGGTCCACCATGAGTGACATGTAGGACGCCAGGATCGAGTCGCGTCCAAACAGTGCCATGAACCACGGCGCCCCGGCTGCGACGGCAGCACGCCCAGGATGTTCGTGGTCGAAGATCCGCAACGAACCAAGATCGCTCTGGCTTCGTTCCAGGACTTCCTCGACGTTCCTGTCCGTGACAGCGATCCGGGGAACGTGCTCCGCCCAGGCCATATGCCGGCGTACACCAATGGTGTGGTGCAGCGCCGTGGTTTCCGTAAACGGTTCGTCCGGCCCCTTTCCATTGATCAGGGGAATGGCAATGACGCTGGTGCTCCACTGGCTGCGGGCCGGGATAGTGACGTGGAATGTCAGTCCTTCCGGATTCGCCTTGGCTCCCGAAGCCCGGAACGCCACTCCGCGGCGTTCGCCGTTCGTGTGAACGGACTCAATATGGAGCTCCTTCTTGCGCGCCGTTTTCTCGGTGGCTCCTGCCCTGCTTGTCCTGCCGCCCTTGACGTCGAAGAGGTCGGCGAGGTCGGCGTCGATGAGCAACTCGATCTCGCAAGGCGCCGGCTGGCCCGAGTAGTTCCTGATGGTGAGGTCGTCCCGCAGCCCTGCGCCCACATGCCGCTGATGCTGCACAACCAGCGGACTGTCGAAGCGCCCATCGCTGGAGCAGGCCCTGCCAACATATTCGGCCTGGAACGCGGTGCGGTTGGTGGTGACCAATGGTTCCCGGAGGGCCCCGTTGATCCTCAGGATCCAACGCGACACGATCCGGGTGTCCTGGTAGTAGGTGCCTTGGGAGCCGCCGCCGTGGATGTCACCGGAATGTGCGGAAATGCAGAAAGATGAACCTTCGACGATGGTCACGGCACCCAGCTCGGAAGCGCCTGCCTCCGTATCGGCGTTCCAAGCAGTCATGGCCCACGAAGCCTTCCTCGGGAAATGTCCTGCTTATCGATCACAGGTTGATGGGGGCTTGCCTCTGATTGTCTTGCAACTTGCCGTTGCCGGGAAGGCCTCCGGCCTTGAATTCTTCGATGACCGTGGCATAAAGCTCCAGATGGTCCGCCGCCATCCGTGCTGCGTTGAAGTACTCATCCACGGTACGCCGGCACTCCGCACGGCTAAGCCCTTGCACGTCCTGTACAAACCCTGCGAGTTCATTGGTCTGCGCGAGATATCCTGTGACGCCATGCCGGACTATTTCCGGTGCCGCACCCATTGGAGTGGACAGTACTGGTGTTCCGGTGGCCAACGACTCGATCATGACCAGCCCGAACGGTTCATGCCATTGGATGGGGTTGATCAGGGCCATCGCTCCGCCCATCAGTTCGTACTTCTCCGGATCTGAGAGTTCTCCCAGGAATTCTTCCTCTGAGCCAAGGACCGGCTCCACGACGTCGTGGAAGTAGTCCTGCTCATCCTTGGCATGCATCTTGGCAGCGATGCGCAGCGGCACCCCGGCCTCGCGGGCAACGGCCACCGCCTCCAGCAAGCCCTTGTCCGGGCACATGCGCCCGACAAAGCATGCGTAGCCGCCGGCACCGTCGCCAACAGAAACCGTGGACAAGTCCAGGCCATGGTGGATGACTGCCGATATTTGAAGGTCGGAAATGCGGCTGCATTGGTCATGCGAAATGCCGATGATCGCGGTGTCCTGGGCCATATCCCGGTAGAGCCCTGCGTACCTCGGTGTCAGCGGGCCATGGACGGTGGTCACCACGGGAACACCCGGCGGCCGGTGGGCATAGAGAGGTCCTGCAAGGGTGTGGTCGTGGATAATGTCCACGTCCTTCATGCCGGCATAAGCCTTGATGACGTGGTGTAACTCGCTGAGCGTCAGCCCCAGCTCTTCAGGCTCGCTTGGCCCGAAGCCCCGCAGCAGCGGAACGGGGCAGGTGCTGTCAGACGCCGCCGCCAGGAGGACGTCATGCCCTGCATCGGATAAGGCACGGGCCAAGGCATCCACAACCCGTTCCGTGCCGCCATACCGTTCCGGGGGAACTGGGAACCATGGTCCAACGATGAGTCCAACGCGCATGCTGTAGGCCTCCACAAATATGCGAACCCGCGCACGGGGTTCAACCTCGTGTTCATCGCGGCCCCAGACACACGCGATTCTTCGGGACGAAGAGCGCCCCACCGGCTGACTGCATAACCTGCTTCACACATTAGGCTGGGCACGCCAGCCCCGGCAATGGGTGACGAAAATAACAGACTTTTCCGGAATGCGCGCGGGGCCCTCGAAGTTGACCACAACATGAAGATTGAGATCTGGTCCGACGTCGCGTGTCCCTGGTGCTACATCGGCAAGCGCCGCTTTGAGACTGCCCTGGCACAGTTCCCCCACCGTGATTCCGTGGACATCGAGTGGAAGAGCTACCAACTGGATCCTTCAATCCCCGAGCACTATGACGGCACGGAATTGGACTACTTGAGCAAGCGCAAGGGCCTGGCTCCGGAGCAGGTCAAGCAGATGTTCGCCCACGTCACGGAGACCGCCAAGGGGGAGGGCCTGGACTACCAGTTCAGCAAGGTAGTGGTTGCCAACAGCTTTACAGCGCACCGCCTCATCCATCTCGCCGCAGCCCATGGCCGCCAGGATGCCGCCAAGGAGCGGTTGCTCAGCGATCATTTTGAGCACGGTAAGGACATCGGCAACCAGGAGTACCTGACGGAACTTGGTGCCGCTTTGGAGCTCCCGGGCGCCGAAGTGGCAGAGCTGTTCACTACTGACAAATATTCAGACGCCGTTAACGAGGACATCAATGAAGCCCGCGCCATCGGCGTCACCGGTGTTCCGTTCTTCGTGATCGACCGCAAGTACGGCATCTCCGGAGCCCAGCCGGCGGAACTCTTCAGCGAGGCGCTGAACCAGGCGTGGCAGGAAGCCAATCCCCTGATCCCCGTTGGCGCATCCGACGCCGAAGCCTGCGGCCCTGACGGCTGCAGCATTTAACACAACGCGGGGTCACTTACGGCCCATCAATCCCTGTGGATTGGGCCGTAGGTGACCCCGCGTTGCTTTTTAATCGGCGGTTAGCCCTTCACAACCTCAAGCTCGACGACGGCCCAGGACAATGCGGGCAGCGTCAGCCGAAGCTCCGAACCCGTCGCCTTGACGCCTTCCAGCGGCTTCAGACCGACCCGGTCCTGTTGGTCCTGGGTGTTGGTGGTGAACCTGTCGCCGCCTTCGGGGATCTCCAGGACTTCGGCGCGGAGCACCTGGCGGGCGTCGAAGCCACGCAGGGCTGCCTCGACGTCGGCCGCTTCTTCCAGCCCGCGGTTCGCGAAGAACAGCGCAACGCGCCCCGTTTCCTCGTTCCACGTGGCGCTGACGTCCACAAGATCCGTGCCGCCGAACCGCTCGTTCTCGTACTTGTCCGAGTCCACGGAGAGCCGCAGGATCTGGCCCTTGGCGAGCTCAGCCATCCGGGCGAACGGGTGGAAAATGGTCTGCTTCCAGGCCGGCCCGTTCTCTTCCGACAGGATGGGCGCGATGACGTTGACCAGCTGCGCCTGGTTGGCGATCTTGACGCGGTCGCCGTGGCGGAGCAGCGAGTTGAGCAGGGTTCCCACCACCACTGCATCCGTCACGTTGTACTTGTCCTCAATGACGCGGGGGTGCTCACGCCAGCCAGCCTTGATCACGTTGTGAGGCTGGTCCTCAGTGTCCAGGCCGCGCTGGTACCAGACGTTCCATTCGTCGAAGGACAGGTTGATGTGCTTCTTGTGCTTGCCCTTGGCCCGAACGGCATCCGCGGTGGCGATCACTGACTCGATGAAGTAGTCGGTATCGACGGCGGATGCCAGGAAGCTGCCGACGTCGCCTTCGTGCTCGTAGTAGTAGGCGTGGAGGGAAACGTAATCCACTTCGTCGTAGGTGTGGGTGAGGACCGTCTGCTCCCAGGCACCGAACGTAGGCATCCGGGAGTTGGAACTGCCACAGGCCACCAATTCAATGTCCGGGTCCACGAAGCGCATGGCCTTGGCCGCTTCCTGGGCAAGGCGCCCATACTCCTCGGCGGTCTTGTGGCCGATCTGCCAAGGACCGTCCATTTCGTTGCCCAGGCACCACAGCTTGATATCGAACGGGTCCTTGTGGCCATTCTTGGCACGGAGATCGGACCAGTAGCTGCCGCCGGGGTGGTTGGCGTACTCCACGATCTCGCGGGCAGCATCCACTCCCCTGGTGCCCAGGTTGATGGCTTCCATGATTTCCGTGCCGGCCTGCTTGGACCAGTCCACGAACTCGTGCAGGCCGAAGGCATTCGTTTCCACTGTGTGCCAGGCACCGTCCAGGCGGCGGGGCCGGGTTTCGCGCGGGCCGATGCCGTCCTCCCAGTTATAGCCGGAGACGAAGTTGCCGCCGGGGTACCGGATGACGGTGGCACCTAGTTCCTTGACCAGCTTCAGGACGTCCTGACGGAAGCCGTTCTGGTCGGCCTCAGGGTGTCCGGGTTCGTAGATGCCGCTGTACACACAGCGGCCCATGTGTTCCACGAAAGAGCCGAAGAGGCGCCGGGGTACCTCGCCGATGGTGAAATCTCGATCGAGGGTGATGCGTGCGCGGGACATTTATCTCCTTGGTTGTGTTCTCAAACAGTTGCTAAGCGAAGGTGCCGGATCAGGTTCCGGCGAGTCCCGTCGTCGCGACGCCCTTGATGATCTGGCGTTGGAAGAACAGGAAGACGACGATGAGCGGCAAAGCTGCCAGCAAGGCAGAGGCCATGTTCTGCGCGTACTGGACGCCGTAGGCGCTCTTGATGGTTTGCAGGCCTACGGGGAGGGTCAGAAGGGAGTCGTCGTTGGTGGAGATGAACGGCCACAGAAAGTTGTTCCACGCACCGATGAACACGAAGATCGCGACGGCGGCCAGGATGGGCCGGGACAACGGCAGGATGATCTGCAGGAAGATCCGGAGACGGCTGGCACCGTCCATCACAGCCGCTTCTTCCAGCTCATGAGGGATTTGGTCGAAGAACTTTTTAAGGACAAACACCATGGCGGGGTGGATGACCTGCGGCAGGATGATGGCCCATGAGGTATCGATCATTTTGAACGCGAGCATTTGGTAAAAGAGCGGAATCATCAGCACGGGTGGCGGGACAATGATGGCAGCGATGATCACGACCATCAGCACCTTCTTGCCTTTGAACTCGATCCTGGAGAGTGCGTAAGCCATGAGAGCCGAGATCACCAGTGTGATTGCCGTGATGGCCGCGGAGGTGTAGAGCGAGTTCCACGTCCAGAGCGGAATGTTCCCGGCCTGGAACACATTGACGAAAGCGTCAAAGGTAAAGCCCGACGGCGGAAACCAGCTGACCTTGGACGCTGACGCATCCGCTTCGGACTTGAACGCAGTAACCGTGGCCCAGGCGAACGGGATCAGCCAGAGGACGGCAATGAAGGCGGCCGCCGTGACTGCCGCGATCTTGCCCACTGTCAGCTTCTTGCGCGGCTGGCGCATGACTTCGCGGTTACCGGTGGCTGGGGTCGAACGGGTGAGGGTAGTGGTTGCCATGGCTATGCGCTCCTGCGGCGGGTGATGACGAACTGCAGCGCGGAAACCAGCACAATCAGTCCGAAGAAGATGTAGGAGATAGCTGCGGAATACCCCAGCCGGTATCCGGTGAACCCGGTTTCGAAGATGTACTGGACCACGGGACGGGTAGATCCGCCCGGACCCCCGGCTGTCATCTGGTAAATCTGGTCAAAGACCTTCAGGGAAGCCAGGATCTGGAGCAACACAATCATCACGGTGGTGGGCGTGAGCTGCGGCAACGTAATGGAGAAGAATTGCCGCCAAGGGCCGGCACCGTCCAGGGACGATGCTTCATAGTGCTGGACGGGGATGTTCTGCATTGCCGCCAGGTAGAGCAGGAAGTTGAAACCCACAGTCCACCAGAGTGTCGCGATCACGATTGACCACATGGCCACATTGGGATCGTTAAGCCACCCCACTTTTGGTATTCCGAACTTTGACAGGAAATCGTTGATCAGGCCGAGCTGCGGGTTGTACATCCAGACGAAGAACAACGACACAACCGTGGAAGCCAGCAGGAACGGGGCAAAGTAGGAGAGCCGCCACAGCCACTGGGCTGGAAGGCCGATGTTCAACAGGGCTGCCATCACCAACGCAACCAGCACCAGTGGGACAGTGCTGATGACTGTGAAGTACAACGTGTTGCCCAGCGAACGCCACATGCCGGCATCGGCAAAGGCTTCGGCGTAGTTGGAAAAACCGATCAGACTGTCGTTGGCGCCTGTCAGGGATTTGCCCGTGAGACTCATGTAGAAGCCGTACAGAATGGGCCAAACGAGGAAGACGAGGAAGAACACCAGGAAGGGTGCTGCAAATGCCCACCCGTTCAGGGTGTCCCTGCTTCTTCGGAGAGATAGCCCGGCCTTGGTGCCTGGGCTGGGTGTTGTCCGTGGTTGGCTGGTCTGCCGGGACAGTGTAGAGGAACTCATGAAGGACTCCTTTGTCGCTCGGTGCGCTGGTGCCGGTCAGACCGGATTGGGACGGGACAGAAGGTCGTTGGTGCGGGCCACGAAGCCGTCCCACCCGTCCTGGGCCTTGCTGCGCCCCAGAAGTACGTTCTGGATGTACTCGGCAAAATAGTTCTGCCAGTCCGATCCGGATCCGCTGAACCAGGATTCGGGGTCGTAAGCGATGATGTCTGCCGCGTTGGCGTAGTGGACTTGAGGGGTGAGGTCCCGGTAAGCCTGTGACTGGACGACAGGCTGGTACGCCGGGATGTGGCCTGCCTCGGCCCATGACAGCGAACCCTTGAGGATGTCGCTGACGAACTTATATGCGTCTTTACGCTTCTCTTCATCCACCACGAGTTGCCGCGGAAGGACAAAGGAGTGGGAGTCGGCGTAGGAAGCCGGTGTCCCGTAAAGGGTGGGTATGGTGGCAGCGTCGACAGGCAGTTTCGCTTTCTTCATGGTGGGTAGTTCCCAGCCGCCGCTGAAGAGCATTCCCGAGTCGCCCCGGACAAACTCTGCGATACCGGTATTGATGTCGCCGCTCTTGGCCGCGATGGTGTCGTCGAACAGCGAGGCCATGAACTCCAGCGATTCGATCGCAGCGTCCCTGTCCGCCTCCATCTGCCGGCCGGGCGTGAGGACAATTTCCGCTCCGTGCTGCTTGTAGAGCGTGTAGAACAGCCGCCACATCTGCGAGCCCAAATTCAGGTAGCCGAAGGACAATCCGTGGGCCTTGGTGACCTTTTGCATCTCCAGTGCCATGGCCTTGAACTCATCGGGTGAACTGACCTCCTGCAACTGGCCATTACTTTCCAGGAGCCCGGCTTTGGCGGCGACGTCCGTGTTGTAGAACATGATGAACGGGTGGGAGTCCAGCGCGATGGAGAAAACTTTCCCATCTTGCTGGCCCTTTTCCCAGATGCGCGGCGCGAAGTTCTCCGGTGTGATGCCATTCTCCGCGAGCAGCCCCAGATCCCAAGGCTCTATGAGGCCGCCTGGGGCATATCCCGGGACCCGGCTGGCGTGCATAATGGCTACCTCTGGAGGTCGGCCCCCGGCAGATGCCATGGCCAGCTTGGTGTAGTACGGCGGGCCCCATGCCAACACGGTGGGGTGCACCTTAAAGCCGGGATTGGCTTGGTTGGCATTGGCGATCATCGCTTGCATCTTGGCACCGTCGCCGCCGGACAAGAGATGCCAGAAGCCGATCTCCCTGACGCCGGTGGCTTGGGCCGCACCTCCACAGCCCGTGAGGCTGGAGGCCAGGAGCCCGCCTCCGAGAAGGGCCGATCCCGTCAATAACTGTCTCCGGGACAACTGTTTCCCGGTCAAAGATTCAAACTGCTTCACCCGTCACTCCTTTGGAAGGGTCCGCTGAAAAGGACACAACTGCTGCGCAAATCCGGCTTCGGTGCATCCCCGCTGCCGGGTAAAGGGGTGGCCCGGGGGTGACGCGGCTCTCACATTACATCGTTGTAATATCCGAAGCAAGAGAAATTGTTAGCGCGCACACTTAAATTTCAAAGGCCGGTTAGCCCGTACTGTCCCGCTCCACAATGGCGTAGTCCACCGTGACAACACGCTGTCCGTGGCCCCTGTCCGCCATGCGCTCAGTAAGGAGGCGCAGCGCTTCGGCGGCGATGGTCCGCTTGTCGAAAGATACGGTAGTCAGCGAGGGAACGGCGTAGCGCCCATCCATGACGTCGTCGAAACCGGCCACCGCGATGTCATCAGGGACGCGAACGCCCCTCTTCCACAGCGCATTGAGGGCGCCAATGGCCAGCGAATCCGTGAAGCAGAACAACGCCTCCGGCAGCGGGTTGGAATCCAGATAGCGGGTCAGTGAGTCGGCTGCAGATCCAGGCGTCCATGGTGAGCAGGAAATCAGCAGGGATTCATCGCGGGGGATCCCGAGGATCTGGAGCGCAGCCTCGTAACCCTGTCTTCGTTGAATCGAGGTGGCAGACTGCCTGGTCTTGTTTATGCCCAGCACGGCGATACGCCGGCGCCCGGATTTGGCCAGGGCCAGCGTCATATCCCGCGCCGCCGCGAAACTGTCCACGTAAACCCGGTCCGCAAGCTCCTGGCTCACTTCGCCAAGCAGCACCACGGGAGGCAAGGCCACCCCAACCTTGACGGCACTTTCATCCAGCACCACCGGATTGAGAATGAGCCCATCGATGAGGTTGGAGCGCGCGCGGGTCATCAGCTCCTGCTCGCGCTGAGGATCCGAACCGGTTTCCTCGATCTGGACGCTCCAGCCCTGCTCGTGGGCTACTTCCACGATGTTCTGGGCTATCTCAGCTGAGAACGGGGTGGCCAGATCCGGCAACGCCAACGCGATCACACCCGAGCGGCCGTTGCGGAGCCCGCGCGCGGAAAGGTTGGGAACGTAGTCCAGCTCCTGCATTGCCTGCTCAACCCTGAGCCGCGTTGGAGCGCTGACCGGCACGATTCCGTTCATGACATTCGAGACGGTTTTCGGCGACACTCCCGCACGGCGCGCCACATCCTTGACCGTTGCCCGCAACAGTCCCCCTTGTGAATTTAGTGTCCGGGTGAATTCGTGTCCGGGTGAAGTTCGCGTCCGGTTCCCACGATGTTACGCGAGTTTGTGTACACCCAGTCCCCTTCGGAAGACCTCCAACGGGCATCACGTGTACGCAAACTGCAGGACTTGGTGACACATCACTGTAAAGTGTCTATATGCCCAGGATCACGGCCGCCACGAATGCTGCCCAACGCGCCGAGACCCAACGCCGTATTCTGACCGCCTTCGGTGAGCTCCTCTTTACCCATGGCCTGCCCGGCCTCACCATGACGGACGTCGCGCGCCATGCAGGTGTTGGCCGCACCGCCGTTTACAACTACTACGCAGACATGGAGCAGTTGCTCATTGCGTACGCGCTGGATGAAACCGAGCGCTTCATCGTGGACCTTCGCGATTCGCTGGCAGCTCTTGAAAATCCTGTAGACAGGCTGGCACTCTACGTTCGCGCCCAGGTGGAGGACCTCAGCCGCCGCCACCTTCCGCCAGGGCCAGCGATGGCCGCCGTCCTTTCCCCGGCCTCGTTCGCGAAGCTCGCGGATCACGTGGGCGACCTCAACGTCCTCCTCCAGGACATCCTGACTGACGGCGTCCAGCAGGGCTACCTCCCGGACACTGATGTCGCCCAGTTGGCGCGGCTCATTCACGGCACACTGTCCGCCAGTGCCGCACGACGCAACCGAACGCCCGACGGCGAGACTCCGGCGCCTGCCCCAGCCTCCGACGTCGAGCTCCAGACAGCGCAAACGGTGCGATTCATCCAGCTGGGTGCGGGAGCACAGTTCGACGAGGCTGGTAAGCCCGTCCGCGTGGATGCTGCAATCCCGGACACCCTGGCCGGCTGACGCCACAGCAACAGGGCGGCGACACCCCAATCCGGGCATCGCACACCACCTTGCGTGGCTGAAATCGAGCTGCGCGTCCTCACCCCCCCTACTGCGTCCCGCCCTACTGAGCCGGGCGGGTGGGGATGATCGGCCATCGGGAAGTATCCGCAATCCTCAGGTCCTCGCGTGGACAGCTGAGTTTGCCGGGAGTCTGGTCCACAAGTTGCGGTTCCACCAAGCCCTGATAGCCCCTGGTGAGGACTACGTCCACTGATTCGTCTTCGCGGTTGTCCTGGAAGTAATCCGTTCCCGCCAAGTTCCGCTGGACGTTGAATGCAGGTGCCTGGCCTTTGACTCCCGAGACCACCACACCGATCCCCGAGTAGGCAGTGTCGCTGTTGTCCACGGATAGGACTTTGTACCCCCGTGCTTTGAACTCGTCGGCAACAGTAGTAGCCAGCCCTGCCCGCGAGGTGGCATTGAAGACGTTGATGTTCACGGTTTCGTTCGGTACGTAGTCGAACGTCGTGGTGGGGCAGAGGCTGATGGGCGCTTTGCTCGCGATCGCCGTGGGAATCTTGATGACACCGTTCATGATGGCCCAGGCGCCAACTGCTCCGGCAGCTATGACACCTACCAGCAGGACAAGGACAATGGCGTGGAAGACGCGGCGCCGGAAGCGGCTGCGTTGGGCACGGGCATCCTCGGCGAACGTCGCACGAAGCTCAGGTCCGGTCACCACATGGTGCCCGTGCAACTGCGTCACATCTTTGGGACGCTTGCGCTGCCTAGCCATCGATCACCAGCACGCGTGCGTGGATGGCCGTCCTCTGGTGCAGCGCGGTGCGGACTGCCCGATGGAGCCCATCTTCGAGGTACAGCACGCCCTGGTACTGGACCACGTGCGGGAACAAATCCCCAAAAAACGTTGAATCTTCTGCCAGCAATGCCTCCAGATCCAGGGTGCGCTTGGTGGTAACAAGTTCATCGAGGCGAACGGGCCGCGGTGGAAGGGCAGCCCAGTCACGCGGCGCGGAATATCCATGGTCAGGGTACGGGCGTCCCTCGCCCACAGCTTTGAAGATCACCCTGCAAGCCTATGGAAGTTGCTGCGCTAACGGAACTTGTGACCCCCGGCACACGCAGGTTGTGGCCAAACGGTGACTATCCGACGTCAGGCGTCATAGCTGTGATGCACACCTCGGGGACTGACAGAATAGGGGCATGACTCAATCGCTCCAAGGTACCGACCGGACCGCTGCCCACACGGCCCCAGCCCTCGCGCTGCTGCTGGACGTCGACGGCCCCATCGCCAGCCCTGTGACGCGCGACGTCAAGCCGGATATCATCGCGGACCTCGTGGCACTGGCTTCGGCCGGCATCCCCGTCATCTTCAACACGGGCCGCTCGGATGCCTTCATCAGCGAACAGGTCATGGGGCCGATGATCGAGGCCGGAATGCCGGCTGATACCGTCATTCACGCCATCTGCGAAAAGGGCGCCGTCTGGTTCAGCTACACCGCTGCCGGCCCTGGCCCCATCCACGTGGACCACGAACTCGCCGTGCCCAAGGCATACGGGGATGACATCCGCAGGCTCGTTGCCGAGGACTACTCGGCGCATATGTTCTTCGATGAGACCAAGCGCGCCATGGTCTCCGTGGAGCAGCACGTTGAGGTGGCCAGCGAAGATTACCTGGCCGAGCAAAAACTCTTCGACGCCGATGCCCTGAACATCATGGGCCGCCATGGCCTGAACGCAGCCATCCTGGACCACCACGCCCCTGAGTCCGATGACACCGTGGACTACCGCCTGGACCCCACCATCATCTCCACGGACATCGAATCCGTCCGCTTGGGGAAGGACCTTGGCGCCAGCCGGGCAGTGGAAATGTTGGCCGCCCAGGGCATCACCCCACTCTCCTGGCGCACCGTGGGTGATTCCCGTACGGACTACGCCATGGCAGACTGGCTTCACCACAACGACCACGATGTGAAGCACGTGGACGTCCGGCCCGCAGACGGCGTTCCGGTGAAGCCCTACACCATTCTTACCGCCGCTGACCTCGAGCTGGCGGACGACGTCATTCACGACGACGCCGGCGGAGCCTTCCTGCGCAGCTGGCGCGAGGCCCTCGACATCTAGACTCCCGCATTCCCCAGAAACGACTCACAACAGTACGGAGAAAAGCCATCACGCAAGCACAGGTCGATCCGATTTACCACGGCAGCCCCACCGTAGAGGAAGATGCGATCGCCGAGGCGGTCTCACCTGCCGTCGTTGCCCACCTGAAGCACAGGTCCGACGTCGTCCGTCACCGCGGGCGGTACGCCCTCCTTAACGGCGACCTCACGCCTCAACAGGCAATGGTTGCGGACCTGCTGGCCATCCGCGCCGCTTTGGACGCCGCCGGCGTGGACTTCATCCTGGTGCGTGGCAACGACGAAAGGCCGGTCATCGCCGTCGACTGGGAATCGCGCAAGGACGTTCGCGAAGCACTGGTTGCTGCCTTCCGGAATGAACCGTTCTACTCCATGACCGTCGATGCCAAGAAGAAAACCTCGGTCCTGGTGGCAGATGGCGAACTCTCGGCCAACCGGAAGGCACGGATCTTCCGTCTCTACCGGCCCAGGGTGGAGCTCGGCGGCGGGCTTTGGTACGGCCCTGCCCTTGGTGTCCAGTTGGAACTGTGGAGGTTCGAAGGCGACCACCTTGAACTCCCCGTGGAGAATTCCCTGACCCGGCGCACCATGCTGCGCCAGGACGCCGTTCGCGGCACCGTGCAGCGCCACGGCCTCACTTGGCCGACCATCGAGAACATGTTTGCGGACCACGCCAGCGACATCGACTTCGACATCGACATCGTCTTCTCGTGGGTAGATGGCAGCGACCCCGAATACATCGCCAGGAGGCGAGCCCAGCAGGCTGGTGCTGTCCTCGGCGAAGGCGACGACCATGAGGCACGCTTCCGGCAGATCAACGAGCTCAAGTACGCACTGCGCTCGGTGCACATGTTCGCACCGTGGATCCGGCGGATCTTCATCGCCACGGACTCCCCCGCACCGGAATGGCTGGCCGACCACCCCTCGGTCACGATCGTGCGCAGCGAGGAGTTCTTCGCCGATCCGTCTGTATTGCCCACCCACAACTCGCAAGCAGTGGAGTGCCAGCTGCACCATATCGAGGGATTGTCCGAACACTTCCTCTACTCCAACGACGACATGTTCTTTGGCAGGCCCGTGGGCCCGGACATGTTCTTCACGCCCGGCGGAATCACCAAGTTCATCGAGGCCGACACCCGCATAGGGCTCGGAGAAAACGATGCCGAACGCAGTGGCTTCGAGAACGCTGCGCGCGTCAACCGCAAGCTGCTGTGGGAACGCTTCGGACGGATCACCACCAGGCACCTGGAACACACAGCCGCTCCCCTGCGCCGGAGCGTGGTGGCCCAAATGGAGAAGGAATTTCCCGCTGAGTTCGCGAAGACCGCCGGCAGCCGGTTCCGGGCCGCCGACAACATTTCAGTGACCAACTCGTTCTACCACTACTACGCGCTTCTCACCGGCCGCGCCGTCACGCAGACCAGCGCCAAGGTCAGGTATGTGGACTCCACCATGTGGGCCGGACTGCACTATCTGCCCAAGCTGCTCGCAAAGCGCCACATGGACTTCTTCTGCCTGAATGACGGCAGTTTCCCCGAAGTCGAGGCAAACGAACGAGCCGACCTGGTGACCGACTTCCTGGAGAAGTACTTCCCGGTTAAGGCACCCTGGGAGAAGTAGGGCCGCCGGGAGAAACGAGCGGGATCGAAGAGGTGTGCGTGCCCGGCGACGTGTGGGCCCCCACCCGTGACTCGTGGGGAATACGGATGCCGGCTGCCGCCAGCCGCCGCTGGACTTCGGCTGCATCCAAGGGCTCACCAACTGTGACGCCACCGGACATCGGAACCACGGAGTGCACGATCGTGTGCTCGTAGACGTGGATCATGTTGTACGACTGCGCTCCGTCACGTCCCCGCTGTCCGCCAGCGCGCACCGCCAGGTCCTGGGTATAGCAGGTAGCTGAGGCGACCGATACCGGGATGCCGGCGAAGCTCGCCGTCGTCGAGTAATGCAGGTGGCCACCCAGGATGGTGCGAACGTCTGTGTTACGGATGACGGCGGCAAGTGCGGCTTGGCCGCGCAGCTCCACCAACACGGCGAGGTCCTGCACGCATGGGACGGGCGGGTGATGCAGGGCGAGGATGGTGCCGTCCGGCGCCGGCGTGGCCAGTTCTGAGGCCAGCCACTCCAGTTGGGATTCTGACAGTTCGCCATAGTGGTATCCGGGGACCGTGGTGTCCAAAGTAATGATCCGGAGCCCGTTGACGAAATAACTGCGGTCCACAGGGTCCTGCGGCCGGCTCGCTACGGAAGCGTCCAGGAAGGCCGAACGGAAGTTTGCGCGGTTGTCGTGGTTGCCCATCGCCCAAATGGCCTTCGCTCCGAGCGCATCGCACACCGGCTCAATCATTTCCCGGAGACGTTTGTAGGCTTGGAACTCGCCCCTGTCCGCAAGGTCTCCAGTGAAAATGATGGCCGCTGGCTTGATCCTGGAGGCAATGATCTGATCGCAGATCTCCTGGAGCCTGGCTGCGCTGTCCACCGAACCGTGGAGTGTGTCTGGACCGGCCACCAAGTGAAGATCGCTCAAATGCAAAAGCACATGACCTGGTTTGGGGTACTCGGCCTCGATGAGCTCCATAGCTGCCTTAGCGTTTGGTGGGGGACGGTGTCCCCCGTGTCATTCCAGTACTTCCAATCCAACCAGACAACAAGCCAACAACAGGCTAACTGCCGGCGGAATGTTGGAAAATTACTTTCTCCTTTCGAATTCGCGGACTCTTATGACAAAGCCTTTTCAACGGCGTCAACCAATTCCTGCGCGTCAGGTTCAACCGTGGAGGGGAACCTTGCCACCAGCTCGCCGTCACGGTTTATGACGAACTTCTCAAAGTTCCACTTGACC
This sequence comes from Arthrobacter sp. 2762, assembly GCF_040548745.1. NCBI lineage: Bacteria > Bacillati > Actinomycetota > Actinomycetes > Micrococcales > Micrococcaceae > Arthrobacter > Arthrobacter sp. 2762. The sequence goes on from NZ_JBEPSI010000001.1 coordinate 292,770, forward strand.
TTGATCGGCTGCCCGGACGCGTCCTGGGTCAGCTCGGCAAACAACGGATGCTGCTCTTTACCCAGCACGTTGGCCTTGCTGGTGAGCGGGAAAGAGACGCCAAAGTTGCGTTCGCAGAACTCCGCGATTTCCTCGTCGGCGCCGGGCTCCTGGCCACCAAACTGATTGCAGGGGACGCCAAGGACTTCAAGGCCCTCCTCGCGGTACTTTCCGTAGAGCTCCTCGAGGCCCGCGTACTGGCGTGTGTAGCCGCATTTGGAAGCGACGTTGACCACCAGGACCGCTTTCCCTTCAAAGCGTCCGAAGTCTGCTTCAGAGCCATCGTTGAAGGTAAGGGGAATGCTGTAGAGGGTTCTCATGTGATCGCTTCCTGACGACGTCGTCTGGCGGGATTGCCGCCATCGAGCTTACGGGGAGCTGCCCAAGCCATGAAACGTAGGGGTACCTGCTCGCTGGCTTATGACGTGGGAAGGATGAGCGTAGACAACGGCACGATCACGCCGTCCGGCCGCTGGACCATGTCCGGGCCAACGAGGATATATCCAGGCGGAAGGACCACTGCCGGAGGCGTTGATGGAAGCACAGCTGCGGGGCTGGGCGCCGGAACAGGGGCCGCTGGCACCGGAGCCACGGGCTCCACGGTTTGAGTGACCGCAACCGGGGCTGGAGCAACCACCACGGGTGCTGGTGCTACAGCCACGGGCGCTGGCTCAACCACCACAGGCGCTGGCTCAACCACCACGGGCGCCGGTGCAACAGCCACGGGCGCCGGTGCAACAGCCACGGGCGCAGGGGCTACCGGAGCAGGAACCGGATCAGCGGGCTCCGCTGGAGCGACGGGCGCTACGGGCTCGACGACGGCGGGCGCGGTGGCGGTGGTGGGGACCGCCGGCGACGTGCTGGGCGCAGTAGTCGTCGTGCCGGGCGTCACTGTGCCAGGCGTCGTTGTGGTGGGCGTCGTCGCCGTGGGCGTCGGTGTTGAAGTCGCCGTCGGGCTTGGAGTTGCCGTCGCTGTCGGGCTTGGCGTTGCCGTGGCCGTCGGAGTCGGTGTGACGGTCTGCGTAGGAGTCGAGGTAGCCGGTGGCGTTTGCGTGGACGGTGGAGTCTGCGTGGACGGCGGCGTAGTGCCCGAAGTGGTAGGCGGCGTAGTGCCCGAAGTGCTCGGCTGTGTGGTCGCTGGCGGAGCAATGGTCTCTTCGTCGTCGCCACCGATGACGGCGCGGTTAGTGCTGTCTGACACCGGCACGGCCCACTGCGGCGACGCGGAGACGCCCGTTCCAACTCCAGGCTGGTAGTTCACCATGGTGATGTTCTGCAGCGGATCGATCTGCCGGAGGGGCAGATATGTCCAGCCGTTGGGGTTGGTGTGCAGGCCGTTCACGATCGTCTCAAAGTGCAGGTGGCATCCCGTAGACCATCCGGTGGTTCCTACCTCGGCGATGACTTCTCCGACGCGCACGGACTGGCCCTGCGTTACACCAATCGCTTGAAGGTGGTTGTAGGTGGTGACCAGGCCGTTGCCATGTTCAATCTCAACACGGTTGCCGCCACCCCAAAGGTGCCAACCGACGGCCCTGACCACCCCGGCGTCGGCGGCGTAGACACGCGTGCCGCATGCGGCGGCGTAATCCTGGCCCCAGTGGAATTCGCCGGGAAGTCCGGTCAACGGACTGTAGCGGTAGCCGTATGGAGAGCTCGGATTGAGGACTTCAAGCGGCGCGTAAAGGCTGCCGGCTGGTGGACGCGACAAGCCGGACGAAGCGACAGTCAGGCCGGACGATCCGTCCTTGGCCACGGTCCGGACAAGTGCGCGGTCGAAGTAGACCATGGGCGTGCCAGCCTCTTGGGCCGGTGGCTCGGGCATGGTGTCGATCACTGTGGTTTCGGCTTCCGGCGGCACAAGGCTGCCAAGCGAGAAAGGTCCAACGACGCCTTGCGCCACAGAACCATCCACGGAGCCGGTAGAGACGGAATTCAGGGGTTGGAAACCAAAAGCGAAAAAGGCTACGGCTGCCAGGATTCCGGCGATGAGCATCCGACGAAAACCGTCGGTGCGCACCAAGTCTACATATCGGTCAGATTCACTATGCTTGCCCACAAGAACACTCCCCAAAGCCGGCGGCACCAAACCCCAGCCTGGCGTGCAAGCACCATTGTTGCGGGAATCAATTCGAAAATAAAGGCTTTCCGGCCCCAGCGAAGCGCAGGGTTTCCTCAGTTTTTGCTCAAGGGATCTTGAGATTCGGGCAGGGCGCCCTAGCCGAGGTTTTCCTTGAGCAGTGCACGGTGTTCCACGGCAGCGGATTCGTGCAGGGCGCGGCCGGCGTCTGTGAGTTCCAGGAACAGGGAGCGACGATCATCGGCGCACGTTTGGCGGGAGACCAGACCTGCTTTTTCCAGCCTGTCCACCACCTTGGACACAGCGCTTTGGGTCATGGGCGTGCGCTCCCCCAAAGACTTCATGCGGCAAGCGGCGTCCGTGCTTTCGGCGACGAGGTCCAGGATTTCGAACTCGTTCAGGCCGATGTCGAACTTGGCTTCCAGGGCGCGGTCAATGGCTCCTGCGGTGCGGAAGTAGGAGTCCTGAATGCTGCGCCACTGCTCAACGAGCTGGCGGTCACGCGTCGTTGCCATGCCCTGATTCTAGTCCATTCCGCCTTTAGAATCCACGTCATAATATTCTGTGTCATATTCCTTGTCATTCAATGACGCGTCATATAGCTTGGATGCATGACATCACCCACCACCCTTCAAAGATCCGCCGAACCCGTGGTTTCGGCCGTCCGTTGGACGCGCGCCCAGTGGCTCCTGCTGATGGTTGTGTGCACCGTCCTGGCCCTGGACGGGCTGGATGTTTCCATGGTTGGCGTGGCCCTGCCTTCGATCGGACAGGAACTCAACCTCGGAACCGATTCCCTCCAGTGGATCGTGTCCGCCTACGTCCTGGGGTACGGAAGCCTCCTGCTCCTGGGCGGCCGGCTCGCGGACCTGTTGGGCCGCCGTCGCATATTCCTCATCGCCTTGGCGGTGTTCGCCGCAGCCTCACTCCTGGGCGGCCTGGTGGACGATCCCGCCATCCTGATCGCTACCCGGTTCGTCAAGGGCCTCGCCGCAGCGTTCACCGCGCCAACAGGTTTCTCCATCATCACTACCAACTTTGCCGAGGGCCGCGAGCGCAACAAGGCCCTCTCCATCTTCACCACGTTCGGCGCCAGCGGCTTCTCCTTGGGCCTTGTGGTCGGTGGGCTGATGACGAGCCTGAGCTGGCGGTGGACGTTCCTGGTGTCCGTGCCGATCGCCGTCGCCGTAGTCCTGCTGGGCATGAAGTTCATTCCGAAAGACAAGCCGTCCGCTGAAAACAGCGGGCACGACATCTGGGGTGCCGTGACGCTCGCGCTGGGCATGCTCGGCCTCGTCTACACCTTGGTTTCAGCGCCCGAGCAGGGCTGGGGATCTGTGGCAACTATCGCCGGATTCGCAGTATCTGCAGCCATCCTTGCAGCGTTCGCGGTGATCGAGAACAAGGTGAAGCACCCTCTGATCCGCTTCGGCATCCTCAAAGAAGGCTGGGTAGCCAGGGCCAACCTCAGCGCAGTGGGGCTTTTCGGTTCCTACCTGAGCTTCCAGTTCATCGTCACCATGTTCCTGCAGTCGGTGCTCGGCTGGACGCCTTTGGGCATGGCATTGGCCCTGCTGCCCGCCGGACTGCTGGTGGCCACGAGTGCACCTTTTGCTGACCGGCTGATCGAGAAGTTCGGTGCCACCCAGCTGATCCTCACAGGCCTCACGGCGCTTGGATTGGGCTACGTCCTGTTCCTCCGGGTGGGCACCACGCCCAACTACGCTTTGGACATCCTGCCCTCGGTGATCCTGCTGGGCATCGGTTTCGCCCTGGCCTTCCCGTCCATCAACGTCCAAGCCACCACCGGTATCAAGGACTCTGAGCAAGGCCTGGCTGCCGGTTTGATCCAGACCAGCACCCAGGTGGGAGCAGCACTGGTCCTGGCAGTCACCACCGCGTTGGTGAGCGGCCACGGGCAGGCGGCTGGAACCCTCAGCGCCCAGGCCATGCTGGAGCAGTACCGTCCGGGCCTCATCCTGAGTGCCGCCGTCGCCATCGCGGCCCTGCTGGTGGCAGCAGCACCGTCAAGGCGCCGCATCCGCTCCTAGTTTGTGCACGGCTCCTGTCCTTTGGACACCCTTCACAGGGCAGGAGCTGTGCACAAATTGCTCTGTACAGGTTCCGCGAAGAGCGGTCTCATGGGATGCATGAGGAATTACCTCACCGAGTACAGATACGACCTGCAGCGTACGTTCACCGGAACGTCCGGGACGCCACCTGAGTGGGTGCCGCGCCTGGCAGAAGGGAACGACGCCGGATATCACCTTCCAGGCTCGGCTGTCTGGGCGGTGCATGGCTCCATGGCCACCATCGTGGCCGGAATCAGGGTCTTGCTGATGCAGTCCTTGCACCCCGGCGCGCTTGCGGGTGTGTACGAGCACTCGGGGTTCAAGGAAGATCCGCTGGGGCGGCTGGCCAGTACCGTGCGCTGGATCTTCACCGTCACGTATGGCTCCAAAGAGGCCGCTGAGGCAGCAACCTACCGTGTCCGGAAAATCCACGAACATGTTCGGGGAAGCTATGTGGACGGAACTGGCACCCACCGCCACTATGCCGCCAATGATCCCGAACTCCTCCGCTGGGTCCATGTCACCTACGCGGATTCCTTCCTTAGGGCCAACCGCATCTGGGGCCGCCCGATACCTGGCGGTGCGGATGCCTACGTCCGCGAGTGGGCGCAGGCCGGTCGGCTCATGGGCGTGGAGGATCCGCCGCTCACCGAAGCCCAGGTGCGCCAGGAACTGGAAGCTTGGTACGCCTCCGGGGTCTTGCGCTCGGACGAGCGGCTGGCAGAAACGATCGCCTTCATACGCCGCCCGCCCCTGAGTCCACTTCTTCAGCCGGGCTACCGGATCCTGTTCGCTGCCGCCGTCGCAAGCCTTGAACCGAAGTACCGGGACATGCTGGGGCTGAAACCTGCCCGACTGGGTCCGATCCCCCTGCCTGCCATCACCACCGCCCGTGTTGTTCTGGGCATGGTCCGGCTGGCCCTGGGCTCACACGGGCCGAGCGAACTCGCCGCGCGACGCCGGCTGCAAAGACTGGGATACGCCGTGTGATGCCACCCCTCCGAAGAAGCCCGAAAGAAGCCCGCACATAGGTGCGGGCTTCTTTTTTGCTGCAATTGTTTCTTAATGCAATACAAGCGTTGACTAGTGAGCAACCTCACAGTTACAGTTACGGCACCCCAAAAGGCCGAATGACGGCCGGACTACCCAACTTTCGAATGCTTTGATGAAGGGCGCGCGCAACCCGCCGCCCTCAAGCTTCGGGAGCCTTCTTCACGATGTAACCCCCAGCACACGCCCGTCTCCCCCATGCTCGTCTCCTTGAAGCGAGCCTGGACGTTGGCGTTCATGAGAGGCAATGCGAGCCATGACAGATTTCCGTTCTCCCGTTTTTGACCGCAGGCAGATCCTCAAAGCAGCGGCACTGACGCCGTTTGCCGGATTGGCGCTATCCGGCTGCAGCTCCAAGCCAGCCGAGAGTGCGGCCGCCAACAAGACCGTCACGGTCACTTCGTACGGTGGTTCCTACAACGATCAGTTCACTCAGACCATCCTGGATCCCTTTGCGAAGCAGACAGGTATCCAGCCGACTCTGCTCGCCAATACGAGCTTGGCTTCCCTCAAAGCGCAGGTGCAATCCGGCGATGTGCAGTGGGACCTGGTGGAAATCACAGCACCGGAGTACGAAACGGCCGTTGCCGAAGGACTGCTGGAAAAGTTCGACTACGACATCATCAGCGACAAGGGCCTGCCCGGCTATGCCAAGGCCGAGTACGGCATCAAGTACCTAAGCTTCCTTTTCGTCATGGCATGGGACCAGAACACTATTCCGGATGCTCAGGCACCCAAGGATTGGGCGCAATTCTTCGATCAGGACAAGTTCAGCGGAAAGCGCTCCGTATACAACCAGTTATCCGATAGCTCCGTCCTTGAAGCAGCCCTGCTGGCTGACGGTGTTCCGTTCGACAAGATCTACCCGCTTGACGTTGACCGGGCGCTGCGCGTCCTTGGCCACCATCCCGGAAAAGATCGCCTCCTTTATCACTCGGCCAATCAGGAGCCCATCCAGCAGCTCACGTCAGGAGAAGTTGCGCTGTCAACGAGCTTCAACAACCGGGTGAACGCTGCCCGCAAGGACGGAGCGAAACTGAACTTCTCCGCCGAGAACGCGGTCCTGGCCGGCGACTACTTTGTGGTCCCCAAGGGGGCAAAGAACAAGGAAGCCGCTTTCAAGCTGATGAACTTCATGTCCAACGACGCCGAGGCCGGAGCTGCCTTCGACACCGTCACCAACCTGACCCTGGCGAACACGCCTGCGCTGTCCAAACTGCCCAAGGAGGTGGCGGACACCCTTCCGACCAGCCCGCTGCTGGCGGACAAGATCCTCATTCGGGATGACAAATGGTGGTCCCAGAACCTGAAGAAGACTGAGCAGCAATTCAAGCTGTGGCAGGCCAGCTGATATGAGCGCCATAACTTCTCAAAGAATCCAGGCGAAAGGCCGCGGTACCCCGACGGCGGATGAAGCGAAGCCGCGCCGGAGGAGGAGCGGATGGTGGCTGCTGCTGGCGCCTGTTCTTGCATTCGACGTCGTATTGTTCCTCACCCCGCTAGGGAAGCTCGTTGGCTCAAGCTTTTCCGGCAACGCCTATCAGCGGGTACTTGAGGATCCCCTGGTACTGCGCTCGCTGGCGAACACGCTTACCATCAGCCTGGCATCCACCCTGGTAACCGTTGGACTTGGCTATGTCATTGCCCTTGTCCTCTGGCGTTCCGGGAACATCCTGCGGGTAGTCCTCTTCGCCGTCGTCTTGTTGCCGTTCTGGACCGGCATCCTGGTGAAGAACTTTGCTTGGGCAGTTCTGTTGCAGGACAACGGCATCATCAATGCGTTCCTGCAGGGCATTGGCCTGACGGACGCACCCGTCGAGTTGCTCCACAACCGCTTCGCGGTGATCGTTGGCATGGTTCACTGCCTGCTGCCCTACGCGGTCTTCCCGATCTTTTCTTCACTGATGTCCATCGACGACCGCCTCGGCTTGGCGGCACGGTCGCTCGGCGCCAGGGAAGGATCCGTCTTCCGTCACATCACCCTCCCGCTTAGCGCTCCGGGCGTCTCCGCAGCCGGGCTGCTGGTCTTCATCATGAGCACAGGCTTCTTCATCACCCCGGTGGTCATGGGTGGGCCTGGCGACATGATGATCGCAAACCAGATCGACTATTACGCCCGGCAGTTGACCGACTTTCCAGGTGCCGCAGCCCTTGCCGTGATCCTTACAGCCCTGGTCAGTATCCTCGTGGCGGTCTACCAGCGGGTCCTCAAGGCCGGAGGCCACCATGAAGACAACTAATCCACAACACCGTTTGATACCCCTGCTTTCGTTGCCGGTCTTCCTGTTCCTGGTAATTCCGACCCTCATCGTGGTTCCCGTCGCGCTCAATGACAGCCGCTACATCACCTTCCCGCCCGAAGGTTTGTCCTTCGCTGCAGTGGCCGGCTTCTTCGCCGACACCGCTTGGACCTCGGCATTGGCCGCCAGCCTCCAGTCAGCGGGTATAGCCGTGGTGATCGGCGTAGCTATTGGTTCGACGGCGGCCATCGCACTTCATGGCCGCAGCTTCCCAGGGAAGTCCGCTGTGATGGGGCTGATACTCGCCCCGATGATCGTGCCCACCGTGGTGCTGGCCCTTGCCTTCTGTCAGTTCTTTATCTCGGTTGGCATGGTGGGCAGCATCATTCCCATCGGCTTGGCGCACGCCGTCATCGCTACGCCCTACGTGTACCTCACAACACGTGCCAGCCTTGCAGGGCTCAATCCTGCCCTGGTGCGATCGGCCCAAAGCCTCGGCGCGGGGACGCTGTCCGTGTTCCGGCACGTGTATCTCCCCGTCATCCTCCCGGGCTTGGTCTCCGGCGCGTTGTTCGCCTTCTCGGTATCCATCGATGAAACCGTGATGTCGCTGTTCATGCAGTCCCCCAGCGCCACCACCTTGCCAGTGAAGATGTTCACCGACATCCAGTTCAACCTGACTCCCAAGATCGCCGTCTCATCTGCCCTGTTGGTAACAGTGGCCACCATCGGGCTACTCCTGCAGGTCATGTTCGTCCTCAAGCGCCGATCGATCTCCCGGATGGTGCCCCTGGCCGTATCCGCCCAAACGTAAAAAGGAACAATGATGACCGCATCAATGACTTCCACCGCCACCTCTCCCGAGGCACCCACGCAAGCGAAAGGACTTCTTGAGCTCCGGCAAGTCCGCAAAAGCTACGGTGGTTTCGTCGCCGTCGACCAATTGGACCTGACAGTCCAGCCCGGGGAATTTGTCACCCTCCTGGGACCCAGCGGCTCGGGCAAAACCACCACCATGATGATGGTGGCCGGGTTCGAAGAACACACGTCCGGCTCCGTCCTCATTGACGGGCAGCCCGTAGACACGCTGCCGCCGCGGGAACGGAATCTGGGCGTCGTCTTCCAGAATTACGCCCTCTTTCCACACATGACCGCCCTCGAAAACGTGGAATTCGCGCTCCGCATGAGAAAAGTGCCGGCCGCGGAACGGCGCCGGCGGGCCAACGAAGCACTGAAGCGTGTGGGGCTGGGCGCCTTGGGTGACCGCAAGCCGCGCCAGCTCTCCGGAGGTCAACAGCAGCGCGTTGCGCTCGCCCGGGCCTTGGTGTTCAACCCTGCGGCCCTGCTCCTGGATGAGCCCATGGCAGCGCTGGACAAGCGGCTCCGCGAACAGATGCAGGAGGAGATCAAGACCCTTCAGAAGAGCCTCGGCATCTCCGTACTGTTCGTTACCCACGACCAGGAAGAGGCAATGGCGATGTCGGACAGGATCGTGGTGATGAAAGACGGGCAGATTGTCCAATCCGGACCGCCGGAAGAGGTCTACAACCACCCCCTGACCGACTGGGTTGCCGGTTTCCTTGGCGACACCAACCTGATCCCGTGCACGGTACTGGAGCGCAACGGCAAGGAGGCCACCGTGGATTTGGGTGGCTTGGGAGTGGCCCGCGTAAGGGACCAGGGCGCTACAGGTGCAGACTACGCAGTATCGATCCGCCCGGAACACCTCAAGCTCAGTTCAACGCCGCCTGTCGGTGGCGGCTCCGTGGCGGTCATTACGTCATCCACCAACCTTGGCGCCACAGTCCGCCACCGGCTCACCGCGGGAGGCCACGAATTGATGCTGCGGGAAATGAGCTCGGAGTCCGGAACCCGTTCCGCGGCAGGCGACCTCTGGGTTGGCTGGGAGCCGGACAAGGCCCAGTTGCTGGTCTTGGAATCCTAAGGAGCCAACGAAGACAGTCAGGCAGGACGTCGTTATGGACGTCCTGCCTGACTGTTTATGCAACTCGGCGTGTCTTGGTCGGATTAGATCAGGTGGTCCGAGAGGTGGTTCGGAGTGCCGAAGCGGTGGGCGGTGATGGACACGGCCTGCTCACGCAGGAACGGGAGCAGCTCGATGCGGCCGGCCTGCGTCACTGCACCGTGGTAGACGGCAACATCCGGGCGCCCACCCATGGCTGCGCTCAGCGCGGCAAAGTCGCCACCAATCAAGCGGATCCGGCCGGCGTCGAACTTTGCTGCACGAGCCAGCCACGCGGCGTCGTCCTCGATCCGGACGCTGACGCCCAGGTTCGCGAACACATTCACCACAGCATCTTCAAGCGCGACGGCGGAGCTCACCTTGAGCGCCGAACCGGCCACTGCACCGGCTGCTACGACACGCAGCAGCTCAGCGAGCCGCTCGCCTTCGGAGAGGCGGATGGTCACGGGGAGGGAGCGGTAGCGGAAGACGTTGCGCTCTGCGGACAGTGCGGAGACGTCCTTGCGGGTGCCGAACTCGGATTCCCATGCCGCTGCGTCGCTGAAGAGTGACTGCTGCAGGGTCTGGAGTTCCTCAGCGGACACGTCCGCGGACTTTGCAGCCGACAGAATCCGGGCGGCAGCACCCTGAAGTACAGTGCCACGCTTGGCCTTGGCTTCGGCGGGGAGCCAGCTGCCCAGGCCAATGAGGTAGTTCGGTCCACCGGCCTTGGTTCCGGCGCCGACGGCCGACTTCTTCCAGCCACCGAAAGGCTGGCGCTGGACGATCGCACCTGTGATACCGCGGTTGACGTACAGGTTTCCAGCTTGGATGGTGTCCAGCCAGACGCCCATTTCAGCGGAGTCCAGGGAGTGCAGGCCAGCGGTGAGGCCGTACTCGATCTCGTTCTGGATGGCGATGGCTTCCTCGAGGGTCTCAGCGGTCATCACGCCAAGGACCGGTCCGAAGAACTCGGTGAGGTGGAAGTACGAGCCACGCTTGACGCCCGAACGGATGCCCGGGGACCACAAACGGCCTGTCTCGTCCAGGCGCTCAGGCTTGATGGCCCAGGTTTCGCCGTCGCCCAGCGTGGTGAGGGCATTCAGCAGTTTGCCGTTGGCCGGCTCGATGATCGGGCCCATCTGCGTGGTGGCGTTCTCGGGGTAGCCGACCGTCAGCGAGCGGGCGGCGTCGATCAGCTGGTTGTGGAAACGTGCGCTCTTCGCCACCGAGCCCACCAGGATCACCAGCGATGCGGCCGAGCACTTCTGGCCCGCGTGGCCGAAAGCCGAGTACACGACGTCCTTCGCGGCCAGGTCCAGGTCAGCGCTCGGGGTCACGATGATGGCGTTCTTGCCGGACGTTTCCGCGAGCAGCGGGAGGTCCTGGCGGAACGAGCGGAACAGCTCAGCGGTTTCGTAGCCACCGGTGAGGATGACGCGGTCAACGCTCGGGTGCGAGACCAACTGGGTGCCGAGTTCACGCTCTTCGAGCTGAACGAGCGCCAGTACTTCGCGCGGCACACCGGCTTCCCAGAGCGCATCCACCATGACGGAACCGGAGCGGCGGGCCTGCTTTGCAGGCTTGATCACGACGGCGGAACCTGAGGCGAGCGCTGCGAGCGTCGAGCCTGCGGGGATCGCCACCGGGAAGTTCCACGGCGGGGTCACCACGGTGAGGTTCGCTGGGACGAACGTGGCGCCGTCGACCTTTTCCAGGTCCTTGGCGCGCTCGGCGTAGTAGTGCGCGAAGTCGATTGCTTCGCTGACCTCGGGGTCGCCTTGGTCGATGGTCTTGCCGGTCTCGGAGGCCATGACCTCCAGGAGCTCGGCACGGCGGGCTTCGAGGACGTCGCCGGCGCGGTGCAGGATTGCGGCGCGTTCGGCTGCCGGGCGGGCGCCCCAGGCCTTGCCATGGTCCACGGCGGTGGCGATGATTTGGTCCAGCTGGGCGGCGTCGGAGACCTTGGTGGATTCCACGATCTTGTTGCCTGCAGTTGAACCGGGAATGCGCTTGAGGATGTCACGGCCCCAGGCGCGGTTCGCCGGGAGTGCCGGATCCGTGTCCGGTGTGTTGCGGAAGCCTTCGAGCGGGGCCGGCTCGGCAGGCAGGCGACGGTCCTGCTTGCGGTTGGGTCCCGGAACCTCGTCGGTCATGCCGGCCAAGGAGTTAAGGAAGCGCTGCTGCTCGCGCTTGAACAGGGCTTCGTTTTCACTGAGCTCGAACACTGCGGACATGAAGTTTTCCTGGCTCGCGCCTTCTTCGAGGCGGCGGATCAGGTACGCAATGGCGACGTCGAACTCGCCCGGGTGGACCACCGGTGTGTAGAGCAGCAGGCTGCCGACGTCCTTGCGGACAGCCGTGGCCTGGCCGGTTGCCATGCCCAGGAGCATTTCGAACTCAATCCCCTCGGTGACCCCCCGCTGCTTGGCGAGCAACCAGGCGAAGGCGACATCGAAGAGGTTGTGTCCTGCTATGCCAATGCGGACGGCGTCAATGTGCTCCGGGGTAAGGGCGTAGTTGATGACGTTCTTGTAGCTGGTGTCCGAGTCCTGCTTGCTGCCCCAGGTAGCCAGCGGCCAATCGTGCAGTGAAGCTTCTACTTGTTCCATGGGCAGGTTGGCGCCCTTGACGACGCGGACCTTGATGGGTGCGCCACCCTGCGCGCGGCGGGCAGTGGCCCACTCCTGCAGTTCCTGCATGGCGCCCAGTGCGTCAGGAAGGTAGGCCTGGAGGACGATGCCGGCCTCGAGGTTCTTGAATTCCGGCATGTCCAGGATCCGCTTGAACACGGCAATGGTCATGCTGAGGTCCTTGTACTCCTCCATGTCCAGGTTGATGAACTTGGGCTTGGGGAAGGACGCGGCCAGGCGGTACAGCGGAGTGAGCTTCTCCACCACGTGATCGACGGCTTCGTCGAAGGCCCACGGGGAGTGCGGCGCCACGGTGGAGGATTCCTTGATGGAGACGTAGTCAACGTCTTCGCGGGCCAGGAGCTTGAGCGTGCCATCCAGGCGGCGCTGGGCTTCGTGCTCACCGAGGACAGCCTCGCCGAGGAGGTTGACGTTGAGGTGGACGCCGTCCTGGCGGATCTTCGCGATGGCCGGACCCAGCTTCGCGTCCGTGGCGTCCACGATCAGGTGGCCCACCATCTCGCGGAGCACGCGGCGGGCGATAGGGATGACTACCTGAGGAAGGATCGGAGCCATGACCCCGCCCATGCGGACAGCGCTGCGCATGTACCAGGGCAGGAATTTGGGCACCTTCGGGGCGAGCTCCGCGAGCTTGCGGCCGGCGACGGACAAGTCCTCAGGGCGGATGACGCCGTCGACGAATCCAACCGTGAAGTCAAGGCCGTTCGGGTCCTTCAGGACTCCGGCGAGGCGCTGGGCGGAAACGTCGACGGGAATCTTGCTGGCTTCGGTAAGCCAGTGGCGGACCAATGCAATGGCCTCCTGGGCCAGTGCGTCGAACTGCCCGGAATCCTCGGTGCGCGGGGCGGCGGCCGGGAGGGTGCTGGTCATGAGGGGCTCCTTCTGAGGCGGAGAAGTTTGTTTGTTTCCATCAGTATGGATCTACAATCACGTTAGGAAAAGCGATGTTTTCTGACGAATATTGATTACCCATTCCGAACCTTTGGAGGTCACCGTGCTGGATGTCCGCAGACTGCGTTTGCTGCACGAATTGAAGATCCGCGGAACCCTCGCCGAGGTGGCGGACGCGATGCAGTACAGCCCCTCATCGGTGTCCCAACAATTGACGCTTCTGGAGAAGGAAGCGGGCGTCGAACTGCTCCGCAAGGCCGGCCGCCGCGTCCAACTGACGCCACAGGCCGAGATCCTCGTTGCACACACGGCGGACCTGTTGGAAACACTCGAACGCGCTGAGACGGACCTTGCGGCGTCGCTCTCCATGGTCACCGGAACGGTGCGATTGGCGGTTTTCCAGTCCGCAGCCCTGGCCCTGCTGCCCGATTTCCTCACCATCATGCGCCGGGAGTATCCGGAGGTCAGGGTGGAAATGACCCAGCGGGAACCTGAGACCGCCCTGTACGAAACGTGGGCGCGTGACTTCGACATCGTGGTGGCAGAGCAATACCCCGGGCACGCGGCCCCGCACCACCCCGGCCTGGACCGAGCCACTTTGACCAGTGACGCCATCCGCTTGGCCACTCCCCCCGCAGGACTAGGCGGGGAGCTCGTTTCATCGCTGGCCGACACCGCTGACATGCCCTGGGTCATGGAACCCCGCGGCGCCGCCTCCCGGCACTGGGCTGAGCAAGCCTGCCGATCTGCCGGCTTCGAGCCGGACGTTCGCTACGAAACCGCCGACCTTCAAGCCCAGATCAGGCTCATCGAATCCGGAAACGCCGTTGCCCTCATGCCGGACCTTGTCTGGACAGGGATGTCAAGGCCAGTGCAGTTGCTCGACCTTCCCGGCCTGCCCAAGCGAACCGTCTTCACCTCCACGCGCACGGCCGGCCGGATCCACCCCGCGATCCTGGCCTGCCGCGAAGTCCTGGAGCGCGTGGCCGCGGCGCAACAGTAGCCCTGCGCACTGCCGGGAGGGCCGGATTACGGGAACGCAAAAGGCCCCGGTCCGAAGACCGGGGCCAACCGCGGAGAATGGGGGATTTGAACCCCCGAGGGCGTTAACCCAACACGCGTTCCAGGCGTGCGCCATAGGCCGCTAGGCGAATTCTCCTTGCTTCCGAATCGAAAGCAGATACTACTGTACCTGAGAATTTCGGCATCGTGTAATCGGACCATTTCGCCCTCGCCGCACGTCCAAAAAGCGTTGTTCGCCTTAACGGAAAAATGGACGCCCCCAACGCGCCCATTCTTGCGGTATCACCGTTGAGCTGCCGGGTCCGGCCCCTCGCCCCCAGGCCCCGCAGCTCACAATCTTGAGATTGCCCCAATCGGTGTACATACCCATGGTCCGCTGTGACCCGCAGATATGCAATGGTGTAGGCCGCTTTGTAGCCGACGTTACTGACAGGATGTTCCCATGACGCAGCTCCATGCCCTGGTTGTTTACGTTCCCGGCACACACACTCCGGCCGTCCTGAAGGCAATCGGGGACGCTGGCGCAGGACGGATCGGCGACTACTCGCATTGCTCGTTCACCTCGCCCGGCACTGGCCACTTCACTCCCCTGCCGGGCGCGCAGCCGTTCATCGGCGACGTCGGAACCAGCGAGCAAGTGCCGGAAACCCGGGTTGAGTGCGTGGTTGAGGAGGACGTGCTCGACGACGTCGTGCGTGCTCTGCGCGCGGCCCACCCCTATGAGGAGCCGGCTTTCATGACGTGGCCAGTGAACGGGTGGCGACCTTTCCCACCGCATCTGGAGAGCTAGGATCACTGCGTGGACGATAGGCAAATACCTCCTGACTCTGCAGGTCCGCTGGACGGGGCAGACGAAGAAAGCCGGGCCGCGGAAGGAATCTTTGAACGTCTCCGGGCCTTGGAGCCGCTCTGCGATCGAAGAATGGACGTTGGCGGGGTCGAGAACGGTTCGCCCCTTCGCCAGTTGGATGACCTCTTCAGTTCCTCCCGCAGCGTCAGCCATCTGCTGACGCAGTCCCTCGTGGCCGCCGTGGATAATCTGCAGGCGCTCCGCCGCCTCTTGTTCATCGAGGCACCCGACGGAAACATCTACTTCCGCACGCAGACCCATGCACCGTATGCGCTGGTACGCACCATCATGGAGTGCACTGCAACGGTGCTGTGGGCACTTTTGCCGGAAAGCTCCGACGAACGGGCGCGGCGAGGCCTGATACTCGTGTCCCGGGAGGTGTTCAACGCCGCAGCGTTCTGGGACGCCTACCTTGGTGAGTTCCATCCGGAACGGCATGATGCCGCAGCGGATTACTTTGACGGCCTTCGCCGGGCGCTGAATTCGTCGGCGGAAGCCTTGCGGTTGCCTCCAATGTTTCGGCGTAAAGGCGATGGAACCTGGGGGTATGCCACCAAGAATCGGACGGAGACAGCGATCCTCAAGGAGTTGCGTTCGAGCAGCAGCCTGCCTCCCGGACTGATCTACGCCTGGCAGTTCTGTAGCGGCTACTCCCACGGGCTGGAGTGGACTACCGCTGAAAGAAGCGGTTACGACGTCGCAAGCAGCCTCGCCGAAGACGATGCGTTCCAAGCCGAAGGAATGGAACAACTGCGGCGCATGTGCGACGTAGCGTTCGATCTGATACCCCAGGCGTGGGAAGTTTTCGATGTCCGGCGCCGCAGCGGGACGTTCTTCAACTCCGGGGAACCACCCTTGGAGTAAAGAACGACCCTTGGCCTGAGAGGTGAAAGGCCTAGAAAGTCAAGATTGTCGGCACTCCGGACCAGGAGTACAGTCACCCCATCGCTGGACACACTTGACTGGACCCACGTGACCGGGAGGACCCGATGAAGCTGCGCCAATTCTGGTTGGGGATCGCTGCGGCACTGCTGTCCATGGGGCTCCTGTCCCCGCAGGCTGCCGTCGCCGTCCAATACGACATCGACTCGGCCAGCAGTCTCCAGGTTGTGGTCAACAAACACCGGATGCTGAATCCGCCGAGCTATGTCCCGGCGTCACTTACGCGGGTTTCAACTGAACGGCTGCGCTCGGAGGCTGCGACGGCGTACAACTCGTTCGTGAAGGCAGCCAAGGCGTCAGGGGTCAACGTCCGGGCCACCAGCGGATACCGCTCCTACTCCCAGCAGCAGAATCTTTATGACGACTATGTCGCCCAATACGGCCAGGAGACCGCCGATACCTTGGCTGCACGCGCCGGTTACAGCGAACACCAGACCGGCCTGGCCATGGACGTCGGCAACGCGAGCGGCGTTTGTGCCCTGCAAGCTTGCTTCGCCGACACTCCCGTTGGGCGTTTCGCGGCCACGGACGGTTGGAAATACGGGTTCATCATCAGGTACCCGGCGGGGGCGCAGGGCATCACAGGCTACGAATATGAGCCGTGGCATCTCCGGTACGTCGGCGTGGCGATCGCCACAGATATGAAATCCAGGGGAATCACAACGCTCGAGCGATATTTCGGGCTGGAGGACGCGCCTGACTACCTGCCTTAACTCCCGCCGGAATCCGCCCCCGAGCACCCGCCGTCGAGCGTTTTCCACAGCCCTCTGTGCCGATTCGAACCAATAACCAAGTTCAGGTAAGCTTGTCGACGGCCCCTCATGTGGCGTCATCCTGTTGAACTCCCCCAGGACCGGAAGGTAGCAAGGGTAGATGGGCTCTGGCGGGTGCATGAGGGGTCTCTTATTTAAATGTCAGTCCCTATAGGTAGGTTTCACTTGTGACTGTTACAACTGCCCTGTATCGAAGGTATCGCCCGGACTCTTTTGCGGACGTTATCGGGCAGGAACATGTCACAGAGCCCCTGATGACGGCCCTGCGGAAGAACCGCGTGAACCACGCCTACCTCTTCTCCGGCCCCCGCGGCTGCGGCAAGACCACCTCCGCGCGTATCCTGGCCCGTTGCCTTAACTGCGCCGAGGGACCCACCGACACCCCCTGCGGCAAATGCCCCAGCTGCATCGAACTCGCGCGCGGCGGCTCCGGCTCCCTGGATGTCATCGAGATTGACGCAGCCAGCCATGGTGGTGTGGACGACGCCCGCGATCTCCGCGAGCGAGCGACCTTCGCCCCAGTGCGGGATCGCTACAAGATCTTCATCATCGACGAAGCCCACATGGTCACGTCGGCTGGCTTCAATGCGCTCCTGAAGATCGTCGAAGAGCCGCCGGAACACATCAAGTTCATCTTTGCCACCACGGAGCCGGACAAAGTCATAGGCACCATCCGCTCGCGCACCCACCACTACCCCTTCCGGCTGGTGCCGCCCGAGCCGCTCATGAAGTACCTTGAGCTGCTGTGCCATCAGGAGAACGTTCCCGTGGCTCCGGGCGTGCTTTCGCTCGTTATCCGTGCAGGCGGCGGTTCCGTCCGCGATACCTTGTCCGTGCTGGACCAGCTCATGGCAGGCGCCGGACCCAGCGGCCTCGACTACGAGCTCGCCGTCGCGCTTCTCGGCTACACGCACGCTTCCCTGCTGGACGACGTCGTGGACGCCGTCGCGGCCGCCGATGCCGCAACTGTCTTCCGTGCCGTTGACCGCGTCATCCAGACCGGGCACGATCCCCGGCGCTTCGTGGAAGACCTCCTGGAGCGCTTCCGGGATCTCATCATCGTCCAGGCAATGCCTGAGAGCGCACAGGCCATTCTCCGCGGCATGCCCGAGGACCAGATTGCGCGGATGCGGAACCAGGCCACGAACCTGGGCGCTGCGGAGCTTTCCCGCGCTGCGGACGTCACCAACACGGCGCTCACGGAAATGACCGGAGCCACCTCCCCGCGGCTGCACTTGGAACTTCTCTGCGCGCGGATCCTGCTGCCCAGCTCCGAGGAAACAGAACGGGGCATTGCAGCCCGGATCGACCGCGTGGAGCGTCGGCTGAATTACGCGGGCGACGCCGGGATTCCGGCTGTTGCTTCCGGCACGCCTTCCGCCGCGGATTCTTCACCGGCGGCTGCGTCAGTTGCCCAGGCTGCCCCTCCACAGGCTCCCGTTGCAGCACCAGCTCAGGCACCCGCATCAGTTCAGGCGCCGGCAGCAGGTCCAGCTCAGGCACCTGCGGCAGCACCAGTTCAAGCGCCTGTACCTGTGCCCGACACGTCGTCGTCAACGCCTGTGTCGCGTGAGCCGCTCTCCGCTCCGCGCGTCTCAACGAACGACTGGCCGGTGGACGACCGTCCGACTGCCCAACGTCCTGCCCAGAACGGTCCCGCTGCGGAGCCAACAGCACCGCCGGCACCGCAGCCAGCCCCCGTATCGCAACCGCCCGTATCCCGGCCCACCGCTCCACATCAGCCTGCCCCCGCGTCTCCACCAACCGCCGCCGGAGACGTCGAAGCCCTCCGTCGCGCTTGGCCTGAGGTCCTGCAGACGCTGACCAAGATCAAGCGCAGCACGTGGGCCTTGGTGGAACCGAATGCCCAAGTGGCCCAGTTCGATGGCCAGGTACTGACACTCGCCTTCACCACCGCCGGCCTCGCTGGGGCCTTTGGGCGCGCGGATCACTCCGAGAACCTTCGCCAGGCAATCCACAAGACGATCGGCATCGACTGCCAGATCGTCGCAGTGGCTGGCGGCAACAGCTCAGCGAGCTCTGAGCCAAACCCAAAAGCACCTACTAGCCGGGAGGTTGCGGCGTCGCCTGGCACCGCATCGCCGTCGGCAGCCCCGGATCCAGTAGCAGCCCAGGAACGGGTGCCAGCGCAGGTGCCGAGCGCTGTTTCATCGGTCGACTCCGCCTGGGGCTTGGCACCTGCTGCCCCCGCAGCCGAGACGCCCGCCCCGGCCAAGCCGGACGCAGCAGCGCCAATTGCGGGCGCCCCGGGTTCCGCAGCACCGACGGCGCCGGCAGCTCCAGCCGAACCCACGACACCGGCGGCTCCCGCAGAACCCACGGCGCCCGCTGGGGACTACTCCTACGCCGACGATGATTGGGGTCCTCCGCTCGACGAAGATGCGCCGCCGTTGGACGAAGAACCTCCGATGGATTGGGAACCGTCCCCCGCATTTTCCGGCCCGGACACCCCTCCGGCACCGGCGTCCCCGGCACCAACTTCCCCAGCAGGGGGGATTCCATCAGCGCCGTCGCAGCCAACCCCAGGGCAGGACGCCCCTGTATCGGCCACCAACACAGCTGGTAAATCCTCAGAGCCGGCGGGTTCCCTCGACCCTTGGTCCAGGGCAGTGGAACAAGCGCCTGGTACGTGGGTGGTCGGCACTGAATCGAACGTGGGCGCCAAGCAACAGACTCCCATCGAGGCTGATACTGGCGTGTCGAAGGTCCGAGACTACGAACCGGCGATGGCGCAGGTCCCGGCGGCCAGCAGTCCCGCCCTTGAAACACCGGCGGAGGCAGCAGCCACGGCAGCGCCGAGCTACGGCCACCCGACCAGCGGCGGGCAAAACGGCTCTTCGAACTGGGACGTCGCTCCGGCGTCGGGTTGGCCCGGCACCATGCCAGCCCAGGCAGGTGCCCCGGCGCCTGCGGCGTGGCCCACCACAGCCACGGAAACCCAGCACACAGGTGGCTCCGTCGCGACCCTTGAGGAGGGCACGCCGTCGAGCGGTCCCTCAGCTCGACAGAGCCTGTACCAGCGCTTGACCAACAGTCCCGAAGCGCAAGCCGGACGGGTGCAGGCGCCCGTGCGGACCCAAGCCAGGCCGGAGCCGGCGCCGGAGGATATCCCCAGCCCGGAGGACGAGACGATCGAGGAATCGAGGGTCTTTGGGCGGGCTGCCGTGGAGCGTATTCTGGGCGGAAAGCTGATTGAAGAGCGCGCCTTGGACGGTTCTCCCCTGCAACCCCGCTGATGACAGCATCGATACCAAACAAACGAGGACATTTTGTACGAAGGTGCAGTTCAAGAGCTGATTGACGAGCTCGGCCGGCTTCCCGGTGTAGGCCCGAAATCGGCGCAGCGCCTGGCGTTCCACATCCTTGAGGCCGATCCCGAGGACATGAAACGGCTCGTTACGGCCATCACCACGGTGAAGGAACGGGTTAAGTTCTGCACGGTGTGTGGCAACGTCACCGAGCAGGAAATGTGCAACATTTGTCGCGATCCGAGGCGGGATCCGTCGGTCATTTGCGTGGTCGAGGAGTCCAAGGACGTTCTCGCTGTAGAGCGCACCCGTTCTTTCCGCGGGCGCTATCACGTGCTGGGTGGAGCCATCAACCCCATTGCGGGCATCGGCCCGGAGCAGTTGCGGATCCGCGAACTCCTCACACGCCTCAACGACGGCGCGATCCAGGAAATCATCATCGCTACAGATCCCAACCTTGAGGGCGAGGCCACTGCTACCTATTTGGCCCGCATGCTCAAATCGATCGGGATCACCGTCACGCGGTTGGCTTCCGGCCTGCCAGTGGGTGGGGACCTTGAGTACGCCGACGAAGTTACGCTGGGCCGGGCGTTTGAGGGCCGCCGGAACGCCTTGATGTAAGTCGCCGGGAGGACAACCTCGGCAGAAGCACCATGCGGGTGCCCGCTTGGAGCTGGAAGCAAAGCTTTTGGTGTTCGGTCAAATTTAAAGCGATTGGGTCTTCGAAAAAACCCTTCCCTTTTCCCGCCAGTGCCATGTACCATTTCACATATCACGTGACATGGCCCACATCTATCGACGGCCCCTGGTCCCCACATGGAAGATCGCTATGACCCTTTCAGAAATTGCAGACGGCAAACTCGCACCACGCCTGGGCATCAAGCTCGACAACATCTCAAAGCGCTACGGTGACCACATCGTCCTCGACGACGTATCCCTGCACGTTGAGCCAGGGACGGTCACCGCCCTCATTGGCCCCTCCGGCGCAGGAAAGAGCACGTTCCTAAGGTGTATCAACCTCCTGGAACGCCCGGATTCCGGCAGTATCCAGGTAGCTGGACACATCATCGAACCCGGCAAGGACGTTAACAGCCGCGACCTCGCTGCACTAAGGCAAACGGTGGGAATGGTGTTCCAGTCCTTCAACCTCTTCCCCCATATGTCCGCATTGAAGAACATCAGCTTCCCGCAGCAGAAGGTGCTCGGGCGAAGCAAAGACGAAGCAGACGCCCGCTCCATGGAATTGCTCAAGCGCGTTGGCCTTGAGGAGAAAGCCGCCCAACACCCCGGCAGGTGCTCCGGCGGTCAGCAACAACGCATTGCCATCGCCCGGGCCCTGGCGCTTGATCCGAGCATCATGCTGTTCGATGAGCCGACGTCGGCACTGGACCCTGAGGTGGGGCTTGAGGTCCTGGCCGTCATGCGCGAACTGGCGGCCGATGGCATGACGATGATCGTGGTGACACACGAGATGCAGTTCGCCCGGGACGTTTCGGACACCCTGGTGGTCATGGCCGACTGCAAGATCATCGAACAGGGCGATCCTCGTGCCATCATGAGCGATCCCCAGGAGGCCCGGACCCGGCGCTTCCTGCGTGCAGTCCTGGAGCGCTGACATGGACGCCTTTTCCGCTGTACTCCAAGGCCTGCCCATGACGATCATCCTGACGCTTTCAGCATTCGCAATCGGATTAGCAGGTGCCATTCCGCTGGCCGTCGGATTGTCGTCGTCGCACATCATTGTCCGTCTGGCTTCGCGGCTCTTCGTGGATCTGGTCCGCGGAGTGCCCATCATCGTCTGGTTGTTCCTGCTCAAGTTCGGTATCCAGATCGGAACCTTCAAATTCAACCCCGTTGGCGCAGCCATCGTTGGCTTGGGCGTCGTCTCAATTGCCTATCTCGCTGAGATCTACCGAGGCGGATTGCAGGCCGTTCCACGCGGACAGGGCGAAGCGGCCAACGCGCTGGGCTTGAACCGCGGCGCCGCCTTCTACGGCGTCATGGTTCCGCAGGCTTTCAGAATCGTGTCGCCATCCATCGCCACGTACCTGACGGGCTTACTCAAGGATTCGTCGATCGCTTCCACCATCATCGTCTCGGAGATGGTCTTCCAGTCCCAGGCCTTTGCCCGCCAGCACCCCACGATTGAAGGGATCCTGCCTTACATCCTTGTGGGAATCCTGTACATCGCACTGAGCCTGCCGGTCGCTTACCTGTCCCGCAGCCTCGACTCCCGCATGAGGAAGGCGGTCTTCGCATGACATGGCTTACGGAATGGGCGGGCTACGTCCCGCAGATGATGTCCGGCCTCAGCGTCAGCATTATGATCGCCGCTGCTTCGATCCTGGTGGGCTATCCGCTGGGACTTGGGCTCAGCCTGATGGTGAGTGCCAGGAACCTCGCGGTCCGCACCCTCGGCCTGGTAGTGGTTGAGGTGGGACGAGGCGCCCCGGCGCTGGTCATCCTCTACCTCTTCTACTACGGCCTGCCAAAGTTTGGAATCGCTTTCGAAAGCATCACTGCAGCATGCCTGGCGCTCACGTGGAACGCAGCTGCCTACTCCAGCGAGATCATGCGCGCCGGCATCCAGTCCGTGTCCCGGGGACAACTCGAAGCGTCAAGCGCGCTTGGACTCGCACAGCGTGACACGTTCTTCAGGGTCATCCTGCCCCAAGGCATGCGTTCGGCCACCCCCGGGCTCATGGGCGTGGCCATCCAAATGTTCCAAGGTACGTCGCTGGCCTACGTCATCGCCGTGCCGGAGCTGATGAAGACCGCTTACAACATCGGCAGCCAGGACTTCAACTACCTTCAAGTCTTCACACTGGCCGGCCTCTGCTACGCCGCCATTTCGATGCCGGCCACATGGATCACTGTCTATTTCGAGAAGCGAATGGCCCGACATGCCTGAGCACAACACTTCCAACCACCACAAACCCACCAACCCAACACCATAGGAGAAATCATGATCAGCAACCGCATCAAGACAGCCGGACTCCTTACGGCGAGCGCGCTCACTCTGGGCTTAAGCCTCTCTGCCTGCGGAGGGACCTCGGACGCCAGCAGCTCCGGGTGTACGCCCAAACACGCGGACATACAAACCGTCGCTCCAGGCAAGCTCACTATCGGAGTCATTGATATCCCGCCGTTCAGCAGTTATGGCTCCGGCAACCCGACGGGCATCGACATCCAGATCGTCAACAAGATCGCCAAGGATGAATGCCTCACTCCGGCCTACCAGCAGGCCACGTATGCCGATGCCGTCCAGTCCATCTCCGGCGGAAACATCGACCTCGCCTTGGGCACGATCGACGCCACCGAGAAGCGTCTGAAGGCTGTTGATTTCTCTGCCTCTACGTACCTTGATGGCATGGGGCTCGTCTCCAAATCCGGCGCCACCACAGTGACTGACCTGGAGAAGATGAACAAGGTAGGCACGATCGACGGCTACCTCTGGGTGGAGGACCTCAAGAAGATCCTGGGCGACAAACTGGTGACCTACCCGAGCAGCGTGGAGTTGAAGGCAGACTTCGACGCTGGTCGCCTGGACGCGGACGTTGACGCCTATGGCGTTCAGGTGCTCCAGTTCAAAGATGTCCAGGGCGTGACGGTTGCACTGGCAAACGAGAAGCCGGATCCGCGCGTCGGTGCCATCAAGAACGCACCGGAGGCCGCGTTCCCCATCACCAAGGGCAATACAAGCCTCAAGGAAGCCCTCGACGCCGGAATTGTCGCCCAGCGCGAGGACGGCACCATCGCGAAGCTGCTCACCGACGCCGGACTCTCTGAAGCCCTTGGCAAGGTTGCAGCCAAGCAGTACGTAGTTCCCGCCAGCTAATACTGGTCGGACCCCACGTCAACCAACTCGACCAGCAAAAAACCAATGTCCTGTGCAATGTCACATGATATATTTGGCCGTGAGGTACGTCACGGCCGCAGCACACGCGCCAAGCGTGCCAAACGAGAGGACCAACCATCATGACCGAATCCCGCAAGCCGTGGCACGGAGTGCTCGTCGCCACCGCCCTGCCGTTCAACGATGACCTGAGCGTGGACTACGACGCCTACGCCGAGCACGTTCGCTTCCTGGCAAATGCAGGCTGTCAGGGTGTGGCCCCCAACGGTTCCCTGGGTGAATACCAGACCCTGAGTGAAGAAGAACGCGCCCGTGTCATCAGTACGGCGGTGGAAGCTTCTCCGGAAGGGTTCACCGTCATGGCTGGCGTAGGCGCCTATGGTGGCCTCCAAACCCGGAAGTGGGCGGAACAGGCCGCAGAGGCCGGCGCCGGAGCCCTTATGCTCCTCCCGCCCAACTCCTACCGCGCCAATGAAGAAGAGGTAGTGGAACACTACCGCCTCGCAGCCGATGCAGGACTGCCCGTGGTGGCTTACAACAACCCGATCGACACCAAGGTTGACCTGACGCCGCAGCTGATCGCCCGGCTGCACGGGGAAGGCCTGATCGTCGGCGTCAAGGAGTTCAGCGGTGATGTTCGCCGGGCCTACGAGATCAAGGAACTCGCACCGGAGGTGGACCTCCTGATCGGGACCGACGATACTGTGGTCGAAATGGGCCTGGCCGGTGCCGTGGGCTGGGTGGCCGGCTACCCGAACGCCATCCCCGAGTCCACACTGGAGCTGTACCGTCTCTCCACCTCCGGCGATGTAGCCGACCTCGAGCGGGCCCGCGGGATCTATCGCGACCTGCACTCGCTGCTCCGCTGGGACAGCAAGACCGAATTCGTGCAGGCCATCAAGCTGTCCATGGACATTGTTGGCCTCCGTGGCGGTGCATGCCGCCCGCCGCGCGGGCCGCTGAGCCCGGCGGTGCGTGACGCCGTCGTCCGCGATACCGAAGCAGCCCTGGGTAAGGGCTACAAGTAACCAGCCAGGTCATCCACCGCTCCGCGGCCGCCCTTGAGGACTCCTAAGAGGGCAGCTGCGGAGCAACAGAAGGAAAGGTCCTCCATGAGAACCAGCCGCATTTTCCACGCCGTGGACTCGCATACCGAAGGCATGCCCACGCGCGTCATCACTGGCGGAATCGGGACGATCCCCGGTGCCACCATGGCCCAGCGCCGTCTGTGGTTCATGGAAAACAGCGACTGGATCCGCACCCTCCTGATGACCGAACCGCGTGGACACGCATCGATGAGCGGGGCGATCCTCCAGCCATCCACGCGGCCGGACGCGGACTTCGGCGTGCTCTATATCGAGGTCTCCGGCCTGCTGCCGATGTGCGGCCACGGCACCATCGGCGTCGCAACCGTCTTAGTGGAGACCGGCATGGTGGAGGTGGTGGAACCGGTCACCACTGTTCGGCTTGATACACCTGCCGGCCTTGTGGTGGCCGAGGTAGCAGTCAAGGACGGGCACGCCGAGTCTGTGACCATCCGCAACGTCCCCTCGTTCGTGGACCGTCTGGACGCCACAGTGGAAGTACCTGGGTTCGGCCTGGTGCCCTATGACCTGGCGTTCGGCGGAAACTTCTACGCAATCGTGGACTTGGAAAGCCTGAATTTGCCGTTCGAGCGCGGCCGTAAGGATGACCTGCTCAAGGCTGGGCTAAAGATCATGGATGCCATCAACGCCTCAGACGAACCTATCCATCCAGAGCGTGAGGACATCCGCGGCTGCCATCACGTGTACCTCAAAGCGCCCGGCTCCACGGCGGAACATTCGCGGCATGCAATGGCCATCCACCCCGGCTGGTTCGACCGCTCCCCCTGCGGCACAGGTACCAGCGCCCGGATGGCACAGTTGCACAGCCGCGGCGAGCTGCCAATGAATACGGACTTCATCAACGAGTCCTATATAGGCTCGCGCTTCGTCGGCCGGCTGGTGGACGAGACCACAGTGGCTGGCCGCCCAGCGGTGGTTCCCACCGTTACCGGTCGGGCCTGGCTCACCGGAACCGCACAATACTTCCTCGATCCCACCGATCCCTTCCCCGCGGGGTTCCTGCTGTGAACCTTCCGTACTTTGACTCGACGGCGGTGCGGGCAGCCGCTCCCTGGACGACCGCCATCGCGGCCCTTGAGCAGGCGCTCCTGAACGTGGTCGACCCCGAGGACGACAGTGCACGGCTGTTCAGCCCCGCGCCAAACGGCGAGTTCCTGCTCATGCCGGCATCGAACCGCGCGTACAGCGGGATCAAGGCGCTCACGGTCGCCCCCGCCAACCCTGCGAGGGGGCTGGAAAAGATCCAAGGGGTTTACGTCCTCTTCGATTCGGACACTTCGGCACCCCTGGCCACGATGGACGGCAACGAACTGACCGCTATCCGCACACCGGCCACCACACTGCTGGCCATCAAGCACATCCTTGCAGCTGACACCCGCGCCGTTCCCCCACGCCCCGAAAAGGCCCAGGTCCTTGTGTTCGGCACCGGCGTGCAGGCGCTCAACCACCTCCGCGCGGCGGACGCCGTGCTCCCGGAGGCGAGCCTCGCCGTCGTCGGTCGCCGTCCGGAGCGGGTAGCCGCGCTCATCGAGCAGCTGGCCGAAGAGGGCATCCACATCCGGCAGGGCAATTCGGCTGACGTGGGCGGGGCCGATGTGGTTATCTGCGCAACCTCCTCCCGTACGCCGCTGTTCGACGGCGGTCTGGTTGCCCCGGGCGCTGTGGTTGCGGCGGTAGGCCAGCACGGATTGGACGCCCGGGAAGTGGACGCCAAACTTGTGCTGCGCAGTGACGTCGTGGTGGAAGGACGGGCCTCGGCATTGCGCGAGGCCGGGGATCTTATACCCGCACGGTCAGCTGAAGAATGGGATGCGATCCATCCGGCCAACCTCCGCGATCTTGTCAAAAGAGAATTCGAGCGCTCGGCGGGCAAACCCTGCCTGTTCGCAGGCGTGGGGATGGCATGGGAAGACCTTGTGATCGCCAGCTTGGTGTATGAAGGAGGCACTCGACCATGAATTCCGTACAAGGAGTACTTACAGTGCCAACCAGTAACCAGCTTCCTATCGCACCGCTCGGCCGCCAGCATAGCCTTCGCGAGTCAGTGACTGAGTCTCTGCGCGCAGCGATCATCGCCGGGACGCTGGAAGAGGGGACCCTGTACTCCGCACCGGCACTCGCCGCTGCTTTTGGCGTCTCGGCCACGCCGGTCCGCGAGGCCATGATGGACCTGACGCGCGAAGGCTTGGTGGAAACTGTCAAGAACAAGGGCTTCCGCATCACCACCATGAGCGATCGGGAACTGGACGAGCTGACAGAGATCCGCCTGCTGATCGAGCCGCCGGTAGTTGGCGATGTGGCAGGCACTGTCCCGCCCTCCGGAATCAAGATCCTGAGGTCCATGGCCGACGACATTGTAGACGCGGCACGGGAGGGCGACCTCACTGCCTACTTGGCCGCGGACCGCACATTCCACGCAGAGCTTTTGCGATATGCCGGCAACGGCCAACTGGTTGAACTGGCTACCAGTCTTCGGTCCCGTACGCGCCTGTATGGTCTGAAGGCCTTGAGCGAAAGCAACCGGTTGGCCGATTCCGCCCAGGAACACCACGTCCTGCTGGAGCTCGTCGAGGCCGGGGATGGAGCCGCCGCCACTGAATTGATGCGCCAACACATCAGCCACGCCCGTGGCCTTTGGGCTACCGGCGAGACTGAGACCCCGCAGGAGCAGCAGACATGAACACTACGAGCGATGTGCTCGTCATCGGCGCAGGGGTCGTCGGGGCCGCCACTGCGTACTTCGCAACCCAACGAGGCCTCACCGTAACTGTCCTTGATAAGGGCCTTCCCGCCAGCGGCACCTCGTCCGCCTGCGAAGGAAACATCCTTGTCTCAGATAAGGAACTCGGTCCTGAGCTGGAATTGACCCGTTACTCCCTGGACGTTTGGCACGGCGATCTGGCTGAGCACAAGCGCCTCTGGGAATTCGAAACCAAGGGCGGGATCATCGTGGCCTCGCATGAAAGCAGCCTGGCCTCGCTCAACCGGGTGATGGCCGCCCAAGCTGACTACGGCGTTCGCGTGGACAAACTTGATCCGGACGACCTGCGGAAAGCGGAGCCACAGATCGCACCGGACGCTCTGGGCGCGGCGAGCTACCCCGAAGACTGCCAGGTCCAGCCAATGCTGGTTGCGGCGCACCTGGTCCGGTTGGCGACCCAAGCTGGTGCCCGTTTCATGGCAGATACGCCCGTCAGTGGATTTCTCCGCAGCGGCCACCGCGTTACCGGCGTTCGGACGCCGCGAGGCGAGTTCTCCGCCGGAGCTGTGGTGAATTGCACCGGAACGTGGGCCGGCCAACTCGCCGCCCTCGCCGGTGTCAACGTCCCGGTTCTTCCCCGCCGCGGTTTCGTCATGGTCACCGAACCGCTGCCGCCCATGGTCCACCACAAGGTCTACGCCGCCGAGTACATCGACAACGTGGGCAGTTCCGACGCCGGACTCCAAGCCTCCCCGGTGGTGGAAGGCACCCCCAGCGGCACAATCCTGATCGGTTCAACGCGCGAACGCGTTGGCTTCGACCCCACGGTGAGCACAGACGCTCTCCGGACCCTGGCGCGTAACGCCGTGGCACTCTTTCCCTTCCTTGAGCACGTCAAGGCCATCCGCCACTACCACGGGTTCCGGCCCTACTGCCCGGACCATCTCCCAGTGATAGGGCACGACGAACGCGCACCTGGCCTATGGCATGCGGCTGGCCACGAGGGTGCCGGCATCGGTCTTTCCGCGGGAACAGGCAAGCTCTTGGCGCAAGCCCTTGCCGGCAAGACACCTGACATGGACCTGGCCCCTTTCGCCCCGGCCCGGTTCGGCACACAAGCCCCCAACAGCTCTCACCGAGAGGACGTCAAAGCATGAGCAAATACTCACCAGGAAACAAGCCGGCTGGCGCGCCCGGCGAGGTCACTGTCAGCTTTGACGGCCGTCCGATCACAACGTCCGCGGGCCAAAGCGTTGGATCCGCGTTGGTCACCAACGGGATCACCGCCTGGCGCGATACCCGCAAGCAAGCGCGGCCCCGCGGGCTGTTCTGCGGGATCGGGGTTTGCTTCGACTGCCTTGTGAGTGTGGATGGCATACCGAATCAGCGCGCATGCCTGGTAGAAGTGTGCGAGGGCATGAAAATCGAAGGTTACCGGGAGGGCACCAGCGCCGCCGCGGTGCCTGCCAATGTCCCTGCAGAGCCCGAAGGGGGCCGGGAATGAACGCCACAATTCCGGGCACGGTAAAAGCCGACGTTGCCGTGGTTGGTGCAGGGCCGGCGGGGCTCGCTGCGGCTGTTAGTGCCGCCGAGGCCGGAGCTATGGTGGCCGTTGTGGATGCTGGTTCGCAGCCCGGCGGCCAGTTCTGGCGGCACCGGCCCGAAACCGTCGAGCCACATCCTGATGGCAAAGGCCACCACGGTTGGCAGACCTACAGTGACCTCCGCGCCCGTTTCGACGCCGCCCGGCAGAGCGGCAGCATCGATTACCTGCACGGACGACAGGTCTGGATGACGGAGAAGATCTACGAGGGCTTCCTTGTCCGAACGACGCCGACTGTGGCTGGCGGCCAGGCTATGGGGGCCGGCCCCACGGCTTCCGGGACCGACGACGGCGGCAGCACCGTCGTCGCGACCCGCTTGGTTCTCTGCCCAGGAGGCTACGACCGGCAGTTGCCGGTACCGGGCTGGGACTTGCCCGGCGTGATGGCCGCTGGCGGAATCCAAGCCTTCATCAAGGGCAATGGGGTCCTGCCGGGGAAGCGTTTCGTCATCGCCGGCACGGGCCCGTTCCTCTTGCCGGTGGCGGCGGGCATCGCCGAAGCAGGCGGCGAGGTGCTCGCGGTGCTGGAGTCGTCGTCGCCGATGGCTTGGTTGCCGCACCTCAAGGCAGCCGCGAGTGTGCCGGAGAAGGCCGTCGAGGGTGTGGAGTACGCAGCGGTGTTCGCCCGGCACCGGATCCCCTACCGCGTTCGGACCATCGTCACCGAGGTGCTGGGACGCGATGTCGCCTCCGGAGTGCGCACAGCCAAAGTGGATGCCGACGGCCGGGTCCGGTCCGGTACTGAGCGCGTTTACGAGGATGTGGACGTGGTGGGCTTCGGCTGGGGATTCACCCCGCAGATGGAGTTGCCGCTGTCCCTCGGAGTCGAAACCCGGCTGGATGCGGATGGCTCCCTTGTGGGCCTGGTCAGCGAGCGCCAGGAATCCAGCGTCCCCGGCCTGTTCCTGGCAGGTGAGGTAACCGGCGTCGGCGGCGCTTCGCTTGCGGTGCTCGAGGGCCTCGCGGCAGGTGCAGCGGCAGCCGATACATCGGCGATCGGTGAACAGGGTGCATCACGCGCCATGGCGCGGCACCGGCGTTTCGCCGAGGCTATGCATCGTGCCCATCCCGTACCGGCCGCTTGGCAAAACTGGCTCGCTCCCGAGACCACTGTGTGCCGCTGCGAAGAAGTCACTGCCGGCGAGATCATCGAGGCCCGTGAGAAGCTGTGGGCCCGCGACGCCCGGACGCTCAAGTCCTTCACGCGCGCCGGAATGGGCTGGTGCCAGGGCCGGGTCTGCGGTTTCGCGGCAGCGTGCTTGGGCGCCGGGCCGGGCGCCGCTCCAACCGTTGAGAGCCTTTCGGCCGCCGCGAAGCGCCCGCTGGCAGCACCCGTGGGGATCGGCGAACTGGCCGACCTCAACATCACAGGCCACTGACCTTTTCCCCTCTGAATTGCCTCCCGAAGGAGACTGCGCATGACCTCGATTGCCTCGGCTTCCGCCGTCGTACTCCCACCCACCACAGACGCCGAACTGGAACAATTGCTGACCGCGGCCCGGACTGCGGCGGCGCCGCTCGCTGCGCTCCGTCCCGGCGAGCGTGCCGCACTGCTCGACGCCGTTGCTGACGCAATGGACGCAGCAGCGGACAGGCTCGTTCCCGAGGCTCAGCGTGAGACCAACTTGCCCGAGGCCCGTCTTCGTGGCGAACTCAAACGCACCACCTTCCAGCTGCGCCTTTTCGGCGAACTATTGCGGGACGGTGGCTACCTCGACGTCCGGATCGACCATGCAGATTCCGAGTGGCCCATGGGAGCGCCGCGACCCGATCTCCGGCGCCTGCGGGTGCCCCTGGGCCCGGTAGTGGTGTTCGCCGCCAGCAACTTTCCCTTCGCGTTCTCCGTTGCGGGGGGAGATACCGCCTCGGCGCTGGCCGCAGGCAACCCCGTTCTGCTCAAAGCCCACTCCGGCCACCCGGGGCTGTCCAGTCTCACGGCTGAGGTGGTGAGCTCGGCACTGCGCAACGCTGGTGCGCCTGACGGCACGTTTGCGCTCATCGTCGGGACTGCAGCCGGAGCCGCAGCCCTGCGGGACCCACGAATCAAAGCCGGCGCCTTCACAGGATCCATCCCTGGTGGGCGCGCATTGTTCGACATCGCGGGTTCCCGGCCGGAACCCATCCCGTTCTACGGAGAATTGGGCAGCAACAACCCCGCATTCGTCACCGAAGCTGCAGCCAACGAACGGGGCGCGGAGATCGCCCAAGGATTCGTGAGCTCCTTCACCATGGGCGCCGGGCAGTTCTGCACCAAGCCCGGGACGCTCTTCGTCCCTTCCGGGTCCGGATTGGTGGAAGCCCTCCGCGACGCGGTCCTGCCGCCTGCCGTTCCCCTGCTCAACGACCGCATCCAGTCCGGCTACACCGATGTCCTGCAGGATCTCCAGTCAAACCCGCGCCTCACCACGCTGGCGCAGGGTGCAGGTCCACTGGACAACCCACCGGCTCCGACGCTCCTCCTCACCACCGCCGCGGACATGCTCGCCGATCCGCACTCCCTCCAGACCGAATGCTTCGGACCCACCGCCGTAGTTGTCACCTACGACGACGAGTCCCAACTCGCCGGGCTCGCCGAGACGTTCGAGGGGCAACTTACGGCCACCGTCCACGGAACCGACTCCTGCCAGGTGGCGGCGTT
Source organism: Arthrobacter sp. 2762 (assembly GCF_040548745.1). NCBI lineage: Bacteria > Bacillati > Actinomycetota > Actinomycetes > Micrococcales > Micrococcaceae > Arthrobacter > Arthrobacter sp. 2762. Next base: position 324,520 of record NZ_JBEPSI010000001.1, read on the forward strand.
GGTGGAGGTACTGGCTCGCAAGGCGGGACGGGTGGTCTGGAACCAGTGGCCAACGGGCGTCTCGGTCACCTATGCCCAACAGCATGGCGGACCGTACCCCGCCACCACCGCCATCGGAAGCACCTCCGTTGGCACCGCCGCGATCGAGCGCTTCCTGCGGCCGGTGGCTTACCAGGGCTTCCCGCAACACCTCCTTCCTGAAGCACTCCGTGAGGATAATCCCGGTGGGGTGCCCCGCCTGGTGGACGGCCAGCGGGAGAAGTAGCCTGGCTGTGGTCTCGGTGTGGCGGATTCTCAGACGACGTGTGGACGGTGCTGTTGGCCTGGTTGTTCCCCAGCGGGATACCGGCAGGCTGAGCTTTGGCCAAGGTTTGGATGCCAGCGACTCCTACTGGTGGATCCTCGCCGGCGGGATCCACGTGCCGGGATTCGGAGACTACGTTGAACCAAGGGATGAAACCTAGGCCGTAGCCGACGACTGCGGCGACGGTGACGGCGAAAGAAGCGTCAGGGGCGGACTCTCCGGGAGGACAACCAACGCCCGGGAACAACCACCAGTGCGGCCACCAGCGCCTGGATCACGAGGCCGGTGAGGGCGATGGGTACCGAAGGCGCAAGCTGATCACTTGGTTCCCCGCCGATACAGGGAACATCCCGGCTGGGTCCATCGGCAGCCCACTGCAAACCAGACAACACCCATGCCAGTTCATGCTCCCTGGGGAGCGCCTCCGCGGCGATGCTGCCGAAGAGCAGGATGGGGTTGGACGCTGCCAGCCAAGCCACCCGCTCTGTATGCGCCACTTCCACGGGGCGAAGACGCCCAACGCACTCGTATGCTGTGATCCGCCCGGTGTCGTCCCGTTCCACGTTGATGGGCACTGACGCTTGGTCCATCACCGCCGTCCCCGGGAGCAGCGCGATGGTAGCCGCTACATTGCCCAAGCACAGAAACGCCACCAGCGCCGCAGCCAGGGCAACACCTGCCGCCCTTCGGCCAGAGCATTCGCGGGCACCGGCGCCTATGAGTCCAAATAACACAATTTCAAGGACTACAACCACGACGCCGGCACCGGCCAACGCGATCGGCCCGCCGACAGCCACGCCCATCACGAGCAGCAAGATGCCGGACGGCACAGCGAAGACCGCCCCGCGGAAGACTCCGGCGAACAGCACGCCAAAGAAAGTTCGAGCTAATTGACGGAAGCCCCACACTGCCCCGAGAAGAGCAGAAACGACTGCCATCAATCCGGCCATCAGTATGTACGTGGCGCTTGGCAGGCTCGATTCAAACCATCCATTGGCTTCGCCGAAGGCCACCACAGCTGCGGCCATCGCCCAAGCGAGAATCAATGCGGACGCGCAGGTCAACCAGAACCACCACGATCGCAAGGACGTGCGGCAGTCATCCCAAGCCTCCCGCACAGCGGCTCCAAGAATGTCGGCGATCCCAGGTTGATGATTCAGCCTGCGTTCACTCCCCGCGGTCCCGTCACGCCGCGGAAACCGGTCGTCGATCACGCCGCCGCCGATCACTTCGTATTCCGAATCGCTGCGCGCTGGCCCTGGATCGTCCGGGTCCTTAGGAACCCAGGCCATGGCACCACGCAATGCTCATAGAAGGGATCGTACGCCCGGGGACCTGCTGCCGAAACGCCTGTGGGGCCGCCATGTGGTCACAATTCCTGTGGGGACACAACACGGCGATAAACTGGCCGAATAAGCTACGCAGGCGTGCTCAAATTTGGAATTTGGAGTTTGGCATGCCGCGTTCGAACCCTATTGATGCAGTGAGGGTGCACGCATGACTATGCCCACTACCGAAGTGAAGACCGAAGAGCTCTCCGACGGAGCTGCCATTACCAAGCAGCTGATCGTCCAGAAGTTCGGCGGTTCCTCGGTTGCCGATGCTGATGGCATCAAGCGGGTCGCTCAGCGTGTTGTGGATGCGCAGAAGGCCGGCAACGAGGTTGTGGTTGTTGTTTCCGCCATGGGAGACACCACAGACGAACTCCTGGACCTCGCAGGCCAGGTCACGGACTCCGCTCCTGCCCGCGAAATGGACATGCTCCTTTCCGCCGGAGAGCGAATTTCCATGGCACTGCTTGCCATGGCCATCAACAAGTTTGGCGCCTCCGCCCAGTCCTTCACGGGCTCCCAGGCAGGCATGATTACCGACGGCATCCATGGCAAGGCCCGGATTATTGACGTCGACCCCCACCGCATCCGCACCGCCCTGGACAAGGGACACATTGCGATCGTGGCGGGCTTCCAGGGCATGAGCCGCAGCACCAACGAGATCACCACGCTGGGCCGTGGCGGCTCGGACACTACGGCTGTTGCCTTGGCTGCAGCGCTCGAAGCCGATGTGTGCGAGATTTACACCGACGTGGATGGTATCTACACGGCCGATCCCCGTGTTGTGTCTTCGGCCCAGAAGATCGACCGCATCTCCAGCGAGGAAATGCTGGAACTCGCTGCTTCCGGCGCCAAGATTCTGCACCTCAGGTGCGTGGAGTATGCCCGCCGTTTCGGCGTGCCGCTGCACGTCCGTTCGTCATTCAGCCAGCACGAAGGCACGTGGGTCATCCCGGGCGCCGATGAAAAGTTCACGATTCAAGAGGGAGTTGCCTTGGAGCAGCCAATCATCTCCGGCGTTGCACACGACCGGTCCGAAGCCAAGGTCACCGTTGTAGGCGTGCCGGACATTCCGGGCAAGGCCGCTGCGATCTTCCAGGTGATCGCCGACGCCCACTCGAACATCGACATGATCGTGCAGAACGTGTCCACCCACGGCACAGGCCGCACTGACATCTCGTTCACCCTCCCAATCGTCGAAGGCGCCGATGCTTTGGCCGCCCTGCGTGCAGCTGAAGGCCAGATCGGCTTCGAGAGCATCGAATACAACGAGCACGTTGGCAAGCTGTCCCTGATCGGCGCTGGAATGCGTTCACACCCCGGCGTTTCGGCAACGTTCTTCAAGGCACTGTCCGACGCCGGCATCAATATCGACATGATCTCCACCTCGGAAATCCGCATCTCGGTGGTCACCAGCGCGGATGCCTTGGATGATGCCGTCCGCGCCATCCATGCTGCATTCGAGCTCGACGGCGATGCTGAAGCTACCGTTTACGGCGGCACCGGCCGCTAGGGTCACCACGTCCGAGAAGGGAAGGACCGGAGCCAACGCTCCGGTCCTTCCGCTGTTAAGTCGTTATCGTTCAGGCGCTATGCCCGGTCCTGGGCGCCAGCAGAACATCGATAAGCTGCCGGAGCCCGTCCGCCATATCTACGTTCTTGTCATACAGCCACTGCAACTGGAGTCCATCAAAGGCGGCAACGGTCAGCCGTGCCAGCGTTACGGCGTCGACGTCGGTACGCACCTCACCGGCGTTCTGTCGCTTTGCGATGTCGTCCGCGATGTCCCGGATGACTGCCTCGTACCGCTCCTTGAAGTAGCTGTGTGAGGCGTGCTCGGGGTCATTCGCGGTAGCTGAGGCCACCGCGTAGAGCGTGGTCAATCCGGGCTCCCTGACGTTCCGTTCCGCGATGGGCGGCATCAGGCTCAGGCCCACCGCGGCATCACCGCCAACAGCGAGCGAACGCCGATCCCGTTCTGCCAGGACTGCGGTGAGGAGTTCCTGCTTGCCCTTGAAGTAGTGGAAGAGAGTGGCTTCCTTGACGCCCACCAGTTCGGCAACCCGCTTGAGTGCGGTCCCCTCGAAACCTTCGGTCGCGAAGACGTCCGTTGCCGTCTGGATGATCTGTTCCCGGCGTTCCGCACCCTTCGCGTATTGCCCGCGGGCCTTGGAAGTAGACATTGAGTCAGTCTATTTCACCGGTCAAAAATCGAGTCATCCTAGATTTATTGTCTAAAAATCTAGTCACACTCGGTTTTTGTCGCTAAAGTCTCCTGATAAGACCCAACGATGGGTCATTGAGTTCATCAGGAGGCAATGTGGCCCTCGAAACTTCCCAACAGACCGCAGTTGCCGGCACCCAGCCCGGCACTGCTCCCGTCACTCCGGCTCAGGCTCCGGCTCCCCGCGCCTACGTCATCGGCATGCCGATCGCCAGCGCAGGCCTCTGGATGGCTGTCCTGGCTCCGGCCTTGGTGGTCCTCGCCATCAAGATTTCCGAGATCACCACCCCTGAGACGCGGGCGGGCGCCCTGAGCCTGGTTGCCGGCGTTGGAGCCATGGTGGCACTGCTCGCCAACCCGCTCTTTGGCCGCCTCAGCGACCGCACTACATCCCGTTTCGGCATGCGCAAGCCCTGGATCGTTGGAGGATCCCTGGCGGGCCTGGTTTCCCTGTTCTTCCTGGGCTCCGCTACGGACGTTTCCGCGGTGCTGGTTGCCTGGGTGGTGGCTCAGCTCGGCTTCAACGCCGCCCTGGCCGCCTTGGTAGCAACCCTGCCTGACCAGGCAGCTCCGGCGGAACGCGGACGCCTGTCGGGCCTTATCGGTATGACCTTGCCGGTGGGCCTCGTAGCGGCCGCCTTCTTCGCCCAAATGTTCGATAACGCCCTGCAAATGGCGGTAGTCCCCGGCATCGTGGGTACGGCGGTGGCCATCGCGTTCGCTTTCACGTTCAAGGATCGCGTGCTGACCGAGAAGCCCGCACCCTTGAACCTGAAGGAAGTCCTCGGCTCTTTCTACTTCAATCCCCGCACATACCCGGGGCTGGGCTGGGCCTGGCTCACCAAGTTCATGGTGTACATCGGCTACTGCGCCGGGTTGCTCTACCTTCCGTACTTCTTTGCCGACCACCTTCACGTGGGAGAAGACAAAATCACCAGCCTGGTGTTCCAGGCAACACTGGTCAGCTCTGTAGGCACAGTGGTTACCAGCCTCATCGGCGGCTGGATCAGTGATCGGATCGGCAAACGCAAGGGCCTGGTGATCATCTCCGCCGTCATCATGATGGTGGGCCTCATCGTCATCGCTACCAGCAGCACCACTGACCAGGTGCTTCTCGGCCAGGCCATAGCAGGGCTCGGCCTGGGCTGCTTTGGGGCAGTGGACGTGGCACTTATCGCCGACCTCCTGCCAGGGAGCCAAACCGAGAATGCAAAGACCTTCGGAGTCTTCAACATCGCCCAGGCCCTCCCGCAGTCCCTCGTACCCGCCGTCGCCTTCCCCGTAATCGCGCTCGGCGGCTATCCCGCATTGTTCCTCGGTGGCGCTGCCGTCGGCATCATCGGCGCCCTACTGGTCACCCGTATCAAAGGAGTCAAGTAAATGAACCCCACACTCTCGCAAGCAGTCCTGGCGACAGGCCTCCCCGACGCCGAAGAGCGCATCCGGGAACTCGCACAGAGCCTCTCCCTGGAGCAGCAGGTCCAACTACTGACGGGAGCGGATGTCTGGTCCACCCACGCCATCCCTGAAATTGGCCTCAGTCGCGTCGTCCTGTCCGACGGGCCTGCAGGCGTCCGCGGCGAAGACTTCGACGAGCGCCACGACTCAATCTCCCTCCCGTCGTCGTCCGCCCTGTCTGCAACGTGGAGCGTGGAAACCGCTCGCCGCTACGGGCAGGTTCTCGGCCAGGAGGCCCGCCGCAAGGGCGTCCACGCCGTACTCGGCCCCACCATCAACCTCCATCGTTCACCGTTGGGTGGCCGTCATTTCGAATGCATGAGCGAGGATCCGCGGCTCACAGCAACCATGGCCGCCGGGTACGTTGCCGGAGTGCAGTCCATGGGCGTAGGAGCGACTCCCAAGCATTACCTGGCCAACGAGGCCGAAACGGAGCGCTTCACTTCCGACTCAGTAGTGGACGAACGCCCGCTGCGTGAGCTCTACCTGGCAGCGTTCGAAGACGCCATCACGGAGGCCCGGGCCTGGCTGGTCATGAGCTCCTACAACTCCATCAACGGCACCACGGCGAGCGAAAACAAGCTGCTGGAAACCCCGCTCTCCACGGAATGGGGCTTCGACGGCGTGGTGGTTTCCGACTGGACGGGAGTGCGTTCCGTTGATGCTGCAAACGCCCACCAGGACTTGGAAATGCCGGGGCCTGTAGGCCATTGGGGACCCAAGCTTCTGGCCGCCGTCAATGATGGCCGCGTCAGCCGGGAGGCCATCCTGGAAAAGGTCACCCGTATCCTGCGCCTCGCTGCCCGCGTGGGCTCCCTCGAAGGCTTCGAGCCCGCGGCCACTGAGCTCCCCGCCAAACTGGACGGGGCCGCCGTCGCACGTGAAGTTGCCGTCCGCGGCGCCGTGCTGGTTCGCAACGAAGGCGGCATCCTGCCGCTGGACGCCGCCACGCTGAACAGCGTTGCGGTGATCGGTCACAATGCTGAAGAGGCCAGAACGCAGGGCGGCGGAAGCGCTACGGTGATGCCCAGGTACACCGTCTCGCCACTGGAGGGGCTGCGGAATGCACTGCCCGACGGCGTCCGTGTCACCTACGCGCGTGGCGCCAAAGTGGCCGAGGGGCTTCAGGCGTTCCCCCGGACTTCACTGCACAATCCTGTCTCCAACGTCCCGGGGATCCGCGTGACGTTCCTCGCAGAAGACGGCACGGAGATCTCGGGCGAAGACCGCCTGGCGTCACACTTGATCTGGTTCGGCATCGGCATCCCGGAAGGCGCCGCCATCATCCGGATGAAAACCGACTGGACGGCCGATTCGGCAGGTGTCCACCACCTCGGAGTGGGCACAGTGGGGCACATCCGTCTCTCATTGGATGGAGCCGAAGTCTTCAACGACGAGATCCAGGACGACACCGACGTCCTGGGTGCCGCGCTGTTCGATCCGCCCAAGACTGTTCACGCAATCGAGACCGCGGCGGGACAGAGCGTTCGCATCGAGGCCGAATACCGTCTGCCCAAGGAACAGATCATCCCGTTCACGGCCATCCTTTTGGGCGAAGAAACTGTGGTGGCGGATCCTCAGGCGGAGATCGACGCCGCGGTGGAAGTCGCCCGTGCTTCCGATGTAGCTGTGGTGGTGGTCGGAACCAATGCCGCCATCGAATCCGAGGGCTTTGACCGTAAGGACCTGGACCTCCCGGGGTTCCAGAACCAACTCGTGGAGGCTGTCGCCGCGGTCAACCCACGCACGGTAGTGGTTGTGAACTCGGGTTCACCGGTGGTGATGCCGTGGCTCGAGAAGGTAAACGCGGTGCTCCTGGGGTGGTTCGGTGGACAGGAGTTCGGCAGTGCGATTGCAGACATCCTGCTTGGCGCCGAGGAACCCGGCGGCCGGCTCCCTACAACGTGGCCGGCAGCCCTTGAAGATGTCCCGGTCCTGAACACCACCCCCGTGGACGGCAAAGTGGTCTACTCCGAGGGAATTCACGTGGGCTACCGCGCTTGGCTCAAGCAGCAACGCTCCGGCGGCCCTGCTCCGGCGCTGCCTTTCGGCTTCGGACTCGGGTATACGACTTTCGAGTTCGGCACTGCCCACGCGCCACAGTCGGTCACGGCCGGCAACGATGTGGTTGTGCACATCCCGGTGAAGAACACCGGCACGCGTACGGGACGTGAAGTTGTTCAGGTCTACCTCGAGCGCACCGATTCCGCCGTGGAACGTCCGGTCCGTTGGCTGGCAGGCTACGCCGGAACCCACCTTGCTCCCGCGGGGACTGACAGCGTTGAAGTCCGCATCCCGGCAAAGGCTTTTGCGCACTACGACGGCGGCTGGCAGTTTGAGCGTGGAACCTTCCGGCTGCTGGTGGGTCGCCATGTTTCGGACAGCTTCCAGACTCTGGACATCGAGGTGCGGTAATAATAGAGGGCAATTGGCGCGGCGTGGCGGCCTTTTTTGGGCCGCCACGCACGTGGTTTTCGCCACAAGCGCCGTATCTGGGGTATGGTATGGAATTTTCATGGCATGCTGTACGTTGCATACCCGGTAACCCCCTAACACGAAGAGGCATCAAAAAGTGGCAGCCGACTACGACGAACTCCGTACCGATGTAAAAGAGAACCAGGAGCAGTCCCTCCAGGCGCTCCAGTCCGCCAGCGCCCCCACGGCCAAGAGCGTGGTTCTTGAACTCGACGAAACTGACGGCCTGGACGCCAACGGTCCCGGCGGCGAAATCGTCGCTGAAGAACTCATCATCCAGGTCATCCCCCAGGCAAATGACGAGTTCACTTGTAACTCGTGCTTCCTGGTCCGCCACCGTTCGCAGATTGCCCGCGAAAAGGATGGCGTCGCCTACTGCACTGACTGCGAAGGCTAAAGACGACCACCACCCCGGCGGAACATGAATCGTCAGGGAGTGCCGCCGTCGGGATTAATTGCGGAAGGACCGGAGCGCACGCTCCGGTCCTTCCGCAATTAACTACTTGTCGCCCGCTTCCTCCCTGCCCTCCTTATCGGGCTCGGACTTATCGGGCTCGGACAGTCGCTCCTCGTCGGTGTATTCAGGTGCAACCACCGGGGAAAGAGCGTCGCCGAGGAGGCCGGCGGCCTCCCTGCCATCCTCTGGAGCAGGCCGGTCCGGCGACTTGTCGTCCTCCAGCGGAGTGTCCGTCATAGCCCGCCTCCTTGTCCCCCGATCATCTTCTGGCGCCGATGGTTGCTCACTCTGAGTTGAAGGATCCGCGCACCGCCGGCAAGCGCCACCAGCACGCCTCCTCCAACGGCAGCGATGAACAGCGTGGTGCCGAGGGCCAGGACCCCCTCCAAGCCGAAGAACCGGACGGTGACCATGTCCTGGTTCTGAACGAAGAACACGATCAACAGGACCAACACCACCAGGCCCACAGCTACGGCCACCCAGATCGCAGCAGTTCGTGTGGGCCGGGAACTGCCCGGTGCTGCCCGCCGCTGTGTGTGATCCGCCCGTCCAGAACCTCCCCGGGCAATTGCGGCATCATCTTGAGCGCTCATTGACTGTCCCCTCATTTCCCAGAACGTATGTGTGCCCATCACATGTCCGTGCACTCATATAATAAGCATGCTTATAAGTGGCTCAACAGTGGGCGGGCAGGAAAGACCGGAATAAGGAAGGACCGGAGTTCGCGGTCCGGTCCTTCGGTCTATGGATGCCGTTGTTACTGACGGTCACAGTTACTGGTGGTCACACGCTGTAGTCAGTTGAAGTTGGCCCGGGATCGTTGTTCCGGACAGCGTAGTGATGACCTTCCGAATCGGTCTCAACGTCGAAATTCTTCAAGTCTTCCTCGGAAGCCGTTTCGAAGTCGTCGTGTTTGTGCACAACAGGGGTATCCGTGTCCCCATGGGTTGCTGGTCCGAAGACGGACTGCAGCCGCTCGGTCACGTGCTGAAAGTTTTCCAACTTGCGTCCCATGTTCTTCCACCTCCTTTCAACGGGAGAGAGAAAAGCGGCAGGACGGCGCATGCCGTACCAGTACGCATATTTTACGCCCGCGGGCCGGAAAAGGCGCGGGATCCCAACCGGCGAAAAGGCTTAGCGCAGGGACTTATCGTCCGGATTACGGGGAACCACGTACGTGCTGCCATCCGGGCGGCGAAGGGTTTCCCATTGCTGCGTCTCCGCTTCGCGTTGGGCCAGGAGCCTGCGGTTGGCCTCGGTCATTTCATGATCGATGGAGCTGCTGTGTGCCGGGCCAAAGATGACCCTCAGCTTTCCCGTAGCGCGCATGAACTTCTGGGTAAAGGATTCCTTTGCCACGCGGATCGACTCCTCTTTTAGACGGCTCAACAACTTCATAGTACGCTAACTATTAGTGCACTAACTAATCGGGTGGGAAGGCGGCCATGACCCAGACCAGCGGGACAACCCAGACCAATGAAACAAGCCAGGTCAGCGAAACTGACGACCTCCTCTTGGAACGCCAGCTGTGCTTCGCGCTGACCGTTGCCTCGCGGAGCGTGGTGGGTATCTACAAGCCAGTCCTCGAACAGCTCGGGCTGACCCATCCGCAGTACCTTGTGATGCTTGCACTCTGGGAGCGGAGCCCCAGGACACTTAAGGACATTAGCGAAAGCCTCCTCCACGAGCCCGCCACCTTGTCCCCACTCCTGCGCCGGCTTGAGGAAGCGCAGCTCATTACCCGCGAGCGCGTGCCCGGCAACGAGCGCGCGCTTGCCGTCAAGCTGACGGAAAAGGGAGCAGCGCTTCGGGATCAGGCAACGGCGGTTCCTGGTGCAATCCGGGAGCGCCTGCACCTCAGTCGCGAGGAGGTGGCCGAACTCCACCAGGCCATGACCGGCCTCATTGCGGCCACCCAGCGCAGCGCCACCTGAGGCCCTGCGGACGGCAACCCAGCGCGACGGCCATTGAGCACCAGCACTCAGTGCGCCAAGGTGAGAATCTCAGCCCCGTCGTCGGTGATGGCTATCGTGTGCTCACTGTGGGCTGTACGGCAGCCTGTGGCGCTTCTCAGCGTCCACCCGTCGTCATCGGTAACGAGTTCGGCGGTGTCCGCCATAACCCAAGGCTCCAGCGCCAGCAGTAGTCCCGGGCGCAATTTGTATCCACGGCCCGGCCGTCCGGTATTGGCGATGTGCGGATCCTGGTGCATCGTCGATCCGATGCCGTGACCGCCGAACTGGGTATTGATCGGGTATCCCGCTTCGGTGAGGACCGAGCCTATTGCGTGGGAGATATCGCCGATGCGGGCGCCGGGTCCGGCGACGGCTATCCCTGCACTCAAGGCCCGCTCCGTTGCGTCGATCATTGCCAGGCTGTCCAAGGGCTTTGAATCGCCCACCGTGAAGCTGATGGCAGAGTCTGCAGCGACCCCGTTCTTGGAAACAGCGAGGTCCAGGGACACCAGGTCGCCGTCAGCAAGCGAGTAGTCGTGAGGCAGTCCGTGGAGTACGGCGTCGTTGACGGACGTGCAGATGTAGTGCCCAAAGGGACCCCGCCCAAAGGAGGGCGAATAGTCGACGTAGCAGGATTGGGCCCCGGCATCGGTGATCATGGCTTGAGCCCACTGATCGATCTCCAGGAGGTTGACGCCCACGGCGCTGCGGCTCTTCATTGCCTGAAGGATGTCGGCAACCAGGGCACCGGCCTCCCTTGCCCGATGCAGTTCGGTGCGGTTCAGAATCTCGATCATGCGGCGCCTTTCCCATTCAACCAATAACTATCCCGGCCATATTATCCCGGTATTAGAATTGGAGCCATGGTCAGATTGCCACTCACAGCTGAAGAGGTCGAGCGCGGACAGCGTCTCGGCGCCATGTTGCGTCGCGCCCGGGGAGGGCGCTCCATGCTGGAAATTGCGCTTGAGGCCCAGGTTTCACCCGAGACACTCCGGAAGATTGAGTCCGGACGCGTGGCAACCCCGGCATTCCAGACCATCGCAGCGATCGCCGATGTCCTCGGGCTGTCCCTCGATGAGGTGTGGGCGGGGATCAGGCAGCCCGAAAGCATTGCCGCACCGGCATAAAATGGCAGCAACCAAGGAGATTCCATGCGCTCGCGCCTCGTCCGGCCCCTCACAGGAGTCCGGCCCCTCATAGGAGTTCGGCCCCTCATAGGAGTTCGGCCCCTCATAGCCGTCCTGGCCCTCACTGGCCTGGCCGGCTGCTCGGGCATCCCCGCCCCGGGTGGGTCGAGCAGCGCTGCCTCCGCGCCGTCGTCGTCCGTCAGTCCCAGCGACAGCTCCCCCAGTCCCACGCAATCCAGCCCAACGCCAACCCAGGTGCCCACAACCCTCGGCCCCGAAGACACAGCACCGGACCCCAGCCTCCCGGGAGCAAAGCCCACGCCGGGACAAGGAAACGCTGAACTCTCCATCACGGTTCTGGAGTCCGCCAGCGCAGCACCGCAGAATTACACGCTCGTTTGCGTAAACGGTGCCCCGGCAGCCGAAAGCAAACACCCCACCGCGAACGCGGCCTGCACGGCGCTGAAGAACAATCCTTCGCTGCTAAGCCACGCACCCATTAGGAGTGACCAAGAGTGCATCCAACAGTTTGGCGGTCCGCAAACAGCCAAGGTGACCGGCGCCGTTGACGGCATGGAAGTCTCCGCTTCCTTCAGCCGCACGGACGGTTGCCAAATCGCCTTGTGGGACGCGGCCAGCGCCATCATCGGTTCCAGTGGTGGAGCAGCTTAGGCCGAAGCGCCTCCCCCAAGAGCACTGGCTCGGGATGGAGGCCGCCCATCGTGCACGCGTCGCCCGCTACGCCGACCCCTATTTGGCCCGCCGCTCGGCAGGAAAGAAACATCCCGTGGAGGATTTCCTCTTCACGTACTACACCCAGAAGCCGGGCCAATTGCTGCGCTGGCATCCCGGCGATGGCGTGGTGCTAAGTGGCGAGCGTGCCCTTGAGCGCGCCAACTGGAAGTTCTACCGCATGCTCGACGACGGCGACCTCGCCGCCGTCGGACTGCCGCCAGGAACGCCCGCCGTCACCTTCGATCGCGACAATTTCATGTCCCAACGCGCCGAAGCCGTCAGTTTCGCCGGCATTATCCTCAAAGGCACCGCGAAGCGCCCGGGTCAGTTCGGCTGCTTCGGCCTCCATGAGTGGGCCATGGTGTACCGGCAGGAGAAATTCGAGTTGCGGCACGAGTACTTGAAACTGCGGCTTGGCGGGGACGGCACTGACACGGTGGTGGAGCAGAACCGTATCCGCTGTTCCCACTTCGATGCCTTCCGCTTCTACACGCCGGACGCCGTTCCGCTCAATGAGCTCACGCCCACCCGTGAGAACCAGCGCACCATGGAACAACCTGGCTGCCTGCACGCCAACATGGACCTGTACAAGTGGGCCTACAAACTGACTCCTGCGCTGCCCAGCGAGTTGGTGATGGACTGCTTCGAACTGTCCTGGCGGATCCGGACCATGGACATGCAGGCCTCCCCTTACGACCTCGAAGAATGGGGCTACCCGCCCATCAGGATCGAGACACCGCAGGGCAAGGCCGAGTACGTTGAGTACCAGCGGGCTTTTGCGGCCGAATCCCAGACGCTGCGGGCCCGCGTGCTTCAGGCAATCGAACCGCTTCTTTAGAGGAGCGGGGTGGCCCCCCCGGGACTCTTGCCGCAAGCACCCGCCGCCACCAGCGAAAGGTAACCATGGTTTCTCCCGACAACAGCGAGTACGACGTCGATCTCACCGTTGCGCTGACAGAGGCACCTGGCGCCGCGCCCACTGAGTTCTACCTGCGGTCCGCAAAAGGCATTCTGTCTCCGGAGCCGGACTCGATAGACTCGAACCTTCCGGACGCGACCGCGGCCCTTGCCGCCGTCGAGCAGTTTGGTGAGGAAGTGTTCTTCCCGGTTCCGCGTCCGGACCGGATCTGCACGCAACAGTACGGGGGCCCGCAGGTGGCCCTTGTGACAGGTTGGTTCCGTGGGCGGAAGGTCCACAGCAAGCTCAGCCGGACCGATGGTTGCGAGATCGCACGCTGGCGCGCCATGGCACCACTCCTGGGCGGCGCGGGAGGATCCACCGGCGCCATCTGAGTCTGTGTGGACAGCTGACGCCCTTAAGAGAGCGACAGCTGTCCACACATTCCACGAATGAGCTAGCTTGCGTTATTGCTTTGCGTTGGCTCGTCTCCGCGGATCTTGTTGCTCTTCTTTTCCTTCGTCGGGTTTTCGTCATCCGGAACAACCGCGGCACCGCCAGGACTCACCACTACCGTGACGAAGCTTGGTTCGCTGGTGCCCTCGAACGTCAGGCGTCCAATGTAGGAGCCTGGCGTCAGGTTGGTCCAATTCAGCGAGATGGTGCCCGCCTTGCCGTTGGCGAGGCGGATCGGGTTGGGCGTCACCGTGGCGTTGCCCTCGTTGGCCCCCAGGACCGCGGCATCAACTGTTGCCTTGGTGGGCTGGTTGTTGGGGCTTGCATAGAGGTTGGCGAAAACGTAGTAGTCGCCCGGCGCCGGGTTGGGCACCGTCACGGATTCGCTGGCCGACGCCGTTGCGGACGGGAGCTGCTGCCCCGCTGGAGTCAGGACCAGCATGTCGAAGTCGGCCGCTTCGTCGGAGGATATGACCGAGAACTTAGCCAAAGCGCTGTTCTCCCCCACCGTCACCTTCTTGACGAAGTTCGAGGCGTTGGTCTCGCCGGCAAAGGGGCCCGGAACCAGTTCAACTGCTGAGGAATCAGCCTTGGACAGACCATCAACCGTGACTTTCACAGGTGCGTTGGTACCCGAGACGATGTTGATGGCCGCTGAGCCGTTGGGGCCAGTTCCCGTGAACGCCATGGCCTTATCCGCGATGACAGACTGCGGACGGACGGCAATGGGCGAGGTGACGGTCTTGTTTGCGCCCTGCCAGCTAAGTGAACCCATGGCGAACTTACCCAAGGCTGCATTGTTGTTCTCGAACTGCACCTTGAACGTCTTCTTTTCACCCGCAGCACCAAAGTTCAGCACGGACGGGGTGACCTTGACGTTGACACCGGGAACGTTGACGGAGGCGCGGTAGAGGCCCGGCGTCAGCGCGGTAACGGTCCGCGTGACCTCGATCTTGCCCGCCAGGTTGCCGAGCGCAAACGAGGGGACGTTCATGTCCCGCGGCTGCGTGGTGCCCAGTCCCTCAATACCGAGGTCCATGCCCGTGCCCTGGACGAATTTGAGGTAGTCCTCGGTGGTGGCGTCGTAAACCAAACCGGGGCTGAGGACCTTTGCGGGATCCACCTGTCCTGCGCCGGTGGCGAAGACATCCTTGTTGAGGGCCCCGTTGGCCAGTTTCACTAGACCGGCCGTGGTCATCATGGCCGATTTCACGGTTGCCGGTGACCACTGTGGGTTTTTGGACAGGATCAGGGCGCCGAAACCGGCCACGTGCGGGGAAGCCATGGACGTTCCGGACAGGAAGCCAAAGTTGTCTCCACCGGTTCCGATGGGCGAAACACCAGCCAGGATAGCGACGCCGGGTGCTGATACGTCAGGCTTCAGGAGGTCCGAATCCGTTGCCAGCAAGGGGCCGCGGGATGAGAATCCGGCGATCTGCGGCTGCGGCTCGGCGGGCAGGCCCGTGGTGTCGTGGTCCAGCAGGGATACGGTGATCGCCGGGTTGGCCGTCACCTTGTCCTTGATGGCCTGCGTGGCAGGAGGGTTCACATGAACGGTGGGAACAGCATGCTTGTCCGTGTCCAGCGACGATTCCGTCAGGTTCACCAGAATCATTCCGACCCCACCGGCTCGAAGGACCTCCGCGCTCTTCGCGGTGCGGTCAACCACGCCACGGTCACAGACAACAACCTTGCCGGAAACCTTGGCCGGATCCAGCGAACCGGGAGCACACAGCGCTGCGTTGCCTTCACCGCTTGCCGCGTTGGTGGAAAGCACGACGCCGGCCCCGCTCACCTCGTGGTTCATGATGCTCGCTCCGCGGAATTTGCTGCCATCGGAGAATTCGATGGTGCCCTGCAGTTCCTGCGAGAAGGAGGTGGCAGCCACAGTGGTCAACCAGGGTGCTCCGTGGTTCACGGTGCTGGCGGTTGGTCCGGAGTTTCCGGCGGAGGTTGCCACGAAGATCCCCGCCGATGCAGCGGAAAGGAAAGCCAGTGATACGGGATCGGTGGTGGATGTGGTGGAACCGGAGATGGAGTAGTTCAGCACATCCACGCCGTCCAGGATGGCCTGTTCAATGGCATCCACCGAAGCGGAGCCGTAGCAGCCGCCCGTCGTGGGATCTGTGTCTTCCCAGCAGACCTTGTAGATGGAGAGCTTGGCGGCAGGAGCGATGCCGCTGGTGATGCCGAAGCTGCGGCCGTCCACTACGGCGTCGACGTTGCCGTTGCCCGCGGCAGTGCTTGCGGTGTGGGTGCCGTGGCTGTCCACGTCTACGGGCGAGATGACTTCCTCGGGGGCACGGTTTTCCGGGGGGACACTTCCCAGGAAGCCATCCGCGAAGTAATGGGTGCTGAGAACCTTGGAGTTGCAGGCACTGCCGTCATAGCTGGCGCCTGTGTCCGTCCCGGGCTGGCATTCGCCAACGAAGGTGTCGCCGTCTGCCTTCAGCATGGCGATCTTGCCGTCAGCGGTCCGGTAAGGGACGCCTACCTGCGGGTCTCCGACCAGCGGGCCGACGGGCTCGCCTGCGAAAAAGGGATTGGAGGGTGTGTATCCGGTGTCGATGACACCAACAACGGTGCCCTTGCCGGCGTTCTCCTGGCCTCCGTATTGCGTTGCCCAGGTGCCGTTGGGGCCGCTAAGTTTCAGGAAATCAGTGGTGGAGTAGTCAGGTGCGTACTGTGTGTCCGGTGCGACCATCAGGACCTTGGGGTCCTTGGCCAGGTTGATGGCCTGCTCTGCCGTCAGGTTGGCACTGAAGCCGTTAACGGCAGTGGTGAAGTCACGTTCAATGGTGACGTTTTCCTGCTGCGCGACTTCCTGCTGCGCCTGTTGCAGGTGTTCCTGGTATTCCTTCACCTCCACGCTGCCGGATTCGAGCTTCTTGCCCTCTTCCGGCTTGGTGGGCGCAAGACCCGGCGTACCGCCGTCGTATGTAGCCGCAGGCTTTTCTGTCAGGACAACCATGTATCGGCCGTCCTTGTAGGCGCTGGGGTCAAGGTTCTTCTTGGCCACGCCTGCCAGATGTCCAGCCACAGCCTCCGGCGAGGGAGCCGCCTGGGCCGGCAACGCCACGGAAGAGAGCAGCAACGGCAAGCCCACGGCGAGAGCCGCTGCCTTTCGAAGCCCCCCGCTTCTGACGAAGCTCTTTCCTTGTGATTTCACGAGTGATAGCACCTTTCACTGAGTGAGGCCCGGGCTCCATCGCCAAGGCCTGTCAACATGCGAATGGCTGCGTTCGTGACAGTTCTTGTCAAAAATGCGCAACCAGTCGAGTCACAGAGTACAGACTGAGAGCAAAATATGACATACAGCACACTTCAGGAAATTTGTCTTGTCTCCGCGCCAAATTCACGTCACATGACGACGACCCGCATGACACCCCCGCGGTCCGCTGCCAGTCCTGCCCCAGGGAAGTGTTACCAAGCTTCCAAGACTCTCCCACGCTTGGGTCTCATTGTTGAGAACGGTCGTTTCGGCGCCATCGCCCTTCGCCTCCCTCAGTCCGTACTGGTACCCAGCGATGGAGTATTCGTGGAGGTTTCCGTCTTTGGCCGCTTGCGGTTGGAGGAAGACAATGTAGTCCTTGCCAACCTCGACGTCGACGTCGTCGGTGATCTTTGCCTGGATGTACATAGCGTCGTTAGGCTTCTGACCCCCATTCAGATTCAGAATCTTCTGCTGCTGAGCGGGATTAAGAGTGTTCCAGTAGTCGTCGTAGCTTACGATCCCGCCAACACGCGAATAATTCAGCTGGGTACCAGCTTCAATGTCCCCCTTGCAGGCCTCGCGGACCGACATCTTCCCGAAGGTCTGCGGTAAGACATATTGATTGGAAATCGGGCTGAACGATCGTCCTCCATCGATTGAGTCGATGTGCACGCGGGCAACGAGAGGGTACTTATTGAATCCATAGAATGGATCATTTGCTTCCCAAAGAAACTCAACGTCGGTACCAGCCTGCTGTATTTGGTCTATCGGGATGTTGGCATAGGCATCGTTCGAATTCGGAGGTGCCGACTGTTCCACTTGCTGACTTGATTCTGAAGCAAGAGGTTTGGTTGGTTCCGGGGCACATGAGGACAAGCTGGTAACCAACAGCGTGGCCGCAACCACGAAAAGCGCACTTGCCTTATTCATTTTTTGCCCCCACGTAACAGATGGAACGTGACTGTCTTTTATCCGAGGGTATAGGTACATACCGGCATACCTTTTCAACGATGGAGTTGCAGTGAAAATCCTCGTCCCCCACACCATCAACCTGGACCTCGTCGACTCGGGCGAGGACGTGTTCGTTTACCAGGCGGATGAGCCCGTTCCGGACGAGCACCTTGACGCGGAGGTCCTGGTGGTCTGGCAGAACACGTCGGAGAATCTGGCCGACGCCGCCCGAAGGATGAGTCAGCTCAAACTCGTGCAGACCCTGGCAGCCGGACCGGATTCCGTGCTGGCAGCGGGCTTTGCGGCCAACGTGTCTATCGCCTCGGGTCGCTCACTTCACGACGGTCCAGTGGCTGAGCACGCCTTGGCTCTCACGCTCGCCGCCGTGCGGCGGCTGGACCTTCTGCTCGAAGCCCAAAAGTCCGCGAGGTGGGACCACGCCTACAATGCAGCGCAAGCCAGCGCGGAAACGGAACAGCTTTACACGCTCGACGGCGCGAACGTCACCATTTGGGGGTTCGGTTCCATCGCGGGACGACTCGCTCCCATGCTCACCGCGCTGGGGGCAAACGTCACCGGCGTGGCCAGCTCACGCGGGGAGCGCTATGGCTTCCCCGTCGCTGAGGCGGAGGAACTTCCCCAAATACTGCGAACCACGGATGTGCTGATCTCGATACTGCCTGCCACCCCCGAGACCACTGACGCGTTGAGCGCTGAACTCTTGCGTACACTTCCGGCGACCGCAATTTTCGTCAACGTTGGCCGCGGGGCAACCGTTGATGAAGACGCCCTGGTTGCCGCCTTGCACGAGGGTCGCCTGCGCGCCGCAGCGTTGGATGTCACCAAGGAAGAACCCCTGCCCGCAGACTCCAAACTCTGGTCGGCGCCAAATGTCATCATCACCCCGCACGTTGCGGGCAACCGCCCCAAGGGGTCAGCCAAGCTGGTCCTTGCCAACCTGTCAGCACTCCGGGAAGGCCGGGCCTTGACCAACCAGGTTTCCGGCTAGCACGAAGAGGCACTGCGCGAGCCGCAAAATGACGAAAAAGTGGGCCCGTCCGGGAGGACGGACCCCACTTTCGTGAAAGATAAAGTCAGGCGTGCTCGTAGGTCAGGCAGTCTGCAGCCTCGCGGCCAGGGCCAACCTTGACGTCGTGGGCCTCGCACATGAGGTTGTTGTTGTGAACGCATTCGGACCGCTGGCAAGCACCTACGTGGGCAAGGACCTTGGGAAGGCCTCCCATTGCGTTGGTGTCGATGAACGTGGCGCAGGAAGCGTGGTCCTGGGATCCACCAATGGTGATTCCAAAAGCAGTACATCCATCATGGTTGAAGCCGCAGCTGCCAACGCTACAGGCGGATACTTCGGCAATGTGTTCGGTCATTGTTCCTCCTGGTTGGATCCGGATTTAACGAAGGGCCTGAACCCCGCGTGTAGTCCCTAAACTACGCCGCCTTGGCCGGATTTAACCCGAAGGAATAGCGCATTTGCACGTGCGCTAATGCCGCTGTTTGCCGGGTGTGCGGAGAGCATCGCTGATCTTCGCGCGCGTTTCCTTATCCAACGGGGCTGTCACGTGGTGTTCCCTCGCCGCCCTGTCAGCCTTGATTTTCTGGATGACCATTCGTCCCAGACCCGCAAAAACAGCTGCGGCTACGACGCCCAGCACCATCGACCTCGGTTTCTCCGCCATGCCACAATCCTAGTGACGGGCGCCACGCCCGGCGAGTGCCGCCGTCGGGCTTTCATTGCCCGGAATTTGGTGGGGATCGGCGGGGGGTCCTCGCGGAATCCGGCTGAATAGGGTATGCGCGCCGGTCCCGGTAAGATAGGTGTGCAAGCTCGCGGAGCGCCCCCACGCTGTAGAAACCCAGTTGACCGGCGTGAGACGGCAACTCCGCGGCAGCCTTATTTAAGGTTCACCCAACTCACGCACAGGAGTTACCGGATGCCCCGGATCGTCGTTGACGTCATGCCCAAGCCCGAGATTCTGGACCCCCAGGGGAAAGCCATCGTGGGTGCACTGCCCCGCCTCGGCTTCAACAGCTTCAGCGCAGTCCGTCAGGGCAAGCGTTTCGAACTGACAGTTGACGGCGAGGTGACCGACGCTATCTTGGCCCAGGCCCGTGAGGCCGCAGAGACCCTCCTGTCCAACCCGGTGATCGAGGATGTTGTCAACGTCGAGGTCGTCGAGGCCTGATATGACATCGATCCCCCTGATTGGCGAGGCCGTGGCCGTCGCCGCTGAGCCCCGCTTGGCCGGCGCCAAGATCGGCGTCGTGACCTTCCCCGGCACCCTTGACGACCGCGACGCCGCCCGTGCAGTGCGGCTTGCAGGCGCCACGGCGGTTCCGCTGTGGCATGCAGATACCGAACTCGGAGATGTTGACGCAGTCATCATCCCCGGTGGTTTCTCCTACGGTGACTACCTGCGTGCCGGCGCCATTTCACGTTTCGCGCCGCTGATGACCAAGATCATCGACGCCGCCAACTCGGACGCAAAGCTCCCGGTTTTGGGTATTTGCAACGGCTTCCAGATCCTCACGGAATCGCACCTGCTGCCCGGTTCCATGATCAAGAACGACCACCTGAAGTTCATCTGCCGGGACCAGGTGCTGCGCGTGGAGAACGCCAACACTGCCTGGACCCTGGACTACCGGAACGGCCAGGAAATCACTGTGCCGCTGAAGAACCAGGACGGCCAGTACATCGCTGACGAGAAGACCTTGGACGCCCTTGAGGCTGAGGGCCGCGTGGTGTTCCGCTACGTAGGCTTCAACCCGAACGGCTCCCGCCGCGACATCGCAGGCATCTCGAATGCTGCAGGCAACGTAGTGGGCCTCATGCCCCACCCCGAGCACGCGGTTGAGGTCGGTTTCGGACCTGAGTCCCTTGATGGAATCGGCGGCTCCGACACCGACGGCCTGGGCTTCTTCACCTCCGTTTTGAACAAGATTGTGGGAGGCGACAAGTGACCACGGAAACCACCAAGAAGTTCAACATCGATACTGTTGAACACGCTGCCAAGACCCCGGACACGGAACTCCCGTGGGCCGAGCTCGGCCTGAAGCAGAACGAATTCGACGAGATCGTCAAGGTCCTGGGCCGCCGCCCCACCGGCGCCGAACTGGCCATGTACTCCGTCATGTGGAGCGAGCACTGCTCCTACAAGTCCTCCAAGAACCACCTCCGCCAGTTCGGCGAGAAGGTCACCGAGGAAATGAAGAAGGACATGCTGGTGGGCATCGGCGAGAACGCCGGCGTCACCAACCTAGGCGACGGCTGGGCCGTGACGTTCAAGATCGAGTCCCACAACTCGCCGTCGTTCGTTGAGCCTTACCAGGGCGCCGCTACCGGCATCGGCGGCATCGTCCGCGACATCATCTCCATGGGCGCACGCCCGGTTGCCGTGATGGACCCGCTGCGCTTCGGCGCGATCGACCACCCGGACACCGCCCGCGTCATGCACGGTGCCGTTGCCGGAATCGGTGGCTATGGCAACTGCCTCGGCCTGCCGAACATCGGCGGCGAAATGGTCTTCGACTCCGTCTACCAAGGCAACCCGCTGGTAAACGCACTCGCCGTAGGCGTCATGCGCCACGAGGACATCCGCCTGGCCAACGCCTCCGGCAAGGGCAACAAGGTTGTCCTGTTTGGTGCGCGGACGGGTGGCGACGGCATCGGCGGCGCTTCGGTGCTGGCCTCGGAGTCCTTCGACGACACCAAGCCCTCTAAGCGCCCCGCCGTCCAGGTAGGCGACCCCTTCGCTGAGAAGGTCCTCATTGAGTGCTGCCTCGAGCTTTTCAAGGGCTCGCTGGTTGAAGGCATCCAGGACCTCGGCGCTGCTGGTATTTCCTGTGCCACATCCGAGCTCGCCTCCAACGGCGACGGCGGCATGGAGGTCGAACTGACCTCCGTCCTGTTGCGCGACCCCACGCTGACCCCGGGCGAGATCCTCATGTCCGAGTCTCAGGAACGCATGATGGCCGTGGTCACCCCGGAGAACATCGAAGCTTTCGAAGCTGTGATGGACAAGTGGGCCGTGGAGTACTCCTGGTTGGGTGAGGTCACCGATACCGGTCGCCTCATCATCACCTGGGAAGGCGAAGTAATCGTCGACGTCGATCCCCGCACCGTTGCGCACGACGGCCCGGTCTACGACCGCCCGTTCGCACGCCCGGAATGGCAGGACTCGGTCCAGGCGAACTCCTTCACCGGTTCCGTTGAGGATGCCGACCGTCCTTCCGCTCCGTCGGAACTGGCTGCAGCCGTTACTGAACTGGTCGCTTCGCCGAACATGTGCAGCAAAGACTGGATCACCAACCAGTACGACCGCTACGTTGGCGGCAACACTGCCATGGCCTTCCCGGATGATGCCGGTGTGGTCCGCGTTGACGAGGAAACCGGGTTGGGCGTTGCCTTGGCCACGGACGCCAACGGCCGCTACACCTACCTTGAGCCGTACCAGGGCGCCCAGCTCGCGTTGGCCGAGGCCTACCGCAATGTGGCCACCTCTGGTGCTGTTCCGATGGCCGTCAGCGACTGCCTGAACTTCGGTTCCCCGGAGGACCCGGACGTCATGTGGCAGCTGGCCGAAGCCATCCGCGGCCTCTCGGATGCCTGCATGGAGCTTGGCATTCCCGTCACCGGCGGCAACGTCTCCCTGTACAACCAGACCGGCACCACGCCGATCCACCCCTCCCCTGTGGTAGCAGTTCTCGGCAAGCTCGACGACGTCGCCCGCCGCACGCCGTCGGGTTGGCGCGAGGATGGCCAGGCCATCTACCTGCTGGGCACCACCGCAGCAGAACTGGACGGTTCGGAATGGTCCAACCTGCGTGGACACCTCGGTGGCCTGCCGCCGAAGGTCGACCTCGCTGCCGAGCGTGCTTTGGGCGAGATCCTGATCAACGCTTCCCGTGACGGCATGGTCGACGCAGCACACGACCTCTCCGAAGGCGGACTTGCAGCCGCACTGGTTGAGTCGTCACTGCGCTACGGCGTCGGCGCCCGCATTGCCCTTGAGGAACTCCTGGAGCGCGACGGCGTTGACCTGTTCACCGCGCTGTTCTCCGAGTCCCAGGCCCGCGCAATCGTCTCCGTGCCGCGCTCCGAGGAAGTCCGCTTTAAGGACATGTGCACCGCCCGCGGCTTCGCCCACCTCCGGATCGGCGTAGTTGATGCTGCCAGCGAGAAGCTGGAGATCAACGGCGTGGACGAGCTGTCCCTGGACGCTCTCCGCGAAGCACACGAGGCCACCTTGCCGAAGTACTTCGGCTAAGCCTCCCCGCTAAAGCAACGCGGGGTCACTTGCGGCCCATAAATCCCCTCGGGATGGGCCGTAAGTGACCTCGCGTTGGGCGTTTAAGCGGGCCAGGTCTGTTGCCGGGAGAGCTGGTCCGTGAATTCCGGTCCCGGCAGAGGGCGGCCGAAGTAATACCCCTGTCCACTTGTGCACCCGATGCTTCGCAGCGCTTCGGCCTGTTCCGCTGTTTCGATTCCCTCCCAGATGCCTTCCAGCCCGCAGGAGCGGATTACCTGTTGGATCGCGGCGAGGAAACCCAGCTGCGCACTGTCCTTGCTCAGTTCCTGGACGAACTGCCGGTCCACTTTCACGCGGTCCACCGGAAGTTTTCGCAGGTAGCCCATGGACGAGTATCCTGTGCCGAAGTCGTCGATCTCCAGTCCAACGCCCAAGCGGTGCAGGCTCGCCAAGGTGTAACGGTCCAGTTCGTTGTTCTGGATGATGGCGCTCTCCGTAAGCTCCAAAACCAGTGATTCCGGAGGCAGGCCCGTCTTGCCCAACGCGTCCCGCACGTCGTCAACGAACTCCAGGCTTTGCAGATCTGCAGCAGAGACATTGATTCGCATCGTGAAATTGTGTTGTGCCGTGACGGGGTTGTCCCGCCACTGACGCAGTTGCTCCACGGCCACGCGGAGCACCCAGCGGCCCAACTCCGCGATCAAGCCGGTGGCCTCTGCAACGGGGATAAAATGGTCCGGCATGATGAGACCACGCACAGGGTGGTTCCAGCGGACCAAGGCCTCGCTGCCCTCAATCCGGCCGGTGGCCAGCTCAACGATCGGCTGGTAGAAGAGGACCAGCTGATCCGAGCGGATGGCTTCCCGGAGCTCCCCCACAATCTGGCGCTGGAGTTGCCGGGCATGAAGCGTGGAGGGATCGAACAACTTGAGCTTGTTCCGGCCCTCACTCTTGGACTCCTCCATCGCCATATCTGCCTCCTGGAGAAGGTCCTCGACGCTGTGGTGCGGCTCGGCAATCCGAAGCCCCATGCTGGCACCACAGCGGACACTGCTGTTCCCGAGGTCGATGTTGGGTTCCAGCGCCGCAAGGATACGGTTTCCGACGGCGGCCGCCCGGTTTTGCGGCGTGGCAGGCAACAGCACGGCGAATTCGTCGCCGCCCAGGCGGGTGACGACGTCGTTCTCCCTCACCGCCGAGCGGATCCGCATCCCCACCGTGACCAGAATCTGGTCTGCGGAAGCATAGCCAGCGGACTTCTTGAGTCCCTTGAAGCCATCCAGGGTGACGAGGAGGAGCGCGGCTGGGGTTGCGCCCCCGGCAGCAGCCTCCTGCGCTTCAATGAAGGCATCCATCAAAGCCACGCGGTTGCCAAGCCCCGTGAGGGCATCGGTGAAGACTTCCCGCCGCTGCTCGTGGCGTGCGTGATGAAGCTCCTCCATCAACGCCCTGATATGCCGCTCCAGTTTCCCGGTCCGAGCGTCAATATCGGCCGGAAAGGAGCGGCTGGGCTGGATTCGGCTGGGTTGGATTCCGCTGGGCTGGATTCGGCTGGGTTGGATTCCGCTGGGCTGGGTTGCGTTCACGACGCTTCCATGCGACGCAGGGTATCGTCGGCTACGGCTTTCGGTTTGGCGACGGGATTGCGGCGTTCGTCGAGGAAGAGCCGGTACGAGGCGACATCGAGCCTGCCGTCTCCTTCAATCGGAGTCCCGGACCGGTACACGTGGGTAATCCAGGACCCGCCCAGGATGGCTTCAATCCACGCATCGCATTCAGCCAAGGGAAGGGATACACGGGTTCCGGTGTTTCGCCGATGGCCGGCGATGGAGACCGTAATGCAACTGCCCAGGAGTCCCTTATCGGCGGTGAACCATGCAAGACCCTGGACATCGGCCACAATGGTCAGGTTCGCACTGTCATCGCCTACGGACTGGACGGGTTGCATCCGCACAGACCGCCGGGCCACGTTCAAGGCTGCTGGTGTTCCAGCCTGGTACGGAGCACTGGTGATGTCTTGCCGGAAGGCACTCAGTTCCTGGTTGTGCTGGATCTGGATGCGGGTGGTGAGTTCATTGATTGTCATGATCGTGCCTCGTCAGCGATAGTGGCCGCCTGGAGGCGGTCGGCTCCTACAATCCGGTTTCTTCCCTGTGCTTTGGCGCTGTACAGGGCTGCGTCTGCCACCTCGATCATGGAGGTGAGGTCTGGGGCAGCGGGGGTGCTTGCCGTGACTCCGTAACTGATGGTGGGGAAGGACACGCCCTCCGGAACCTCGGTGGAAGCCATGCGGCGGCTGATCTCGGTCGCGATGCTTTGGGCCCGCTCCTGCGTGGCTCCGGGCAGGAAGAGAACAAATTCTTCCCCACCGTACCTGCCGATCAGATCCGTAGACCTGACCGAGGACGTGCAGGCTTCGGCGAAAGCCTTCAAAGCGACGTCCCCGGCGCGGTGTCCATGGGCGTCGTTGACCAGCTTGAAGTGGTCCAGGTCAGCCAGGACAACTGCAGCACCGGACTCATTGGCATGAAGTCGTTTGAGTTCGCTGGATGCCAAATCCAGGAAGGCTCCCCGGTTGAGGAGACCTGTCAGGTGGTCCTTCGAGGCCCGCTCTCTGAGGCCTTTGATCAGTTGGTCGCTGCTCAACGTGGTCATGCTGAAGGACACCGTCACCAGCAGCACCAAGGACACCAGGCCAGAGGGCGCAGGCCCAAAATACGTACGGAATGCTGCACTCTCGGGGCCGTCCAGTGCGTAGACCACCCAACGGCCCAGATAGTAGATCGCGAGAAGTCCGGCAGCCAGGGAGAGTGCTTTGTGCACTTGCGAGTGGGTCGCCTTGATGAACCACAAGTCACGGGCCGCCAGTGTGATGCCAAGGGTCATCATTGCCAAGTACACGAAGCCGCCGGACCACACGTTGGAGCCGGGACTTTCCAGCACGGAGGCCACCGCGGTGATGACGGGAGCGACGGCGAGTTGCCATGGTGCCGCTTTAAGGTCCCGCAGCGTACGGGCACCCGCCCAGACGCTGAACGCTCCGGCCACCACCAGGACGTTGCCGAAAGGGTTGGCCCAGTGCTGGGCCGATGTTCCGTTCAGGAGGAATGCCGTGTTTCCCAGCATGAACTGCAGCAAAGCCAGGCTCCACCAGCCCGCGTATGGTGACCGGGTGCGGCGGTACGAGGCGACGAACAGCGCGAAGAGCGTCAACGTGACCACTCCGAGGGCTATCCTTACCGAAAACGAGTCGAGCACCATTGTTCGCTCCTGCCGCTTGGTCCCACGCCAATTTCTAACATGTCAGGGTTCCTGTCAAAGCGGAGCCTTTCCATGTGTTGGTCGTGCCGGGAACCTTGTAATACCCGCGGATCTCGTACGTCCAGGTGCCAACGGATTGAATTCCTGACTTATAGGACTTTCCGGCATTCTTGCTGAGGTCGCCGGTGAATTCCAAAGTCCCAGAGGGGTTGTACAGCTTGATTTCGTGATAGTTCGCGCCAGGAACTTCCGCGAAGGAATTCACATCCACGGCGACCTTGGCACCATTCGCAGTACACGTCATGACCACGTCAGCGCCGGTCGGGGCAAGGAGACGCATTGCCGAGTACTGCGAACTGGCATCCTCGATGTCAGAGAACGCGGCAAGTGCGGCGGCGGGCCCGGCCATCATGGAAAGAGCGACGGCGGTCACGCCCGCGAGTGCGCGCCAGGTATGGTTCTTGCTCATGCCGCCCGCCCCCTTAGCTGCTTCCGGCCCTGCTCTGGTTCCAGTCTGATCGGGCTGGATCAACCCCGGTGCGACATTTCCTCAAGATTGGCTCAGGATTGCGGGCCGGAGACGTGCTCATAATGAACCATGTGGATCGGTTGGATTGAATTCGATGTACTTCTGGGCGATGTCCATAGCCTGAAGGAGAAACGCTCGCTCGTGCGGCCCGTCATTGCGGAACTCAAACGCCGCTTCGAGGTGTCCGCAGCCGAGACCGGTTTGCAGGACCAGTATCGCCGGACCTTGCTGGGTGCGGCGCTGGTGGCGCCTGACCGCGCGCACCTCAAGGAAGTGCTCGACGCCGTTGAACGGTTCGTGGCCGCCCGGCCCGAGCTTGAGCTGCTGAGCGCAAGGCAACGTGAGCTGCACAGCGAAGACTAGGTGTACACAACCCGGGGGCTAGTAGCCGATAACCGCCACCCGGGTTGAATCGAGGTGGGCGTCGATGGCTTGATGTGCAGCTTCCAGGCTCCGGCTGCGCATGGCATCGACAATCAGCTGGTGCTCGCGGAGAACGTCCCCGGCGCGGTCGGTCCCTTGGGTCACCGCGCGGACGCCAATCCTGAGTTGCCGCTGCCGAAGCGAGGCGTAGAAATCAGCAAGGATTGGATTTCCTCCTGCGCGGACCATGACCGTATGGAATTCTGTGTCCAACTCGATGAACCTGGCGGGGTCGTCCTTCGCCTCGTGCTGCTGGTCGATGATGCGTTGGAACACGTCGATCTGCCCATCCAGCATGCTGTCCAGGGCTGAGACGGCCCACTTTTCTACTACGGACCGGGACTGCAGGATCGCGCGGACATCAGGGTCCGAGATCGGCGGAACGTAGGCGCCTTTGTGTGGAATCCGTTTGACGAAACCTTCGGCTTCGAGGCGCAACAGGGCCTCGCGGACTGGTGTGCGCGAGGTACCGGTGGATTTGGCGAGGACCGCCTCATTAAGGAAGGTCTCCTCATCCCGCGGCAGGGCAGCGATATAGCTTTTCATCCACTGATAGGCCACTTCGGGCTGTGATTGGGCAGTGGGAGACATCTGAATCATGGAGAGCCTTTCTCGCGAAGCCCAGTATACGAGTTGCATTCAGGACGGAACCGAACACTCTCGAAAAAACTTCTTCGTTAAATGTAGACGGGTTGTATACAACTAGTCTACAGTGTTGTTCAGTGACTCCGCTCACGCATTTGGAACCCCTCAATTTCCTGGGATAGGCCTCGCTTCACGGCCCGGCCCCTCCCAACCGCAAAAGGATCCCCACAATGACCGATTTGAAGAAAGCAGAACTGAGGCAGCAGAAGCACTCCAGCCTGCCCGTGGTCGCTGCTTCGAGCCTGGCCGGCACGGCCGTCGAATGGTACGACTTCTTTCTCTACGGCACCGCCGCCGCACTGGTTTTCAACAAGCTCTTTTTCCCTACCAGTGACCCGCTCGTGGGCACCATGCTGGCGCTAGGAACATTTGCCGCCGGCTTCCTTGCACGTCCGCTGGGCGCCATCGTCCTGGGGCACTTGGGCGATAAGCACGGCCGTCGCGCCACCCTGGTGGCCAGCCTCATGCTCATGGGCGTCGCCACCACGCTTATTGCGTTCATCCCTTCTTATGCAGCCATCGGCATCGCAGCACCGCTGCTGCTTTTGTTGCTTCGTCTGATCCAGGGATTCGCACTGGGCGGCGAATGGGGCGGGGCCGTTCTCCTCGTCTCCGAGCACAGCAATGACAGTGCACGGCGGGCATTCTGGGCGTCCTGGCCCAATATGGGCCCACCCCTGGGCAACCTCATGGCTGCCGGCGTTCTTGCAATCCTCGCCGCCACCATGCCCGAGAGTGAGTTCCTTGCCTGGGGCTGGCGCGTCGCCTTCGGGCTGTCCGCCCTGCTGGTGATCATTGGCCTCGTCCTGCGTCTCTACGTTCAGGAGACCCCGCTGTTCAAGGAAGCACAGCTGAAGCGCGAGGCCGAAGCAACCAAGGAACGGAAATTGCCCCTGGCCATTCTGTTCCGCCGCAACTGGCGCCAACTGCTCATCGCCACCGGAAGCCGCATGGGCGAGAACGCAGGCTTCTACATCTACTCGCTGTTCATCATCACTTATGTCACCCAAATCATGGGCTTGCAGCGGCAGACCGGCCTTACCGCCGTCATGATCGGTCAGGGAGTCGCCGTCGTCGCCATTCCCATCCTTGCCCTTTACGCGGACAAAGTCGGCCGGAAGCCCATCATGATCGGTGCTTCGATTGCCACCGTGATCTGGGCGTTCGCGTTCTTCGCCCTGCTGAACACTGGCCAGATGTGGGGCATCATTGCCGCCGCCGTGGGTGGCCTGTTGATCTTCGCCGCCTACAGCTCCGTGATCGGCGCGTTCTTCTCCGAGCTCTTCCCCACGGATGTCCGGTACAGCGGCACCTCCGTTGCCTACAACCTGGCCTCACTGATCGCCGGCTCACTGTCCCCCATCATTGCCCTGGCACTCTACAGCGCCTTCGGCACCGGATACGCGATCGGCATATACCTCGCCGGGATGGGCCTGATCTCCATGGTCTCGGTCATGTTCGCCAAGGAGACCAAGGGCCTTCGGCTCAGCGACCTGGACGAACAGAAATAGTCCCTCGAAGCCTGAAAGTAAGGAAACTACCATGAAAGTCGCACTCGTCCAGGTGGCCAGCCCGGATTCGGAAACCCGTGAGGAGCGGATAGATCGCGTTGAAGCGA
This sequence comes from Arthrobacter sp. 2762, assembly GCF_040548745.1. NCBI lineage: Bacteria > Bacillati > Actinomycetota > Actinomycetes > Micrococcales > Micrococcaceae > Arthrobacter > Arthrobacter sp. 2762. The sequence goes on from NZ_JBEPSI010000001.1 coordinate 353,848, forward strand.
TTCTTCGCGGCATCGACGGTGCCGAGCTGATCGTGCTCCCCGAACTGTGGAGTGCAGGATACTTCCACTTCGATGAGTACCAGTCCTTGGCCGAGACCCTCGCTGGCCCCACGGTGTCCATGTGCTCACGGGTGGCGGCAGAGCTTGGTGTGTACCTTCACGTCGGCAGCATCATCGAGGCCGGCGAGGACGGCCGGCTCAGCAACACGTCCATCCTGCTGGGACCGGACGGGAAAATCCTGCACACGTACCGGAAGATCCACGTCTTTGGTTACAAGTCCAAGGAAGCCAGCCTCCTCACGGCGGGGTCCTCCCTGCCAGTGGTGGAGTTGCCGTTCGGAGCAACGGCCGGGATCACCTGCTATGACCTTCGGTTCCCAGGTTTGTGGATGGAGCTGAGCACGCGGGGTGCGGAGATCGTGATCGTCCCGGCAGCCTGGCCGGCAGCGCGTCGCGAACACTGGCGGCTACTCACAACGGCCCGGGCACTGGAGCACCAGATCTTCGTGATTGCCTGCAACGCTGCCGGCAGCCAGGAAGGCGTGGAGCTCGGAGGACACAGCCGGGTAGTGGACCCGGCAGGCAACGTCCTCGCCGAAGCCGGGGCCGGGGAATCGGTGCTCATGGTGGACATCGATCCCGGCCAGGTCACAACAGTACGCACCGAATTTCCCGTCATTGGCGATCGGCTCGCGGCCTACGACGCCCTTGCCGTGTGACCAGTTTGGCAAGACTGACCCAAGACGATTCAGACATCATTCAAGGAGACGGAATGGAAACAACAAGGCAAGTCCCACTCACCTTCAGGGTGGTGGGCACGGACAAGACAATCACGGTCTCGGACTTCCACGCAGTAGTGGCCGGTTATACCGGCAGGGATCCCAAGGCCGTGCAGCATCACATCGACGAGCTGGCAGCCATCGGAGTGGCGCCGCCGCCGGAGGTGCCCATGTTCTACCGGATGGACTCGGACCTGTTCGATACATCGGGCGAACACGACACCAGCACCAACCTGACCTCGGGAGAGATAGAGCCTCTCTACATCCGCCACGATGGCAAGTATTACCTCGGCATCGGGTCCGATCACACGGACAGGGACATCGAAGCCCAGGACATCGGCGATTCCAAAAGGGCATGCCCCAAGCCAGTCGCGACCGAGGTCATCGAAGTCCCCTCACTCGAGGACCTGGACCTTGACCAGTGCACCGCCCGCTCGTGGGTGGATGGCGAGCTCTACCAAGAGGGATCGTTGGCGGGCCTGCGCAAGCCGGCGGACGTCGTCGAAAAGCTCCTGGCGCGGACGGACATCGGTGACGCCGACTTCATGTGCCTGGGTGGCACTTTGCCACTGCTGAAGGGGAAGTTCGTTGACGGAACTTCCTGGAAAGTAGAGCTCTCGTTCCCCAATGGGACGAGAATCGAACACAACTACAAAATCAAGAAAGGCTCACTTCGATGAGAACCGGAAAGCAATACCTGAAGTCCCTGAACGATGGCCGGACGGTGATCCTCGATGGCGAGGTAGTTGGCAACGTCCTGGAACACCCGGCGTTCGCGAAGGTCGCCCAGACCATGGCTGAGTTGTTCGACATCGCAGCCGATCCCAGCAACGGCATGCAGTTCCACTCCGAAGAAATCGACGGACCCGCGAACCGCACCTTCGCTGCTCCGCGCACCCAGGAAGAGCTGGTCCTCCGTCGCCACGCGATTGAAAAGTGGGCCAAGCACACACACGGTTGGGTTGGCCGCAGCCCCGACCATGTGGGTACCTTCTTCGCCGCCTTCGGCTCCCACGCGGACGTGTTCAAGAATGACGAGCGCGACTTCGCCGGCAACGTGGAGCGGTACTACAAGAAGATCCTGTCCGAAAACCTGTACCTTTCATACGCGATCATTCCGCCGCAGGTCTCCCGCGCAACCACGGCCTCCGGTTGGGAAGGCGAATACCTGCAGGTCGGCGTCGTGCGTGAAACCGAGGAAGGCATCATCGTCCGCGGTTCGCAGATGCTTGCCACCGGCGCAGCGATCGCAGACGAAGTGTTCGTCACCTGCATCAAGCCGCTGGGTCCGGATGATGTGGACTTTGCTGTCAGCTTCGCCGTTCCCGTGGCGACTGACGGGTTGAAGCTGTATTGCCGCCGCCCGTTCGCGCCCGCAGCTACCAGCGACTTCGACTACCCGCTGACCAGCCACTACGACGAGCCAGACGCACTTGTGGTGTTCGATGACGTGCTCATCCCCTGGGACCGCGTCTTCATCAACCGGAACATCGATACCCTCCGCCGCCAGTTCTTCGATACCGGTGCCCACGCATTGGGAAACTGGCAGGCCCAGATCCGGTTCTCCACCAAGCTGAAGTTCATTGCTTCTGTTGCCCGCAAGGTCACCCAGGTGAATGGCACGGACAAGATCCCCGGAGTCCAGGAGAAGCTCGGTGAGCTCGCCGCGATCGTCCAGTCCGTTGAATCGGCAGTTCTTGCGGCCGAATACACAGCAACGGTGGACGACGCCGGCATGGTGGTTCCCGGGAAGAGCGCACTTTACGGGGCGATGGGTCTTCAGTCCGAGACTTACCCGCGGGTGATTTCGATCCTTCGCGACCTGGTTGGTGGTGGCGTGCTGCAGCTACCGTCCAGCGTTGCCGACATGACCAGCAGTGTGACCCGTCCGGACATGGAACGCTACGTGCAGTCCCCCGGTGTTGCCAGCGAAGAGCGCGTGAAGCTGTTCAAGTTGGCCTGGGACATCATCGGCTCAGAATTCGCCGGCCGCCACCAGCAGTACGAAATGTTCTACGCGGGCGCCCCGTTCGTGGTCCGTGGAGCCTACACCTACCGGAACTACGGCTACGACGCGCTGGTGGCTGAGCTGGACAAGTACCTTGGTTCCTACAGCATCAACGGCCCAGTAGACGGCAGCGTCAACGGCATGGAAGGAGAATAGCCATGGCAAAGCCCGAATTCGAGTTCACCCCCACCTCATCGGTGGACTTCGCACCCTGCAACCCGCACATTAAGGGCCTGTCCGAGGCCATCCTTGCCCGGGATTCAGACAACGACAGCGTCACGCGCATCCTCAAGTTCGATCCCGGCACGGACACTTCGCCCAACGGCGTCCTGACCCACGATTTCTGGGAAGAGGTCTTCATCTTCGAGGGCTCGTTCGTGGACCAGCGCCTGGGCAGGACCTTCAAAGCCGGCGACTGGGCCACCCGCCCGCCGGGCATGGAACACGGTCCGTGGGTTTCCGAAACCGGGGCCAAGATGTTCGAGGTCCGGTACTACACCGATCCGGTACAAGCCGAGCGGAGCAACTGACATGAGCCTCGCACCGCTCTTCACTGTTCCCGATGCCATGGGAATGCGCCGCGCAATGGGCCGCTTCCTCACGGGTGTCGCCGTGGTCACCACCAAGCACGAGGATGAGCTGTACGGAATGACCATCAGCTCGTTGACCTCCATCAGCCTGGAACCGCCCATCCTTATGATCTCGCTGAACTTCGGCACCCGGACCGGTGAGGCGTTGATCGAGAGTGGCAAGTTCGCCGTCTCGATCCTTGGGGCCAAGCAGGAGTCGATGGCGCGACGCTTTGCGGTGCGAGGCGGCGACCGTTTCGGCGATGGCGAATTCGACACGACCGAAAATGGACTTCCTGTCATCAAGGGCGCCCTCGCCCAGGCTGATTGCACCGTTGTGCAGCAGTACGACGTCGGAGATCACCAGGTCTTCTTCGGCCAGGTCACCACGTGCCGGGACCGGGACGGCGAGGTCCTTGCGTTCAAGGCGGGCCGCTTCGGCTCATTCTCCGACTTCGGCCACGCGGAGATCCCCTGGATGTTCTGAGTTAGGTTTTTAGGAGCCGTCACTTCCTGACCTTCTTTGAGGCACGAACGCCCCCGACACGCCGCTAATTGCGGCGTATCGGGGGCGTTCCGTCTTCAAAGAAGGTCAGCACCGTACAGGCGCTGCTACTTCGAGGTGCCCTGCGAGACCGAACCCTGCAGCTGACGCTGGAAGATGACGTAGACGATCAGGACCGGAACCACCGTGACAGTGACTGCCGCGAAGAGTGCCCCGAAGTCCACGGCGTACCCCATCTGGCCGGCGAAGGCCGCGAGGCCCTGCGAGAGAACGCGCGGCCCGGCAGCGTTGATGGACACAGGGATGAGGAACTGGTTCCACAGGCCCAGGAAGTTGAAGATGGCAACCGAGGCGAGGCCCGGCTTGGCCATCGGCAGCATGACCTGGAAGAACGTCCGCCACTCCCCTGCGCCGTCAAGTGCTGCTGCTTCAGTGATTTCGTGTGGCAGCGATTTGAAGAAGGAGAACAGGAAGAACACAGTGAACGGCAGCGCGAACCCCACGTACACGATGATCAGGCCCGGCAGGGTGTTCAGCAGTCCGATGTTCTTCAGCACGAAGAACAGCGGGACCATGGCGAGGAAGATCGGGAACGTCAGGCCGGCCAGCATGAGGTAGTAGATCGCCCGGCTGCCCGGGAACGTGTACCTCGCCAGGACGTAGGCGCACATTGCACCGAGCACCATGACGATCACCAGTGCCGAACCCACCACAACCACCGAGTTCAGGAAGTAGTTCCCGATCCCGGCCTCACTCCAGGCCTTCACGTAGTTATCGAACCGCCACTGCGAGGGCAAGGCGAAGGGGGAGGCAAAGATCTCGCTGGACGTCTTGAAGGACGACATGAACGTCCACAACAACGGCAGGATCACGATGAGCGACCAAATGGTCAGTGCCGTGTGGGAAATTGCCCCCACCAATTTGTCCCCGGGCGTAGTGGCGGGTTTGCGCGGCTGGAAATGCAGCGACTTCATTTCAGGGGTTGAGACTTTTGTTGTCATTAGATGCTCACGTCCTTGTCGCCGCCAGTGAGCCGGTTAATCACGAACACCAGGCCGGAGAAGATCAGGGTTGCCACAGCAAGGACAACGCCCATGGCGCTGGCCAGTCCGAATTGACCCTTGCTGAAGGCCGTGAAGAACAACTGCTGTGCCATCACGAGCGTCGAGTTGTCCGGGCCGCCGCCGGAGTTCAGTGCCGCCATGTAAACGAACGCATCGAGCGCCAGGATACCCATATAGATATACGCGGTCTGGATGTTGTCCCTGATCAGCGGGATGGTAATGGACACGGCGGTACGGAGCCGTCCCGCGCCATCGATCCTTGCGGCCTCGAACAGCTCAGCAGGAATGCCCTTGATACCGGCCACGAACAGGACCATGTAGAAGCCAACGAAGCCCCAGACAATCACGAACATGGTGGCAATCATGGCCGTGTTTTTATCGCCGAGCCACGCGAAGCTCTTGAACTGGTCCAGGCCCATGCCGGTCAGGATCCCGTTGAGCAGGCCGCCGGACGGATCATAGATCTGGCCCCACATAATGCCGATTGCGATGGCAGGAATGGTGTACGGGAAGAACGAAACAACACGGTAGAAGCTGGAATTGCGCAGGCCCTTGATCTGGCCCTTGCTGCTCCCGCCAACGGTCACCATGGTAGCGAGCACCAGGCTCAGGATGATGGTGACGATTGGCAGCACGATGACCAGGAGGATGTTGTTCCCCATGGCCTTCATGAAGATGTCGTCCGAGAAGATCCTGGCGTAGTTCTCAAAGCCGATGAAGTTCTGTGTGGGCGAAAAACCCGACCAGTCCGTCAGGGAATACCCGAAGGCCTGGATGAACGGCCAGATCACGAACAAGAGATAGATAGCCAGCGGCAGGCCAAGGAACACCGCGAAGAAGCTGATCTTGTCCCACGTCAGCGGCTTGCGCCGGCGCCTCACCACAACCGGTGGGGCCATGGCCGGAACGACGGCGGCCAGGCCGTCGTCGTTCCGGCTCTGCTTGGTTTTCACTACCGTCACTTCACTTCAATCTTCTTGACCGAGCTGTCGTTGCGGACCTTGTCGGTGATGTTCTGCAGGGCCGAGGTCAGCGTCGGGACGTCCGACTTGCCATCGAGGAAGGTGTTCCAGACGACGAGCTGGTCCTTGTTGGTGCCGTAAAGGTCGATGAAGTTCCAGGTGTAGATGTTCTCCCCTGCATCGCTGAGCAGCTTTGTCTGCGAGACCAAGGCCGTGGAACCGAAGCCATCGGCCGGGACGGTGTCCTTGACGATCGTGGGAGCAAGCTTGGTCTTGGCGAAGTTGGTAGCAGCTTCCTTGGAGAGCATGACGCGGAGCAATTCCTTGCCGCCGGCAACGTTCTTGCCCTGGGACGGAACCACGTAGGGCTCGCCGGCTGCACTGTGCAGCGAGGCGTACGGCTTTTTGGGGCTCGCACTCACTGAAGGCACCGGCGCACCCGTCATCTTGAAGTCCGCCTTGGTCTGGTCCTTCATCTCGTTTTCGATCCACGAACCGGACGGGTAGAACACTGCTTCCTGGGCATTGCTCCACTGGGCCTGGGCAGCCGTGAACTGCGTTCCCGAACCGCCGGGCTTGAAGTAGCCCGCCTTGACGATCTTGTCCAAAGCGGTGAAGACCGACTGAATGGCCGGGTGCGACCAGCAGTCTGCCTTGAGGTTCTCCAACGCCAGCCGGACGTCGTCGCCACCTTCCTTGATAGCGGAAGCGATCGCCATTTCCTGGTAGTACGTGGCAGCTTCCTTGCCCCAGAGGAACAGGTACTTGCCCTTGGCCTTGGCCTGCTCGCCGAGCGCGTACATTTCATCCCAGGTCTTGGGGACGGTCCAGCCGTTTTCCTTGAGCAGGGAGTCCGAGTACCACATGGCGTAAACGGTGAGCACATAGTTCAGGGCGGCCAGCTTGCCCTCGAATGTCCCGGGAGCGAGCACGCCGGTGTACAGGGTGTCCTTGATGACCTTGCCTTCAAGGTTCTTGGCCTCCACCACGCTGGTGAGGTCCTCGAGCTGGGCCAGGATGGTGCTGAAGCCGATGGCCTTGGCACCGGAGTTGTCGATCAGGTCCGGCGGGTTGCCACCGACGAAGCGCGGCTGGAGCTCCTGCGCGATATCCGTTGACGGGGCAATCTTGGCGGTGGAACCCGAGTGGGCCTTTTCGAAGGCCTTTCCGGCGAAATCGACGTAGTCGATGCCATAGCCGCCTTTGAAGATCACGGCGTCAACGGTGGACTTGTCCGCCATGCCAAAGGGGTTGGTATCGGAGACAGCGCCCGTGGGCCCGGCAGTGGTTCCGCCACCACCTGCTGCACAGGACGCAATGGATCCCCCCATGGGGACGAGCACCGCAGCTGCGAGTGCCCCGCGGAGGAATCCGCGGCGGCCAAGGGACTGGTGCTGAACGTTCATTTTCGTAACCCTCCAGTGACTCGTAATGTCGACTGTTGCGGCAGGCGGCCGGAAAGTCGGACAGTCTGGGTTGGCCACTCTGCAGCGCCAACCTTCGTGTGACATACTTCACCACGAATGATCGAAAATCAATATTTCTCGGTAGTTTCGATCAACATTTGTCAAAGCGTGATCTTTCTACGGACCCTCCGCAAGGGCTTTTCCGCACTCGGTAATCGCTTCCCGCGCGAGCAGCTTTTGCCGCTCAGTTCCCAGTCGTTCCGCCCATTGTTCGGCCAACTGGAACTCCACCATGGCCTCGGTGAAGCGCCCGTTACCGTGCAGAAACCAACCGAGGCTTGCGTGCAAAACAATCATCCATCGCTTGGTTCGCTCATGATGGGCCGTGGAGGCGTATTCGACGGCGCTGCGCATCCAGGCTTCGGCGTGGGCGGCGTCCGCAATGGAGAGCATGTGCAGCGCGTCCACAGCCAGGAATTCCTCACCAAGGTGGTCAGCCAACTCCGCCGCCTGCTCCAGGAGCGGCACTGCCATCGCAGCGTGCCCGCCGGCATTCAAAACCCGGCCGCGCTCCAGGAGGACGCGCACGCCCACGGTGGGTTCGTCGCCGTCGATTCCGTCAAGGAGCGCATCGGCTTCCTCCAACCGGCCCTGCAAACCGATGGCCCGGCCAAGCTGGGTTGCCAGCTCAGCGCGCTCATCGGCGTCGTAGATTTCCTCCAGCATTGCTGCACGAAACCTGGCTTCGGACGCTGCCGGATCGCCAAAGTTCCATAAGTGGTCCAAAGTTCCCTGATCCAGCATCAACCCGCTCCTGACCAGCCTCAGCTGCGCCCGTTGGCTTGCACTATCAATCTAGCCCCATGTCAGCGGCGTGGGGAGAGGGTGCGACGCCGTGTCAGGCCCGGGGCATTCCGGCTTCAGAGGCCAGGGCGGTTGGCGAGTCGCGCCCAGCCGAGCTGTTCCTGCTGCTTGCGGCTCAGCGTAGCCACCACCAGATCATAGGAGTCCTCCACCATGTCCCGGATCATGTCATCGGGAAGGGCTCCATCCAGTCGCACGCCGTTCCAATGTGTCTTGTTCATATGCCAGGCACCAGTGATCTCGGGATGCGCTGCGCGGAGTTGCTCCGCCAACGCGGGCTCGCACTTCAGGCTCACGGACCAGTTGTCAGGATCCATGGCGGAAAGCGCGAACATCTTGGCCTCGTGCCGCGCTCCACCAGCGACGGCGGCACGCACCTTGAACACAGACGTTTCAGGTCCGAACGGGAAGTCTTCAAAGGCCCCGGGAAAGCCCAGGCAGATCTGGCGGAGCTGGGAAACATCCATGGAGGTGAGCTTACCCGGCCCTCTTTTTCGGCGCTGACCTCGTCCCCGTTTCGATGCCCCGCTGCGCACTCGCTGCTAGGAGTCGTCTAACGCGCAGCGGATCATCTAGACGGGCCCCAGGCACGATGAGGACGTGCAGTGAAGGAGACATTCTTGTACGATATTTAGTACAACTAGGGAGAATTGACCATGGCAATAACAGCATCTGAAGCAAGGGCGCGGCTGTTTCCGCTCATTGAGCAGGTAAACGCCGATCACGCGCCCGTAGAGATCATTTCGAAGAAGGGCAGCGCTGTCCTTATGTCGCTGGCCGATTTTGAAGCGCTGGAAGAAACCGCATATCTGTTGCGGACGCCAGCCAACGCAGCGCACCTGCTTGAGAGCATTGCCCAGCACAGGGCAGGGACAGCAGCAGAGCGGCCATTGGCCGAATGAGGACAGCCTTCACAGAGAACGGCTGGTCCGACTACCAATACTGGATCAAGAACGACAAGGCCATAATCAAACGAATCAACCTGCTCATCAATGAATGTCTTCGGACGCCGTTCGAAGGCATTGGCAAGCCCGAAGCCCTCAAGCATCAACTGGCCGGCTACTGGTCACGGCGTATCACGGAGGAACACCGGCTGGTCTACGCCGTGGAAGATGAACAGATCGTGATCCTCGCGGCCCGTCACCACTACTAGAGCGGGCCTCCCGGCAGCCCTACGCCACGCCCAGGAAGTCCTCCAGCAGCACCACTTCCAGGCCCGCGGCCAACTGTGCAGCACGGAACGCAGCGAGGTCCGCGGCAAACTCGGCACGGAAATGCATCAGCACAATGTCGCCGGGACGCAGGGAGTTACCAACCTGGTAGTCCATTTTTCCGGCGTTCGCCTTGGCCTCCCACGTGATGATCGCCTTCATTCCAGCGGCCGCAACCGCCTGGCGCATGACATTGGAGTAGGCTCCGCCCGGGGGCCGGAACAGCGTGGGACGCCGGCCGTAATGTTGAAACGCATAGTCCTGCATGCCCACGATGTCGTTCAACTGCTGCTGGTAGCCCCACTGCCGCACCATATTGATGTTGTGCGTAACGGTGTGGTTCTCCACGAGGCTGCCTTGCGCCTTAAAGGCGTCGAAGAAGACGGGGTTGTCCGCGATCGTGTTCTTGGTCAGGAACAGGGAAGCCGGGTAGTCGTAGTCGGTCATGAGCTTGACCGATTCCGGAGTTTTGATGTTGCCGTCGTCGATCGTCAGGAACACTACCGGGTGCTTGGTCTCGATCTTGGTGATCACTGGCGCAAGGCCGCCAACGATCGGCGGCAGCTGGTAGTCCGGGATGAACGTTCGCCGGATCCGCTTCGTGGCGGTGGGCGTTGGGGTGGGCGCTGCACTGTAGGACGGCGGCACCTCGCCGCCGACGGACAACCCGCCGTTCGGGCCCGGCACCTCGGGCGACGCAGACGCGGAACCAGGCGGCAGCTCCGACGTCGTGGTTTCAGATGCAGCGCAGGCACTCAAACCGGCAACGAGCGAAGCGCCGAATACTCCTAAGACGGCCCGCCTGGCTGGTGTGGAAGCTGGCGTGGAAATGGGCACCGCTGAATGGTCGCCACACATGGCCGTCCCCCAAGGCTAAAAGAATGAGTCAGCTGCAGATTAGCAAAGGAATCACCTTGGGGATTACAGGCCGTAATGCCAGCCTTCGCGCGCCGGGCAGGAATTGACCACGACGTCCAGACCTGCATCCCTGGCGCGCTGGACGGCGTCGTCGTCAAAGACGCCCAGCTGCAGCCACACAGCCTTGGCACCGATGGCGATTGCCTGATCAATAACAGCGCCCACCCGCTGGGAGTTGACGAAGCAGTCCACGACGTCGATGGGGTGTTTCTCGGCCGGAATATCCGCGAGCGACTTGTATCCCTTTTCGCCATGGACATCCTCGCCCTTGAGGTTCACGGGGATGATCTCCATGCCCATGCGATCGCGAACGTACAAGGAGACGTCGTATGCGGAGCGCCACTCATTGTTGCTGAGGCCAACGATTGCCCAGCATCCTTTTGTTCGCATCAATCGTTCCACCACGGCCGGATCGTTGACATGCATCATGAAGCAAGCTTAGTGTCCCGCGCCTCTCAACCACTGTTTCAGCTTGTCCACGAAGGACTGGAACTGCTCGTGAGCCGGCTTCTCGCCCAGCGATGGGAGTGCCTGGCTGGGTTTATTACCGTGGGCGGGGGCGGGCTTAGCCGTTGCAGTCGGCGCGGCGGTTGGTTCAACAACGTCGGGGAGCGTTGGCTCAAACCCCGCCTGCCCAAGCTTTGCCTCAAGCTTTGCCTCCCGAGGCTCGGCTTCGGGAGGCTTCGCCTTGCCGGCACGGGGAGGCTCGCCGGCCGCGCCCGAAACCGGGACGTTTCCGACGTCGGCCGGGTGCGCCTCAGGCGCTGGCTGCGCTCCAGGTGCTGGCTGGACAGGCGCTTGGCCTAACGGCACAGCAGCGTCGGAAGTCTCTGGAGTTCGCGACACCGCAGGCGATTCGGTGGCTGGCGGGAGGGCGGCGGGATCCCCTGAGGGCGCTGGTTCGGTGCTGACCTTCGGAGCATCAGGCGTGGGCAGCTCGGGCGCTGCGGCAGAAGGTTGCGGAGCGAAATTACCCAGCAGCTCATCAACGAACGCAGGCGTGCGGGTGAAACCGGAGCTGGCAGCGGCCACACCACTCACGCCGAATCCCATGGCCGCAACAACGGCAACGCTCACCACAGCCGTGCGGTGCTTGTGTTGCCAACGGCGCTTGCTGACTTCATCGTGAGGTCCAGCGAACATCGTGGCCAGCGCCTCGCTCGGAGCAGGTGCCGGGAGGTCCGCGAAGGAACGCATGGAGAGCAGTGCCTGCCGAAGGCCGGGCGCGTCAGTGGACCCGGCGTCGAGCAGGAGCTCGTCGACGATATCTTTGCGTTCCATATCCCTGTATGTCATGAGGACACGTATTCCTTTACTGCCGAATGCTCACGGAGCGTCATCAAAGCCCTGCGCTGCAGTTGCTTTACCGCGCCGGCGGATTTCCCCATGATGTCGGCCACCTGCTCCACGGTCAGGCCAGCCACGATCCGGAGGGCCAACACCTCCCGTTGATCGTCCCCGAGGTAATCCAGGAGCCTCATGACCTCGTGGGGAGCCAGCAGGCCCATTGCCTCTGATTCTGCAGAACCCGATTCGCGGGGATCGCGCTCCGGCTCGAACTCGTGGTGTTCCGGGGCCCTGCTTTGCTTCCGATGCTCATCTACCATGCGGGCGTGGGCCACGGAAAAAACGAAGGTCCGTAATCCGCCTGCTCCTCCCCGGATCTCATCCAATCGGGGCAGGACAGCAAGGAACACGTCCTGTGTGATGGCCTCGGGATCTGAGACGCCTTTAGCGGTCAGGTAGCCGAGAACCGGTCCGGCGTACGCCTGGTAGACGGCGCTGAACAGTTCCGCGTTATTGCCCTTGAGCGCATGAAGCGCTTCGTCGGTCAATGCGTCGGTCACAGTAAAGAGACTTTCGATCGGCGGCAGGTCCGGGGCTTGGAGCCAGGTCGTCCGCCTTGGCTCGACGGGCAACCCACCAAGGGTATCTGCTCAACCGGGCCACCCCAAGGATGGCCCCTCATGTCCCTCAAAAAATCTCATCAGGAAAGAGAAGAACCGAGCTGGAACATGATGGGGGACAAATTCCAGCTCGGCCCTTTCAAAGACGTAATCGTCGGGGTACCCCAAAGGGTTACGCGAGGTACGAACTTTTTTGAAAGACTTTTTTCGTGGCACATCAACGCGACCAGTGAGCTCTGGACTCTGCCCACATAATCACTAGGCTGAGAAAGACCAATTCGAGTTCCAAAGGAGAGATGATGACGCTTCCTCCGACTCACGAACCTGAGCCGTTCCCGCCGGAACCGGGACCGGTCCAGCCACCACCGGATCCCACTACCCCGTTCCCGCCCAGCCCTATTCCGGATCCAAATCCGACGCCCGGGCCGCTTCCGGTTCCGGATCCTGGTCCCGTTCCACCACATCCAGACCCAACGCATCAGCCGGATCAGCCGCCAAGTTAGGCTGGTTTTGCATCAAACGAGTACGACGGCGGCCGTCACCTACCAGGGTGAGGGTCGCCGTCGTCGCCGGTTCCGCTCCGCTAGCCGACCGCCCTCTTGATCAGCTCGACGATCGTTGCTTCAAGCTCCGGGGTGAGCTCAGTCAGGGCATACGATGTTGGCCACATGCTGCCGTCATCGAGCATCGCACTCTCTTCGAAGCCGAGAGTGGCGTACCTGCTCTTGAACTTGTCGGCGCTCTTGAAGAACACGATGTTCTTCCCGTCTTTGGCATACGCGGGCATTCCGTACCAGGTCTTGGGGGAAAGTTCCGGCGCGTGCTCCCGGATCAGCGCGTGGAGTCGCTGCGCAATGGCTTTGTCTGCCGGCGGCATTTCGGCGATCTTCGCCAGGACATCGCTCTCGCCGTCGGCCTTGGAAGCCTTCCTGGTCTTTTTGAGCTCCTGCGCACGCTCCTTCATCGCGGCGCGTTCGTCCTCGGTGAATCCGTCGTAGGACTTGGTAGTTCCGGTCTCCGTCATGGCAGGCCCCTCTCGCTGCTGGAAATCTTTCGGATATTTCAACGATAGATCGGGGCCCATCGCCGGGCTTCTTCAAAACTGCTCAAATCCCTTGATCTTTTCCTGAGCAAGTGTTGATGGATTGCAGGAGTGGTTCTTGATCCGGGCCCGGCACAGTGTTTCTTGTCAGCCACTCAGGGCCGGCAGATGAAACGGCCGGCCGGAAGCGGTGGCCTCCCGAAAGGACACTGATTCCCATGGCCATCAGCCTCAAGACCACCTCCGGCAAGGTCCTCGCTTCCGTCGCACTGCTCGGCACCGCAGCCGCCGTCGCCGGCATGGGAACCTACGGCGCGTTCACCTCCTCCACCTCGGCCAGCCAGCAAGTCACCGCCGGCACCGTCACCATCGCCCTGGGCACCGGCGCCAACAACACCCTCAACGTCCCCATCGCAGGCCTGCTGCCCGGAGACAAAGTCGAAAAGCTCGTCACCCTGGCCAACACCGGCAACTCGGACCTGAACAACGTCACCCTCACCACCACCGCCGGCGCCACCGCCTCGCTGCTCACCACCGACCCCACCAACGGCCTGCAGCTGACCATCGAGAACTGCTCCGTCGCCTGGACCGGCGCCGCAGCCCCCTACACCTGCACCGGCACCAAAACCACCGTCATGGCCGCCGCCCCTGTCATCACCGCGAACAAAGTCCTGAACAACCTGACCGCCCTGGCCCCGGCCAAAACCGACTACCTCAAAGTCACCACCGCGTTCCCCACCACCGCGAACGACACCTTCCAAGGCGCCACCAGCACCATCGCCTTCGCCTTCACCGGCACCCAACGCACCGAAACCACCAAGTAGCACCCTGTACAAAGAGCCCCCGCCGGGACTGATCGGTTTCCTTTCCCCCAGCCCGATCAGTCCCGGCGGACACTTTCCCAAAAACTCCAACGGCCCCGACACGCTTATGCAGATGGCGTATCGGGGCCGTTGGCCCTTGTTAAGGCGACTGTTAAGGCGACTTATTAAGGGGGTAACCGTCAGGAGAAACGTCCGGGCCGGAATGTTGCCAGCATGGGGTGCTTGTTGCCGGTCAGGATCTCTCCGGACAGCAGTTCACCTGCAATGAGTCCCAACGTGGCGCCCGAGTGCGTGAACGCTACGAAACAGCCGGGTACTTGGCCCAGTTCACCGAAGACGGGCTCACCATCGCCGGGGATGGGCTTGTAGCCAATTTTCCAGGAGGCAGGCTTGAGTTCCGGGTTGCCGGCAATCAGCTTGGAGGATTCGTCGGCCAGTTCCTGGACAACCTCATCGGGGATGCTGAAGGAACCATCGGCGTGTTCGGTGATCCGGTCTTCGTACCAGTCGTGGTCCAGGGCGAACGTGTTGCCCGGGTTGGGACGAACGGCGGCACGTGGCGTATTCATCACTGCCTTCACCTGGTGCTCCACGGGCTTGGTGACCACCAGCATGGACACCGGGGAACCATTGGGGATTTCCACACCGAGCGGCTTCACGACGGCGGGCGTTGCTGCGCCGCATGCCACGAGGACGGCATCGGCTGGATGGGTCTCGCCGGAAGCAGTCTCGACGCCGGTGGCCTTGCCGCCGTCGAGCGTCACTTGGACTTTTCCGGCGTTGAGGATGAGCCGGCCGCCGAGGGCGTGGAATTCCTCCATCAGGAAGTTGACCAGGTCCGGCAGGCTGACCCAGCCTTCGCCGGGGTTAAAGATGGCGTTCTCGGGAACAGCGCTGGCGTCGATGCCGGGCGTCACCGATGCGATCTCTTCAGGGGCGAGAAGCTTGGAGTCGTAGCCAATGGACTGCTCGTAAGCATGGCGAGCCTCGGTCACCTCGCGCTGGCCTTCCGCGTTCCACATGAGGCCTCCGCCGAACTGCAGCCATTCGCGGGTGGGATCGGCCGCGAACAGAGTCCGGTACCGATCGACGCCGGCCAGCCGCAGCTGGTGGTAGGGGGTGGACCTTTCGCCGGCTGAGTTGAGCCAGGACAGTGAACGGCCCGTGGCCTCGCTGGCCATGCCCTGCTCGGTCAGCAGCGTCACGGATGCTCCCCCGCGGAGCAGGTGAACGGCGGTGGAAACGCCCAGGATGCCGCCCCCGATGACGGCGACGTGCTTGGTGGAGGACATAGTTCTCCCTTTCTTTCGTGCTTGTGGATGCTGGGGACGCTCTTGCGCTTACGCGAAGGCGTGGATGCTTTCGATGATTTTGAGGGTTTCAAGCGCCTCGCCCGGAGCTACGGGGAGCCGCCCTTGCCCACGGAGGCAGGCTGCCAGTTCTGCGTAGAACTGTGGGTAGGCGCCCTTTTCTGCAGGAACGGGTGTAGCCGAACCGTCCACTCCCAGAAGCCCCCAAGACTCCTGGGGTTCAATGCCATAAGAAGCCTCCGACGGCGTGACACCGGCTGCGAGCGCGGGTTCCTGACTGTCGAGTCCCCACTTGGTATACCCGGTTTTTGATCCGAGGACGTGGAACCGTGGGCCAACCTGGGCCGCCATGCCGTTCATCCACAGCCGGGACCGCACGCCTGACTCGTGGAGCAGGGAAACAAAGGCCTCTGTGTCTGCCGCGCCGGGATGGGGGCCATGGTTTGCGGTTTCGCCGTAGCTTTCCTCCACAGGTCCGAACAGCTGGATGGCTTGGTCGATCAAGTGGGCGCCCAGGTCGTGAAGGATGCCACCGCCTTCGGCCAGCGTGGATGTATCGCGCCAGTTCCCGAAGCCTTCGGGCCGCCACCATTCAAAACGTGACTCAAAAGTCCGTACTTCGCCCAGCGCCCCTTCCTGCAGCAGTTTCCGCAGCGTCAGGAAGTCGGCGTCCCACCGGCGGTTCTGGAAGACCGTTAGCTGCACACCGGCGTCGGACGCGCGTGTGGCCAGTTCCTCACCGTGGGCGACGCTGGTGACGAAAGGTTTGTCCACCACAACGTTCAGGCCGCAGGCGATGGCCGTGGCACCAAGCTCGAGGTGCGTGAGCGGCGGCGTTCCCAGCACCACAAGATCGAGGTCGCCGGCAAGGGCGAACATCTCCTCCGGGGTGGGCACGATGCGTGCTTGCGGGTAGAGCCGGGCGGCCTCAGTGGCCCGCTCCGGGTCCGCCGTCACGATGACATCCAGTGAATAGTTCGGATCTGCTGCGATCAGCGGGGCGTGGAAGACCTTGCCCGAGACGCCAAACCCGACGACGGCGGTCCGGATCGGTGCCGCTGCTACCTGACCCATCACAGGACTTCCGAAAGGAAGCGCTGCAGGCGTTCGCTGCGTGGGTTGTCGAAGAGCTCGGCCGGGGTGCCGACCTCCACAACTTCGCCTTCATCCATGAAGACCACTTGATCAGCAACCTTGCGGGCAAAGCCCATCTCGTGGGTGACCACCAGCATGGTCATCCCCCGCCGTCCGAGGCCTGCCATGAGGTTCAAAACACCCTTGACGAGTTCCGGGTCCAGCGCGCTGGTGGCTTCGTCGAAGAGCATGACTTCGGGTTCCATGGCAAGCGCCCGGGCGATGGCGACGCGTTGCTGCTGCCCGCCGGAGAGGTCGCGGGGCCGGTGGTCGGCGCGTTCGGCGAGGCCCACTTCCGCGAGCCGGCGCTGGGCGCGTTCCCGTGCCTCCTTCTTGGACATTCCCTTGACGCTCCACAGCGCGAGGGCCACGTTCTCCAGGGCTGTGTGGTCCGGGAAGAGGTTGAAGTGCTGGAACACCATGCCGATGCGTGCGCGGAGGATGTCCGGCTTGACCTTGAGGGCGCTTTCGCCGGCCAGAAGCACGTCCCCGCTCTTGGGTTCGTGCAGGCGGTTGACGCCGCGCAGGAGAGTGGACTTGCCGGAACCGGACGGACCGATGATGCACGTGGTGGTTCCTGGGGCCACGGTAAGGCTGACGTTGCGGAGTACCTCGACGTCGCCATAAGCCATGGTCAGGTTCCGCAGTTCCAGGCTGGAGCCGTGGAACGTCTGGACGTCGGCTGAGGTTGACGTGTCCTTGGCGGTTGACTTGGCCGCTGACATGTTGGTGCTGGTGCTGCTGCTGGCAGTATTGCTGCTGCTTGTGAGGTTCACGTGTTGCTCCCGGTGATGAGCGGCGATGCCGCGTCGAGTTCCTTGACTTCCTTCAGCCCGCTGGTTGGGGCTGTGGGACGGCGGCGACCGGTGCGGAACTTGTTGTCGAAGTAGTTGACCAGGTGGGTCAGTGGCACGGTGATCACCAAGTAGAAGATGCCTGCCATGACCAGCGGTGAGAGATTGCCTGAGAGCACTGCTGCGTCCTGGCCCACGCGGAACAGTTCACGTTCGCTGACCAGAAGCCCCAGGAAGTAGACCAACGAAGAGTCTTTGACGATTGCAATGAACTGGTTCACCAGGGCCGGCAGTACCCGGCGTACGCCTTGCGGCACCACTACCAGCGCCATGGACTTTGAGTAGCTCATGCCCAGGGCGCGGCATGCCTCGCCTTGGCCTTTGTCCACGCTCTGAATACCGGCACGGAAGATTTCTCCAATGTAGGCGCTGGCGATCAGGCTCAGCGCGATGATTCCCAGCGGGTAGGGCGAGGGTCCAAACACTGACTGGCTGAACCGCGCAAAACCCTGGCCGATCAGGAGGATGGTGAGGATTGCGGGCAGGCCACGGAAAAGGTCCGTGTAGATCCGGGCCGGGATACGCAGCCACTTGGACCGCGAGATCCCCATGACGGCCACCACCATGCCCATCACTACGCCGAGGATGGTTGCTGCGATGGAGATGATCAGGGTGTTGAGGAGTCCAACTCCCAGGAGTTGGGGCAGTACTTCGATCATCGAATCGACATCGAAGAACGTGCGGCTGATGGTATTGAGCCAATCCATTGAGTGCTCTCAGACGTTTGTTGGTTTTTCGGGATGGCCGGGCGGGCTGCGGGTGTGGCCCGCCCGGCCTTGTTGTTGAGTAGGCGGCTGCGCTACTTGGCAGCCGTTGGCGACGGGCTGGAGGTCTGCTCGGCCTTGGGCAGGTACTGCTCAGGCATCGGCGAGCCCGGGAACCACTTCTGGTAGAGCTTCTTCCAGGTGCCGTCTTCCATGGCTGCGGCGAGGCCCTTGTTCAAGGCTTCCTTGAAGGCGGGCTTGTTCTTGGCAATGGCAAAGCCTGCCGGGGCGTCGAAGGACGGGATGTCAGCTGCACTGACCAGTCCGAACTGCTCCTGGTACGCCTTGGCTGCCTCGTAGTCCAGGAAGTGGGCGTCCACTGCGCCGCTGTTGACGGCGGAGATTGCGGTGTTGTTGTCCGGGAAGCGGACCAGCTGGGCGGAGGTAAAGTTCTTGACCGCGTACGCTTCCTGGAGCGTGCCCTGGACGACGCCCAGGCGCTTGCCGGACAGGCCGTTGACGTCCTTGATGCCTGATGTCTTGGTGGTGATGACCGTCAGGTAGCCGGCCAAATAGCCGTCGGAGAAGTCAACGGTTTCCTTGCGCTTGTCCGTGATGCCAATGGCCGCGACGCCCACGTCGAACTGGCCATTGGACACGGCTGCGAGCAGGCCGGAGAAGTCCTGTCCGGTGAAGACAACCTTGTCTACGCCGGCACGGTGAGCCACGTCCTTGAAGAGTTCTACATCGAAGCCGGTGAAGTTACCCGAGGCGTCCGTGAAGGTGTAAGGCTTCGAGTCGCCCAGGCTGGCGACGCGGATGGTGCCGGGTTCGATCAGGCCATAGGGGTTCTCGGCCGAGCTTGAGGTCCCGGCGGAGGATCCACCGCAGCCGGAGAGGGCGAGGATGGCCGCCAAGGCTGCTGCTGCGAGCGCTGCCGGGCGGAAGTTCAGTTTGATCACAGCGTTGTCCAATCGTGGGGAGGGCCAGCGGTGCTGTCCGGGGCCGCTTTTTGGGTCTTACTCGATGCGGGGTCTTGTTGAGTCCGGTCTCAGCCCCTAGGATTGAGACCGGACTCACATCGATTGATTGAAAATGTAGCGGAAGTCACAAGCCGCGTCAACACCACTTCTGAAAGGTGAACATGAGTACTGATGGATCCCGACGGCGGGACGTGACAGTTGCCGACGTCGCCAAAGCGGCGCAAGTCTCCAAGGCCCAAGCCGCGCGCGCCCTGGGCAACTATGGCGCAGTCAGCGACGACGTCCGTGAGCGGGTTCTCGCCGCTGCCGAAGGGCTTGGCTACCGCCCCAACGAGCTTGCGCGCAGCATGAACACGGGCAAATCCAACACCATTGGCGTGGTGGTGGGCGATATCGAAAACCCGCACTTCGGCCTGGCTACCAGGGGCATCACCGACACCGCCAAGAAGAGCGGCTACAACGTCATCCTGATCAACACCGATGAAGAACGGGCCGCCGAGGTGGACGCCGTCCAGGTGCTTCTGGACAAGCGCGTTGACGGGCTGATCGTGGCTCCGGCCTCATCCGTTGAAACCTCACACCTGAAGGAGGTCCGCGACTCTGGCCGGCCCTTGGTCCTGCTGGACCGCGCCGCCGAAGGACTCGACGTCGAGACGTTCGCCGTGGATATGGGCACCATCTCCTACGAGTCCACCAAGTACCTTATCGAGGCAGGCCATCGACGAATCGCGTTCGTCTCAACCGTTCGGACTGACGGGCCTTACGTGGCGGGGATGACGTTGGATTCCTCGCAGATCTCGGACCGCCTCGAGGGAATCCGCCGTGCCTTCGAAGAGGAAGGCCTCAGCCAGCCGATAGACCTGGTTCGCCTTAATGCCGGTGACGCCGATTCCATCATGCGGATCACCCGCGACCTGCTGAAGGGGCCGGATGCTGCCACGGCCATCATCGCCTCCGACGGCCTCATCGCCTTGAGCGTTGTGGAGGCCATCCAGGAATCCGGCCTCTCCATCCCCTCGGATGTATCCCTCCTCATGTACGACGATTTCGCCTGGACCCGTCTCACCACTCCCCCGCTCACCGTCATCGCGCAGCCCGTCTACGACATGGGAATGGCTGCCGCCACCGCGTTGATCCGGCAGATTGAGGGCAGGAAATCTTCCTCACCCGCCGGACCACCGTTGGAGGCGCGGCTCGTGCGGCGAGGCTCAGTGGGTTCGCCGAAGGACGTCGGCGTGCTCAGCCAGGCTGGCGGCTAGCCCCTACTAAACCCCTTGCACGCCCAAGAGAAACGACCACACTGGAAGCATCAGGTGAGGAAGCTGACATGCCAAAAGTGGAAGTGGATCTGGATTCCGTCGTCCCACCGGGGAAGGTACGGGAGGCCTTGCTGGACTTTAGCCCACGCCGGCCGGAGATCTGGCCAGGTATCTACCCACCCATGTACGAGGTTTACCAGGTGGGCGACACCTTTGCGGACATCAGGGAAGGAAGCAAAGCTCCCGGTGGCGTGATTTGGGCCAAGGAACACTACGACTGGGCAAATCCCGACGAAGTGAAGTGGACTGTGCAGGAGAGTAATTTCTGCGCGCCGGGAAGCTACGTCAGCGCGCGAATCACACCCGGCGAGTCTGGCGGTTCACGCATTCACGTCACGTGGAACCGTAAGCCCACCAGTTTGATGGGGCGATTAGCCACCTTCATGATCGTTGTGACCCGGGGCGCCCCGGTGGCAGGCTCCCTGCGAATGGGACTAAAGAAGTTGGAAGCGAAGGGCGCCACGTAGCCATGATCAAATCTGCAGAGAGCGTTGTCATCGCACGGACACCGGAGGAGGTCTTCCAGTACGTGGCGGACCTTCGCAACGAACCGAACTGGCACGTTGACATTGCCAGCGTGCCTGAGCAAACCGACCCTGTCCCAATCGTCGGCAAGACATACCCGCTGAACTTCAAACCCTTCATGGGCAAGACCGACGGCACATTCACAGCACTGGACGTCAAGCACGGCTCGCGTTTGCAATATCGAGCGGACTTCGCCGGACTGCAGCCACGCATCACTTATACGGTGGAGCCAGCCGGGGAGGGCGCTCGCTTCACTCGAGGCGTAGAGATGCAACCCAGCGGGCTCAAGGTGCTCATGACCCCGATGATGGCATACATGGTTCCCCGGCGAAACAAGGTCTTTGTCCAAAACCTGAAGCGCGTGCTGGAATCCTGACGGCGGCTATTGCAGGTTCTTCTCAACAACGGCCAAGGTGCGTGCGAGTTCCTCCGTAGGGCTGAACTCCACCAGAATGGTCCCTGGATCAAGCTCATCCGTGTGCCCGGGCGGCGTGTAGTACGCCTCGCCAGCGTGGACAATCTCGTCCCCATCAGGCATGTGCATGGTGAGTCTGCCCTTCACGACGTATCCCCAGTGATGGCTTTGGCACCGGTCATCCGGCAGCCCTTTATAGAACGGAGTGAAGTCGCCTCCCTCTTCAAACCTCTCAAACGCGATGGTGTAACCGTCGGCCTCCCGGTATCGGCCCTCGTAACCTGTCATGCGCTCGACGCGCGCGCTCTCGTCATCAATCGATAGCTTTGCCATTGCCTTGCTCCTTCGTTCTCTTATTGCGGGCTTAGTCCCGCGGTGCGGCTTCCGCCGCAGCGATGAGGCGGCGCAACCCGCCCCTATTTGCCCGCGCCCACGCCCGTGTGGCGAATGAGCGCAGAAGTGGAAATCCAAACATCGACAGCATGCCTGGCAGCCCACTGGCCCGGACCAGCCGGCACGTGTAGGTGATCTCGCTTTGGTCCACCTTCGACTCGATCTCGTAGCGGTGAACCAGGAGCCAACCA
The DNA here is from genome assembly GCF_040548745.1 of Arthrobacter sp. 2762. NCBI lineage: Bacteria > Bacillati > Actinomycetota > Actinomycetes > Micrococcales > Micrococcaceae > Arthrobacter > Arthrobacter sp. 2762. Next base: position 375,735 of record NZ_JBEPSI010000001.1, read on the forward strand.
GCCCTGGTTCCATGCTTTTTGGACTCCAACGCGGACTCCGTCACCCGCTCAAACGTCCGGGGACGCAGGGCTTCTGTGACCACCGACGAGTCCTGCATCCGGCAAATCCGGTCCTCGGCCGTGGAAGTGAACTCGGTTCCGACCGTTGCCAGTCCTATCGGGGCTTGCAACGACAGAAGTGTCGAGGCCTCGGCTCCTCCCCATTCCATGTGGTTCGGCAGATTGGCGAGGACATCGAAAACAGTGTCCGCGGGGACCATGGCATAGTCATGGACGGTTACGGCGATTTCACGCCTGAGGACGTTACCCACCGTTCGTTGTTGCTTCATTCCGCACCTCCACTGCTGACTTTGCGGATAGTCAAAGCATGCGACGACGGCGCGGGGAAAGGATGGGGGACATCCCCCATTAACTGCCCTGTTCGGCCCTACTCCCCACGGGAATGACGCAGGGCGAACGCAGCGGCTTCGCCGCGGCTGCGCAGTTGGAGTTTCGCGAGGATGCTGCTGACGTGATGCTCAGCGGTCTTGGCACTGATGAAAAGGCGACCAGCAATCTCGGTATTGGTCAAGGCCTCGGCAAGTAATGTGAGCACTTCGCGTTCGCGCCGCGACAACACGCCCAGATCCTTCGGGCCCGTGCGTGCGGGGCCGCCAAGGGCACGAAGAAGCGCCGCGGCCTGATCTGCCAGACCGAGAGCACCAACGACGTCGAACGTTGCGAGCGCCACTCCAGCTTCATGAACGGCCATGTCCCGGTCCGCATCACGCAAGGCTTCGGCCAGCGACAGATGGGCGCGCGCAGCTTCGAGAGGCATGTCGAGCTCACTAAAAACGGAAATCGCTGCGTCAAGCCTTTCGCGCGCCAAGGCAACGTCCCCGGCTGCCGCTGCGACGCGACCAGCCGTGAGATGCGATGCAGCAAGTGATCGAGGCCACTGCGTCTCGACCGCGACTTCATCAAGGCGTTCGGCCGTCGCTTTGGCTTGGCCAAGGTCACCTTGTGTCAACTGGACCTCGGTGAGCAATGCGAGTAGCGGGACCATGAGCAGCCCGCTGCCAACACGGCGGATCCGGCGATGGAGCAATGCTGCAGCAACGGCTGTGTCGCCTGCAGCAAGACGGACTGCCGCTGTTGCCCGCAATGCGTCCGGGCGATCCTCGAAGCCAGCGAGCAGTCGGTTTGCCTCCTCCACCCTGCCCTGTAGCAGGCGAAGTTCAGCAAGCTTGGCAGCCGGGTGAACACATCGTGCACGGTGGCCGCCTTGATCCAGTTCATGCAGCGTCTTGGTGAGCCAGCCCTCGGCATTTGCCATGTCACCGGAAGCAAGGAAGATCTCTGCGCAACAAGTGCCGCAGAATTCCAGCAGTGCAGGGTGGCCCGTCCCCTCCATAAAACGCAGGAGGGTCTTGTTCCATTGGCTGAGTCGAGAGGTATCGCAGGCCTCTTCGCTGGCACGCGTCACCATGCAGCACACATCACCAAAGATCATCTGGTCATGAACTTCGCCGGCGGTTGCCACCACCATTGCCTCATCCACCAACGTCATCCCGTCCAGTACGTTGCCGGAGGCTATCGTTCCGAGGCCCAGGAGTGCCAGTGCCATGGCCTCAAGATCCGGGTCACCCCGGCTTCGTGCCACCCCAAGCGCGGTACGGGCGTCGTCGTAAGATGCTGCCGGGTCGGCCTGCAGCAGACCTCGCGTCAGCGCCATCCAGCCGTTCTCCACGCCCTCCGGCAAGCGGGATGCGAGGCTCTCCGCGCGTGCAAGCCAGCCCCGGCTGACCGCCTCGCTTCCCAAGGCATCGGCATATTCCCGCGCCAACCATAAAGCCGACCGGAAGGCCATTGAGTCCTGGCCCAGCCGACGAAAACCGGCGTAAGCAATGGTCCGCTCCGCAATGGAACGGTCGACGTCGCGCAGCCACCAGAGTGCACGGCCCAGTCCATCATGCGCTCCAGGATCGTCCTGAATAGCCAGCACGGACTCGAACGCTATCGCCGCTGCTTTCCACTCAGAAGTAGCAAGAAGGTGATCACCCTCCGCAAGGCCTTCAGACACTGCAGCATTGACCATGAGTTCATTCTGCTCTTTGTCATTTTCTTTCTGAAGAGTGACCTCTTCCACGTGCCGGGGCGGGTCACCCACGCGGGGCTACCCACCGCCGTCGTGGTTCACTGCCCTTAGTCGAATCTGTTGGTGGAAAGCAGGAAGAGAGTAAGCGCCAGCGTAAGCCGCACGCGGCCTGGCGGTGTTCGAATGTCGAAGCCCAGGGCGTATGTGAACTCGCTTGCGCGGTTCTGGACACTCGAGTGATGCAGGTTGAGCTGGCCCGCCACGGCGCGTAGGCTGCCGGCTTCAGCAATGGCTTCCAGTATTCGCCATGCCTTGGGCTGTTCTGCGATCAGCCGCTTCAAGGCCGTAACGTCAGCCGGTTCGTGGGTGGCCTCACTTGCCCTTTCAGCAAGGACAATGAGGCTGCCAAGGTCGTCCGCGGTGTGAATCGGGCGGTCTGGGCTAGTAAGTCTGAGGGCCAGGAGTGCTGTCTGCCAAGATCTGTCCAGCTCCTGCGGGACTGTGGCCAAGCCGATTCCTGCCCTCGTATCCTGTAGCGCAGTCGCCATGGACGGACGAATGAATGCCCGGATCGCACCGACTGCCGTGTGAATTACGGCCGAGGATCCCGGCACCGGCATCACAGCAGGGACCACGTGAACCCTGTATGAGCCGTTGCGCTCCAAGTGCAGAAGGGCTGCCGCCTCCATGCGCCTTTCCATTGATGACTCACTGCTGATGATCGTCTCGATTGCGCGTCGCGTGGCTGCTATGGGACTCGTTCGATCCCAAAAGATGCCCAGTGCAATCGCGAGCCGTTCCAGGATCAATTCATCATTGACGAACCCGGGGCTTGCGCGCTCAATCCATGCCCGCCCGTCGGCACCAAACTCCTTGGAAGGCCACTCACCTTGTTGTTCGGGGACCCTCTGGCCAGAGGCATCAACGCATATGGAACGGCCATCCATGGCAAAGCCAACTGAACAGTCACACAGTACCGCCGCTCCGCGGATGAGCATTTCCGCATTCGCCCGGCTGTTGACCAGCGCGTCGAAATACGTGATGACCTTGAGGCTTTCCGAGGCTTGGGGATCAAGCGCTTTGAGGCGCCACACGAGTCCTTGCATAACTATCGCCCGCCACCTTTGGTCTTCGAGAACTTAATGGTGGTCCAGTCCGGCTGCTGCGGCAATACATGACGGGCAGCCGGTCGTGGGTTCAGGCATCCAGAATGCGTCGAAGCCACTGTGTTCGGGCCTCCCGCGCCATGACGGAGAGGGCGGCCTGCGGGAAGAACATATCGAATCCGTGGAAGCCTCCGGGCCACACGTGAAGCTCGGCATCACCCCCGCACGCCCAAATGCTCGAAGCGTAGGCAATGTCCTCGTCGCGGAAAACCTCTGCGGAGGCCACATCGATGAAAGTGGGAGGAAGGTTTGAAAGATCCTCAGCGCGGGCGGGCGCCGCGTAGATGGAAACGTCCTCTGTCTTGCGGCGGTCGCCGAGGAGCGCGTCCCAGCCGGTATCGTTGCTCGTCCTGTCCCACACACCCACGCCATCAAATTGGCGACTGGAAATCGTGTCATTGCGGTCATCGAGCATGGGATAGATCAGGAGCTGACCCGCCAACCTGGGGCCACCCCTATCGCGTGCCATCAGGGCGACACCGGCAGCCAGTCCTCCGCCCGCGCTCGCACCGGCAACAATGAGGCGACCAGGATCAATGCCCAGTTCTGCGGCGTTCGCCGCCGTCCATTCGAGGCCCGCGTAGCAGTCCTCCACGGGCGCCGGGTCCGGGTTTTCAGGGGCAAGACGATATTCGACGGAGACAGCAACTGCGTCCAGAAGCTCCACCCAGTCAATGAGCCAATCTGCGCCAAGAAACCGGTCGCCCAGGACCATTCCGCCGCCATGAATGTGGAAGATTCCGGGACCGCCGGCCACGTGGTCTTTCCGCCGAAAAACGGAAACGATGAGGTCTGGAGCGCCCACAGGACCAGGAATGGTCCGCTCAAAGTGCTCTACAGGGCGATCGGCCAATAAATCCTCGATGGGGGCCGTCACGAAGGACTGCCGCATGCCTTCGATCATGTCTGGCGTCAACGTGGGACTGATCAGATCACCCAAAGCCACAAGTGTCGCCCCAAGCTCGGGATCAAAAGGTGGCGCTGCATGTAACGATGTCATCTTGACCTCCATAAGTCCGGCCACCTCGTCGTGACCTGAAGCAAGCCTAGGCGCGGCTGCCCGCGGAGCTAACCGCCAAAAGCCCTCAAAAGGAACGGTTAGGACCGCCATATGGCGGTCAGGATAAGGTCATCCGCGTGATCCAACAGCCACCTCAGTCGCCCTGCTCCGGCTCATCCGCTGAGCGCACACTGCTATGGATGATGCCCAGTTCCTCAAGCTGCGCTGACATCCCGGCACCGTCCGGAGCATAGATCCAAGGGATTCCCGGCGTTGGCTGTCCCCCCGTCTTCGACCTACCGCCGGCGAGCACCGCTTCACCCACTGAGAGCTGCCTGATGGCGATCGCCCTGACGTTCTGCGGGTGGCGATGTGCGAACTCGGAGTAGATGGCTTCGTCGTGCTGTCCGTCGTCGCCTACAAGCAGCCATTTGATGCGGGGGAACTCCTCTGCCAAGCGCTCCAGGGAAATGCGCTTGTGCTCCCTGCCGCTGCGGAACCAGCGGTCCGGCGTCGGTCCCCAGTCAGTCAAGAGCTTCGGCCCTGCGGGGTACAGATTGCGGGACAGGAACCGTGACAACGTGGGCGCTACATTCCAGGCCCCGGTGGACAGGTACAGCACTGGCGCCGTTGGTGCCGTCCTGGCGATCCTCTCGTACAGGACGGCCATGCCCGGCGTCGGTGTCCTCGCATGCTCATTGAGCACGAAGGTGTTCCAAGCTGCCAGGAACGGCCGGGGAAGGGCTGTCACCATCACGGTGTCGTCAATGTCTGAGACCACTCCGAAGTCGGCGTCGTCCGCCACGATTTCGACGGGAGCCTCAACGATTCTGGAACTCCCCGATTGCAGGGTGATCGTGTGCCAGCCGGGGTTCAGGGCTGCCTCAATGCGAACATCGACGACGCCCCCACGATCGGCTTCGACGTCATGGACGGTGCCTGCAATGGTTACCTGCACGGTTGCATGCGCGACGGGTGCGCTGATGAAGTTCCGCCAACCGCGCATGCTCTCCTGTAAGGGATTGGCATGACCGGCGGCGTCCCGGGGGTCGCTCCGAACAACCCGTGCCAGCACCCGTACCCAGGAAGTAGTGCCGTAACCGGTGTACGGGATGACCGTTTCCACTCGACCCCGCCGGATGGCGAGGCGCGTCTGGAACCTCAGCCACGCGTCGTCGAGCCTGACGGCGAAATGACGGCCGGGCGTCGGGCCGCTTCCCGGCGTCGGGGGCTGGGCGTCGTCGCTCTTGGGCAAAATGCGCGGTTTCTCAGGACGGGGAAACATGCGTCCAGTCTGGCATGGCCGGGCGTATGGCTACGATACGGGCGTGAGCCAGGTGAGGACGGATCCGTCGCCTTCGATGTGCTCGGCCAATTCCGCGTTGAACTTTCGGCCGTATTCTGCGGTGATGTGCTCCTGGAAGGCTTCCTCGTCGCGGTAGACCTCGAACACGAAATATTCGCGCGGATTGGTTTCGCGCGTGTAGGGCAGGAACGTGACATTGCCTGGTTCCTGGCGGACGTGCCCTGCGAGTTCTGTCATCATTTCAGCGACCCTGGTCTCGCTGCCTTCCTTGACGGTGAATTCTGCGTACAAGGTTTTGGTCATGTCCAGTCCTTTGATCGATTGAATCGGGATTGCTTCTGGTTAGTTCTGGGGCAGTATCTCGCCGGAACCCCTGGGGATGAGCTCCGTAGGGACGATATAGGTTTGCGGTGTGCGGTTGTCGCCGTCGATCCTTGCAAGGATCCGCTCTGCAGCGAGCTTTCCGATGCGTTCAGGGTGCTGGGCAACCACGGTAACCCCCGGCTCCATCATGTCGGCCAGGGTGAAGTCGTCAAATCCGACCAAGGCGACTTTGTGCTGCACACCGAGGGATTTCAGCGCCCGCATGGCACCGAAAGTCACCAGGTTCTGACTGGAGAATATCGCCGTAGGTGGGTTCTCCGATGTGAGCAATTCGTGCGCAGCCTTGAGGGCCGTTTCCTCGTCGTGAAGATTCTCGCGGACCGCAACGGCGGACGTCGCGATCCCCGCCCTGCCGATCTCGTTCAGGAAACCTGCCCGCCGTTTCACTGCGGTCTGGATATCGGTCCGGTCCCCGAGGTAAGCCAGTCTCGTGTGGCCATGTTTGATGAGATGCGCGGCTGCCGCCGCGGCGCCCACCTCATTATCGGTGACTACCGCATCCGCCTCGATACCCACCGGCTCGCGGTCGATGAACACCAAAGGCAGATCCCGTGAGTGCTCCGGAATCATGTACGCCTGGCTCTTGGCGATTGTGGTCAGCACAAGACCATCCACGCGACGCCCCAGGAAAGCCGAAATCAGTTTCCTTTCCCGGTCCGGGTCGTCGTCCAGGCTCGAGGCAAAGACAGCAATTCCCGGCTCACCGAGGGCATCTTCCATGGCGCGGTGAATCTCACCGCTGAAGGGGTTGGACACGCTCGGAAGCAACAATCCGATGGATTGGGTCTTGCGTCCGGAACGCTTCAGGCTGCCGGCTGTGATGTCCAGGTGGTACTGAAGTTGCTCCGTTGCCCGCAGGACCCGCTGACGGGTTTCCTCCGAAACGCCTGGTTCGTCGTTCACCACCCTTGAGACCGTCTTGATGCCTACCCCGGCAAGATCAGCGACGTTTTTCATCGTTGGGGGCTTGCGCGCAGGATCGGGTTGGTAACGATTAGACACCGTTGTCAACGAATTACTCCTCAACTTCAATTATCACTTGACTGCACTGTGTGAGCTTGGTTACATGTTACCTGACAACGTTGTCATGGGGGAATCACTCGCCATGAGCAGCCACAAAAAACAGGAGTTTCAATGTTGAGTTCCAAAGCCTCGAGGTCGGCAAAGACCCGCCTTCTTGCCGCTGGTGCAGTACTGACGCTGGGCGCGCTGAGCCTGACTGCCTGCGGCGGCGGCTCCTCGCCTTCGTCCAGCGCGAGCAGCGACGAAAAGATCGGCGTTTCGCTGATCGTGAAGACCACATCCAATCCGTTCTTTGTGTCGATGCAGGATGGCGCCAAGAAGGCCGCCGCGGCGGACGGCGTTGATCTCAAGCTTGCCGCAGGCAAGGCCGACGGCGACGAAGACACCCAGATCCAGGCCATTGAAAACGCGATCTCCAAGGGCGACAAGGGAATTCTCATCACCCCCAACGGCCCGTCCGTAGTGGATGCCCTGAAGAAGGCCAAGGACGCCGGCTTGTTCGTTATTGCCCTGGATACCCCGCCGGACCCGGCCGATGCCGCCGACATCACGTTTGCCACGGACAACTTTGCCGCTGGTGAGCTGATCGGCAAGTGGACCGCCCAGCAGTTGGCGGGCAAGAAGGCTGTGATCGCACTTGTGGACCTCTTCGATGACAAGGTTGTGTCCGTTGACTATAACCGTGACCAGGGCTTCCTGACCGGGCTCGGCATCGACACCGCCGACAAGAAGAAGAACGGCGACGAAGCCAAGACGGGCAAGTACACCGGCGGCAAGGGTGGCGAGTACGAAATCGTCGGCAGCCAGGCTTCCCAGGGCGCTGAAGATGGCGGACGTACCGCCATGGAGACCCTGCTGGCCAAGAACCCCAACATCAACGTCGTTTACACGATCAACGAGCCTGCCGCTGCCGGTGCGTTCGAAGCACTGAAGTCCGCAGGCAAGGAAAAAGACGCCCTGATCGTCTCCGTTGATGGCGGCTGCTCAGGCGTGAATAACGTCAAGTCCGGCGTGATCGGCGCCACGGCACAGCAGTACCCGGTGAAGATGGCCGAGCTTGGTGTCAAGGCCATTGTTGACCTCGCAAAGACCGGCAAGAAGCCTGCCAACTCCGAGGGCCTGGACTTCTTCAACACCGGAGTGGAGCTCGTCACGGACAAGCCCGTAGACGGCGTGAAGAGCATCACCACCACCGACGCTTCCCAGATCTGCTGGGGCAAGTAAGTTCAGGAGCAACCTAAAGTGACCCAGCAACAGACCGCAGGCCCCCCGAGCGCCGGGCACGCTGACCTGGCCGAGGAATTCCTCGACCGCCAAACGCCGCTCAGCAGAATCCGCAACATTCTCCACCGCTACCCCGCCCTCAGCCCGGCAATTGTCCTGCTGATCGCGGTGGTGGTCTTCGGACTCCTCAACGACCGCTTCCTTCGGGTAGAGAACCTCTCGTTGATCACCCAGCAGGTCGCCGTCGTCGGAACCCTGGCCATTGCTCAGACCCTCATCATCCTGACCGCCGGAATCGACCTTTCCGTCGGCGCAGTCATGATCCTGTCCTCGATGGTGATCGCTCAGATGGCTGTCGGCAGTGGCGTCCCAGGTCCACTGGCACTCATCGCCGGTTTGATCGTGGGACTGGCGTCAGGTGCACTCAACGGTTTCCTCGTGACACGTTTCCGGCTCCCGCCGTTCATCGTCACGCTCGGAACCCTGAACATCTTCATCGCGCTGACCCTGCTCTACTCCGGCGGAAGCACCGTCCGCGGGTCCGCCATGCCTGGTGTGCTCACCTGGCTGGGAAGCACCTTCCCGATCGGACCCGTCCGGATCTCCACCGGCGTCGTCATGATGCTCCTGCTCTACATCGCCGTCGCCTTTATCCTGGGCAAGACCGCCTGGGGACGGCACGTCTACGCCGTGGGCGATGACAAGGAAGCAGCCCGCTTGGCCGGTATTCCCGTCAACCGCGTCCTCATGAGCGTCTACCTTGCCGCAGGCGCAGTCCTTGCCGTCGGCGCATGGATCCAGATCGGCCGTACCAACGCCGCAAGCCCCAACGCGGGCGTCGATCTGAACCTGGACTCCATCACCGCCGTCGTGATTGGCGGAACCAGCCTCTTCGGTGGCCGCGGCTCCATCTGGGGTTCCTTGCTCGGAGCGCTGATCGTCGGTGTCTTCCGCAACGGCCTCTCCCTCGCTGGCCTGGACGTGCTCTACCAGACCCTCGCGGTGGGCATCCTGATCATCATCGCCGTGTCCGTCGATCAGTGGATCCGAAAGGTCAAGTCATGACCATGACTGAATTTGCAGCCTCACAGACAGAGACCCGCGAGCCCATCCTTAAAGCCAGGAACCTCGTGAAGACCTTCGGCCGGGTGGTTGGCCTCGACGGCGTCAACCTGGATCTCTACCCAGGCGAAGTCCTGGCCATCATCGGCGATAACGGTGCCGGTAAGTCCACGCTCATCAAATGCCTCACCGGCGCCGAAGTTCCGGACACAGGAGAAATCTTCGTATCCGGACAGCAGGTGCACTTCAAGCGGCCACAGGACGCCCGGGTCCACGGCATCGAAACGGTCTACCAAAACCTTGCCGTCTCACCGGCCCTGGATGTCGCGTCGAACCTGTTCCTCGGCCGTGAAGAGCGCCTTCCTGGTCCCCTGGGGAGCCTGTTCCGGATCCTCGACACCAAGGGCATGCGCAAGAAGGCCAAGGAAGAGCTGACCCGGCTGGGCATCTCCACCCTGCAGGACGTCACTGTGCCGGTGGAAAACCTTTCCGGCGGCCAGCGCCAGGCAGTCGCCGTCGCCCGTGCGGCGGCATTCGGATCCAAGGTGGTTGTTCTTGACGAACCGACGGCGGCACTGGGCGTTCGTGAGTCCAACCAGGTACTGCAGTTGGTCCGCGACCTTCGTGACCGCGGCCTGCCTGTCATCCTGATCAGCCACAACATGCCCCACGTGTTTGACGTGGCCGACCGGATCCACATCCAGCGCCTGGGCAAATGCGCGGCCACCATCACCCCGCAATCCCACACCATGACCGACGCCGTCGCCATCATGACAGGTGCGGCCAAAGCCTGACAGGCGCGCCGCACCTTCCGTTCCAAACGGAACCCCCCTTCTCCGTCCGCGGACCTGCCCACAGGTCCGCGGACGGATCCACACCCGGCCGTCCAGCCGGTACCGACGAAAGAACCGAGATGCATAAGCCTCCCCCCGGCACCTCCGCCCACGACCAGCTGGATGTTGTTGTTATCGGCGAAGCCCTGATCGACATCGTTAACACGCCTGAAGGAACCATCAGCTATCCAGGAGGATCCCCGGCGAACGTGGCCTATGGCCTTGGCCGGCTCGGCGTATCCACGGGGCTGCTCACAGCAATCGGCGAAGACGATCACGGTACCGCCATCACCAACCACCTCCAGAGCGCGGGCGTCCGGCTTCTTCCGGGTTCAACGTCCCTTGAACGCACAGCCACCGCTACCGCAACACTCGCAGCTGATGGCTCGGCCAGCTACGAGTTCGACATCGCCTGGGAACTGGCTCCAGTGGCGCCGGCCATGATCCCGAAAGTCCTTCACACCGGATCCATCGCCACATTCCTGGCTCCGGGTGCCTCCACTGTTCGCTCTCTTCTTGAGCAAGGCCACAAGTCGTGCCTGGTCACTTACGACCCCAATATCCGCCCCGCCCTGCTTGGCAGTCATGCTGAAGCAAAGAGTGTCTTCGAGGACCTGCTCCCGCTCACGGACGTCGTAAAACTCAGCGACGAAGATGCCCACTGGCTCTACCCGACGTCGTCTCCGGACGAGGTCACGTCCCGCTTGCTCGCGCAGGGAGCCCGCTTGGCGGTCATCACCATGGGCGCTGACGGCGCCCTCCTCGCCACGCAAAGTGCGAAGCTCAGCATCCCCTCCGTGAAAACGGAGGTTGCTGACACCATCGGCGCCGGCGACTCCTATATGTCCGCCCTCATCTTCGGCCTTTTGGCAGAGGGCGAAGAAGGATTTGCGCCGGGAGCACTGGAAACCATCGGAAAAACTGCCTCCATGGCCGCAGCAATCACGGTCAGCCGCTCCGGCGCCAACCCGCCCACCTTTTCGGAACTGCAGGCACGGCTGGGCATGTCCCTCAGCGGGAAGCTTGCTGTTGCGCCGTAACCAGGGTCTTTCTCCTGATGGCCTGATTTCCTGAACAAACGGCCAAATAACGACGGCGGCTGGTCGCGTTTCGGTTCCGAGGAACCAACGGTTCCTTGGGAACCGTGGCGACCTGCCGCCGTCGTGCGTTTCTCTGGGCTGCCTGACAATCCCACAGCGACCTTTGACGTATCGCAGGTCACATCGTATTATTAATGAATCGATTCAAGAGTGGGGTCAACCCACACGCAACCTTCCTCATGCTGAATGAGCACCGCATTGTTCAGTCCTGGATTGGAAGAGTTTTTGTTCCTTGCCAACGACGACAAAGGAGTTCAGCGAATGACCGTCACGCACCGGAGGGATACCCCTTCCACCCAGGACGAGACCATCGGCCGGAAGGACCCGAAGAAAGCCGCAATGAGCGGCTGGATCGGAAGCGCGCTGGAGTACTACGACTTCGCGCTCTATTCACTGGCTGCGACGTTGCTTTTCCCCACGATCTTCTTCCCCACGGAGAACCCCACCGTGGGCATCATCGCTTCCCTGGCCACCTATGCCGTGGGATACGTTTCCCGCCCGCTCGGCGCAGTGGTCCTGGGTGCTTACGGTGACAGGCATGGACGCAAGAAGGTCCTCGTCTTCGCAATGCTGCTCATGGGGTTCGCTACATTCGCAGTGGGACTCCTGCCAACTTACGGGCAGGTGGGGCTTCTTGCGCCCGTCCTGCTGGTGATTCTCCGCCTGATCCAGGGCTTCGCGGTTGCTGGCGAACTCGGTGGTGCCAGCGCGATGATCGTAGAGCACTCCCCCGATGCCAGGCGCGGCTTCTTCGCGAGCTTCAGCCTTCAAGGCACGCAGGTCGGCTCCATCCTCGCCACGGCTGTCCTCATTCCGCTCGCCGCCCTCCTGCCTGATGACCAGTTCCATTCCTGGGGTTGGAGGCTGCCCTTCCTCCTCAGCGCCGTCGTAATTTTGGCCGGGTACATCATCCGCCGCCGCGTGCAGGAGCCACCCGCATACCTGGCGCAGTCGGAAGAGCCCAACACCAAACGCCGGTTTCCCCTCGCCGACCTCCTGCGCACCCACCCGTGGGTCCTGGTCCGATGCGTTGCGATGACCTTCACGAACGTCATCGGCATGGCCACCCTGATCTTCGGCGTGTCCTTCGCAACCCAGAAGAGCTATGGGAACGGCTTCTCGAGCAGTGAATTCCTCTGGGTGACCATGGCAGCAAACGTAGCCGCAGTGGTAACCATCCCGTTGTTCGGGGCACTGTCAGACCGGATTGGCCGGCGGACGCTCATGGTTGCAGGCGGAATTGCCGGCGGATTGCTGACCATGGTGTACCTGTGGGCGATCGAACAGGGCAGCCTGCCGCTGATCTTCGTCTGCGTCGTGATCGTCCAGGGCATCCTGTTCCAGATGTGGAACGCCACCTTCGCCACATTCTTCCAGGAGCAGTTCCCCATGCGGATGCGGGTGACAGGCTTCGCAGTCTCGCAAAACATCGGCCTCATGATCGCCTCGTTCTTCCCGAGCCTGTTCACAGCCATGGCTCCTCCCGGATCAGCGAACATCCCGATGGTCATCGGCCTGACCACTCTGGGCATCTGCCTCGTCTCGGCGCTGGCAACCCTGTTGTCTTCGGACACGAAAGGAAAGACGCTCGAGGACCTTGAGGCCCGCTAGCGTCAAGACGCTTGGGTTGCCCGCCTCCGCAGCCATGCACTGCGCACCTGTTCACGGAGCGTCTTCTGGCTGCGGCGGCTGACCAGGATCACACAAGCGACGGCGGTCAAAAGGACCACCACGCCGCCGGATGCCACAGCCCAGCGGGCCCCGAATTCCGTGCCGATCCAGCCCATAAGGGGTGCTCCGATTGCCGTGCCGCCTTGCAGGATGGCCAAGTACAGGGCGAGGACGCGTCCACGGAATTGGGGCTCAACGGACAACTGGATGGTGGTGTTGCAACTGTTCAGGAACGTGATGGACGCCAGCCCTACCGGAACAAGTACTGCCGCGTAAATCCAGAACGACGGCGAGATGCTCGCCAGAACAGTAAAGGCGCCGAGGCTCAGTGCACCGCCCAGCATGAAACGGAGCCGCGGGCCGGACCTGCGGGCCGCAAGCAACGCGCCTCCGAGCGTTCCCACTGCCATGATGGAGCCAAGGAGGCCAAACTCCTCCGGCCCCATGCCAAACTCCGCCGTGGACATTAAGGAATTGGTCACCTGGAAGTTCATGCCAAAGGCGCCCAAGAGGCCCACCATCAGCAAAATGAGGACCAGGTCGGGGCGTTGACGCACGTACCGGAGGCCCTCGGCTAATTGGTGCTTGCCGCGGGCCACAGGCGTAGCTGGCTCCAGCTCCGATGCCTTAACCCGGCAGAGGGAAACGATGACGGCCGCAAAGCTCGCGGCGTTGAGAAGGAACACTGGTCCCGTGCCGATCCATGCAATGAGCACACCGGCGATGGCCGGCCCGGTCAGCCTGGCGCTGTTGAAGGACGCAGAGTTCAGGGCCACTGCGTTGGAGAGCTTGTCAGGGCCAACAAGTTCTGACACGAACGCTTGACGGGCCGGGCCGTCAATGGCCGCAGCCAACCCCAAGGCAAGCGCGGCGAGATAGACGTGCCACAACTGGGCCACACCCGTTACCACCAGAAGGCCAACGATCAGCCCGCAGATTCCCATCGCCGTTTGGGTCCAGAGGAGGATCACGCGCTTGCGATAACGGTCGGCCAGGACGCCCGCATACGGTCCAAGCAGGAGCATGGGCAGGAATTGCAGTGCCGTGGTGATGCCCACCGCCGTACCGGAGTGATTTGTGAGGACCGTTAGCACCAGCCAGTCCTGTGCCACCCTCTGCATCCAGGTGCCGACGTTGGACACCAGCGCACCACCAGCCCAGAGCCGGTAATTGGGACTCTCGAGGGCACGGAACATGGCACTCACTTGGCGCTCATCTCTTGCATGATGTGCGCGGCCCGGCTGAGCGTCAGCCGATCCTCCTCGCTGAGTCCTGCTACGCGCTGGGCCAGCCAGGCAGTCCGTTGGCTGCGGGCCTCGGCCAGAACTTCCTGGCCAGCGGGGGTGATGCTGATGTGGACCTGCCGGCCGTCTTCGGGGTTGGCCTGCCGTGACACGAAGCCTTGCCCGGACAAAGCGTTCACGATCCGGGTCATCGACGGCGCCTGGACGTGCTCCAGCTCGGCCAATTCCCGTAACGTCTGCGAACCGGAGTTGAGGTGGGCGAGCACCGTGTACTGTCCAGGGGTAATCACCTCGCCGGTCGCTTCGATTCGCAGCCTGCGGGATGTTCGCATCACTGCGGTTCGAAGATCAATGGCGAGGACGTCGGCTTGAATCTCCGCCGGTCCGTCGTCGATAGCTGCGCTCACGGGGAGACGCCTCCTGAGGTTTGGCATAATAGTTAGCAGTGCTAATTAGCTCCGCTAACTATTATGCTCCTCCCCCGGCGGCCTGTCCACGGAATGTGATCAGGCCAATGCCACAGTCACGCCCTGCTATGGACCACCTCTTCGTTGACCGACGAGCTTGGGGCGGCCAACTCCTCCACCAGTTTCCGGGCGCCGCGCACTGCGATGGCCACGCTCATCAGGGTCGGGTTCATGGCAGTAGCCGTCGGAATCAGCGCGTTCCCACCCACCACCAAATTTCCGTAGCCCCATACACGTGACCATGGGTCCGCAACGGACGTACCGTCGTCGGATGCGCCCATACGCATGGTCCCCTGGTAGTGGAGGCTGGAGCCGTTTGGCATGAGCCGCGGTTCGGCTACGAAGACCCCCAGCGCCTTGCCCGCCCGGAGCAGCCGTGCGGTGGCATCTTCGATTTCAACGTGCTCCCTCTCGGTGAGGGCGTAGCTGATGGTCATGTTCGGGAAACCGCGATAGTCCAGCTCGTTGTCGTCAAAAGTCACGCCGTCCTCAAAACGCGGGTGCTTGCGCATGCCATAGCCCATGTTGACGTAGCCCCAGCGGTTCCGTGCGTAAGGAGCATCGGGGGCCATGGGGAACGGTGTTGTTTCGGAATACATGACCTGGACGGAGAAGGGATGCTCCGGTTCGGAGAAGGGGATCCGGTTGACGGCAGCCACGGGATCGGCTGGGTTCTGGGCGCGCCTGGCAAGTTCGGCCTCCAGATCCGATTCGCTCGCAAACCGTTCCATCTTCTCCGGATCAAGGGCGACTGTTGAGATGACCACCGGATGCTCAGTGAGGTAGTGGCCCAGCGCGGCAGGCCGAACGCCGGAAGCCCACAGCAGTTGCGGCGACCGGAAAGCATCCGCGGCCACCACTACTACGTCTGCCGGGACAAAAGTGGTTTCTCCCGTGCGAAGGTTTTCCACGGTGACACCGGTTGCCCGTTTTCCCTCCGTTTCCACCCGGCGTACCAGCGTCAGATCACGGAGTTCGAAGCGCTCGGACAGCGGGGACTCGGGAGCGATGAGTGGACCGAGGACAACATCGGCACCCGCCCATCGCATTGAACCGTCAGGCTGGGGATCGCCCGCGACGGGCAGGGTACCCACCCCATAACCCTCCGGCAGCTCGCCGGCGAACTCTTCTTCCAGGAGCGACCGGATGGCCGCCCCGACTCCCGAATCGGCGAACGCTGCGCTCTGCACATGGAGGAGGCCCTTCGCCGAGGTGATGAGGTTCTCCCACTCGTCGTCGGCGATGAACGGGATCTTCTCGCTGAAAGCCGGCGACGGCGTTGCGCACGTCCAGTGTGCCCCCTGCCCACCGACGTTGGTCGCCGCCGCTGCGGCCGGGAAAGTTTCGGCGTGGGCCGACCCCGGTCCGCCGAAGTCAAGGAGGTGGGTACCTTGGCGGGCGGTGAACATGCCTTCAGTCACGGTCCCGGCAGGAATACCCAACGACTCCCGGAACGCGCCGGACTGCGGCCCCTGCGACATCTCCCGCGCCCTGGCCTTCTGATCGGGGTCAACGATGTTGCGAACGCTTTCGCCTGGCCGGCCCGTCAACTGCGGTCCGGCTTCAAACATGATCACTCGGGAGTCCGGGGCGCCTTCCACCAGCAACCGTGCGTACGTTGAGCCGATCGGCCCGCTGCCAACAATGGCGATGGTCGGATTCTTGGACATTGTTTCTCCTTAGTGCACGGTCAGTTGGTGCAAGGTCAGGCCGAAAGGGTCTCGGAGACTTCTGGGCGGGTAGTTTCTGGTTCGTCCGCCAACCGTCCTTGCGGTAGCAGGACGGCGGCGATGATGCCAATGGCATAGGTAACGGCGAGCGCGATGAAGATTGGGGAGAACACAGTCCCATAGATTCCCGCGACGACGTCTTGGGTTTCAGGCTGAGTCTGGTGAACCGCATGGGGTGTGAGGTTTGCGGCGTCCATGCCCGCGGGCAGCAGCGCTGCGACGCCTGAACCGATGGTTCCGCCAATGATGGCGGTGGCTACGGTGGAGCCGACCTGCCGCACGAGGTTGACTGTTGCTGTGATGCTTCCAGTCTGGCTGGATGGTGCGGCGCTTTGGACTACCGCAACGATTAGGCTCATGAAGGATCCAGTCCCCATCCCCACAAAGCCCATGACGAGCATCGGGACCCACAGGGGAAGTCCGATCGGCAGCCAGGCCATCACGAACAGCCCCATCGCCCCCATGCATGTTCCGATAATGGGAAAGATCCGGTACCGGCCAGTGCGGCTGGCCAGCCATCCGGTGAGGAGGTTGCTGACCAGCATGCCCAGGACGGTGGCTATGGGCACCAGTCCGGACACTGTGACGCTGATCCGGTAGGCCATCTGGAAGTAGGTGGGCAGGTACGCGGTGATGGAGAAAAGCCCGACGCCGATAATCGCCGAGAGCGCGGTGCCGGCGGCTATGGTCCTGTTGGCGAAGAACCGCAACGGGACGATTGGCTCGGGGGCGCGGCGCTCGACGATGAAGAAGGCCATCAAAGCAACCACACTGAGGGCCAGGGCCGCGACGGCCTGCACACCAACGCTTCGTCCGGCGGTCCATGTGACGCCCAGAACCAGGAAGACGAGGCCCACCGTAAAGGCGCACGCGCCGGCCACATCGTAGTGCTTCGGAATCTGGCCCCGCTCAAGTCGAGGAACCGCGACAAAGGCCAAAACCAAGGCGATAACCCCCACAGGGATGTTGATCCAGAAAACCCAGGACCAGCCCCAGTAGTCAGTGATCGCTCCCCCGAGGACGGGCCCCACCAGGATCGCGATGGGGAAGGCAGCTCCGATGATTGCCAGGTATCGCGGACGCTCACGTGGCGTGGTCACCTTGGCAACAATGGTCTGCGACATGAGCTGCAGCCCGGCGGAACTCATTCCCTGAATCACCCGGGAAGCAATCAGCCAGGTGATGTCTTGCGCGAATCCGCAAGCAAGGGATGCGAGCAGGAAGATCACCAGGGAAGCGAGAAAGACTCGTCGTGGTCCCAGGACGTCACCGAGTTTGCCCAGCACGGGCAACAGTACGGTACTGGCGAGCGTGTATCCCACAACAACCCAGCTCATGAGTTCCAGGGCTCCGAGCTCCCCGGCAATGGTGGCCAGCGAAGTTGAGACCACCGTGTGGTCCAGTGCCCCCAGGAAGGACACGGTCAGGAGGGAGGCGACGAGGAACCGAAGTCTCAAAGTAGAAAGTGGCATGGGGTTTCTGCCCGAACGATCGGGCCGTCGACGCGACGGTTTGTGCCTCGGCAGCATCCTCACTGCCGAGAACGGATCCTTGTGGGGATCCCGACGCCACTTTCATTTTAGACCGCACTTTAGTCTAAAAGCAACAGAAGATTGTTTCTATTAGACCCTAATGCGGGCGCGGCTTCGGTTCCTCGCCCGAGGCACAAGAGGGCCCTCGACGGCCGTACCCACCGTGCCTGTCAGCTCACCAATGCCTTCCACCACCATGCGCACTTCGTCGCCGGCTGTGAGCGGCGCAGGGCTAAGTTCGCCGCTTCGCCCCCACAATTCACCCAGGCACCCTCCATTGCCCACGGTGCCGGAGCCCAGGACATCGCCAAACACGACGCGGGAATTCCTGGACGCGTAGGAGACAAGCTCGGGGAAGGTCCACCCCATATTGGAGACCAGGTCCTCCCCCACCCGTTCACTATTGACGAAGACCTCTGCCCTCAGTGCCAGGAACCCATCAACGTCCACGTACGGTTCCAACTCATCCGCGGTGACGATCCACGGCCCAAGGCTGGTGCCAAAGTCCTTTCCCTTGGCAGGGCCAAGGCGGACCTTCATTTCCCTCGACTGGATATCCCTGGCGGACCAGTCGTTCATGATGGTGTAGCCGAAAATAGCTTCGGCAGCCCCATCGCCGGAAAGGTTGGCGCCTCCGGGACCACCCAGCACGGCAGCGATCTCCAGTTCGAAGTCGAGCCGCTGCGTCACCGGCGGAATGACAGGCTCACCAGGCCCCAACACCGTGTGGGGATTCGTGAAATAGAACGTTGGCGCTTCGTACCACTCAGGCACCACTTCGCTCTTGCCGTCAACGGAAGCACTGACGCCTTCAACATGTTCCTCAAAGGCAACGAAATCCCTGATTGCCGCCGGAACCAACGGCGCAAGGAGCTGGACAGCGTCCAGTGGCCGTCCGCCGTCGTGGTCCACCCGACCGAACAGTTCACGGGCGCCTCCCAGACCGCGGGCCAGGACCTCGGCAACCCGCAGGCCATTGGGAAACGGTACTGCCTTGTCCCCAATGATGAAGCCCTCGCCAATTTCGGCGCCGTCCTGCCAGCGTGCAATCTTCATGCCCGCACCCGCTGCGCCAACAATGCCTCGGCATTGCCGGAAAGGATCCCGTCAATCACATCATCCGGCAGCCCTGCGGCGCAGACCTCGGCGACAGGATCTTCCGGGCCCATATCGAACGGGAAATCGCTGCCCATGAGGACCTGGGAGGGCCCCGCGACATCCACGAGGTGGCGCAATGCCGATGGATCGTGGACCACCGTATCGAACCAGATCCGTCGCAAATAGCTCGATGGCTCATTACTGCAACCGTGGGCTTCCGGACGTACCCGCCAGGCGTGGTCGGAACGGCCGATGGCTGTGGGCAGATATCCACCGCCGTGGGCAGCGAGGATTTTCAGGCCGGGGTGACGGTCCAGCACTCCCGAGAAGATCAGGTGCGAAAGTGCTACAGCGTTTTCGGCTGGCTGGCCCACGGTGTTGGACAAGTAGTACCTGTCCAGGCGCTCGTCCAGGCTGCAGCCGAAAGGGTGCAGGAAGACCACGACACCCAACTCCTCCACCCTCGACCAGAAGGGTTCCAGCCGTTCATCGGACAACTCGACGTCGCCGGCAAACGAGGAAATTTCGATGCCGGCAAGACCCCTGCCGAGGATGGCATCATCCACGCATTCCACAATGCGTTCCGGGTGCTGCAGCGGCACCAAACCCAGGCCTGTCAGCCGCTCCGGTGCCTGGGCGACGTGCTCCGCAACCAGGCGGTTGGCCTCTGTGGCGGTCCACACGGCGAGACCTTCTTCAGCCCAGGGATAGAAATGGTTCGGGGATGCACTGACCCACTGATGGTCCACCCCTTGCGCATCCATGGCAGCCAGGCGGGCCTTCACATCTGTCAGCCGAGGGAACCGTTCGCCGATCATGCGTCCGGAAGCAGCGAGACTTTCGGGTCCGTTCCGCCGCGCCTCCAGGTCCGCCGCCGCTTTGAAGGCCTCAGGGGCACGCCGTTCAACCTCAGCCTGAAGAGAGGGCAGGAGCACATGGGCGTGAACATCGATCGTCATGCCGGCACCGCCATTTTCTGCGCAATGCCGAAGAGCAAGCCCGGGGCGTCTGCATCCTTCTTGCCCTCGATCTGCCACTGGCCCAGCTGAACGGATGCATCCACCACAGCCTGGACGCGTGGAACCCGACGCTCGTGGAAGCTGTCCCAGAGCTTGTCATTGAGGGCATCCG
Organism: Arthrobacter sp. 2762; assembly: GCF_040548745.1. Lineage (NCBI taxonomy): Bacteria > Bacillati > Actinomycetota > Actinomycetes > Micrococcales > Micrococcaceae > Arthrobacter > Arthrobacter sp. 2762. Next base: position 395,783 of record NZ_JBEPSI010000001.1, read on the forward strand.
AGCCAATCAGCAATTCAGCCAAAACCACAGCGTCTTCGAGCGCCTGTGCTGCACCCTGCGCGATGGTGGGCGGGCAACTGTGGGCGGCATCGCCGATGATCACCACCGGGCCCCGGTTCCAGCGGCCGGGCACCAGGTGCTTGGTGAACCATGTGTAGTTGACTTTCGCCGCCGAGCCCAGATCTTCACGGATGGAAGCCCACGGGCCGCCGTAGGCCATGGACTCCCCGCGCATGATGTTTACGGCTTCCTCATCCGAAACCCCGAAACGGTCTTGCGCCTTCTCGACCAGGAATGCGTACATCGTGTCCTCGCCCGTGGGCGTGTATCCGGCAATGTATACCGGTCCGCCGTAGTAGAGCTCACTGTGTTCCACTTCCTTGGGGCGGGAGACGAAGGCACGCCAGATGCCCATACCAGTGGTTTCGGGGGCGGTGTCGATGCCCATGAGTCCCCGAACAGAGGAATTAACTCCGTCCGCACCAATCAGGAGGTCGTAGCTTCCCGCAGGGGCCTCGTTGACGAAGACCTCCACCTTCTGGTCTTCACGGACATCAAATCCGGTGACCTTGGCTCCGAAGGTGACCTTCGCTCCGGCTTTTTCGGCGTGCTTCAGCAGGATGCCGGCGAGGTCGGGACGGTACATTCCCATGCACGCGGGGTAGTCCGGTCCCCCGGTCTTCACCTCGGGGAGTTGGGCGATGACGGGCGCATCGGGTCCGGGAGCCCGCAAGGTCAGCCCTTCGAAAGCCATACCCTTTTTACGCACGTCTTCCCAGACACCCAGGGAGTCGAAGACGCGCAGTGCATTGCCCTGCAGCGTGATGCCCGAGCCCAGGGCGCTCAGTTCCGGCTTTACTTCAAAAACGTCGACGGCGACCCCCGCCTTTGCGAGCTGGATGGCGGCCGCCATGGCAGCAACACCGCTGCCGGCGATCGCTACCTTCTGGACTGCTGTCATGATTACCCCTTGGGTTGTTATCGGGTTGATTAGAGGATCGCGATGGGATTGATGGGCGAACCAACGGCACCTGTAATCGGCAAAGGAGCCGCGACCAGGAGGAACTCGTAGCGGCCGCGTTCACGACACTTCTCCGCGAGGCCGTCCAGGTCCCACAACTCACCTACCGTGAGTCCCATGTTGGGAATGACCACCTGGTGAAGTGGCTGGAAGGCCGGAACATCAAACTCATTCGGACGGACTTCGAAGCCCCACGTGTCAGTGGCGATGGCCGCGATCTCAGTTCTGTGCAGCCAGCCGGCCGTCGTCAAGGAAAGTCCAGGCGCCGGGCCTCCGGCATAATCGCCCCAGCCATCCCGCTTCGCACGGGTCAACTGCCCTGTCCTCACCAGCACGATGTCGCCCGTGCCAACAACACTGCTGGCTCCCTGGGCTTCGATGCAGGACTCCAGATCTGCCGTGGAGATGGCGTAGCCGTCCGGCAGCTGGCCCGTTTCCGGATGCAGGTGACGGCCTAGATCCAGCAGGACACCGCGGGAGACAGGAGCTGCCGCCGCGTGCTCGATTCCGGTGACAAGATCGCCGTCGCTCGTGACGACGTCGCCGGCCCTGCGGCCGTTCCAGGCGGCACCGTGGTCAAAGATGTGACCTAGTCCGTCCCATTGGGTGGAGCACTGGAGCGGCATGGAAATGACATCATCCGCGCCGCCCAATCCGTGGGGAAAGCCCTGCGTGCCCCGTTCGGCATCGGTTCCGGTGTCCAACATGGTGTGTACCGGGTTCGTCCGGCGCCGCCAGCCTTTTTGTGGCCCATTCATATCGAAGGGCTGCGATAGTGAGGTGACATCGCCGTCCCGCACCAATGCAGCCGCTTGTTTCCGCTTGGCAGCGTCGATGAAGTTCAACGTGCCGAGGACATCGTCTTCGCCCCACCGCCCCCAGTTCCGGTAGGCCTTGCCACGGCGGGAGATTTCGCCTTCGGGGTCGGTGCGGGCCAGCAGGTCGGGATTATCCAGGTTCATTGCCCCGCCCACCCTAGGCTTGCCCGGCGACGGGCTCGGCGACGCAGCGCACTACCTGCGTTCCAAGGCCCTGGATACTTCCTGCCATGACATCGCCGTCCCGGAGCAGCCTTCCCCAGTGGGCACCGTTGCCCGCCGGGCTTCCGGTCAGCAGGAGGTCCCCCGGCAGGAGCGGCATATTCTGCGAAGCGGCAGAGACCAGCGCCGGGATATCAAAGAGGAGGTCATCGGTAGTTGCGTCCTGCATGACATCACCATTGAGTTCGAGCCGCACCTTCAGCTTGGCAGGATCCACGAACTGCGCCGGTACAAGGAACGGGCCTGTCGGGAGGAACCCAGGCGCGTTCTTGCCGCGGTACCAGTCCGTGCCAATTTCCTTCATGTCGCGTCGGAAAACCAGGTCCCGCGTAGTGATGTCATTGACCACCGTGTACCCCGCAACGTGCTGCATCGCTTCTTCGCGGCCAACCCTGAAGGCCTCTTTTCCAATGACCACAGCCAGCTCCAACTCCCAGTCGTGCTTCTCGCTGTAGCTTGGGAGAACCAGCGGCACGTCGTCACCAACAACACACGCAGGAAGGCCGATGAAGAAATAGGGCTCACCGTTTGCCTGGCGGTCGTCCATCATCTTGCCGGCCCATTCGCGGGCTTCCTCCGGTGTGCGGGGGTCGTTCTTGTCCAAGCCCGCGACGACGAGGTCGATCACGTGCGTCCTGTAGTTGGCACCCGTTTGCAGCACTTGCCTGGGTTCCACAGGAGCCGTGAGAACAACGCTTTCCAGCGGAAGCCAGGGACCCTCGCCTTGGGCAAGCTTTTCCAGGCGGTCCCAGTCAGGCGTGGCCAGGAAGGCGTTGAGACCGGGGGCCCCCAGCTCCTGCGGACCCAGCGGCCGGATCCGGTCACCGGCAATGAGCCCTAGCCGTACCTCGTCCCCGGCCCGGTAACGCGCGAGTGCGAACGGTGCTTCCAACTGGCCTGACGTCGTCGTCATGAACGTAACTCCCCTCGTGGACCGTCCTCGGTCCACTTTCATTTAATGTCGGAATTCGACATAAGTAAATCAGTTTGTGGTTATAGCGGTTATCACCGGCATGGATGCCCATGCCGGTGATAACCCTGGAGTTTTAGCCCTGGCCCTGGCGGGCGTAGGGGTTGAACAGGGCTTCCTTGATCTCGTCCGGAACGCCCTCTTCGGTGGCGCTGGGGCCGTCTGCCGGAGGAAAGGACTCCGTCATGGACATCGGCATGGCGCCGTTCCGGTACATGTTGTTCGAACCAATGGACGGGGTCCACGTGTTCGGCTCCCAGTCGGGAACGTAGTTGCGGTAGCCGCCCGTATTGAGCTCGATGCGAAGGGTTGACGGCTCCCGGTAGTAGAGGAAGTTCTGCTCGCCGATGCCATGGATGGAGGGGCCATATTCGATCGGAATTCCGTTTTCCATCAGGGTGTCCGCGGCGATCAGGAGTTCTTCGCGGGTATCCACCCAGAAGGCGTAGTGGTTGATGCGTCCAGCACGCGTGGAGCCGTCCAGGACCACGCCGAGGTCGTGGGACTTCTCGTTGGTGGTCAGCACGGAGAACACCGAGATGGGGGCCTCGTCCAGGACGGTCCGGGCCATGATGCGGAAGCCAAGAACATCGTTGTACCACTTGGCGAACCCGTCCACGTCACTGGTTGCGATGGTCACGTGGTCCAGCTGGCGGGGTGCGCCTGCCACCTTGCTGCGGCGCGCCGGGCGGTCCGGGTAGATGGAAAGATCCTGGCCCTCACCCTGGTATCGCGTAACGTCCCAGTGCAGTGTCATGCTGTGGCCCCACGGCCCCACGAACCGGTAACCACGGCCAATGCCATGGATATCCGTCCATTCGCCGTTGACCCCTGCCGCTTCGATGCGTCGCACCGCTTCGTCCAGTGCCTCGGCGCTGGACGTCCGCCATGCCATGGTTTCCAGTGCCGGCTCGTCGCCCGGAACAACAACCACGCTGTAGCGGTAATAGTCGCCCCAGCACCGGAGGTAGACGGCGCCGTCAACGCGGTCCACTACCTTGAGCCCCACCTGGTTGACGTAAAAATCAACCGAGGCCTCGACGTCGGGAGTGGTAATTGCTACGTAGGAGAGGTGGGAGAGAAGCTTGATCATCTTCGATCCTTTCAGTGGTCTGTAAATCTGCCCACATCAAGTCTCTGGCCCCTGCAGCGCATCAGGGAAGAGGATATTACCTATGCCGAAGATCAGTGTTACTTATGCGGTTCGAGGAGATGCACGGCGAGGTCGTGATCGCTGAGGAGGTGTTCCAAATCGGCGGGCCGCTCGCCCGAACGGCAGGAATCCAAGGCCCTGCGGAGTGCCAGGCGCGCCGGCGTTTCGTACCGCAGTGGAGCCTGGATTGTCCCGTTGAAGGTGGCTGTCTCAAGGCGAACGCCCGCTCCAACCCTTCCAGACTCAATCTCCGAGCGGACCTCCCCCAAGGCCATCACCCGAAGCAGCGGATCACGCGCGTCCCCTGTCAACAGCCGCACCCCGGCGGTCACAGGAACCGGGCCGGACACGCCGGCTGCCTCGAGGAGGAAGGTGCCGTCCCCACCGCCGCAGTAACTGAGCGGCCCTCCTGCCAGCACAGCGGCCCACCGCAACCCGTCACGCAAGGTCGCCCCCAGGTCCGGGGCAGGCGCTGCGCATTCCACAGTCACCATCGTCGGAGCATTTCCGGCCCGCGCGTCGAGGGCATCAGCAAGGATGTCCGCCCGCGCGTACGGCCTCTCCACAACCACGGGAAGAGTGACAGCGTCAGCCGACAGCGCAGACCCTGCCTCGGGAGGAACGCGTCCAGGATTGGAGACGACGACGGCAGCCGCCCCCGCTGCCTGCGCTTCCAACAGCGATGTCCACCACGGACCTCCGCCCGGAATGACCACCACGGCGCCCGGCACGAGCTCACTGTGACGTGCACTCCCGCGAAGCTCCGCGACGGCGGCCCGGTAATTCCGCGCCGTGGCCACAACGGCTAGAGCCCCACTCACTGCACATCTCCTGTGGTCATCGCGGCGAAGACAGCATCGGCCAGCTCCAGCGGGTACAGGGCATCTGCCAGGATCTGGTCGTAGTCCACAGCAATGGTGCCTTCGAGGAGGTGCACGAAGTGCAGCCACTCCGCCTCATAGCCATCCTGCTTCACTGACGGATACTCCGTCCTGGACCCATCGGCGCGCGCCACACTGACACGGCCGCTGCCTGCATGGACGAAAGGAGGCGGGTACTCAAGATCCAACCGCTGCTCCGGCGAGGAAAACGTCAACCTCCAGAGGACATCCGGGCCCGCGGGCAGCATGGTCAGTGCCAATTGGACGTTGACGCCGCTGGCTTTATACCCCACCGCGTATCCGATCGGCGGAACGAACCGGGCGTATTGCACTTCCTCTATGTCCGCCGCGAAATGCCGGACCGCGGGAAGGTCGTGGACGGCAAGACCGGTCAGCAGCTGCTTCACGATGTGGGCGGCAACGCCAGGATCTGCGGTGTCGGGCCGCTCCCGGGCCGGGGACTGGACCTGTGCCCGTGCCTGGGCCGGCGCCTGGGCCTGGGCCTGGGCCTGGGCCTGGGCCTGGGCCTGGGCCTGGGAGGAAGCATACTCCGAGACCAGCTGATGGTAGCGGCCGTTCGGCGGCAGTGCCAACGTGACCGCAATGGACTCAGGCGCCTCCTGCTCCTCCTCAAGCAGGTGACGTGCCAGCAGCCACCCGGGATCGTAGGCGTGATTGGTTCCGACCATCAACACGGCGCCGGCGACGCGGCAAGCAGCCACAACACCTTCCGCCGCCTCCTTGGTGGTGGCCAAAGGCTTTTCGCAGAAGATGGCTTTCTTGCCTGCCCCAACCGCCGCCATGATCTGGCGTTGATGTTCCGCCGGCGGACTGCAGATAGCCACAACCTCGACGTCCGGGTCGGCCAGCAGCTCCCCGTCCCCGGCTGACCAGCTGGCATGCAGGGGTTCAGCCAGTGTTCGTGCACGTCCGCTGCCGGCATCCGCAACGTGAGCCACCCGGAATTTATCGTCCAAACGGCCCAACGTTGGAAGATGAAGGGCCGCGACGCCAGGCCCGGCGCCCAGGAAACCCACTTTCCATGTCATGACGCGTGCTCCTTTTGTCAGCATCATTCCTAAGTTCATTCGGTTCTGGCTATAGTGCACCAAATTCCGCACATTAGTGACCTTCTTGTGGGACAATTTTGAGTTATGACCACAGATTCCACACTCCGGTTCGGTGCGCAGACAGACGAAGTCACGAGCTTGCTCCGCATCGTCAACCTTGTGCGCACGGGGGAAGCAACAACCCGTCCCGAAATTGGCCGCGTTACCGGCCTGGGCCGGGGCGTGGTGACGCAACGGGTGGACCAGGCGATCCAGATGGGCTTCCTCGGGGACGGTGAGTTCGGCGCTTCGTCGGGAGGCCGCGCACCGAGGACGCTCCGCTTCCGCTCAGAGCAAGGACGGATCATCGTGTGCGCCCTCGGCGCCCTGCACATCAGGGTGGGCTACGCGGAGCTGGACGGAGACATCATCGACCAGAGGCACCGCGAGTGGGACATTGCGCGCGGACCGGCGGAGACCTTGAAGGCCGCCATGGAGCTCCTGGATGACCTCCTTGGAAGCGCCGCGGAACTGCCTGTCTGGTCTGTGGTTGTGGGCGTTCCCGGCCCCGTTGACTTCGAGAGCGGACAGCCAGTGGCGCCACCGATCATGCCCGGCTGGAACGGTTCGGACATCCGCACCCCCTTCGAGGAACGCTTTGATGCTCCGGTCTGGGTGGACAACGACGTCAACCTCCTCGCCTTGGGTGAACGGGCGCGCAGGCGCGACGCATACGCCGACCTCATCTACTGCAAGATCGGATCGGGCATCGGCGCCGGACTGCTCTCGCAGGGACGCATTCACCGGGGCGCCAACGGTGCGGCCGGCGACATCGGGCATGTGCGGGTGCCGGACTCGGACGCACTCTGCCGGTGCGGAAAGGTCGGCTGCCTGGAAGCCGTCGCCGGAGGCTGGGCATTGATCCGTGATGCGGAACTTGCCATCAAGGAAGGCGCCACGGGCCCACTTGCCACATCCGTCGAGAAGGGGCAACCCCTCTCGCCCGAGGGCATCGCGCTGGCAGCCATCAGCGGTGACGCCCTGGCAGTGCGCTTGCTTCAGCGCTCAGCACGGGTTGTGGGTGAATCAATCGCAGCCTTGGTCAACATGTTCAACCCAGGGATCATTGTGATCGGCGGGGCCATGGCATCCGCCGGCGAGGTGTACCTCGCTGAAGTGCGGCAACGCGTTTACGAACTGTCCCTTCCACTGGCCACCAGGGACCTGCGGATCCTTCTGTCCGTGAACGACGAACGCGAACCCCTGCGGGGCGGCGCTGAGCTGGCGCGCGAACAACTCTTTGAGGCCACGTTCCCGCGCTGGTTTGCCCAAGGCAAGCCAGGCCCAATCAAAACCCTGACGTTGAGCTAGGCACCTTACGGCGGAAAACTTCTTCCTGATTCCGACTTAAGCATGTATCCTCGGATCATAAGTCGAGTCGCGAAGGAGTGTCCCACGAATGCCCGGAACCATTAAGACGCTGATCATTACCGGCATGACCGACGTCCACCACGACTGGCGTCAGACCACCCCGGCGCTCAAGGCGGCATTGGAAGAAACCGGCCGTTTCGAGGTGCGCGTCACCGAAGAATTCCGCGGAGCAACGGCCGGCACCCTCAAGCCCTACGACCTCGTCGTGCTGAACTACTACGGCCGCCATGATCCTTGGCGCGACGTGCCGGAGGAGCGGTTTGGCCAGGCAGCAGAACAAGCCCTGTTCGATTTCGTGGCTGGCGGCAAGGGCATCATTGCCTACCATCCAACGCTGGCCGGCGGGGTGGGCTGGGATCCCGAGTATGAACGCCTTCTGGGCGGTGTGATGCGCGAGGATACCTCGCGCCGGGCACCCAACAACGATTTTCTTATCCACACCGCTGAAGCGCACCCCATCACGGAAGGGTGGCCCAGCGAGTTCCCGCATTACAACGACGACCTTTACGTTGGACTTAAATGGCCCGAAGGTGTCAGGAAGACCATCCTGCTCAAGGGCTGGGACAACCCCTTGCGCTACACGCAGGTGCCCGGGCAGTGGCGGAGCATGCCGGGAATGGGCGATGAGCATCCGGTGGCGTGGGCCGTGGAATACGGTGCGGGCCGCTCCGTCTCCATAGGTATCGGCCACAATGTCCAGGCGATGAGCCACCCCGCCTTCCGAGCACTCTTCCCACGCAGCGCGGAGTGGGCGGCCACAGGCGAAGTCACCGTTCCAACACCCGAGGACCTGGGACAAGCCGTGGAGGGCGGGGATTGGTGGCCCACAACGTTGGAACCCATGGTCCGCAAGATGTTCACGGAGTGGGTGGAGGCCGGAGAGCCTGCAACGCAGAAGTGACATGAAACGGCGGGGTGTGCCAGCCTGCACACCCCGCTCGGAAATCCGCTTTTATGCGACGTCGAGCGAGACTCCCCGCGGGACCACCTGCGAGGCCTGCAACATCGCTTCCAAGTGGAAGGGCAGGACCAACGGCCCATCTGCCCCACCACGCAGGTACGGAACCATCAACTCGAAGTCCACGGACACTTTCCGCCGGCTGCCACTGCGATCACGGAACCGATTGACCGGGAACAGGATCACCAGGCGGTCCTGAATGAACCACCAACCAGACTCTCCCGCCAAGGCATCCGCGGGGATGGCCCGTTGACCCAACCTGACCCGCAACTCCCCTTCCGCCGGAGACCAGCCATCCACGGAGACGGAAAGGCCCCGGATAGAGGACAGCGGCATTGAACGAATCCACGGAAGGCCCAACCGAAGCTCAAATCCATCCGGACCAAAGCTCAAGGCATCCTCGCGCAGGGCGTTCTTCAACATCACATGCTCCTTTGCCTGAAAGTGACATAAGTTTGTCATTAAGATACTTATATGGAAAGGCTCCCCATGGAAACCCCCTTACCTTCGGGATGGACGTTGGCTGCCAGCGCCTTCAACTGGACGCCGGAAATCATCGCATCCGAAAGGACCAGCGCCGAGATCGTCACCGGCATTGCCAAAGCAGGGATCGCCACAGTTGTGGAACTGGAACCCGGGCTGTTGTGGCGGACGTTTCCTGCCCCACAGGACCAGGAAGTCGGCGCCTTCCGCAGCGCCATGGAGGCGGCGGGTGGCAGCGTGAGCATCGTCGGCTGCAGTCTTGATGACTACTTGCCGACGACGGCACGCCGCACCACCGCCCAGCGGCTGGAGTTCCTGTTACCGCAACTCAAAGCCGCCCACCGCGTCGGGGCAACAGGGGTCCGGCTTCCGATCGGACAGGCCGGACCGGAGCTGCTCAAACTGGTCCAACCACTGCTGCACGACCTCGATCTTGTTCTCTTCGAGGAAATCCAAGGCCAACAGCACCCGCGGAATCCCCAGGTGCTGCCTGCCCTGGACCACATCTCGTCCCTGGACGACGATCGGATCCGGGTCCTGGTGGACATCAGCATGTTGATGCCTGCGCTCCCGGTGACCTATCTAGAGGAACTGGCAAAGGCGGGTGTGGCAGCGGACCTACTTGCACGGCTGGAGACCGATTGGAAAGACCCGGCGACCCACGACGCCGTCGTTACGGCACTGCGCTCAGACGTGGTTCCACCCGCGATCCACACTCTCTTCATGAACCTGGTGATCCGTTTTGGACGCAGTGACGCATCGGAACTCAAGGGAATCCTGCCGCTCGTAGGCGCGTTCCACCTGAAATTCTGGGACCTCCAGGATACTGACGGGCGGGTGTCCCCGCCGCTTCAGCAACTCGGCCGTCTCCTGGGTGAGGAAGGCTTTGTGGGCACGCTCACCAGCGAATGGGGAGGTCACGAATGGCTCCAGGACGATCCCACGGTCATGACCAGACGGCATCTGGAGCTTGCCAAGGACGCGTTGGGCACAGGCGCGGCCACCGCGACCGCGAACGCCGCCCGGTAAGGCCGGTAGCCCGGTAGCACCTGCACCCAGGGCGTGACTCACGCCGTTGACCTCAACCACAAGCTGGCCTTCCAGGACGAGGACGCACTCCTCGGATGAATGAGTCCTGGGCTTCCCGCCCCGCCACGAAACGCTCGGGGTCCCCGGCACGATGACTTGGTGCCTGGTCCCTGCATGAAGCACGTACTTTTGGTGTTGCCGGGCCGCACACTATTCGGGCCACTCCTGACTATGCTGTGGCTATCGACATCAAGCCTGTACTTGTGGGCGGCTTCTGGGGAGAGGGCTAGCGATTATGCAGGACACGTCCGTTTTTATGCCATTGGACGACTTCTTCGACAGAATCGGCCGACGCAGGGCCGTCGCCCTGTGCCAACTGCCGGTGACGCTGGCCATGGGCCTGATCGTCGTCTTCGCCATTCTTTTCAGTCCCGAAACGATGACTGACACTGCCTTTCAGCTGATGCTGGTGGTTCATCTGCTGATGCTCGTTGCCTGCGTTGCTGTTCCCTGGAACCGGCTTCCGCCCGGGACTTTTGTGCTCATACCGTTAGTGGATTTCGTCGTTCTGGCACTCACCCGCGAGGTCGGCGGCCCCGTCCTGAGTGTCGTAACGCTGCTCATAGTGTTCCCGGTCATTTGGCTTTCCCTAAGCGCGAGCCGGACACGCCTTGTCCTGGCAATCGCCGGTCCCTTCTGCGGAATCATCGCCTCCCCGTACGTGCTGGGACACGAAGTGGAGCAAACCGAACTCATCCGGATGATTGTTGTTCCTGTCATCCTGGCCGGGTTCGCCGTGACAGCCCATCTGGTGGCAGGTGTCGTAGTCAAGCACAGGAACATGCAAGACCTGAAGGACAGGGAGCTTGTCCGCCTGCACAAGGCCACACAGGATCATCAGCAACTTCTTGACGCCGTCCTGGAAACGGTGAACGTCGGCGTGTGGGCGATCGACGCCGGCGGCAACGACATCCTTACCAATCACCGTCTGCGCGCGGACCGGAAAGCCGCCCAACAGATTCCCGGCCACAACCCATTCACTGCTACGGATGACACAGCTCAACTGCCCGATAGCCCAGTAGGGCTTGCCATGTCCGGCCGCAGCTTTACCAACAAGCTGATCCGTGTGGGCCAGGAGGACGAGCAGCTGGTCTTCTCGGTCGCGGCAAGACAATTTCATGACGACGATGGCCAGCTGAAGGGTTCGGTTCTGGCCTTCACCGACGTCACAACGCTGGTATCCGCGCTTGAAGCGAAGGACAAGTTCGTGGCAACCGTCTCCCACGAACTTCGAACCCCTCTGACATCCATGCTCGGCTTCCTTGAGCTTCTGGGAAATGACCCGAACCCGGGGTACCTACAGGTGATCGAGCGAAACGCCCAACGCCTGCTGACCCTGATAAACGACCTCCTGCTGGTGGCGTCCGAGGACCTTGAGATCCGTCGCCGGCCGGCCAACCTCTCCCGTTTGATGGACGCAGCGGCCCGATCGGCACAGCAGGAAGCATCGGCCAAAGGCATCATCATCCATGACCACATCGACGCCGACCTCGAGGCTGAGGTTGATCCCGGGCAGTTCACCAGGGCCATCGAGCAGCTGCTCTCGAACGCCATCAAATTCTCACCGCACGGCAGTGAAGTCACGGTTTCCCTGAGAAGGCAGAACGGCGGATTCATCTGTGCGATCAGCGACCAAGGCATCGGCATGACTGCAGAAGAACAACGGCAGGCATTCACCAAATTCTTCCGATCCGACCAAGCCATGAAGACCGCCATCCCCGGTGCCGGCCTGGGACTATCAATCAGCAAAGCCATCGTTGAAGCCCACGGCGGACAAATAAACCTCGAAAGCAGGCCGGGCAAGGGAACCACCGTCACCCTGAACGTCTCCCACTAGGTGAACACGGTGATGCGCGCACCGGGATCCTTACGGTCACACTCCTGCTGCGTCTGCGCGACCACACAGTGGTCCCTTACTTGGTGCTGAAAGCGGCGTCGAAAGCCGCAGCGGACGGCTCATAGGAGGAGAGCTTCCTGACGAAGCCCAGCGCCTCGGGGGCACCGACCAGGCGATCCATTCCGGCGTCTTCCCATTCGACGGACAACGGGCCTTTGTAATCAATGGCGTTCAGCATCCGGAAGGCGTCCTCCCAGGGAACATCTCCGTGGCCTGTTGAGATGAAATCCCAACCCCGACGAGGATCGGCCCAGGGCAGGTGCGAGGACAGCCGGCCGTTCCGGCCGTTGCCGAGGCGCTTCTTCGTGTCCTTGCAGTGCACGTGGTAGACGCGATCGCGGAAGTCCCAAAGGAACCCGACGGGGTCGATGTCCTGCCAGACCATGTGGCTGGGGTCCCAGTTCAAGCCGAACGACTCCCGGTGGCCGATCGCCTCCAAGGTCCTATGGGTGGTCCAGTAGTCGTAGGCGATCTCGGACGGATGCACTTCATGGGCGAAGCGAACACCCACCTCGTCGAAGACGTCCAGGATGGGGTTCCACCTGTCCGCGAAGTCCTTGTATCCGGCGTCGATCATCTTTTCGCTGGCCGGCGGGAACATGGCCACGTACTTCCAAATGGACGAGCCCGTAAAACCCGTGACCGTCTTGACGCCAAGCTTGGCGGCCAGCCGGGCCGTGTTCTTCATTTCCTCGGCAGCACGGCGTCGCACGCCTTCAGGATCACCGTCGCCCCACACGACATCCGGGAGGATGTCCCGGTGCCGCTGGTCGATGGGATCGTCGCAGACCGCTTGTCCCTTGAGGTGGTTGGCGATGGTCCATACCTTCAGGCCATTGCGTTCCAGGATGTCGAGCTTGTCCTGGACGTAGGCGTCGTCGTCCCATCGCCACGGGTCAAGGTGGTCGCCCCAGCACGCGATTTCAAGCCCGTCATAGCCCCACTCTCCAGCGAGCCGGGCGACCTCTTCGAACGGCAAATCCGCCCACTGCCCAGTGAACAGGGTTATTGGTCGTGCCATGTCTTTCGTCCTTCCTACGTCTGGAACCTACGCCTGGACCGGAACGTCGGCGGCGACGCGGGTCCATACAGAATCGTTGTTGGAGCTGCGTTCCACGGCGTCCAGTACACGCTGGACCCGCAGGCCATCGGCAAATGTGGGGTGCGGGTCCGTGTTCCGGACAATGCCCTCCACGAGGTCCTTGACCTGATGGGAGAAGCCATGCTCGTAGCCCAACATGTGTCCGGCCGGCCACCAGGCTGCCACGTAGGGGTGCACGGGCTCGGTGACCAGAATCTTCCGGAATCCCTGCTGGTCGGCAGGGGCGGTCCGATCGTAGAACTGGATGCTGTTCAGGTCTTCGAGGTCGAAAGCCAAAGCACCCTTGTCCCCGGAAATCTCAATCGTGAGCGCATTCTTTCGCCCGGTCGCAAAACGCGTGGCCTCGAAGGAGGCAAGCGCCCCGGACGCCAAGCGGCCCGTGAAAATGGCGATGTCATCCACGGTGACTTGCCCATACCCGGCAGCGGCCTTTCCGGAGAGCCCCGATCCGCTGCCAAGCAGCGGCCTCTGTTTGACGATCGTGTCCAGCACACCGGATACCTGTTCCACGTCCATGCCGGTGACGAACTCCACCAAGTCAATGGCGTGGGCTCCGATGTCCCCCAACGCGCCGGAACCTGCGTGCTCCTTCTGGAGCCGCCATGCCAGCGGCATGTCCGGATCCACCAGCCAGTCCTGGCGGTACGAGGCACGGACGTGCGCGATCCGGCCCACCACGCCCTCGGCGATGAGCTGACGCAGGAACGTCACGGCCGGAACCCGACGGTACGTGAAACCCACCATGGCCTTCACACCTCGCGCGGTGGCACGTTCAGCAGCCGCAGCCATCGCCTCGGCTTCGGCCACAGTGTTGGCCAGGGGCTTCTCGCACAGGACGTGCTTGCCTGCATCCAACGCGGCAATGGCGATCTCCGCATGTGAATCGCCGGGCGTCACGATGTCCACGACGTCGATGTCGTCGCGCGCGATGACCTCGCGCCAGTCCGTTGCCGATTCGGCCCAGCCCCATTTACTGGCGGCTTTTGCTACGGCGGCGGCATCACGGCCCACGATCACGGCCATCTCGGCGTCGGCCGGAAGGTCGAAAACCCGGGGAGACGTTCGCCAGCCCTGTGAGTGGGCTGCTCCCATGAACCCGTACCCGATCATGGCCACCCGCAGGCTTGTCATGCGAGCACAACCTTGCGCTCTACCGCCACGCGGTTGCCCACGTAGTGCATGGGTGCGATCTGCATGTAAAGCAGGCGCAGGGTGAGGGTAACCTCGACGTCGATCTCCTCACCTGAGTCGGGCACGCGGTCCAGTGGGATGATGATGTCCGGCTTGTCAGCGACGAACCAGAGGGTCTCCCACTGGTCCGGGAGTTCCTCGATTGAATACGAGCGTCCCTGCAGCTCGAACCGCAGCGCAGACTTGGGGATTTCCACGCCGTTGACCGTGGCTGCGACGTCGTCGACGGCGGAGAGCCACAGGCTGCGGTACCAAGGCAACTGCACGGAGACAGAGATACCCTCGGGGTGCCGGCGGACGTCAGCGTCCTGGAAAAGGGAGTTGTGGGTTGCCATGATGATCCTTACTCAAAAGTCTCGGTGAAGGTTGGGTGGGGTACGGGCGGCTGCGGCTCCAGTGTCTGCCTGGCCGATGGGTTGTACGGGTGGTACTCGGCTGGCACCGGCTCGTCCGCAGGCGGCATGAAAACGGGTTTGCCGTCGTCGCCGAAGTACATAAGGTCCAGGGCGAAGGCGTGCTGGTTCTTTTCGGCGAAGCTGATCCAGTTTTCTTCGAAGGGCGCCCGCAGGAGTTCGTAGCAGCGGAACTTCCAGATCTTCCATTCACCGTCCTGGCGGAGGAAGTCCACGGCGTACTTGCACCAGACCCAGTGGGCCCAGACCTTCTTGCCTTGTACTTCGCCTGGCGAGTACATGTAGTCCGGACTTTCCTTTGCCACCTCGGGATCCGTCAGCCCGGATTCGTTGCCGGTCATGATCCATACGCCCTTGGCGGTTTCGCCGTCGCCCGCGACTTCGATGACCGGGGTTGTGGTGTAGTGCAGGATCAGCTTTCCTACGGGATTCGGGCGGTTCCGGTGGTAGCGGATGACACTTTCGTAGTCCGTGTACTGGCCCGCGTTGGTGTACCTGGCGCGGATTCCGGGAGTTCCCGGCTTTACCCACAGGGGAATGATCTGCTCGTCCTGGAATGCGTTGTGCAGGTACATGTAGCGGTTGAAGAGGTTCTCGATCTCGCCGCGGTCGTTCGCGCGGCGTGCCAAGCGCCGGGCTTCCTGCAGTTCCATCCGGAGCTGCTGGATCTCCGCGCTGAGGTCCGTATCGATTGCTGGCATGGACGCCTCCCTAGGCCGGTACTACGGAGTCTTCAATCGCGCGCCGCATGAGTGCGTGCTGCTTCTTGACGAGGTCGATCGGGTCCGATTCACCGAGGTCGGCAAAGGCGTGGCCCTCCCATTCGCTGGACAGGAAGCCTGTGTAGCCGCCCTTGACGAACTGGCGGACGATGCGCGGAATGTCCATGGCCGGCTCATTGCCGTTCTCGTCAATGTCGTAGAACTTGGCGTGCACGTGGAACATTTGCGGCATGATGTCCAGCCATTCCTCGGGTGCCACCAGGCCATGCATGTTGAACGCCAGGCGGGTGAACGGCCCCAGGTTTGCGGGATCGAAGTTGTTGGAGCGGAGGTAGTCCTCGAATTCCTGGTTGCGTTCCTGCATCGGCAGCGGCTTTCGCCAGATGTCCTGCATGACTGCGAAGTGCTCTTCCGGCAGCCCCATTTGCGTGAGCGTCCGGAACAGCGTGGGCGACAGGCTGTGCATCGTCGAACTGAAGTCTGCCGTGAAACCAAGGCGGTCGCTGCCGAGTTCGTCGTACATCTCCCGGATCTGGAGGATCTTGGGGTCGTTCGGACCCTGGGGTGCGTGGATTTCGTAGCCGAGCTTCTGGTCGTACTTCTCAGCGAGGGGCAGCAGCCGGCGCAGCAGTTCCTTGCCTGCCGAACGGATGACGATCCTGTGGAAGCCGAGCGTGTTCGCGGTCTTCAGCTGACGCGCAAAGAAGTCAAATTCCTCGTCCGGAGTCATGTCCCGGTCCTTGCGGCGGCCCATGTCCAGGTTGGTTCCCACAGCGCTGGGGGTCAGCCCGTACCGGTCCATGCTGTCGCGCCAGAGTTTGACGAAGTCGTCGTCGACATCAGGGTAGGTGCGCAGCATCTGCGCGATGTTGAATTCGACGCCGGGACCGAGCCCTTCGTCGGCCACGGCCTTGATGAGCGTCTCGGGAGTGTAAAGGCCTGCTGCAAATTCAGAGGTCAGTGAGTAGAGGGTGATACCAAGCTCGATGCCCGAGCCTGCGATGCCTGTAGACATGGTGGTTATCCGTTCGTATCAGCCGAGGACCGGCTGGGTGAGGTGGCTGTTGAGGATGCTGCGGGCTTCGGCAGGATCCGTGATGATCCTCGAACCGGCGTTGGCAGCGGCTGAACGCTGGATGGCCTGTTCGCCACGGATGATCTCGAAGGGGTCCTGCCAGTTGTTCCAGTGCCACCCCTCGTATTCACTGGAAATTGCGCCGGAGTAGCCGTTCTCGACGAGCAGGCGGACGAGGTCGCGTACGGGCACGGAAGGTTCCTCGCCGTTCTCGTCGATGCCAAAGAACTTGCCGTGCACGTGGCGGACGAACGGCATGATTTCCAGCCAGGTATCAATGGGGGCCGGGCCAAAGAGGCCGGTTCCATTGATCGCGAAGTCGATGCCCAGGTCCGGACGGCCGTTGCGGGCGGCCAGGCCAATGAAGGCTCCGAAACGTTCGCCGTGGGCCTTCTCGGTGGTGGGTGGGCCTTCTGCGTAGAAGCCGTTCCACATGGCCACAACCTGTTGGAGCAGCTCTTCGGAGGCGCCCCGGCGCCGGTAGGCCTCAAGGAGCGACGGCGCGAAGCCGCTGACGGTGGCACCCCAGTCGGCCGTGAAGCCAAGGAGCGGGGAGCCCAACTTGTCGAAGCGGTCGCGTAAAGCGAGGATAAGTTCGTGGGCACCGTGCTGGTGTGCGTGGACTTCAAGCGCCAGGGTGACACCGTACTTTTCGGCCACTGGTAGCAGGCTTTCCATGGCATCGGGCGTCAGGGAGATTTGGACGCGGGCGATCGGGAAGCCCAGCCTGGAGGCGACCTCGATTTGCTTGCGCATGTACTCCACAAGCTCGTCGTGGTTCATGAGGCGGTCCCTGCGGATGCCCGTGTCAACGTTGACGGCCAGTGAGGTGGGAAGCAGTTCCACTTCGGAAACGAGATCACGGAAGTGGCCTACGAACGAGTCATCGATCCGGCCCGGGAAGCCCCGCAGGCTTGAGAATCCAATGATTTCAAGACCTGGCCCAAAACCCTCTGCAGCTACCTTGCGGATCAGGCCGTCAAGGTCGTACTGCCGGCTATGGAAAGCGCGGGTGAAGCTGTAAAGGGTAACGCCCTGAATGGGAGTGCCGAGGCCGGTCATCGCTGTCCTACCTTCATGGTCTTGGTGTCGTTCTCTTCGATGTGCAACACGCCGTGGTCAGTGGTGATGTAGGGGATGTAGAGCTTGAGGTCCACCCGTACTTCGTGGTCCGCCTCCGGATCCGTCAGGGGCAGCTCGCCAGAAAGAACTGCCGAATCCAGTGGAAACCACCACTCATCCGTCTCCTCCACCAGCTCGCCAAAGCTGAAGGTGCGGTTGTTCATGGTCCAGCGCAACGACTCCTCGGGAGCGGCCACACCGTCGATGGTGAGCGCGGCCCCGGCAATGCAGGAACCCGGCAGGGCCCGGTACCACGGGATACGGACTTCGACGGCGGTTCGGTCGCCTTCAGTGGTGAGCGTTCCCTGCTCGATCATGCGGTCGGCAATCATGGGATCTCCTTGTCTTGCTGCGGGGCTTGAGGCTTCCGCAGCGACTTCTTCCTTATTTAGTAATTCTATTGTCTGATTCTGACATAAGTAAAGAGTTATCCAGCTCTTCAGCGATTTTGCGGGCTCCACGCACGGCAAGGGCGACAGCCGTCAGCGTTGGATTACAGGCCGTCGCAGTAGGAATAACCCCGTTGCCGGCAACGAAAAGCCCCGCGGCTCCCCAGACTTCGCTATTCGGAGAGCAAACACTTTCCCCGTCGTCTGCACGGCCCATGCGCGTCGAGCCCTGGTAGTGCAGTGATGCGCCCGGTGGCAGCGCGAAGGGACGTTCGTCCAAGGGACGTCCCACTGCCTTCCCAAGCCGCACAATCTCCGCCTTTGCCCGCTCGATCACCTCATGGTCGCGCTCCGTCAGGCGGTAATGGATGCGCATGGCCGGCATTCCGTAAGCGTCCCGGACGTCATCATCAAAGGCCACGCGATCCTCGCGCTGTAGATCCTTGGCGCAAAACAGCCCCAGGCCAACAATCGAACCGGGCGCCACGGGATCGTCGTCAGCCAATGGCACCGGCGAGGCATCCAACTGCATAATCTGGCCGTGGAAAGGGACATCATCGGTGTACGGAACCCAGGCCACGCCGCTTTGCTGCGTGAGCCCGCCCCGGCCTTGCGGCGCTTCCTCCTGCGGCGCTTCCTCCTGCGCAGGGGCCGTGACGCCTTCCAGTCGACTGGCAAATACCACCTGCGGTTGATCATTGAGGTAGCGGCCCAGTGCCTTCGGCCGGATACCCGAAGCCCAGAGCAGCTGAGGGGTCCGCAGCGCATCCGCCGCAACCACCACGAAGCGTGCCGCGACCGTATGGCTCCCGCCCGTCCGGCGGTCCTGGACTTCGACGCCCGCAACCCTGCCGCCGTCGAGCATTACTTTGGTGACCAGCGACTCGTCGAAAAGTTCAAAGCGCGGATTCTGCCGGGTTGCCTCGCCCATGACGACGTCGGCACCTGACCACATGAGGCGGCCGTCAGCTTCGCGGTGGACCGCAAGGGGCATGGGCTGGACGCGCAGGGCGGACTCACGCCCCTCGTCGACCACAGCCGCCAACCGCCCGCGGACGAGATCCGAGAAGGGAGCGCCGTCAAAGGCGTGGGTCGTGACGCCCAGGAGACGCTCGGCGTCGTCCAGCAATTCGTCCAGGTCCTGAATGAAACTGATGCGCTCCTCGCCGGAAGGGCGGGGGCACGCCGCAGTCCAGTGCGCCCCCATGCCACCGACGTTGCTGGACATTGCGGCAACGGGCATGCCGTCTTCGCCGGGGAAGGCATAGCCCTCACTGAGCAAGTAGGTTCCTGGCCGCGCCCTGCGTTCGCCGCTCTTCACGGCACCTGGCGAGTTCACGGTCGCTGCGCCCGCGCCCGGGCCTTCGGAAGCAAGCTGCGCGGCGGCGCGAACCTGCTCATCAGCGATGTTCTTCACATGTGCGCCCGGAGGATTGCTGACGGTTGGGCCCACCTCGAACATTGCGATGGTAGCCTCAGGCGCTTCCTCGCTCAGGATTCGCGCATAGGTGGACGCCGTAGGACCGCTGCCGACGATTGCAACGTCAACCGCCGAAGGGTAGAACCGCTGACTCACCGGGCGGCCACCAATTCCTGGATGCGTCGGACGGACTTCGCGGTGGCGATGGTTGGGTAGTATTCGAGTCCGATCGGCCCGCTGTACCCGCTGGACTCCAGGTCTCCCAGCCGCGCGTTCCAATCGATCGAACCGGAACCCGGCTCGCCCCGGCCCGGCGCGTCCGCGATTTGAACGTACTTGATGAGGTCGCCCGCATTGGCCAGTTCCGCGGCCACATCCTCGCCTTCAACGGTGGAGTGGTAGAGGTCGTACAGGACTCCGAACCCGGGCGAATTCACGCCGCGCGCAATGTAGACGGCCTCCGACGTCCGGTCCAGGAGGGCCCCGGGATGGTCCACGCGCACGTTGACGGGCTCCAGGACCAAGGTGATGCCGGACCCCTGGATGTGGTTCACGCCCTTGGTGAAGATCTCGATGAGCTCATCGAGTTGGTCCTGTCGCTTGCGGCCGCCAAAGCCTGTTCCGCTTCCAACCACAATGCGTGGGCAGCCAAGCTGGCGCGCAACCTCGACGCCGGCATCGAGCCCCTCGTAGAAGGGTTCGTGGTTTTTCGGAGGAATCATGAACTGCATCCGCGGCTCCGCCAGCTGGGCGGTGAGCTGCACTCCGGTCTCCTCCAATGCGGCCTTCAGCGCGGGGATGTCCTTGCCCGTTGGACCCCACATCTCAACGGCATCGAATCCGGCCGCTGCCGCCGCTCGTACACGATCAGCGGCACTTTCGCCTGCTTCAGCGAACAAAAGGTCGATATTCGGCGCAAGTTTAAACATGGTTATCTCCTGGAAGTAAGGGGTGTTTTCTAAAACATGGGGTGGTGGTGGACGGCGTCCGTTAGCCCTTCAGGCCGCCGGAGAAGCCTTGGATGAAGCGCTTCTGGGCGAAGAGGAACAACGCGAGGATGGGAATCATGGACACGATCACGATTGCGAAGATGGAGTTCCACTGCGAGACCAGGGAGCCGATGAAGTAGTACATCGCCACAGGCAGCGTCTGGTTGCTGGAGCCACCCAGGAAGATCAGCGAAGTGAAGAAGTCGTTCCACACGATCAGTCCGGCGAAGATGGTCACCGTGCCCGTGGCCGGAGCCATCATCGGGAAAACTACCTTGGAGAACACCTGCGTTTTGCTGGCGCCGTCAATGGTGGCTGCTTCTTCGTAGTCCGTACCCAGGCCGCGGAAGAAGTTGGAGTACAGGAAGATGGACAGGGGCAGGAGCATGCCCGTGTACAGGACGATCAGGCCCCAGGCCGAGCCCGTAAGACCCAAGGAACGGGCGCCCATGTACAGGGGAACCGCCCCCAACTGGCCTGGCAGGATGATGGCGATCAGGAACAGGTAGTAGGCGCCCTTGCTCCAACGGCGGGTTGACCGTGAAATGACGTACCCAGTGATGGACCCAAGGGCGATCAAGCCAAGGATGCTGCCGGTGGTGATGATGACACTGTTCACCAGGCCAAGCACCACATTTGAATTGCCTTGGGCCGTCAGGACGGCGGTGAAGTTGCTGAAGTCAGGGCTCGACGGCGGTGCCAGCGGCGAGGTCGTGTAGATCTCACCATCGGACTTCAGTGCAGTGGTCACCAGGAAGTAGAACGGGGAAAGAAAGAGGAGGGCCAATGCCCACAGACCGATTTCGCGGAGAACGGTGAGTTTTGTGTAGCGGAACATTGTTAGTCCTCGGGGTTCGATCGCGTCAGCCGCTGCTGGATTACGGCGAAGAACAGGATGATGACGGCCAGCACCAGGGCCAGGGCTGCGCCGCCGCCGAAGTTGCCGAGCGCAAACGCCTGCTTGTAGACCTGCGTGGCAAGGGTTTCCGTGGCGCCCGCCGGGCCTCCGCCGGTGAGTGCCATGATGGGGTCGAACACCCTTAGCCCCTGAACAATGCCCAGGGTTGATGCGATGGCTACGGCCGGGCGGATAGCTGGAAGGGTGACGTTCCAGAAGCGCTGCCACATGTTGGCGCCATCGATGGCTGCGGCCTCCTCGATTTCCATGGGAACGCCCGCCAGGCCTGCCATGAAGATCACCATGGCGAAACCGGTGCTGCCCCAGACCAGGACAATCAGTACTGTCCAGATGGCCCATTGCGGGTCCGCCAACCACGGCTTGGCCAGGTCACCAGCGCCGATCGAAGCGAGGAAGACATTGATGGGGCCGTCGAAATCGAAGATGTACTTCCAGATGTAGGCCGTTGCCAGCGGGCTAAGGACCACGGGCATGAAGAACAACGTGCGCAGTACATACCGTGTCTTTATTACCCGGTTCAGGCCCAGGGCGATGAAGAGGCCGGCAACGTTGCTGATAAATACGGAGGAAAAGGCCAGGAAGAGGGTATTCAGCAGGGCCCCGAGCTTGGTCGGGTCCTTGAAGATTGCCTCGAAGTTTGCCAGGCCAACCACTTTGAAGGAGCCGATACCGGTCCAGTTGGTGAAGGCGAAGTAGCCGCCGATTCCCGTGGCTACGTAGTGGATGGCGATGACGAGGGCGATCCCGGGGAGCGCCCACCACCAGTGGCCGAACTGCAGGGACCCACCCCGGGAACGGACCTTTCGGGCCGCTCCCGGGTGTCGCCTGCCTCGCCGGGAAGCGTCAGCTGCTTCGGTTTTCGATTGCATCGTCGCAGTCATGGTAATCCTTGCTCGTCCCTTTGAGTCGTCGGATCTTCGGTGGGGTTCTTATCCGGTCTCAGCCCCAGGCCGCATCCATGGCCTGCAGCACCTGGTCAACCGACTTCTGGCCTGTCAGGAGACCCTGAACACCCGTTGCGAGGGCATCGTAGACAGAGGAGTTCGGCCACTGGCTGTTGGGAAGCGGACCGTACTTGCCGTCCTTGATAAGGTCCCCGACGTTCTTGTAAGCGCCGGATGCGTAGTCGTAGCTGTCCAAACCACTAACGGGAAGTGCGCCATCAATCTCCGCGAACGCCTTGGTCTGCTCAGGTTCGGCAGCCCAATCAAGGAAGGCCTTGGCAGCATCCTTGCTCTTGGAAGCGGCATTGATGGAGAAGGAGTAGTTCGCGCTGGCGTAAACGAAGCCCTTGTCGGAGCTCTGCTCGGACGGAAGCGCGCGGACTGCAAAGTCGGAATTAGCCGCTGCCGTCTTGAGCTGCTTCCACGAAGGAGCAGGGATGAAGCCGGCAAGGGAAGAGCCACTAGCGAGCCCCTTGGTGATGGCGTCGAAGCCGGCGCCCGCTGCGCCCTTCTGGAAGCAACCTGCCTCATTGAGCTTGACGACGGCCTGCAGCGCGTCCTTCCAGCCCTGGGAGTCAGCGAAGGTAGTCTGCTTGCCCACCCGCTTTTCGTTCCACTTGGGGTCCTCCGCGTACACCCGGGAGGCCGCCAGGGACATGGCCATCAGGCCGGTGTTGGGTGCGGCTGATCCGGCCAGTGCAAAGAAGGACTTACCGGAAGAGTTCAGCGAGGAGCACTGCTTTTCCAGGGACGAGAAGTCACTGGGGAAATCGGAGACACCTGAGGCCTTAGCTGCCGTCTCGTTGGTCACGAGCCCGACGACGGTCATCTCGGCAGCCTGGCCGTAGACCTTGCCGTCCTTGCCGAACAAGGCTTCGCTGCCCACTGGAACCAACTTCTTGGCCGAATCGTCCAGGGGTTCCAGGAAGTTTGCATCAACCAGCGGAAGGATGCTTCGGCCAGTTCCCGATCCGGGCGACGTCACGATGACGTCCGAGGCGTTGCCGGCCTGCAGCTGTGTGCGGACGGTCTGGTCGTACGAGTCATTGGGCTGCGCGTTGAACGTGATCTTCACGTCGGGGTGCGCTGCCATGTACTGCTCGCCGAGCTTCTGGAACGGGCTCTCAATGGTGTTGGAGGTAGCGAACGTCAAGGAGAATTCCTTGGTGCCACCTGCGCTGCCGGCAGTGGTAGAACCTGAGCAGCCTGTCAATGCAAGTGCAGCAGCGGTTGGGATGACGAGAACGCCGAGCTTCAGTCCTCGAAAGCGGTGCTGTGTCATTTTCAGCCTTTCTGACTTCTTTGTCTTTATCGGGAGCGCCGTGACCCCCGTCACTCATCAGTATGCACGGCATTTGCCAGAAAGACACATAAGTATTTCGGATGCTGCACATAAGTCCGGCTGTTTCGTGTAATGGGCCGATTCCCGGTAGCTCCCCAGGGGCTCCAGATTCACGGCGGAAACGTCATCACGGCCGTGGATACACTGGTCCTGCTACGCCTTCTGTTTCCCAAGGCCCCGACTCAAAGGATTGCCGTCGTGACGGACCACGCCCTGCTTTCCAGGCTCGACCTCAACCTGCTGACGTCCCTGGATGCCCTCATTACCGAACGCAGCGTGACCCGCGCGGCCGAGCGCCTGCATTTGAGCCAGCCAGCCTTGAGTGCTTCATTGGCCCGCCTCAGGAACCACTTTGGCGATCCGATCCTTGCCCGCCGTGGGAACACCTACGAGCTCACCCCGTTCGCCCTAAGGCTCGCCGAACACACCACCCTGGCCCTCGATGCCGCCCGCCGCGTCTTCGAGAGCCAAGCCAGTTGGGAGCCCAATGAATCGGCGCGGGAGTTTTCCATCTATGGATCGGACTACGGTTTCACCACTGTTGGACGGGTCGTTTCGGAACTCGCAGCCGAGCGCGCACCTGGAGTCCGTTTCCGGTTCATGCTTCACAATCCGGTGGTGGTCGAGGACGCTGCCAACCGGCTGAGGGCGGCAGACGGCATGGTGATTCCCCACGGGATCCTCACGGGCCTCCCGTTCGTGGATTTGTGGCGCGACGATTGGCTTGCCGTTGTTTCAGAAACCAACGACGACGTGAGTGAGGAGGTCTCCATGGACAACATCGCCAACCTGCCGTGGGTCATGACCTATCAGTCGCGCTCGGCGTTCACGTCCGCTGAGCGCCAGATTCAGCAGTTGGGCATTGAGCCCCGCGTGGAAGTAGTGGTGGAAAGCTTCCAAGCACTCCCCCACTTCATCGCAGGAACCAACAGGATCGGGCTCATCCAGGCAGCCCTTGCCCCCATTGCCCGTCGCTTGGGCGGCGTCCGTATCCTGCCGCTGCCGTTTCCGGCCACGCCGTTGGTCAACGCCTTATGGTGGCATCCGGTCCACAACGCCGACTCCGAGCACATTTGGATGCGCGGCCTCTTCGAGGAAGCCGCCGCGATCGTCGCTGCCGGAACCGAGGCCAACGCGTAGAGCCCGGCCGGAGACCCGGCCGGGGTGCAAGTGGAGCTCTCCCGCGTCAGACTTTTGCTACTGCGGCGCGCATGCTGCGCCTGATGAGGTCGTGCTGCTTCCGAACCAGCAGCAGGGGGTCTACCTCACCCAACTCGGCGAAGGCATGTCCTTCCCATTCACTGGACCAGTAGCCTCGGTAACCACCTTCCACAAACACGCGGACGAGTTCCGGGTAGTCGATGGCAGGTTCGTTGCCGTCGTCGTCAATGTCATAGAACTTCGCGTGCACGTGCATGATTTGCGGCATGATGTCCGCCCAATCACCTGGACTGACATGTCCGTGCATATTAAAAGCGAGGTGCGCGAACGAGCCGAGCCGGGCGGGATCAAAGTCACGGCTTCGGAGGTACCCGATGAACTCATCCTGCCGCGCACGCATTGAGGCATCCGTGGACCAGATGGCCTGCAGGCGCTCCAGCGCTTCTTCATCGAGTCCGGCCCGCGAGACCGCCCGCAACAATGTTGGAGACATGCTGTGCATGGTGGAAGAGAAATCGGCCACGAAGCCCAGTAACGGCGAATCCAATTCGTCGTAAACGTCCCGGACTTTCATGATCTCGGGGGAATTCGGTCCCAAAGGAGCATGGATCTCGTACGCCAGCTTGAGTTCCAATTGTTCCGCGAGCGGGAGCAGGCGCCGCAGCAGCTCCGGCTTTGCGCTCTGGATCCGGACCAGCGGGAATCCCAACTTCTTTGCCCCGTGGAAGAGCGTCTCTGTAAATTCGTATTCTTCGTCCGGGGTCATATCGCGGTCCCGCCGGCGGCCCATGTCCAGATTCGCGCCGAAGGAGCTCGCATCGAAACCGTGTTTGTCGAAGGCTGCATGCCAGGACTTGGCGAAGTCATCACTCACCAAGGGGTAGGTGGGCAGCACCTGGGAAGCGACAATTTCGATTCCGGGTCCGATGCCGAGCTCCGCCACCCTGTTCAGCAACCCATCGAAGTCATACCATCCAGCCCGGAACTCCGCACTTGCCGAGTAGAGGGTCAACCCCAAGGAGAACGGATCCTCGTCCGCTTTCGGCGGCGGTGGCGTGACCGGCGTCGTGGTTCTAGGTGCCGGCGCGTCGTGGTCCACAACGGTCAACTCAAGAGCCTGGTTGACGAAGTTGGGCACGTACATACCGGGCCCACCATCCTGTCCGGCCGCGATCTGCATGTAGGGAAGGCGCAGCTCGCCGAAGATGCGGATGTCATGCTGCTCGCCCAGTTTCGCCGGCACAGGACGTTTGACAATAAGAAGCGGGTGCCCCTGCAGGAACCACAGGGTTTCAGCCTGGGCCGGAAGTTCTTCCAAGGCGTAGATCGTTCCGCCGAGCTCGAACGAGAGGTCCTGCTGCGGAACCTCTTCACCGTCCACTGTTAGTTTGAGGGTGGAGACGGACGAGAGCCAGAGGCTCCGGTACCAGGGAAGGGTCAGCGATAAAGCGAGGCCTTCGGGGTGGGATCGCAAGCTGTCTTCGTGAATCAGTCCATTGGGCATTGTTCTTCTCTTACTGTGGGGATGTCCCTGACGTCTCTGACTCTGAGGTCAGGCGAGTTCGGATGTGATCTTGCGGATGAGCGAATGCTGGCGGCGAACTTGCTCGATGGAACGCCACGGCGTCCTCTCGCCCTCGTACTCGCTGGACAAGTAGCCGTTGTACCCGGCCTCCTTCAGGGCTTTAAGGACGGGACGCCACGGAATCTGCTGGTCTTCCAAGTGTTCGTCGATGTCATGGAACTTCGCCTGGATGAAGACGACGTACTGCGCGACGTCGGCAAAGTCTGCCGGGTCCACGCCGATACCGTCGAGGAAAGCGGGCCTGGTTTCCCTGGTCTCGCCCTCCCGCAGCGGGACTGGCCTGTCCTGGAAGATTCCGGTATCGATCAACAGGCCAAAGTTCTTGGTGCCCGTGCGCTCGATGAGGGCAATGTAATCGTCCACCACCGGGTGCTTGATGGGCGTGGGCGAGTGGATTTCGGGGCAGATAACCACCCCCAGCTCATGGGCAAGATCCAGGGAACGCTCCACGGACTCGGTCCAGATCGGGTCCGGAATGAGGTCGCTGGAGACAACGCCGATCTTGGGACGGACGAAGCCAAAGCCCAGACGATTAGCCAGCCTCAGGTCACGTTGCAGTGCGGCGGCACCTTCCACGGCCGTCATGCTTCGGCCTGGATGCAGTCTTGTATCGATCCACGAGCCGTAATTGGTCGGTTCGAGGGAGTACTTCTCCAGCAAGGCGAACCACTGGTCAGTCCAGGCGGCCGTGGGCTCCGGATAGTTGGGCACATGGCCCTCCCCCAAAATTTCGACGCCGGTGGCTCCCGTATCTGCCACTGCCGCCAAGGCGGTTTCCAGGTCCAGGACCGTTCCGTAGTCGTGCATGAAGCTGTAAAGGGAGACCCCGTAGCGGAAGACTCCATCGCCACCCTCGGGCCCCAGCGTGATCTGCCGCGAGCTGCGGTGGACCGTGGGCTGGTGCTCAAGCGGGATGTAGGACATGCGAAGTTTCAGCTCGACATGGACATTATGTACGCCTTGGGGAAGGCCACCCTCCAGCGGAACGGTGACGACGGCAGCTTCTTCCAACTGCCATCGCACGCCCTCACTGGCCCAGAGCTCGCGGAGGCTGTACGTGTTGCCGCTGAAGGTCCAGAGCGGAACCTCCGCGGGTACGTCCACCAAATCTCCTACACGAACCGCAATGCCGTCGATGAGGGAGGCCGCCATGCCGCGGTAGGAAGGCATGCGTACCCTGAACTGAAATCCGGTAGCGCGATCGCCTTCACGGACATTGCGGAAGCCGGTGGCTTGAATGAGGTCTCGTTCAAGAAGCATCTTCGCTCTTTCCTAGGGGGTAGGAAGAGCATAACCCACTTAGGTATGAATTGAACATAAGTGGGCTTGGATCATACTGAACTTTTAGGCTAGAGCTCCACCGTGAGCACAATCTTTCCGCGAGTATGCCCCTTCATGTTGAGTCGGAAGGCATCCGCTGCTTTGGCCAAAGGAAGTGCCTCTGCCACCTCTACCCGGATCTTGTGATCGTCCACCAAGTCAGCGAGCTGCTGCAGTTCGGCACCAACAGGATTCACCCACATCCAGGTTCCGCCATGCGCCTCCACCTCGCTGTCCGCAATGGATGCATGCCGGCCTCCCTCAGACAGGACCTTCAGCGTCGCTTCGAGGTTTCCGCCCGCAAAATCGGCCACGACATCCACTCCAGCAGGACTCAACGCACGCACGCGGTCGGACAGCCCCTCACCATATGCCACAGCTTTGGCTCCGAGGGACTTGAGGAATTCGTGGTTCCTTTCCGACGCGGTCGCGATGACCCGGGCACCGAGCGCCACTGCGATCTGAACGCCGAGGGATCCGACACCGCCAGAACCGCCATGGATCAAAACCGTCTCGCCCGCCTTGAGCCCGAGACGATTCAGTACCTGGAAAGCGGTAAGCCCGGCCAAAGGAAGCCCGGCCGACTGGTTCCAATCCAGGGAGCCCGGCTTCCTGGCAAGAAGCCGCTCCGGGAGCGCAATGTATTCAGCAAAACTTCCGCCATGAACGTAATCCTTGCGGCCATAGGAGATAACTTCGTCGCCTGGCTTGAAATGCGGTGCGTCGATTCCTACAGACTCCACCACCCCCGCTACATCCCACCCGGGAATGGCCGGGAATTGCAGATCCATGAAGGAGTCCAGGTAGCCGGCCATGATCTTCCAGTCGACCGGATTTACCGACGCCGCCTTCACCTTCACCAGGACCATGCCCGGCCCCACCTTAGGCATTGGCTGCTCGGTCAGCTCAAGGACATCCGGGTTTCCGTACTCGCTATAGGTAATTGCCTTCATTCTTGCGACAACGGCCCTCCCCGCGAGGCTATTCCGACGCGCGAGGTGAGTCGTGCAGAACTTTCGCGGCCAGCTCTTTAGCCCAGCCCACAGCTTCTGGTTGCGCATCCAGATTTGAATTCGATACAGCTCCGTCGTAGAGCAGCCGGAGCCGGGCGGCCACGCCTGCCGGTTCAACAAAGCCTGCTTCTTCACAGAGGGAAAGCATCGCGTTTGAAAGCCAGTCCCGGAAGGCCCGGAGTGCCTCGGCCTCCACGCTTCCGGGAAGTGCCTCTGCGCTGGCATTGGCGAAGGGACATCCCCTCCATCCGGGAGAGGATACCGTTTCCTGAAGGGCATCAAAGATGGCCAGCAGCTTGTCGACTGGATCCCCCAGGCCCTGCTGGAACCTCGCTATGCGTTCGCGCCGTTGACGGTCGCGGCCCTCCAGGTAGGCGGCAACGAGATCGTCCTTGCCCGAAAAATTGTAGAAGAGCGAGCCCTTGGCTACGCCCGCCTCTTCGATAAGGCGGTCAATGCCAACAGTGTGGACACCCTCGGCATAAAACAACTTGTCTGCGGCATCGAGGAGGCGCTGCCGAGCCGGAAGTTTGGTGGAGGCCATGCATAAAGCATATCAGACAGATCTGTCTAAAACTTCTTGACTTTATTGCACAGACCTGTCTAACTGGCATTAGACCGTTCTGTCTAAGGAGTCTTCACTTGTCCCGTACATTGTCACCATCCCGCCCTTCGCGGCCGCCCCGCACTTTTCCAGCCAAAGCGGCTTTCCCCGGGCTTGCGTTGGTCTTCGCCGCATTCTTTTTCGCGGGCGGGGCGCCCACGCCATTGCTCTCGCTCCGGCAGCAGGAGTGGGGCTTTTCGGCGGCCACCCTTAGCCTCGCCTTCGCCATCTACGCAATAGGCCTGTTGGCAGCGCTGCTGGCGGGAGGCTCACTTTCGGATCACCTGGGCAGGCGCCCCGTCATGCTGATTGCGCTGTATACCGAACTGATCGCCATGATCGCCTTCATGGTTGCGTCCACCATTACCTGGGTAATCATCGCCCGGGCCCTGCAAGGAATCGCCACAGGCCTTGCAACCGGCGCCTTCAACGCCGCCATCCAAGAGCAGGCCCCCGGCCCGCTCAAGAAACTTGCCAGCAATCTCGCCGGCGCGTCCGTAGCGGGCGGACTAGGCATGGGAGCGTTGGTGACCGGCGCAGCGGTTCAGTTCACACCCGACGCCAACACCTTGATTTTTGCCATCCTGGCAGGTGCCATGATCCTCGGCATCTTCTTTGTCAGTTTCACCTCCGAGACAGCGGTCAAACGCCCGGGCGCAGTCCGCTCACTCAATCCGCGCCTGAGCATTCCCGCCAACATACGCCGCGAGTTCGCCGCAGGCCTCCCCCTTCACATCGCCGGCTGGATGTTTCCAGCCTTCTTCCTTGGCCTCTCGCCAGCGCTGCTCCGGGTCCACTTTGCGTTGGACGGTGGCCTCGTGGCAGGTTTCACCGCATTCCTCGGCCCGTTCTCAGCCGCGGTGGCAAGCCTGGTATTTGGCCGCTACCCCGCCCGACACAGCTCGCTTGCCGGGGTCTCCTTCATTCTGCTGGGGATCCTGGCGGTCCTCTTCGGAATCAATGCAACATGGCTGCCCGCGGTCTGGATCGGGGCAGTACTTGGCGGGACTGGGTTCGGCGGATCGTTCGGTGGACAGATCCGGCTGATCGCACCGCACATTCAGCCACATCAGCGCGCCGGCGTATTCGCCAGCATTTACGCCGCCGCCTACCTGGCGTTCAGCCTGCCAGTGATCATCGCCGGTCAACTCGCCCCCTTGTGGGGGCTGGTGCCAACGTTGCTGGCATACGGCGCGGCCCTCAGTGCCTTCGCTGCCGTGGGCATCGTCATCCAAGCGGGGCTGTTGAAGTCTGAGTCCACACCCAAGCCTGCGCCAGCGCGATCCACTGTGACGGCCAACAGTCGGCCGGACTGATAGCTGCCGCTGCCTTTCGGGGAGTACGACGGCGGGCGGCGGCTCATCAGCGCAACGCCGCCTGCCGCCGTCGAGCGTTTCACGCCGGGTGGTTCGCCTGCGTTGACTGGCCGTTTCCGTTGACTGGCCGTGGCGGAGGGAGGACGCTGTGAGAAACCCGCCCTTGTGGAGGAGGAGCCATGGATCCCCGGGAGGAATTCCTCGCGTGGGCTGAACCTGCCCTGCACGCTGCCGAGGCCGCCCTTGTCATCGGGGACCCGTCGCACCGCATTGAAATGTGGTCCCACCGGGAGCCCGTAAGCCTGTTTGGGGCTGTGGGCGTCTCGACCACAGGATGGAACCAGCTGGAACCGACATTTCGGCGAGTAGCAGCCCGGCTTGCAGGCGGCCAAGACGTCACGTTGGACGTTATGGCCTTCGACGTCGTGGGAGACATGGCGTACACCGCCGCTGTTGTCAGCTTCACCGGCACAATTGACGGAAGTGCTCCCCGCCCGTTCGCCCTTCGCGCCACCAGCGTCTTCCGTCGAGAGGAAGGCGAGTGGAAAGTCATCCACGACCACACCGACTTCGTCAGCCCGGAAGACACGGTGCCCAGGCAGTCCCTCAGCGACTGACAAATCTTGAAACGCCGGGCCTTTTGGCGCAGGCAACAGCCCATTCCGTTCCCGCAAGTTCCACGGAGATCTCCGAGAATTCCTTCTGGGTTGGTTCCACCAAGGGCCCCCTGGCCGAGGGGCAGCCCAACCTGCCCAGCCGATGCATCAGGTGCTTGGCCGCAACCGCAGGAGGCACATGATTCATGATTGATCGGACGAGGGGTGCCAGCAGGAAGTGCAGCTGGCGGGCTCTCGGTAGGTCGCCTTCCAATGTCGCGTCCACCAGTTGACGGTAGGCGCCAGGGGCGACGTTGGCAGAAACACTTACCAGCCCCGCAGCACCTGCCGCCAACCATGGCAGGGCGAGCCCATCGTCACCTGAATAGACTGCGATATCAGTGTCGGACATGACCATGGTGGTTGCAGCGAGGTCAGCTTTCGCGTCTTTGAGTGCCACAATCGCAGGGTTCCCAGCCAAGCGCCGTAGCGTATCCGTGGCGATAGCCAAGCCGGTTCGCGCCGGATTGTCGTACAACATCACTGGCAATTCTGTTGCTGCTGCGACGTCGGTAAAGTGCTGCAAGAGGCCCTCCTGCGAGGGCCGGTTGTAGTACGGCGCTATTACCAGCTGGCCGTCAGCCCCGGCGCGCTCAGCACGCCGGGCCGCTTGGATTGAACGAGCCGTGTCGTTGCTGCCAGTTCCTGCCACAACCTTCACCTGCTCACCGACGGCGTCCCGGACCACTCGCACGAGCTGTTCCTTTTCGTCGTCGGTCAGGGCTGACGCCTCTCCTGCCGTCCCGGACACAACCAAACCGTTGTTGCCAGCGCTTACCAGCTGAACAGCAACTTCCCCTGCGGCGTCAAAGTCCACCCGCCCACCCCCTGCCGTAAAAGGCGTGATCATGGCGGTGAGCAGCGTACCGAACGGAGCGGGTGGCAGACTTGCGACCGCAGAGCCGGGTTTCACAGCCGGCCGATTGTCTCGGCGGCGATGCCGAATGACAGGGTCATGCCGATGCCGGACGTCACGGTGATGGCCGTCGTCGTCGTGTTTATGTCCTCGACAAGGAGAGACGTGAGCGGGCTGGAGGCGTAAATCCCTTGCCATCGCTGGGTGACGGTGAGGCTGGTACCAAGGACCCTTTCTATCTCGCCCACGAGGCGGGACGTCATCCATTCGTCCTGGAATGGGCCGATGGTTTGTCCGTAAACGTGGCTGTCACCAAGCAACAACGTGCCGTCCGGACGGCGCGTGAACATGACGTTGGCGCCCATGTCGATGAGTTCGGGGCTGTGCCCGAAGATCTCCTGGCGAACCTCCTCGCCTGCCGGCATGGTGGTGAAGCCGTCGTAGCGTGTCATGGATGTCCCCGTAAGCACTGCCGAGTCGAGGGTGTAACCGGCCGGTGCGGGAGCCATCGCCATTTGCAACGCGCACTGTTGCACCTGGTATCGCGCGGTCACTTCGGGAAACAGGTAGTCGAGATCGTGACCCACGCAGACAAGCACCTTGTCGGCTTGGAAGTCGCCCCTGGTGGTCGCGACCGCGCCGTTCCCGATGTCTTTGACGGTGGTGCCCCAATTGATCTGTACTCCAGGCTGGTTTTGGAGCCAAGCTGCAATATCGGGAGCTGCGGTCCGCGGATCCACCCTCAGGTCCGCCGGAAGGAAAGCTCCACCAACGATCGCGGGGTCCACGGAATGTCCCGAGGACAACCGCGAGGCAACATGCTCGGCGGTGAGGAGTTCCACGTTTTCTGGGCCACGTTTGTCGCTGAGCTGCTCCAGAACGGCGAGCTCGCTGGCGCTTCGGGCCACGACGACGGCGCCCGCCTCGGGTGACCAGAACCCGACCGCCTTGGCTGCCGCCAGCCAGCCCTCCCGGGACCTATAGGCGGTGTCGAGGTATTTGCCCTCCTGCGCAGTGATGCAGCAGTGGCCAAAGTTACGGATGGAAGCACCGTTTGGCGTGGCGTCCCTTTCGATAATCCGGACGGTATAACCCTGCCTGTGCGCTTCGAAAGCGTGGGCGAGGCCAACGATTCCCGCTCCAATAATGATCAGGTCTGTCCGCTCGGCGTTGAGCGGCTTTGGTGATCCGACGTTCTGGTTCAAAATGGTCTCCTTTATTGAGGCATCAACGGTGATGCCGGCCAATCATTTTTCAGAGGTGCCCCGCACTGTTCCGGAGGGTGCTGCACTGTTCCGGAGGCTGCTGCTAGGGCCACGCGTGCATCTTTTGGAGCATTTCGACGAATGACTCCTCCATGGGGGTAAGAATCTGGCCCGCCATGCGCACCAAGGACACTGCCCGCTTCCGTGGACCTGGGCTGATTTTCAGCCGAACGAGGTCTCCCGAACGCAAGTCCGGTGCCACTACGTGCTCAGATACGAGGGCCAATCCCAAGCCCGCCCGCACACACTCGCGTGCAGCCTCGGAGGACCAAATGGTCCACTGCTCCGCATCAGTGAGCTCCCATTCCCGCAAGGCCTGGTCCTGGTCAAAGCGCGTTGAGGACCCGATTTCCCTGAGAAGGAAGCGCTGGCCCTCCAGGTCAGAAGGTTTCAGGTCCCGTCCAGCCAAAGGACTGGCCCGCCCAGCCACAAGGACCAATGCGTCCTCGAAGATGACGGTGGCTTCAAGTTGTTCAAAATCGATCTCCCCGGCACATATCGCCAAACTAATTTCCCGGTTGATGAGCCAATCAGCCACTGCCTCTGTATTGCCAACCCGGAGTTCGGTTCGGAGCCCTTGGTTCTCCGCCAAAAACCGGCTGAGAGCGCGGGGCAACAAGTAAGAACCAAGGGTCGTTGTCCCCGCAACCGCCAATTTCCGGTCCTGCAAGCCCTGGGCAGCTGCAACGTCGGCGTCAACCTTGTCCATGACTGCAAAAATCGCACGTGCATGATCAGCCAGTACTTGGCCTGCAGGGGTGAGCGTGGCGCCTCCGGGTCCCCTGTCCAGCAGATGTGCGGCCAACGAGGTTTCCAGGCTCCTCACCTGTGCCGAGACTGAGGGTTGACTCATGTACAGCCTCCGCGCCGCCGCCGAGAAGCTTCCCGTTTCAACAACGGCAAGGAAGATGCGCAGGCTTTGGATGCTCAGATTCATGTCTTGAACCTAGGCGTTGACGCTCAGGCGGGAAAGCTGATGCATGCAGAACGCCACTCCATGTAGAAGTCCCATGTCTCAGGCGAACACTCCGGCGCTCCGTACTGCGAAAGCTTGGCTCCCATGTGCGGCATGTGAGGCCACGCACCCACACCCGGCCGGTTGACGTGCAGCATGCCGGCTTCGAAGGATTCCAAGGCGTCATAAATGTGCGCCCTGTTGTTGGTGAAGATCGTGCCGGACATTCCATAGCGTACGGAGTTTGATATTTCCATGGCGTGCTCGAAACTCTCTGCGTCAATGACAGCCAAAACCGGACCAAAGACTTCTTCCATTGCCAGCTCGGAATCCGGCGCAACCTCCGTAAGCAGGGTTGGCTCCATGAAGTAGCCATGTGCCAGGTGATCCGCTGTGGCAACCGACCCACCTGTGCGGATGACGGCTCCCGAGGCCGCTGCTTGCTCTATGGCGCGGATGCATGCCGTAAGGCGGTCCAGGTTGACCACAGGACCCAGCCGGGTGGAATCATCGGATGGATTGCCAATGGTCAGCTCCCCGATCCGGGCCAGAACTTTGGCAACCAATTCCTCCCGGACCTTGCGTTCTACAACGACGCGGCTTGTGGCGCTGCAACGTTGCCCTGCCTGGCCGAAAGCACCGTGAAGGATAGCGTCCGCTGCCAAGTCCAGGTCCGCATCGGCCAGGACAATAAGTGCATTCTTGCCGCCGAGTTCGAGCTGGGTCCGAGCCAGGCGCGGCGCTGCGGCCTGTTGGATGGCAAGCCCGACGCCAAGGGACCCAGTGAATGAAATACCCCTCACTTGCGGATGATTGCTCATTGTTTCCCCAGGTTCCCGGTCTCCCTGGACAAGATTCAGCACGCCGGCAGGCACTCCCGCTTCGTTGAAGATGTCCACGAGCAATGCGGCCGTTTGGGGTGCCAAAGGCGAGGGCTTGAGGACGGCAGTGCAGCCTGAAAGCAGTGCTGGAGCCACTTTCCAGGTGGGGATGGCGAGTGGGAAATTCCAGGGAGCAATGAGGGCTACGACTCCGATCGGTTTGCGCCACGTCAACGCCATGCTCCGGTCCTCGTCGGTTGGAAGCGTCGAACCTGAGAGCCTGCGCCCCTCCCCTGCAACAAACCGCAGGATGTCGATGGCGCGCTGCGCCTCGCCCAGTGACTCCCGGAGGCATTTTCCCTGCTCCCGTGTAATCACTTCGGCCATTTCCTGCTTTCTCCGGGATAGGAGGTCCGCTGCCAGGAACAGGATGTCACCGCGTTTGATGCTTCCCAGGGACTCCCATGTACGTCGCGCTTTCTCCGCAGATTCGATCGCATCCAGGGCATCCTGGGCAGTTGAATCTGGAAAGAGCCCAATGAGATCACGGGTATCGGCCGGGTTGGTGTTCGCGAAAGTTCCGCCCTCGGAAGACGGCCGCCATTGGCCGTCAATGTAGTTCAGCTTTAGCTTGGGGTCATCGAAGATGTTCATGATTCCTCTGCTGGTTTATTGGAGTTCTTTGGTGCGCGTCAAACGCTTGCCGGACGTTTGTTCCACGAAGGAACCAGGATGACCGCGGCAATCAGGGCTGCGCCCGCGAAGGTATAGAAGATGACTGTGCCTGAGAAGAACCCCGGGAGGAGCCCGCCCAGAATGGCGCCGATGGAGCCACAGCCATTGATGAATCCTGTGGAGCCCGCCGCGTACTTCGACGTGCCGAAGTCAACGGCAGCCACACCGGAAACCATCGCGTCCGAGGCATAAGCGGTCAGGCCGATAAAGGACAAGAGGAGCACGATAAGTGCGATCTCGCCAGTGGCAGTGGTGACTTGCCAGAGCCCAAGTGCGGCCACCATAAGCAAGAGGCTGAGTACGCTGGGAGGGACGCGCCTGGCGCCGAAGAGAGTATCGGACATCCACCCTGCAAGGATAGGTGCCACCATCCCCGTGATACCGAAAGCCACTGGGACCATGATTGCCGTCATCGCGCTGAGGTTCGGCATCGCCTCAAGCACCAGTACCGGTCCCCAGAGGAGGACTGCGTAGCGGGCAGGCTTGATGAGGAAATACACAAGGCCAAGCCGAAGAACCATGGGCTCGTACCGCACAGCAGCCAACAAGTCCCGGAAAGAGAACCTGGTGGGTTTTGGCGCAGCTTTGCCCTTGGTGGCGGCTCGATGCTCGGCATCGAGCAATGCGGGATCTTCATCGATTCCCGGCAGGCCAACTTCCTGCGGAGAGTTGCGCTGGAAAATAAGGAACAGGACAAACGCGAACACGATGACTGCCGTACCGGCAATGAACGCCCACCGCCAGCTATCGAACAGTGAATATGCCACCCATCCCGTCACGGGGGCACCAGCCAAGCCACCGAAGGCGTAACTCGTGGAGAAAAACCCCATGGCCCGCCCGCGCGTCCTGATGGTAAAGAATGAAGCGATATTTTTGCTCAGTGCGGCCCATCCCGTGGATTGCGCGAGCCCTTGGGCAATCATGAGCGGCAGGAACAGAGCTACGGCCGGGACGATGCCCATCAGAAGTGAAGCCAAGCCGGCCATCACCATGCCGCCTGCCACCACTACGCGGGTGCCGTACTTTTCGGCGCAAGCCCCCCAGACAAACTGGCCTACGGCATACGCAGCCAGGTAGACGGAATCAAGCAAGCCCAGAGTTTGTTTAGTGAGAAATCCTTCGTCCAGAATGCCGACCTTGGCTGCTGAAAAC
Organism: Arthrobacter sp. 2762; assembly: GCF_040548745.1. NCBI lineage: Bacteria > Bacillati > Actinomycetota > Actinomycetes > Micrococcales > Micrococcaceae > Arthrobacter > Arthrobacter sp. 2762. Next base: position 432,822 of record NZ_JBEPSI010000001.1, read on the forward strand.
GCGGAACGGGGAAAGTAGAAGGCTGCGTATGCCAGCCATGACAGTGCGAATATCCTTATTTGCCACTTGAGCAGCTCCTGCCGCTTGCTGGACGCTGCTGGTTTGTCGTTGGGGCCGTATGGCGACGACTGGGTCTGTACTTGGGGCGATTGGAAATCGGACATTGGGGAGTCCTCTCGTCATGCAAACCTATCAATTGGGGGTGCCTCGGGGGAGCTTGCTGGGCCCGCCCGTGATGGGCGGGCCCCGACGACGGCAATGTCAGATGACCGCCACGAGGTTGGAAGCTGCGTGAGTCGTAGCGACCCAAAATGCGTCATAGTTATGCGCCACAGCTTGATCGCCGTTGGGTGCCTTGGCAGCGGTTTCCGTGGGTACCGGAAGTACGCGGTTGATGAAGAAGGGAATGTTGAGCTCCCCCAGACCTCCATGAGAGCGCAAGGGCACTTCAAGGTTGCCAAGGTCGTGCCATGCCCGGTAGCGGCCCAGGGCAGTGTTCTTGTCGGACAGCACAGTGAGGTGTCCCATCCGGTCCAGTGGCATATCGAACAACTCTGCTGCATCCTCGGAAAGGTAGACATCCGAGATCCCTTCGCGCCCCTTCAGGGAAGCGAGCACGGACTCCCGGTCCGCCCCGGCCGGGAGGTAGATATTGGCGAAGGAACCCAGTGCACCGTGGTGGACGGTGTAGGGGTCAGTAATGGGGAGGATGACCCGGCAGCCTTCCTCGGAAGCGTCTCCTTCGACGCCGAGGAAGCGGTTGACGTCTTCTTCAAGGTAGATAACCTTTGGCGTTCCGTCCGCTTGGTGCTTCGGGCTCATTCCGTGGTCTGCAGTAATAACGACGACCGCGCCTGCCTTGTCCAGTTCCGCTGCGTACCGGTCCACCATGGCGTAGAAGTCGTTGGCCGTTTCCGTCCCGGGTGCATTCTTGTGCTGGATGTAGTCCGTAAGCGTCAGATACATGAGGTCAGGTGTATTTTGCTGGAGCAAGCGGACGCCGGCGGCCAGGACAAATTCGCTGAGCTCGGCTGAGTACACGCCGGGAAGGTCCATATCAACCAATTCCATGACGGAACCGATGCCGTTGTTTTCCACCGTTGCCTCATTGGCCTTTTCCGCAGAAAAGCAGATCCCCTTGTTGATCGGTTGAACCATCTCGCCCGAACCTGCAGGGTCAAGGCCGGGTTGGGTAAGTCCTGCGGCCAGAAGCCGGGACAGCTTGTCCTTCGCCGTCACCACGGCAACCGACAACCCGGCGGCAGCCGCAGCAGCAAAAATGGTAGGCGCCCGCAGGAACTTGGGATCGTTCATCAGGACCTCCTCGCCTGATTCCGGGTCCAGAATGTAGTTTCCACAGATCCCGTGAACAGCCGGCGGGCGCCCGGTTGCAATGGACATGTTATTGGGATTGGTCAGAGTTGGGACAGCGCAGTGCGCGGCCCAAGAACTGCCGGTGGAGGAAACAAGCTGCTCGAGCCAAGGCATGCGGCCTGCTGCAATGGCCTCCTCGTGGTAGGCAGGCTCGCTCCCGTCGATGCAGATGACTACCACTGGCGCGTCGGAAAAGGCGTAGCTGCGGCCGTTGACTGAAAATTCCGCGGGTGACATAAGTGCTTCCTACTCTCACGTGTGTCCGTCCCGGCGGAAAGCCGGGCGGACGTCCTTCACAACTGATGAGTACAAGCATGGGAGGGATTGCCGGACCGCGGCAGAGACCAAAAAACTATGCGGGGTATCGACCGGCCCTATGGCTTCGCTTCGGGTCCGGCCAACGCAGCCGGTACGGAGAGGGCTACTGACCCGTGCCGCTGGCAGTGTTGGCCCGGTCAGCTGCCTGGGCCGTGATGGAACTGTCCGCTTTGGAGGGCATGGCGACGACGGCAATGACCGTAAGCACGGCACTCACCAGAACGGCGAGGAAGACAGCGGTGGAAGCGGACACCGTTGTTTGCGGATCGGGGCCGCCGCTGGGGCCGCCTGCATAAATGGCATTGGCGATCGCACCGTAAACGGCCACACCAATCGAACTACCGATGGAACGGGCAAAAAGATTTGTGCCGGTAACTACCCCGCGTTCGTTCCATTCAACGCTCGACTGCGCGGCGATCAGGCTCGGCGTCGCGACCAACCCGAGTCCCAGGCCAACAATGAAGCAGGACACGGCCACCAACAAAACGTTGGGTGATGAGGCGGTGAGGGCAAGCACGGCAGCGCCGATGACCGTCACGGAAATACCGATCAAAGCCGTCCTTCGGAACCCGATCCGGAGGTAGAACCGGCCAGCCTGGGACGCGCTGATTGGCCAGCCGATCGTCAAGGCCGCCAAAGCAAGTCCGGCAAAGACCGGGGAAGTCCCCAGCGCTCCTTCGAGGAACGTTGGGACGTACGAGGTAAGACCAAGCATGGCTGCGCCGACGCCAAAGGAGATCAGCGCCGTCGTCACCAGTAGCCGGCGGGAAACAACCCACGGTGGGAGGACAGGCTCGGCCGCCCTCCTCTCCACGAAGAGGAAGGCGATGAACACCAAGGCCCCGACGGCAAAGACCGTGATGCTTATGGAAGAGTTCCAAGGCCAGGCCTGCCCGCCCTCAAGCGCTCCCAGGATGAGCAGGCTTAGCGAGATCGTTAGGAGCCCTGCTCCCAGATAATCGACCCGGTGTCTCGTCCGCTTGACGTTCTCGTGGAATGTCCGGACCAGCATCCATCCGGCCAGAAGACACAGCGGGATGTTGATGAAGAAGATCCAGCGCCAGATGCCAAGCGAGGAAAAAATGCCTCCCAGCGTCGGTCCCACCACGGAAGAAACGGCCCAGACGCTCGCGAGGTAGCCTTGGACTTTCGCTCGCTCCGCGAGCGTGTAAATATCCCCGGCGATAGTGATCGACACCGGCTGTACGGCTCCGGCGCCCAGGCCCTGAAGCACACGGAAAGCGATGAGGGCGGGCATGCTCCAAGCCAGCCCGCACAAGATGGAACCCAGGAGGAACAGGCCGATGCCGCTGAGGATGATCGGCTTGCGGCCTACGACGTCAGACAGCTTGGCGTAGACGGGCACGGAGACAGCCTGCGCCAACAAGTACGCCGAAAAGAGCCAGGGAAAAGACGTGAAACCGCCGATGTCATCCACAATCGATGGCACCGCCGTGGCAACTATCGTCGCATCAATGGCCACCAGCCCGGTCGAGAGCATCAGGGCAATGAGGATGGGTCCGCGGCGGGAACGGAACCCGACTCCGTCAGAAGTCTCTGTGGTCATGTGGCCTCGTTCCCGTCGTCACCTGGTCGCGTGAGTGCGGACCGCTTCCGGCCCTGAATGGCGTAACCGCGTCAGTCGCCGAAATAGTCCCGGGGACCGCGACTTTCGACGGCAGCGGTGGCGGGCGCATACCGGGCCAGCAACAACAACGGCGGGCCACCCCAAGGTTCCTGAGGAACCAACGTTCCAAAAACCAGAGGGTGACCCGCCGCCGTCGTAAATTCAGTAAACCTAGTCGTTGATCAAATCATGCACAACGATCGTCTGGTCCCGGTCAGGGCCAACGCCGATGGCCGAGAAGCGCGTGCCGGAGAGTTTTTCCAGGGCCAGCACGTAGTTGCGGGCGTTCTCCGGAAGGTCCTCCAGGGTGCGGGCCCCGGTGATGTCCTCGGTCCAACCGTCGAAGTACTCGAAGATCGGCACCGCGTGGTGGAACTCGGTCTGCGTCATGGGCATTTCGTCGTGGCGGACGCCGTCGACGTCGTAGGCAACGCAAACCGGGATCTGCTCGATGCCCGTGAGGACGTCCAGCTTGGTCACGAAGTAGTCCGTGAAGCCGTTGACGCGGGAAGCATGGCGGGCAAGGACGGCGTCGTACCAACCACAGCGGCGGGGACGGCCTGTGTTCACACCGAACTCGCCACCGGTCTTCTGCAGATACACGCCCATTTCGTCGAACAGTTCCGTGGGGAACGGACCGGCGCCAACACGTGTGGTGTAAGCCTTGATGATGCCGATGGAACGGGAAATACGCGTGGGGCCAATGCCCGAGCCAACGGACGCACCGCCCGCCGTCGGGTTGGATGAGGTGACGAACGGGTACGTGCCGTGGTCAACGTCCAGGAACGTGGCCTGGCCACCTTCCATGAGCACAACCTTGCCCTCGTCCAACGCGTTGTTCAGCTCCAGCGTGCTGTCGATAACCAGCGGGCGCAGTCGCTCAGCGAAGGAGAGGAAGTACTCAACGATCTCGTCCACTACGATGTCTCGGCGGTTGTAGACCTTGACCAGGAGTTCGTTCTTCTGGCGCAGCGAACCTTCCACCTTCTGGCGGAGGATCGATTCATCGAAGACGTCCTGGACGCGGATGCCCAGGCGGGCCACCTTGTCCATGTAAGCCGGACCAATGCCGCGGCCCGTGGTGCCGATGGCACGGCTGCCGAGGAAGCGTTCCGTTACCTTGTCCAGAACCTGGTGGTACGGGGCGACAAGGTGCGCGTTGGCCGATACGCGCAGGCGTGAGGTGTCCGCGCCACGGGCCTCAAGGCCGTCGATTTCCTGGAAGAGTGCCTCGAGGTTCACCACGCAGCCGTTGCCAATAATGGGAATTGCGTTGGGGCTCAGAATGCCCGCGGGAAGGAGCTTCAGCTCATACTTCTCACCGCCAACCACCACGGTGTGCCCGGCGTTGTTGCCGCCGTTGGGCTTAACCACGTAGTCAACACGGCCACCGAGCAGATCGGTAGCCTTGCCTTTGCCTTCGTCGCCCCACTGGGCTCCGACGATCACGATAGCGGGCATGGGATCCTCCCCCATTCTTTCGGGCGAGACCAAACCGGATGGCCAGGACTCGACGCCGTACATGAGAATGCCCCGACTTACCGGTGCAGCCTGCCGCGGACGGCAGCGTACGCAAGAGTTTCGGGGCTCTTACCAGCCAAGTTTAGCCGATGGGGCCTGAAACTCTGGTGTCAAGAAGCCTTCCGAGGACGTTTTGCCCAAGTTCTGGAGGACCCGGGATGACGATTCAGAGATTGGTGCAGGATCCTCCGACGCCGGCAACCAGTCCTGCGTTGGCCCTCACCGTCTCGCCGGGGTGGCATCTCCAGCCGCGACTCCCGAACCCCCACCACAATCTGCCGGCGGCTCCCTTGGACCTCCGCGGAAACGTCCTCAGCGAGCGCCGCGATCAGGCTCGACGGCGGCGCGGAGCACGGACGCCGAGAGACGTCCGCCACGATCCCGGGCAACACGCCGTGTCTCATTTGGGGGCGCGCCGAAACAGGGTGCTCCCGCGCCCATAGTCCGGTAAGGTTAGTTAGCCCCCAACAGCACCCTTTGAGGTTCGGCAGCGGCATGCCCGCGGCCCCTTGGAAAGGTGCGCGCAGTAACACCTAGGAGACCAAACCCCTGATGCAAGAACTGGCGACTGAATCACCCGAAGAAATCCTCTGGAACCGCCGCTACGAACCGCACATCGCCGAGGTCAACGAGCTGTGCGACTCCATCAAGGAGCAGAAGCCGGGCAGCGAGGTCCTCTACATCGACCCCGCCCACAGCATGGATGACTGCCGCATCGTCAGCCTTTTCTCCAATCAGCGCACCAACTCCGGCGAAGGTTTCATCAACCCGGGTGACGAAGAAGCAGCCACTCGCATGCTCGGCATGCAGTGGCAGCTGGGTCTCCGCCCCGAGCTCATGATGCCGTGGAACGCGTACCCCTGGATCGAGCCCAACGAGGAACCGGGCAAGCTGACGCCGGCCAACATCACCGAAGGCTTGAAGCCGCTCCTGCGCTTGCTGGCGATCCTGCCGCGCACTTCCGCCCTTGTGGCACACGGCAATGAAGCACACCGCCTTGCTGACCAATTGATGAAGGCCGCTCCTGCCAGCATCGCCCGCCGCGGCTTCAAGACCTTCAAGGTCCGTTCCCTGGGTGGCCGCTCATTCGCTGGCACACCCGCCCGCCAGCAGGAATACCTGGACGCCATCCACAGCGCCTACGCCGAGGCAATGGCGCGTACGGGCATCCCGCGCAAGGCTTAGTCTCCCCCTTCGTTGCGGGGCCCACTCTGCGCCCTTGGCACATGTCCAGGCACGCAAAGCAGGCCCCACAACGAGCAGCCCGCAACGAACCAACGACGGCGGCCCTCACCTTTTTGGTGAGGGCCGCCGTCGTCGTTGGGGTGCTTGTGTTGGGGAGGTGAAGGCTTTAGCCGACCAGCATGCTGCGCAGGTCCTTAAGGATCAGCTGTGCGCCTGTCGGGCCTAGACCGAGGAACCAGACGTCATCGCTGACAGCTTTGGCTTGGCCGGCCTTGACTGCGCTGAGCTTGGGCCAGACTGCGCCCTGGACAACTGAGGTCTCGCCTGTAGCGGCAGGATCCCCGTAGCTGCTGTAGAAGATCCAGTCGGAGTCGCCCTGCTCGATGTTTTCCGCCGAGATCTCGGCGGCTAGTTCGTCGATGTTCTGGTTCTCCGGGCGGGCCAGGCCTGCGTCCTTCAGGATGACGCCGATCAGGGACTTGTTCGCATACAGGCGGATCTTGCCTGGGAGGAAGCGGACCAGCGAGATCTTCGGATCCCCCTTCACATCCGCCTTGAGGCCATCAGCTTCGGTCTGGTAGTCGTTGAGCGCCTTCACGGCTTTGTCTTCCTCGCCGAGGGCCTTGCCAACCAGCAGGAAGTTTTCCTTCCACGGGAAGCCGGGCCGGATGCTGAAGACCGTGGGCGCGATCGTGGACAGCTGCTTGTACAGTTTGTCTGCACGCAGCTTGCTGCCCAGGATCAGGTCCGGCTTGAGAGCGGCGATCGCCTCAAGGTTGAGGTCCTGGATGGTGCCTACCGACGCCACGTCCTTGACCTTGTCAGCCAGATAGCCGGGGACCGGGTTGGCGCCCTCCGTTGTGGCCATGCCCACGGGTGTAATACCCAGGGACACCACGTCATCCAGCTCACCGGTGTCCAGGACCACAACGCGGGTGGGCTTGGCTTCCAGCGTGGTTTCGCCGTTCGCGTGCTTGAGCGTGCGCGGGAAAACGCCGGGGGCAGCATCGGTTCCAAGCTTGGCAGTTTCCTGGTCCGCAGTGGTGAACTTGGAGCCGCCGGTGGCAACATCGGCGTTGCCGGCGCTTGAACCCGAACCGCCGCTGGTGCCGCAACCCGCTACGAGGCCGACAACCAGGGCTGCGCCCGCAATCGTCATCGCAAGGCTGCGGACACGGGAGAGCCCGCGTCGCTTTACTACAGAATCGTCGTTTTTCACTGGGTAAGGCTAACCTAATTAGGGCACACTTCTGTGACGTTGTGACAACAGTCACGGAAAGGCCCTTCGTTTTGCACCGCCCTGCCCCTTCTGGAATGGTTCTCTGTTGTGTCCCAAGTGACGGCTCCTGCTGCCCAGCCGCAAGATGGCCAGCCACCCGCTAACGCTCCGCGGACGGCGAAAGCGGGCTCCGGCGTCGTCAATAAATCCGGCGGGAGGATTCTTATCCTGGCTGTCGCAGCGGCAATGCTGGTGGGTGCAGCGCTGTTGAGCCTGGGTGTTGGCGCGAAGTTCATCCCGGCGCCCACCGTTCTGCAGGCATTCACCGATCCAAAGGAGATCGCCGATCACGCCATCATCCTCCAGAACCGGCTGCCGCGAACGCTGATGGGCATCGCCGTTGGAATCGCTTTGGGCGTGGCTGGAGCGCTCATCCAGGCGATTACCCGGAACCCCTTGGCCGATCCCGGAATCCTGGGCGTCAACGCCGGCGCGTCCTTTGCCATAGTGCTCGCGATCGGCGTGCTGGGAGTGAGCTCCCTCAGCGGCTATATCTGGTTCGCCTTCGCAGGCGCCATCCTCACAACAGCGGCTGTCTACCTCATCGGCACATCCGGCAGGAACGTGGTGAACCCCATCCGGCTGACCCTTGCCGGCGTTGCCTTGGGCGCTGTGCTCACAGGCATCGGCTCAGGCCTGACACTCCTGAACCCCAAGGCGTTCGATCACCTGCGCTCGTGGAGCATCGGTTCGCTGGACAACCGCAGCATGGAATCTGTGCTCACGGTCGCCCCGTTCATGGGAACCGGACTCCTCCTCGCGCTCTTCTGCGTCCGCGGACTCAATGCCGTAGCACTCGGAGATGATCTGGCAACTTCCCTTGGAGCCAACGTCAACCGCACCAGGATCCTGGGCGTCGTAGCCATCACCCTGCTCAGCGGTGCTGCCACTGCCGGAGCGGGAGCAATCGGTTTTGTAGGTCTCATGATTCCGCACGTAGCCCGTTGGATCGTGGGCCCGGACCAGCGGTGGATCATGGCCACCACCGTGCTGCTCTCCCCCATCCTGCTTCTGGTATCAGACGTGGTGGGCAGGATCGCAGCTCCCGGAGAGCTCCAGGTTGGCGTGGTCACAGCACTTATTGGTGCCCCGGTGCTCATCGCCCTGGCCCGGCGCCGGAAGGTGAGCGGGCTATGAGCCGCATGGATTTCGGTCGCCCCACTGTTTTGCTTCATAACCGCAGCCGTTCCCTGAGTGTAAGGCTCGATGTCCGGAGCATCCTTGTAACCATCCCCTTGCTTCTGGCAGCCCTCACCATGGCCGTCGTATCACTCGCCACTGGCGACTTCGACGTGACCGTACCCCAGGTTCTGCAGGCATTTGCCGGTGATGCACCGGGACTGGCGCAGACAATCGTGATGGAGTGGCGGCTCCCCAGGGTTTTGTCGGCATTGGTTTTCGGTGCGGCCTTGGGAATGAGCGGCGGCATCTTCCAGTCCATGACCCGCAATCCCTTGGGCAGCCCCGACATCATCGGTTTCAATACGGGCGCCTACACCGGAGCGCTGATCGTGATGCTGACCCTTGGCAGTGGCTATCTCGGGATCGCGCTGGGTGCCCTGGTTGGCGGCATCCTCACCGCGCTGGCCGTCTATTTGCTGGCCTACCGCCGGGGTTCGCAGGGCTTTCGACTCATCATTGTGGGGATCGGCATCAGTGCGATGCTCGCCGCCTTCAACCACTGGCTCATCCTGCAGGCAGAGCTTGAAGCCGCCCTGGCGGCAGCCGTCTGGGGAGCCGGGTCCCTCAATGGCATCACCTGGGAGCAAGCGGCGCCTGCCGCCGTCGTGGTTGTTGTGGTTGGCTCGGCCACGCTTGCGGTGGCGCGTCGGATGCAACTGCTGGAAATGGGCGACGACGCCGCACGCGCCCTGGGCGTCCGGGCAGAACCCACCCGTTTGCTGCTGCTGATCCTTGGCGTCGCGCTGACGGCTGCCGTCACCGCCGTGGCCGGGCCCATCGCGTTCGTGGCCCTCGCCGCACCGCAGCTTGCGCGCAGGCTGACCCGAAGCGCCGGGATCACACTGGCCCCCTCGGCTGTGATGGGCGCGTTCCTGCTGGTGGCCAGTGACCTCGCTGCACAGCGCTTGTTCGCTCCGATCCAGCTTCCCGTCGGAGTAGTGACGGTATGCATCGGCGGCATCTACCTCGTCTGGCTGCTGGCCAGGGAAGCAAGGAAATCATGATTACTACTTCTGCGCCGCAGCTGCACACTGAAGCGCTGACCATCGGCTATGAGCAGCGCGTCATCTCGGAGAACCTCAACGTGCGGATCCCCGAGGGGCAGTTCACCGTGATCGTGGGACCCAATGCCTGCGGGAAATCCACCCTGCTGCGCGCCCTTGCCAGGCTCATCAAGCCCCGCAGCGGACAGGTGTTGCTGGACGGTAAATCTGTGACGTCGCTGCCGGCCAAGGAGCTCGCGCGGCGTTTGGGGCTGCTTCCGCAATCATCCATCGCGCCGGACGGCATTACCGTGGCGGACCTGGTGGCCCGCGGCCGGTATCCGCACCAGAAACTCCTGCGGCAGTGGTCCGAGGCAGACGAGATTGCTGTTGTGGAAGCGATGGAAGCCACTGGCGTCGCGTCCTTGTCCGGGCGGCTGGTGGATGAACTCTCAGGTGGCCAACGGCAGCGGGTCTGGGTGGCCATGGTCCTTGCCCAGCAAACCCCGCTGCTGCTCCTTGACGAGCCCACAACTTTCTTGGATATTGCGCATCAGATCGAGCTCCTGGAGCTCTGCCGCGAGCTCAACCTGGACAAGGGCCACACGCTGGTCGCCGTACTCCACGACCTCAATCACGCAAGCCGCTACGCCGATCACATCATCGCCATGAAGGATGGCGAGGTTGTGGCCGAGGGTGCTCCGGCCTCTGTGATCACTGAGTCGTTGGTGGAGGAAGTGTTCGGCATGCCCTGCCGGATCATCGAGGACCCCGTCACGCGCACGCCGCTGGTGGTTCCTCTTGGGCGCCCGCGGCACGTACCCAACTAGCTCGCATTAGTGGTTGTTCTCCTCGCTCAGAGCAACCACTACTGCCAGTTACTTGGGTGAATTACGACGGCGGCCCTCACCTTTTTGGTGAGGGCCGCCGTCGTCGTTTGCTTGAGCAGCGCAGACCTTAGCCGGCCTCGATGGCTGCCTTGGCCTTCGGGTCTGAGTCGTTCAGGAACTTCTCGATCCGCTCGGGCTCTTCGGGCTCGCCGATTGCAGCTGCGGCACGACCCAGTGCGTAGAGCGCACGCAGGAAGCCCTGGTTGGGCTCGTGCTCCCACGGGATCGGTCCCACACCGCGCCATCCGTTGCGGCGCAGCGAGTCCAGTCCCCGGTGGTAGCCCACGCGGGCGTAGGCGTAAGAGTCGATGGTGCGGCCCTCGGTCCAGGCTTCCTCAGCGAGGATTGCCCACAGAAGAGACGACGTGGGGTTTTTCTCCACGAGGTCCAGCGCTTCCTTGCCGAGAGCCAAGTGCTGGTAGATCTCGGTTTCGGCGGGCAGGAGCGTGGGCTCCGGCCCCATCAGGTTCTTGCGGAATTCGTCGGACATTAGAAGGTCTTGCCGACCGATCCGAGCTGCTGGGCTGCTTCGACGATGCGCGCGGCCATGCCGGCTTCGGCGGAAGCGCCCCAGACGCGGGGGTCGTAGGTCTTCTTGTTGCCCATTTCGCCGTCGACCTTCAGGACGCCGTCGTAGTTGGAGAACATGTGGCCGGCAACCGGGCGGGTGAACGCGTACTGGGTGTCGGTGTCGATGTTCATCTTGATGACACCGTAGGAAACAGCGTCAGCGATTTCCTGCTCGGAGGAGCCCGAGCCGCCATGGAACACGAGGTCGAAGGGGTTGTCCTTGCCGATCTTGGCGCCAACCTCGGACTGGATCTGCTTGAGCAGTTCCGGGCGAAGCTTGACGTTGCCCGGCTTGTACACGCCGTGCACGTTGCCGAAGGTCAGGGCGGTGAGGTAACGGCCGTTTTCGCCGGCACCCAGGGCCTCGATGGTTGCGAGAGCGTCTTCGGTGGTGGTGTAGAGCTTCTCGTTGATTTCGTTCTCAACGCCGTCTTCTTCGCCACCGACGGTGCCGATTTCGACCTCGAGGATAATCTTCGCTGCAGCTGCGCGCTCAAGCAGTTCGCGGCCGATGCGCAGGTTCTCGGAGAGGGTCTCGTGCGAGCCGTCCCACATGTGCGAATTGAAGATGGGGTCCTTGCCGGCCTTGACGGCTTCCTCGGAAGCAGAGAGCAGCGGAAGGACGAAGTCTGCAAGCTTGTCCTGCGGGCAGTGGTCCGTGTGCAGGGCGATGTTGACGTTGTAGTTCTTGGCAACTTCGCGGGCGAATGCGGCGAAACCGAGCGAACCGGCAACCATGTCCTTGACCGAAGCGCCGGACCAGTAGGCTGCGCCACCGGTGGAAACCTGGATGATGCCATCGGATTCGGCCTCGGCGAAACCGCGGATCGCAGCGTTCAGAGTCTGCGACGACGTCACGTTGACCGCGGGGAACGCGAATCCGCCAGCCTTTGCGCGGTCGATCATCTCGGAGTAAATCTCTGGGGTTGCAATGGGCATGGTGACTCCTATGCTGAATTCGTCTGTGGGTTGGTAACCCTGGAGTAGACCGCTTACGGCTAGCTCCCATCCTAGCGATATCCGCCGGGACGCCGTGTTTCGGGTCACTGGGGCTCTTAACACTTCCGCCGGGTTGGCATTTGAACCCGATGTTGCGGCACAAGGTGCCCGCGCGTTTGTATGCTTTGACCGTGGCTAAACTCTTCGATTCCATCGACAAGGACCTCAAATCGTGGATCGAGGAACAGCCCATGTGGTTTGTCGCGACCGCACCTCTGGGACCAGACGGGCATGTGAACATGTCGCCCCGCGGCCACGACTCTTTCTCGGTTCTGGGCCCCCGCCGGGTGGGTTGGGTGGATTACACCGGCAGCGGCGTCGAGACCATCGCACACCTCCGGGAAAACGGCCGGGTGTGCCTCATGTTTACGTCGTTCGGCAGCCGGCCCCGAATCGTTCGCCTCCACGGCCAAGGCTCGGTGTTCCTTCCCGGTGAGGCAGCATTTGAAGAAGTAACGGCTCTCCACCCCGAGCATCCGAGCACGCGAGCCGTCATCACGGTGGATGTCACGCGCATCAGTGACTCCTGCGGCTGGGGTGTCCCCGTCATGGAGATGGCTGGCGAGCGTGACCTTCTCCGTTTGCAGGCCGAGAAGAAGGGGACGGACGGCATGATTGCGTACCGGGCCGAGAGGAACGCGCTGAGCATCGACGGCCTACCCGGATTTCCGAGCGAAGCGTAGCTGACCCCCGCGGATGAGGAGTGGGGCTAACGCACCGGCTGCTGGAACACGTGACGGCGAACCCACGCGTGCATCGCGATCGCCGCAGCGGAGGCAGCATTCATGGAACGCGTGGAGCCGAACTGCTCAATGGACAACGTGGCAACGGCGGCATCATGCACCTCGGGTGTGAGGCCCGGGCCTTCCTGCCCGAATACCAGGACGCACTTTTCCGGGAGGTCGTAGGTCTCCAGCGGTACGGAATCCGGGAAGATATCGATGCCGATCACGGCAAGCCCCTCCCCCTGCGCCCACTGAACAAACTCCTCAACAGTGGGGTGGTGGCGGACGTGCTGGTAGCGGTCGGTGACCATAGCCCCGCGACGGTTCCACCGCCGTCGACCGATGATGTGGACCTCTTTGGCGAGGAACGCATTGGCGGTGCGCACAACCGTGCCGATGTTGAGGTCGTGCTGCCAGTTCTCGATCGCGATGTGGAATTCGTGCCGCTTGGAATCCAAATCCGCGACGATCGCCTCGTGCTTCCAGTACCGATACTGGTCCACCACGTTGCGGCGGTCACCGTCCCTGAGCAGGTCCGGGTCCCAGTGCTCGCCAACGGGCCACTCGCCTTCCCAGGGCCCGACGCCGACCTCCGGCTTCGCTTCAGTCCCGCCTTCTGCCGTGGCTCCGTCAGCTTCCGTGGTTCCGTCAGCTTCTGCTGCGGTGTGGGCAGGGGTGGGCAGGGCCGTGTTGGGGGGAAGGTCAGTCACCCCTCAACTTTAGCCCTGCCCGGTCTTGGCCTCTTTGCCCGGGCGCCTAGACCATCTTCCACTTGTTGATGCGGTACGAGTTGGCCAACTGCTCCATCAGGCCGGGGTGGGCATCCCAGTACGTCTTGTGCCCGCTAACTCCCAGCATCTGCGGAGTTCCCCACGGCGTTACCGAGAACAGGTTGACTGCTTGGATTTCTTCGCCTCGCGCGTTGGTGCAGGTGAATCCAATGACCACTGCTGCGCCACGACGGAATTCGCGGATCTCGGGCATCGAGGTCTTGAAGTCCGAGGTGCACTTGTGGCCCACGAGGTTCTGGGGCAGTTCCGTGGCGGTCATGCCCTTGTACCTGGCTTCGATGTCCTCGATGGCGGCCTTGATCTCTTTCGGGTCCTTGCCGAACTTGCCTTCGTCGGACTCGGCGAAGAACGCGTAAGCGAGGGCAATGCCGTCGCCGTCCGCCTCCACGGTGCCTTGGGCCTTCTTCTGGATTTCTTCACCGGTGGTGGGGTCCTTGGTGATCCCGAAGGATTCGTCATGCGTCCACTCGGCCAGGTACTGGAAGGAAGATTCGCCCGTGACCCACTTGCTGAACAGCGGATCGCCGTCGGCCGGGACATTCGTTGGGCCGGCGAATTCTTCCCACACGCTGGGCAGCGGGATGGCACCCTCCGGCATCTCGGAGGAGGCGGTTGCCTCGCCGGACGGGTCATCGGACGGTTCGGCGGCTGCGTCGGAGGCTTCGTTTGAGGCGCTGGCGGAAGGCACCGGAGTCTCCACGGCCACGGGTTTGGTCACCGAAGGAATCAGCCATGCAAACACCACTACCAGCGCAATGATCACGACGACGGCGACACCGCCGAGGATCAGGAACAGCGCCTTTTTGTTGTGGTCGCCCGGGCCCTGGCTGGGTCCGCCGGGCTGGCCGGGGTAGCCAGGCTGGCCAGGGTAGCCAGGCTGACCCGGCTGCGTCTGTGGGTATCGGTGGACCGTTTCGGCGAACTCGCCGTCAGAGTAACCCTGCTGGGTTGGGAATTGTTGCGCGGGGAAAGCCTGGGTCACCGCCGGCTGAGTGGGGAAAGCCTGGGTCTGGCCCTCCTGCCCCTGCGCTTCCGGCTGGTACTGCGCTTCCGGCTGGTACATCGGCTGGGTCTGGCCCGGCTGATACTGCCGATACTGCTCCTGACCGGTGTCATAGCGCGGCTGCGGCACGCCGTCGGGATTGTACGGAGGTTGCGGCACTCCATTGTTGTTGCTCATGACAGGCCCTTTCAAACGCGTTGAGTACCGGCGTATCTGGGGATATCCGGTTGTCGATCCAGTACTGGGGACCTGCTGAAGTGCGGCGACACAAAAAATCCACCATGTCGATCCCCCGACCCACGGTGGTGGCACGCCTGCGCTGGAACAAGCGTAGTTCAGTCCGTCGAGTACCACGCAAGTCACAGCGGTTTTCCACATGGGTAGAACTACCCACATAGAGGAACGCCTGGGATGTTTAGCCGCTCGAAAAATGAAAGACTGGGAGGCAGTGCATGACCAATCCCAGCCGGAGGCAAATATGGCAGAAGAATCCACGCCCCACACGTCCGCATCGGTTTACCGGAACGGCCACGAAATCGAATGCTGGCTCACGGACATGGACGGCGTGCTGGTTCATGAAAACCAGGCAATCCCCGGCGCCGCCGAGCTCATCCAGCGCTGGGTGGATACGTCCAAGCGCTTCCTTGTCCTGACCAACAATTCCATCTTCACCCCACGCGACCTCGCAGCCCGCCTCCGCGCATCCGGGCTGGAAGTTCCGGAAGAGAACATCTGGACGTCCGCGCTGGCCACGGCCCAGTTCCTCAAGGACCAGGTCCAGTCTTCTGACTCCGGCAACCGCGCCTACACCATTGGCGAGGCCGGCCTCACCACCGCATTGCACGAAGCCGGATTCATCCTCACGGACACGGAACCTGACTTCGTGGTGCTCGGCGAGACCCGCACCTACTCTTTCGAAGCGATCACCATGGCCGTGCGGCACATCCTCGCCGGCGCCCGTTTCATCGCAACCAACCCTGATGCCACCGGTCCTTCCAAGGACGGCCCCATGCCGGCAACCGGCGCAATCGCGGCAATGATCACCAAGGCCACAGGCCGCGAGCCGTACATCGTGGGCAAGCCAAACCCCATGATGTTCCGCTCGGCCATGAACCAGATCGATGCCCACTCGGAGACCACGGCAATGATCGGCGACCGGATGGACACCGACATCGTGGCAGGGATGGAAGCCGGCCTCCACACGGTCCTGGTGCTCAGTGGGATCACCCAGCGCGAGGAAATCGTGTCCTTCCCGTTCCGGCCCAACCAGATCCTGAGCTCCGTGGCCGACCTCAAGAGCCAGATCTAAAGCCAAAGGAGTCCCGTCATGGCTGTGCTCAACCTCCGTCCTCTGGCCGGTGGCCGGATGCTGAGGGGGAGCCAGCCGTTTGGCCTGGATGCTGCCGCAACATCGGGGTTCCTGGCGGAGCACGGCATCCAGGCCATCATGGACCTGCGCAGCGAGCTCGAGCGGTCCTTGGTTCCGTGGCTGGTTCCGGACGGTTCCTCCCCTTCGAACGCGTCCAAGCCCGACGCCGGTGGCGAGCAGACTGACGACGGTCGCCGCGAGGAGAGCATCGTCGCCGTCGAACTCATCCATAATCCGCTGGATCCGAACGCAGTGGCAGGGTCCCTGCAGGCAGTGGAGACGCCGGAGGACCTGGGAAACCTGTATTTGGGCTGGATCCGCGTCCGGCCCGAGTGGGTTGCCGATGCACTGCGTCCTGTCGCGGAAGGCAAGCGCACACTGGTTCATTGTTCGTTGGGCAAGGACAGGACCGGAGTGGTATCGGCGATCGCGCTCATGGCCGCAGGTGAATCGGACGAGGCAGTGGTGAAGGATTACACGGCCACCACGCGCAACCTTCCGAACCTGCTGCAGGTCATGGCCGAGACGTGGCGGCTCCACGTCCCCTCCACGCCCGCGCAGTATTTCAGCCCTGACCTCATGATCCTGCAAAGCCCTGAAGCCGCGATCCGCCATTTCCTGGTCGGCTTCGCGCGGGAGTTCGGAGACGCCCGCGGCTTCCTGCGCGAGGCGGGCCTCACCGCCGTCGAGGTCGAAGCGCTGCGAGCCGCAGCTTCCTGACCTCCTTTGAGGCCGCAGTCGCCTAAAAGCAACCTTTTTCGGCTGAATTCGCACCCGGAAACAGCCAAACAGAGTCAGGATGCCACGCACGCCCAGAAAACCTATGCCGGCCGGATAACCCGTCCATTTGGCTCCTGGTACGACGGCTCGTCAGGCGCAGGCGGCAACGGTTCCAGCTCATTCTGGACCCGCTCCAACAGGGGCCGGTAAACGTCGGCACTCCACTGCGGACTGGCATGCGCAGGCCGGGCACCCTCTGTGCTGAGCACCGGGAGCTTCATGTTCGCCGCGAAGACCTTGCTCCACCCCGCGCGTGCGGACTCGTAGTTGACCGTGTTGTCCTTGGAGTTGCCGAGGAATGCCATTTTGGCCGAGCCGATTTTGCCTGCGAGACGCAGGCCATCGAAGTGGTAAATGTACGCCGACTCCGTCTGGATCAGGACGCTGGATGGGGCGATCGGCGAGAGCTGCTCCAGGCTTTGGTCCAGGATCTGCCGCCACGTGCGTTCGTCCTTGTGCGCCACCCGCTCCCCCAGTTCGTAGCCCCCGCGCAGAACCGACGGGATGCGGAAGCCATTCTCATAAAGGAACACCACGCCGTCGAACCAGCTCTGATCCAGCACATCCGAGCGACTAAAGGGACTGGAATCCAGGACGATCAGCTGGGTCTCCACACCATGCAGCTCCAGCAGACGGGCAGCGACTTGCGTGGCGAGCATTCCACCGAAGCTGTGGCCGTAGAAATACAACTTCTCCAGCCCCAGCTCGCGCACGTGAAGGATGAGTTCGCGGACGATCTCATCAACGTCCAGGCCAAGGTTGGAATACCCGACGGCGGCAAGGCGTCCGCGCTGGTGAAGGGCAGGGCGCAGTGAGTTCAGGATCCACTGTGCCTCTTCCCAGCTGGTTTTGTACCCGGGAAAGAGGATCCAACTGGCCTTGGGAAAGTAGAGATCCGAGTAGGAGTCGGGGACTCGGAGGATCTTGGTGGTCCGCCTCTCGGCCTGCACGCGCCGGGTAAACAGCATGTCTCCCGCCAGCGCCAGCGAAACTCCTGCAGTGATAAGGAAGTTGCGTCGCGATATCCGCTTTATCCGCGAAACGTGGGGCAGAATCCGCGCCCAGTCAGCCGGATCGGCCGCATCAACGGATCCGGATCCGGGCATGGCAGAGCCCGGGCCCGGGAGGTTTTCGTTCACCTCCGGCGGAGCCTGGAGCTTCCCTACTTGAACGTCCACGCAGCTAGCATAGGCTTCGCGGGCACTGCCTTACAGCCCCGTAGTTTGTGCACAGTTGTTCCCCCTAAAATACGCTTTTAGGGGGCATCACCCGTACGCAAACTCCCTAGTTGAGGCCCAATTCGTCCTTGCCGAAAGCAAAGAGGTACGGCACACCGGTTTCGGCTTCGATCTTCTCTTTGGCGCCGGTATCGCGGTCCACGATGACGGCGACGGCCACCACGTTGCCACCGGCCTTCCGGACACCCTCGACGGCGGTCAGCGCGGACCCACCGGTGGTGGACGTGTCCTCGAGGACAACCACATTGCGGCCCTCAACCGAGGGACCTTCCACCTGGCGGCCCATGCCGTACGACTTCTGGGCCTTGCGGACAACGAAGGCGTCCACGGCGCGCCCGGCGTCGGCGGCGGCGTGCATGACAGCGGTACCTACGGGGTCGGCACCCATGGTGAGTCCGCCAGCGCACTCAACCGGGATCCCGGCGTCGTCGATCATTGCCAACATGACCTGGCCCACCAGCTTGGAGGCCTCGTGATGCAGGGTGATGCGGCGGAGGTCGATGTAGTAGTCAGCTTCCTTGCCGCTGGAGAGGATCACCTTTCCGCGGACCACCGCCAACTCTTTGATGAGTTCAAGAAGGCGGGCACGGGCGGTTGCAGTGTCTGCTGCGGGGGTACTGGTGGAAGTCATGGCTTCTAGTTTAGTGGCGACGGAGCTGAACGAAGCGCAGGGGCAGCAGTCGTGGAGCGGACAACCAGCCTGGGATTCACGATCTGCTCCTCGTTTCCTGCTTCGCTTTCCAACTGCTGGAGTACCGCGGACATGCAACGGCGGCCGAGTTCTTCAAAGTCCTGCCTGATGGTGGTCAGTGGCGGCAGGAAGAACGCAGCTTCAGGCTGATCGTCATAACCCACCACACTGATGTCCTCCGGGACCCGCAACCCGGCTTCCTGCAGGGCGCGAAGGACTCCCACAGCCATTTGGTCGTTCGCGACAAAGACGGCGGTGACAGTGGGCTGATCGTCGAGTTTGCGCTGTTCGATGAGCGCCAGGCCTGCTTCGTATCCCGAGGCGGCATCCCATCCCCCTTGGAGAAGAACGTGGGCCTCCAAGCCAGCGTTGCCGAGTGCCTCCTGCCAGCCCTTGATGCGCTCAGCCGCGTCAATCCAGTGCGGCGGACCGGAAATGTGCCCGATGTGGCGGTGTCCGAGCCCGATGAGATGTTCCACAGCCAACCGAGCTCCCAAACGCTGGTTCAGTGAAGCACCCGTCAGTTGGTTCCCGGTTCCGGCGCCCACGGCCACCATGGGAAACGGGACGGCGACGTCACGGAGGGCAGCCAGGACATCCGGATGGGGCACGAGGATGACCACCCCCTCCACTGACTGGTTGCGAAAATGGGCGATGGCGTCGTTGATGCTGTCGCCGGTCACTTCGCGGAGGTTGGCGATGCTGACGAAATAGCCTGCTTCCCTGCCCGCCTGTTCGACTCCCAGCAAGGTATTCGCGGGTCCGTACTGGCCGGTTTCGCAGGCCAGCACGCCTATGGTCCGGGACCGCCGCGTCACCAGGCTACGCGCGGCTGTATTGCGCCTGTATCCAAGGCTGGCGATGGCCGATTCCACGCGTTCCTTGGTCTTCCCACTGACGTTGGGGTGGTTGTTAAGGACACGGGAAACGGTCTGGTGCGAGACCCCGGCCAACTTGGCTACATCCCCCATGACGGGTGGCCTGCTCGGTGTTGCCCCGGGAGACATCCGCACCTCACTTTATGGATTCGTATGGCAGGATTGGCCCGCATCCGGCTCCTCACTCTGAGCAGGACAGCTCAGCTCGGAGCAGGATGCAGGCCAATCCCAGTGATTTTTGCTACTTGGCGTCTACCCGTACAGGTTCAGTCTTGGCGGGTTTCGTAGTTTCGGTTGCCGGAGGCGTGGTCTTCCACTTGAAGCGGCGGCTGATTGAGGATCCTCCACCAGCACCCGTCCGGTTCTTGTTGAAGATGTCGAAGCCGACCGCAAGGAGGAGAACCAGGCCCTTGATGAGCTGCTGGTAGTCGGTTCCCAGGCCAAGGATGGACATACCGTTGTTCAGGACGCCCATGATGAGGCCACCGATCATTGCTCCCGCAACGGTACCGATGCCGCCTTGGACGGCCGCGCCACCGATGAAGGCGGCAGCAATGGAGTCCAGTTCAAAGCCGGTACCGCCTGCAGGCTGAGCCGAGTTCAGGCGTGCTGTGAACACCAGGCCGGCCAACGCGGCGAGGACGCCCATGTTGACGAACAGCCGGAAGGTTACCTTCTTGGTCTTGATGCCGGACAGCTCCGCTGCATGCAGGTTGCCACCAATGGCGTAGGTGTGGCGCCCGAAGATGCTGTTGTTCATCAATGCCGAGTACAGGATCACCAGGACTGCCAGCACGATCAGCACAATCGGCGTTCCACGGTAGCTGGCCAGGAGGAACGTGATGATGAGCATCAGCACGGCAATGAAGCCGTTCTTGACGGCAAACCATGCCATCGGCTCGTTCTCAAGGTTGAACTTGCGCCGGACCCGACGTTCCTTGATGGCTTGGAAGAGGATGGCTGCCGTGCCGCCAACGCCCAGGATGACTGTCAGCCATTCCAGTACGGATGTGCCGCCGGAGATATCGGGGAGGAAGCCTCCACCGAGCGCCCGCAACTCGTTGGGGAACGGGGTGATCTGCTGGTTCTTCAGGGTGATGAGCGTCAGGCCGCGGAAGATGAGCATGCCGGCCAGGGTGACGATGAAGGCGGGAATGCCCACATAGGCAATCCAGTACCCCTGCCAGGCACCCACCAAGGCACCTACCAGGAGGCAAGCAGGGATGGCCAGCCACCACGCCCAGCCCCAGTGCACGATCATCACACCGGCAACAGCACCGATGAACCCGGCGATGGATCCGACGGAGAGGTCGATGTGGCCGGCGATGATGACCATCACCATGCCTATGGCGAGGATCAGGATGTAGCTGTTCTGGACCACCAGGTTGCTGACGTTCTGCGGTTCAAGCAGGATGCCGTTGGTCAGGACCTGGAAGAGGATAACGATCAGGATCAGGGCGACGAATATGCCAACCTGGCGGAGGCGGCTTGTGAGGAAGCCAAGGGATTCTCGTAGGGCGGACATGTTGGCTATTCCTTCTCTTGAGTCATGAAGTGCATGAGGGTTTCCTGGGTGGCCTCGGCGATGGGGACCTCGCCGGTGATGTGCCCTGCGGACAGCGTGTAGATCCTGTCGCAAATGCCCAGGAGCTCAGGCAGCTCCGAGGAGATCACGATTACGGCTTTCCCGGCGGCTGCGAGTTCATTGATGATCGTGTAGATCTCGAACTTGGCGCCGACGTCGATGCCCCGGGTTGGTTCGTCCAGGATCAGCACGTCCGGATCGGAGAACATCCACTTGCTCAGCACCACTTTCTGCTGGTTACCGCCGGAGAGCTTGCCGGTGATGGCTGCCACGGACGGCGCCTTGATGTTCATGCTCTTGCGGTAGTGGTTGGCAACGGTAGTTTCCTTGTTGCCGTCAACCCATCCGCGTTTGGCCAGCTTGTTCAGCGCCGCCATGGAGATGTTCCGTTTGATGTCCTCGATCAGGTTCAGGCCATAGTGCTTGCGGTCCTCGGTGGCGTAGGCAATGCCATGATCGATCGCGTCCGAAACGGTGGAAGTGTTGATCTCTTCGCCGTACTTGTAGACCTTGCCCGAAACGGCGCGTCCGTACGTCCGGCCGAAGACGCTCATGGCCAACTCGGTGCGGCCCGCGCCCATAAGGCCAGCCAAGCCCACCACTTCGCCTTTGCGGACATTCAGGTTGGCATTGTGCACCACGGTGCGGCTGTGGTCCTGGGGATGCTGAACGGTCCAGTCTTCAATGCGGAGGACTTCCTCGCCGATGTTCGGAGTTCGGTCCGGATAGAGGCTTTCAAGGTCACGTCCCACCATGCCGCGGATGATGCGTTCCTGGGTGATCTGGCCCTGGTCCAGCCGCAGGGTCTCAATGGACTTGCCATCGCGGATGATGGTGACGGCGTCGGCCACCTTGCGGATCTCGTTGAGTTTGTGGCTGATGATGATGCTGGTGACGCCTTGGCCTTTGAGGTGCAGGATGAGGTCCAGCAGGTGGTCCGAGTCTTCATCGTTCAGCGCAGCGGTTGGCTCGTCCAGGATGAGGAGCTTCACCTCTTTGGAGAGCGCCTTGGCAATCTCCACCAGCTGCTGCTTGCCAACACTGATGTGCTGGATGGGTGTGACGGGGTTTTCGCTCAGACCTACACGGGCAAGCAACTTGGCGGCTTCGAGGTTGGTTTTCCGCCAATCCACCCAGCCATTGTTTGCCAGTTCGTTGCCGAGGTAAATGTTCTCAGCGATGGAAAGGTACGGGCTAAGGGCCAGCTCCTGGTGGATGATCACGATCCCGCGCTTCTCGCTGTCCGAGATGCTGTTGAACTCGCAGGTTTCGTTCTCAAAAAGAATGTCGCCGTCAAAGGAGTTGTGCGGGTACACCCCGGACAACACCTTCATCAGGGTGGATTTCCCGGCGCCGTTCTCTCCGCAGATAGCGTGGACTTCGCCGCGGTTTACATCCAGGGTGACGTCCTGGAGGGCCTTGACCCCGGGGAAGGTCTTGGTTATTCCTCGCATTTGAAGAATGGGTACGTTCATCGTCAATTCCCACTGACTGGTTGGAAACTTTGCCTGGCCGGGGATTCGGCCGGCTCATGGTGGGTTGTGGCCCCGCCCCGCTTTGGAAGCGGGACCACAACCCGAAGGAAATGCTTACTTGACGTCGGATTCCTTGTAGTAGCCCGAGTCGATGAGTTCCTTCTTGTAGTTGTCCTTGGTGATGATGACGGACTTCAGGAGGAAGGCCGGAACAACCTTGACCTTGTTGTTGTAGGTCTTGGTGTCGTTGGTTTCCGGTTCGTTGCCCTTGAGCACGGCGTCAACCATCTTCACGGCCTGCGCGCCGAGCTGGCGGGTGTCCTTGAAGATCGTGGAGTACTGCTCGCCGGCGATGATGGACTTCACGGAGCCCTTCTCGGCGTCCTGGCCGGTAACTACCGGCAGCTTTCCGGTGGAGTAGCCACCAGTGCTGGTCAGGGCTGAGATGATGCCGATGGAAAGGCCGTCATACGGGGAGAGCACGCCGTCCAGCTTGGTGCCGGAGCTGTAAGCCGAGGTCAGGATGTCTTCCATGCGCTTCTGGGCAACGGGTGCCTGCCAGCGCAGGATGGCTGCCTGCTCGAACTTGGTCTGGCCGCTGGGAACCTTCAAGGTGCCTGCATCGAGGTAGGGCTTGAGGGTGTCCATGGCGCCAGTCCAGAAGAAGTTGGCGTTGTTGTCATCCGGGCTTCCGGCGAAGAGTTCCACGTTGAACGGGCCCTTGCCGTCAACCTTCTTGCCGCTTGCGTCCACCAGGCCAAGGCCGGTCAGCAGCGACGTAGCTTGCTGGACACCCACGGTGTAGTTGTCGAAGGTGGTGTAGTAATCAACGTTCGGCGTTCCGTTGATGAGGCGGTCGTAGGCGATGACCTTGACGTTCTGTTCCTTTGCCTTGGCCAGGACGTCGGTCAGCGTGGTGCCATCAATTGCTGCGATGATCAGGGCCTTGGCGCCCTTGGTCAGCATGTTCTCAATCTGGGAGACCTGCGTAGGGATGTCATCGTTGGCGAACTGAAGGTCAGTCTTGTAACCAAGGTCCTTCAAGGACTTCTCAACGTTGGCGCCATCGGCAATCCAACGCTCGGACGTCTGCGTCGGCATCGAAATGCCGACCAGCGAATCGCTGGGCTTGGCGGTGCTGCTGGATTCTGCAGCTCCTCCACGGCTACCGCAGCCCGTGGCTCCCACGGTCAAGGTAAGGACAACCGCTACGGCGCCCAGGAGTTTCTTTAATCTCACGATGCTCTCCTTCCGCGGCAGCATTGCCGCGAACTCTGATGCAGCCGGAGCATCTGTGCGTCCGGCACGGTGAAGCTGGGTAGGCCTGTGCGCTGGGGGCGGCACAGGCTACTTCAAGGTGATACGACTGCCATTGTGAACGCTAACAATACCGTCGGTCAAGTGGATTGGATCACAAAATGATTGCAGGTAGGAACCTCATCCGTAAGTCTTGATTTACAACGTTGTTAGCGTTCACACTTTCCCATTTCATGCTTTCGTGACCAAAAGGAAGAGCCCGGCACCGCCTTGTGGGCAGTGCCGGGCTTCGGGCCCATCGCGCTAGGACCGCGCTCCTTCGAGGGCTGCGACCACCCCGTCCACGATCTTCTCCACGGGTTGGCCGATGTCCACCACGAACCCGGCTTCATCGGCCTGCAACGGCTCCAATGTTGCCAGTTGCGAATCCAGCAAGGACGCGGGCATGAAGTGTCCCGGACGTGCTTTCATGCGTTCATCCAACAACTCCCGCGTCCCGTGCAGGTGCACGAACACCACGGAGGGATCGCCACTGCGGATGATGTCCCGGTACGCGCGCTTGAGCGCGCTGCAGGCAATCACAAGAGCAGAGTTCGACGCCGTGAATCGCCTCCCGATCTCGGCCAGCCAGGGTGTGCGGTCCTCATCGTTCAGCGGAGTGCCCGAGGCCATTTTCTCGATGTTCGACTGCGGGTGCAGCGAGTCGCCGTCGAGGAATTCGGCGCCAAGCCGCTCTGCGACGGCGGCGCCGACAGTGCTTTTGCCGCAGCCGGCCACGCCCATCACCACAATGCGCGGATGGCCGCCTCGTGCCACAAAACCGGAATTACCAGTCATGTACCGTGCCGTCCACGAGCCGGTTGTACGGCAGGTATGCCTGCTGGTACGGGTAGGCGGCTGCTGCTTCCTCGTTGAACTCCACACCGATGCCCGGCTCGTCCCCGGGGTGCAGGTAACCGTCCTTGAACGTCATGGACTGCTGAAAGACCTCGTTGGTCTTGTCCGAGTGCTGCATGTATTCCTGGATGCCGTAGTTGTGGATGGCCAAGCCAACGTGCAACTGCGCGGCGAAGCCCACCGGAGAGATGTCCGTAGGTCCGTGGAAGCCGGACTTGATCTGGTACTGGGCCGCGAAGTCCATGACCTTCTTCAACGGGGAGATGCCGCCAAAGTGCGTCGAGGCTGCACGGACGTAGTCGATCAATTGCTCCTTGATGAGCGTCTGGTAGTCCCACACGGTATTGAAGATTTCGCCGATGGCCAGCGGCGTGGTGGTGTGCTGGCGGACCAGGCGCAGCCCTTCCTGGTTCTCGGCCGGGGTGCAGTCCTCCAACCAGAACAGGTCATACGGCTCCAGTGCCTTGCCGAGCTTGGCTGCCTGAATGGGTGTCATTCGGTGGTGGCCATCGTGCAGCAGCGGAATTTCCGGGCCGAACTCATTGCGCACGGCCTCGAAAACCGTGGGCAAATGGCGCAGGTATGCCCGGGTGTCCCAGTCCTCCTCCAGCGGGAAATTGCCACGGCCGGCAGGCTCGTAGTCATAGCGTTCGCCAGAGGCCTGGGCCTGCGCTGCCACACCATACACAGCCTTGATGCCTGGGACCGCGGTCTGGATCCGGATGGACTTGTAACCCAGTTCCAGGTGCTCGCGAACGGAGTCGAACAGCGAGGGGATGTCCGAACCCGAGGCATGCCCATAGGCACGCAACCCGTTACGGGAAGCACCACCCAGCAACTGGTAGACGGGCATGCCGGCCACCTTGCCCTTGATGTCCCACAAAGCCATGTCCACGGCAGCAATCGCGGCCATGGTCACCGGCCCACGGCGCCAGTAGGAGCTCCGGTACAGGAACTGCCATGTGTCCTCGATCCTGTGCGGATCCTTGCCGATCAACAGCTGCGCCACATGCTCCTTAAGGTACGCGGCGACGGCGAGTTCCCGCCCGTTCAGCGTCGCGTCACCAATACCCGTCACCCCGTCCTCCGTAGTGATGCGCAGGGTGACGAAGTTCCGGGAGGGGCTGGTCACGAAGACTTCAGCGGCAATGATTTTCATGGTCGAGGGATCCTTCCGATGGATATTAAACGTGGGAGATGGTGGCGGCCAGAGGGTCCTGGAGCCGGTGAATCTGTGCAACGAGGGCAGGATCCGTGGCGAGCTCAGGGCTGACCAATGCCAGCAACGCTGCGGTGCGGTGTTCGCCATCGAGCGTTTTCGCTTCCCTGATCCCAGCGGCGAGCGGGTCCTGGAATTCATCTGTGGAGGACAAGTACGCGATCCAGGCCGCGATCATCCGCGCGGCACCATCTCCGGTACGTCCCGCGGCCCGTTCGGCGTCAAGGACCGGCAAAGCCCGCATGCGAAGCTTGGTGGTCCCGTCCATGGCAATCTGGGACAGGTGGTGCGCGATCCGGGCATTTCCGAAACGTTCCAACAGCGCCTGGCGGTATTCCGGAATCTCCAACGCGTTACCGGGAAGGTGCCTCGCCGCTTCATCCCAGAACGCCTCTACGGCGTCCTTGCACACGGGGTCGGACAGTGCCTCAGCCACTGTTGAGTGGCTCCTGACCTGTCCGGCATAGGCCAGGATCGAGTGGGCACCGTTCAGCAACCAGAGCTTCCGGTTCTCGTAGGGCTCGATGTCCTCCACGAAGACCGCTCCAGCGTCTTCCCAGCGAGGCCGTCCCGCCGGAAAACCGCCACTGAGGATCCAGTTATGGAAAGGCTCAGTAACCACTGCAGCCTGGTCCCGGTAACCGCACTGTTCAGCTACGACTGCAACATCATCCCCAGTGGTCCGGGGTGTGATGCGGTCAACCGAGGTGCTGACAAAACTGACGTTGGATTCGATCCATGCCGCCAAGGCCTCATCCTTCGCACGAGCCAGGGCACCAATAGCCTGCCGGGCTACGGTTCCGTTATGGGCGAGATTGTCGCAACTCACGACGGCGAGTGGTCCCATCCCAGCGTCCCGGCGGGCGGCGAGGGCTGTCACCAAGCGGGTCAAAGGCGTCGAGTTGTCATCCATGCCGGAACCAACCGCTGCGTACGCGGCCTCGGTGATGGTAAGCGTGACAACGGCAGTGTCCGGTGCGGCCACCAAGTCCGCCAAGCGTCCGACGTCGGCCCCGTCCACCGCCTCCGCGATGCTGCCGACGACCTCGAACGAGTCACCGGTGCCGGAACGCTCCACCACACTGAACAGGCCGTCCTGTTCCGCCAGAACTGCTGCGGCCTCGGGGCTGCGACCAGTGAAGGCCGCTATCCCCCACTCCGCAGAATCGCCGGCATGCTGCGTGTACCAGGCCTGGTGCGAGCGGTGGAACGCGCCAAGGCCCAGATGCACAATGCGGACCGGCGGTTTGGGCATGGGTCTCACGGTACGGTTGAGCCGCGGGAGCTCCGCGGACCGGTTCTGCTCGGCACTCATAGTTTGAACACCCTTCGTGGCGAGGAATCGACGACGTCGACAATCAGCTCGTGCGCGCGGTCCTCACTGATGCGATGCTCAGCAACGAGCCGCGCCAGGAAAGAAGCTTCGATCCGGCGTGAGGCGTCATGCCTGGCGGGGATGGAGCAGAACGCGCGGGTGTCATCAATGAATCCTGAGGACCTCGTGAAGCCGGCAGTCTCCGTAACCGCCGACCGGAAACGGAGCATGGCATCCGGCGCGTCCAGGAACCACCAGGGCGCCCCGATGTACACGGACGGGTAGAAGCCGGCAAGCGGCGCGAGTTCGCGGGAGAATACCGTCTCGTCCAAGGTAAACAGCACCAGATGGAAGTCCTTCGCTGTCCCGAAGTCCTGCAGCAGCGGCCGGATGGCCTCCGTGTAGTTCGTCGCAAAGGGGATATCGTGGCCCGTGTCAGCGCCGAACGCCTCAAAAGTGGGCTGATGGTGGTTTCGGAAGGAACCGGGATGGATGGTCATCACCAGGCCGTCCTCCACGGACATCCTCGCCATCTGGTACATCATGTGTGCTTCGAAAACATCGCGGTCCGCTGGCGTTGCCTGGCCGGACCGGGCGCGTTCGAACAGCCGTTCGGCGTCAGCGGTGTCCAGTCTGAGGGTAGCCGGGGTGCGGACGCCGTGGTCCGCCGAGACCGCGCCATGCTCCAAAAAGTAACGACGCCGGTTTTCCAGAGCGGTGAGGTACCCGCGGTAGCCGGTGCCGCCGTCGGACGCCGTTTCAATCAGCCGCTCAACGTTGGCTGTCCACGACGGATGGGCGATATTCAGGTACGCATCCGGGCGAAACGTAGGCAGGACCCGTCCGTGGAAGGAGGGATCTGCCGCGAGCGCACTGTGGCTTGCGAGGTTGTCCAGGGGGTCGTCGGTGGTGGCGAGTACTTCGATGTTGAATTCTTTGAAGAGCTCGCGGGGGCGGAACCCCGGTTCGCCGAGCTTTGCCGAGATGGCATCGAAGGTGGCATCGGCGGTCTCTGCACTCAATTCGCCCTGCAGCCCAAAGACTGTCTCGAACTGGGTCCGCAGCCAGTAGCCGGAAGCCGTGCCGTCAAAGAGCGGCCAGGATTTGCAGAAAAGCCGCCAGACCTCCCGCGCCCCGGCGGCCGGCTGGAGCTGCTCCAGCGGTACGCCGGAGGCGTGGATGAGCCGCGTGACGTAGTGGTCCGGAGTTACAAGCAGCGCGGCCGGATCCGGGAACGGGCTGTTCTGCTCGATCACTGCGGCATCAACGTGTCCGTGCGGGGAAATGATGGGCAGGTCCTGGACCCGTGCCAGCAACGTGCGGGCTATGGCACGCGTTCCGGGGTCCGCTGGCAGCAGTCGGTCCGGGTGGGTGGCAAGCGACTCGGTCATGGGTCAGCCTTTCAAGAGGGAGTCAGCAGGCAGGCTTCCGTTGACAGTTAATCCGGCGAGTTCGGCGGTGCGGCGAAGGAAGTCCAGGTTGCCCGCTGTGCGCTTGGCGAGTGGAAGGTCAGTGGAGAAGTCCTCCACAGTCACCCACGCGTCATAGCCCACTTCGGCCAGGGCCTTGAAGTAGGCCAGGACGCTCCCCTGCCCCTCGGTAAGTGGAGCCCATTCGTTCACCCACACCGCCGCCCCAGCCTCGTCACGGTCATCAGTGCGGACCCAACGGGCATTCTTCACATGGACGTGCGCCAAATAAGGGCCCAGTAATTCCAGGGCCGGCAGCGGGGATTCCCACCCTTCGATCAACAGGTTGCCGAGGTCATGGATGACGCCCACATGATTCGGATCAAGGCCCTCAAGGAGCCTGCGCGCCGCGGACGCCGAGGCTGTCACCGTGCCGTGGTGCAACTCGACCAGCGCTTTGACACCGTAGTGCGCAGCCCGGCCGGCAACCCATTCATAGTGCTCACGGGTCGCCTCGAAAAGCTCCGGATAGGACAAGCCGCTGGGCTCCTGCCCGCCCATGGTCGAGTCGCCCAGAGGCAGCACGTTGACCCTGACTTGGCGGGCGCCCAAGGCGGCGGTCGCTGCGAGAACCCTTTCGACGCCGTCGTGATCATCGCATCGTGGGTAACCACCCAAGCCGGAGTATTCGAGTCCGGCCTCGGAAGTGAGCCGGGCGATCTCTGGGAGCGAATCCTCCAGCCCCGTCATAGGCCAGGTTGCTTGGTTTCCTGCCCAGAAGCCAGGTTCCGGGGCGTCGGCCTGGTCCGTGACACGCCATTCGATGCCGTGCCAACCCTGGGCGGACAGTTCTGACACGGCTTGCTGCGGCGTCCAGTCCGGGGTCGAGGCCGTGAAGACGGAGAATTTCATGCCGTGACCTCCTCGAAGTGGCCGTTGCCGGTGCGTACCTCAACGTCGTTGTATTTGCCAGCCATCACATCGGCAATCAGGACCGGGCGGCCGAGGGTTGCCGAGACGTACAGCGCACGGACAGTGGCCAGGGCAGTGACGGCGTCCTGAACAGTGACTCCTGCGGGACGGCCCTCATGGATGGCCTCCACAACATCGCGATACTGGCGAATGTGGCCGGCAGGGTAGACGGTGGGGTCCAGGTTCTTCTGCTGTGGTGGCTCAGGGAATTTGGCCAGCTCCTCTTCGGCCTGGTTACCGCCGCCACGGATGCCCATGGGTCCGCTGTCCGCATCCCCGTCCTCGCCAGCAGCATGGAAGTACTCGAGGTTGTCGTTGTCGATCACCGCGGAACCCTTGCTTCCCATGACCTGCAGCCGGACAGTCAGGCCCGGGTAGGCTGCCGTCGTTGCGTGCAGGACGGCGAGCGCGCCGGAATCGAACGTTAGGGTTGCGACGGCTGTGTCCTCTACCTCCAGATCCGTATGGGCCAGGAGCGCGGTCTTGGCGCTGATTTCCACAGGCTGTCCAAGGAACCACAGGAGCAGGTCCACGGTGTGGACGCCTTGGTTCATCACGGCTCCACCGCCGTCCATGGCCCACGTTCCTCGCCAGGCGCCGGAATCGTAATAGCCCTGGCTGCGATACCAGCTAACGGAAGCAATAGCGGAGGTCAGCCGCCCAAACCGGCCTGCCCGGCGGGCCTGGTCCACCACGACGCTCGCGGGGTCAAAGCGGTGCTGGCTGATGACGCTCGCTACGAGTCCTTTGGCTTCGGCAGCCTTGGCTGCGGCAAGAATCTCGTCGGCGCGGTCCAGGTTCACGTCGAGCGGCTTTTCGATGACAACGTGTTTGCCGGCATCGAGGACTTCCAACGCTTGCTGGATGTGAAGCCCGCTGGGGGTAGCGATGATGACGAGGTCGACGTCGGCGCTCGCGAACGCTTCACCCAGAGTCCGGAACGTGGCCGGCTTGGTGGACCCGCCGTCCTCGATCTCTTGGGCCAGTGCGGCCGCGGCTTCCGGGATTTCATCCACCAGTGCCGTAACGCGAAGCTCGG
This sequence comes from Arthrobacter sp. 2762, assembly GCF_040548745.1. Lineage (NCBI taxonomy): Bacteria > Bacillati > Actinomycetota > Actinomycetes > Micrococcales > Micrococcaceae > Arthrobacter > Arthrobacter sp. 2762. Next base: position 463,393 of record NZ_JBEPSI010000001.1, read on the forward strand.
GCAATTCTCCGACTGCTGCTGCGTGTGTCCGGCCAATGGTGCCGCATCCGGCGATGGCGACATTAATGAATCGAATAACTGGCTCGTTTGTCTGTGTGATCACTTGGTTTCCACTCCTGCTTCATTCACGACTTTTGCAAAGGCCCGCGCCGCCATCCCGAAAGCTGTAGGGCCGGAGAAGCCGCCCAGTCCGTGGGCTCCAGCCAAGTGCGGTTCCAGGCTCGCGAATCCCACGAAGCCATCGGATTTCAACGCCTCAACGGTGCGCAACACATCGCCGTCGCCCTCTCCGGCAGGAACCACCACACCGTCGGCGAACCGCGCGTCCTTAACCTGCAGGTACTCCAGGTGCGGACGGAGCTTGGCGTAGCCTTCGTCAAAGGGCTTGACGCCCACCTGCACGAAGTTGGCCGGATCCCAAGCAACCTTCAAGGCCGGCGACGCAACAGATTCGATGATGTCCAGGACCCGGTCCGGGGTGTCCCCGAAGATGTCCTTCTCGTTTTCATGAAGCAGGACGACGCCGGCTTCCTCGGCGACGGCAGCAAGGGCACGCATTCGCTCGATGACGTCGTCACGGATGCTGTCTACAGCCACGTCCTCGCCATAGTAGAAGGAGAAGATACGGATGTAGCGGGCACCGAGGACGTGCGCTGCGTTGGCCGCCCGCCGGAGTCGCTCCACCTCGTGTTCCACAGGCAGAGTGACATCCACTTTGCCGATGGGCGAGGCGATGGCGGACACTCCCATCCCCGCTGCGTCCAGGAGCTTCTTGAGCTCGCCAAGTTGCGCGGCATTGAGGTCCACGATGTTGATACCCCAAGCGCTGCGGACCTCGATGTGGTTGGCGCCCAGGGCTTGAAGTACTGCGATCTGCAGCACGGGGTCGTCGTCGATTTCGTCACCGAAGCCCGAAAGCGTCCATTCGACTGTTGCTGAACCGGTCATTGCTATTTGACTCCTCCGGCGGTAAGTCCGCCCACTAGGTAACGTTGGAAAATCAGGTACAGGATCACGACGGGGGCCGCACAGACGAGCGAAGCTGCCATCATCTGGCCGTACAGCGGGATGGCCCCACCTTCCTGGGAAGCTCCGAAGATCTGCAGTGCGACGGCCGCTGTCTGGCTATCGGGCCGGGTCATGACCGAGGCGAACAGGACATCGTTCCATCCGAGCAGGAAGGCGAAGATGCCCGAGACCACGATTCCGGGCCAGCTGAGGGGAAGGATGATGCGGATCAGGACGCCAAGGTTGCTGGCGCCGTCGATCCTTGCAGCCTCTTCCAGCTCGCGCGGCAAGCCGCGCAGGTAGGTGACCATCACCCATGTTGAGAACGGCATGGCGAAGGTGAGGTAGGTAATGAACAGGCCCCACTGGGTGCCGATGACCTGGATGCCGAGGTAGCTGGCGGCTGAGGAGAAGAGAACGAACACTGGCAGGACCATGAGCGTGCCGGGCACGGACTGCAGCGCCAACAGGCCACGCAGGATGCTGAGCCGCCCACGGAACTGGTACCTGACCAGCACGTAGGCGATGGAAACGGACATCGCCGCGGACACCACGGCCGTGGCTCCGGCTACGAGCACACTGTTGGTCAGGCCCTTGGCCAGCCCGACGCTGGACCAGATCTTGGTGTAGTTCTCCATGGAGAACGTGGACGGCCAGAACTCGCCGTTGGCCACGCCGATGTCCGAGTTAACCGAGGCCAGGAAAATGTAGGCAACGGGGATGAGCACGATCGCACACAGAACGGCAAGGATGATTGCCAGCATCGGCACGGGCAGGAGACGGGTGACTTCATGTTGCCGCTTTGAGCCTGGCCGGAACGTGGTTGCCGACGTGCCCCGGCTGGCTGTGCCGCGGACGGAGGTGGTTGATGCGCTCACTTCTTGCCTCCAGGTGTCTCGGCGTCGTCCAGCTTGACGGCGCGCAGGTAGATGAACAACGGAATGGCAATCAGCACCAGGGAAACAAACGCCATGGCGGCGCTGAGTCCAAAGCGGAAGCTCTGGAAGCTGGTCACGTACGTGAGGATCGGAAGGACCTCGACGTCGGCGGGAGCCGGGACACCGAACAGCACGAACGGGAGCGTGAAGTTGTTGATGTGATGCAGCATGCCGATCAGGAATGCCAACGCGAGGGGTCCCTTGAGGTACGGGAAGATGACGTAGCGCAGCTTGTTCCACCACAGCGCACCATCCAGGGCGGAGGCCTCATGGACTTCATGGTCCACGGACTGCAAGCCCGAAAGTGCCAGGAGATAGATGAAAGGCCACGAAGCCCAGATCTGGACCAGGATGAGCGTCCAATAGGTCTGCGGCCCATTAAGCCAAAGCCCGGCATCCATCCCGAACGTTCCCAAGGCGGAGTCCACTACGCCATTGGGCTGGAACATTGTCCGCCACACAGTGGCCACCACGAACGACGGCAGCACGTACGGGATCAGGAAGATCGATCGGATCACTGCGCGGCCCTTGAACGAGTTCTGGGTTGCCACCGCCGCAGCAATACCCAGCGGCAGCGTGACAATCATGGCGATCAGCGAGTAGCTGACGCTCAACCACACGGAGTGAAGCAGCGGCGAGTCGGTCAGGGCCTCCACAAAATTCCCGACCCCGATAAACGGTGCGCTGACCCACTTGCGGAGCGAGTACTGGTCCAGGTTGAGCGCCGACATGTAGATGCCAAGGAACAGCGGCAGAACAATGATGACGAACATCAGGAGCCCGCCCGGGATCAACATCCACAAGGGGCGGTTGCGCTCGCTCAAACCCTTCCTGCGGACGGGTTTCTTCCCGCGTCCGGTTGGCTGGATGGTGCCTGTGCCGGCGTTCGGTGACGTGCCGCCGTCGGACGCTTGGGCTGTTGTGCCCGATCGGGCCAGCTGCCCTTCGGCAGCCGGACCGGTCGCGGCCTTCATTTCCCTGAAGGAATCAGTGGACATGGGAGATCCTGCCTAGGACTTCGCAGCCCGGTCGAGGGATGCTTGTCCCTTTGCCTGTGCGTCCTTGAGCCGCTGCTCCAGCGCTGCGTCATCCACGGCGCCCTTGGCGAGCTCCGGAATGGACTGGACCGTGACGTTCAGGAGGCCCAGTTGGATGTCTCCCCAGGCGCCGGTGAAGGGGGTGGCCTTTGACTTGCCCGCGGCATCGGCGATCGGCTTGAGTTTCGGATCTGTCAGTGAGGCCAGTGCGTCAGCATTCGCGGGGAGTTCCCCGAAGATCTTCTGGTAGTTCAACTGCTCATCCTTTGACGTGATGAGCTCGATGTACGCGAACGCCAGGTCCTTCTGCTGCGAGTAGTCCGCAACCACTACGTTGTCGCCGGAAAGGATGCTGGCGGCTTTGTCGCCGTCGCCCTTGGGTGAAGTTTCACCCGGCGCCGTGGTGGGCATGATGGAGTAAGCGTATTTGCCGGCGATGGCGGACTTGTCCAGGGTGGGGACTGAACTCGACGTCGTCATCATCAGGTAGCCGGCCTTGCCGGAAGCGAAGGCCGCCACAGCGTTGCTGTTGCTCCAGCCAATCGCGGCCGGATCCACCACTTTGTCCTTGGTCAGCCAACCGAAGTAGGTCTCGTAGGCCTTCTTGACCGTGGGATCGTCCATTTTGAGTTTGTCGCCGTCCACCAAGGGGTTGCCGGCCTGGACTGACATGGCCCAAATGAACTTCCACGGGTCAAAGTTGTCCTTGTAGCCGGTGGCCAGGCCGAAAGTACCCGTGCTGGCGTTGGTCATCTTCTTGGCTTGCTCAGCGAGTTCGTCCCACGTGGTGGCCGGCTTCTCGATGCCTGCAGCGGCAAGGATGTCCTTGTTGTAGGCCATGACGAAGGGGCGGCTGACGAAGGGAATGCCCGCCTGGTGCTCGGAGTCCGGGCCGGAGATGCCCAATGCAGCCTGGTTGAAACGGTCCTTGCCCCCGACCTTCTTCCAGTCATCGTCGGAGAGAGTGACGAAGGCCTTGGTGGCGTAGGCGGTGGGTGTGAAGGTGGTGCCCAGGCTGTAGACGTCAGGGCCTTGGCCGGAAACCACTGAAGTTTGGATCCGGGTCAGTTCATCGTTGGCGGATGCGAACGTCTCAAATTCAACATCGGCGCCTGTCTTGGCCTTGAACTTGGCAGCGATGTCCTTGAACCATTCCTTCTGCTGCTCGGGGTACTGGCTGTTGACGCCCGTCAGGACGCTCAGTTTCTTGCCGGTGCCATCCACGGCACCTCCGGAGCCTTCGGAACTGCTGCTGCTTCCCCCGCAGGCCGTCAAAGCCAGCGCAGCCGCTGCGATGACGGCGGCCAGCTTTGCTGATGGTGCAAACCTCATTGTTTCCTCCTTGGATACCCAGCCCGCAGGTGTGGTGTGGTGCGTCACAGGGCTTCGTGGTCGAGTCTAGGGAGTTGGCAATCAAAGCGGCAAGCGTTTGCCAAAAGTTGCCAAAAGTGCTGCAATTGCCGCATGGCAGATGCAAAAGCGCGCACGGCAGGGACGCCTCCCACCATCCGTGACGTTGCAGAACTAGCGGGAGTCGCAACCTCAACCGTGTCCAGGGCATTGTCCAATCCGGGCAGGGTGAACCGCGTGACCCGCGAGCGCGTTGAGCAAGCGGCAGCCTCGCTTAACTATGTGCCCAGCTCCCAAGCGCGCGGACTTAGCTCCGGGCGCACCAACGCCATCGCCCTGCTGGTGCCCGACGTCACCAACCCCTTCTACTTCGACATCATCCGGGGCACCCAGAACCAACTCAAAGCCGCCGGCTACACGCAGCTGCTCGTGGACACGGAAGAGTCCGCCGAGATGGAAGCCGATACCCTGCGCAAAATGCAGCGAACGGCGGACGGCTTCATCCTGGCTGCCTCCCGCCTCACGGATGCGCAAATACTCGAAGCAGCCTCCACACAGGCCATCGTCACGATCAACAGGTCATCAGCCAACGCCCCCACGGTGATGATCGACACCCCCGGCGCAGTGGTCCAGGCCCTTGAACACCTCACCTCGCTGGGACATTCCAAGATCTGCTACGTCGGCGGACCGGCGTCGTCATGGTCCAACGCCAAGCGCTGGAAGACGTTCGAAGAGGAGAGCCGCGAGCGGGGGCTCACCACCTCCCACGTCGGCCCTTTTACGCCCAAAACGACATCAGGCGCGGCAGCTGCCGACGCTGCGGCGCGCACCGGCGCCACGGCCTGCATCGTCTTCAACGACCTCCTGGCCATCGGCATGCTGCAGCGGCTTCGTGAGCGAGGCATCCGCGTCCCTGAGGATATGAGCATCGTGGGCTGCGACGATATCTTCGGCGCCGACTTCTGCAACCCGCCCCTGACCACGATCGCCTCGCCTATTGAGCAGGCCGGACGCGTGGCCGTCTCCATGCTGCTCGCCCAGCTGGATCCGCTGCACGCCGGTTCCACCCGTCGCCTGGCAGTCATGCCCACCCACCTCACAGTCCGCGGCTCCACGGGTCCGGTCCCGGCCTAGCTCCCGCGTTCTTGGGGATCGTTCTCTCACGTCCTGCCGGTTTTTGGGGATCGTTCTCTCACCTCCTGCCGGTTTTTGGTGGTTGTTCTCTCACGTCCGACGGGTTTTGGGTGGTTGCCCTCTCACATCCTGTCGGAGGTGGTCAGTCGACGTCGGTCGGTCACCACCGGCAAAGAATCGCGTCAGAACGGTTGGGATGTGAGCGAGCATCGCGTCAGAACGGTTGGGATGTGAGCGAGCACCGTTAACGCCCGACGGCGGGTGCGGACTTCCTGGAAGCCGGCACCCGCCGTCGGGGTCTTGGGATTTAGCGGGCTATTTCCACCACGTGTCGAAGATGGTTACCGGCACTGTGCGCTTGTGTCGCGTACGGAGGTACTTCTGCTCAATGATTTCAGCGACGCCGTCGGGAACTTCGCGGCCCTCAAGGTAGTCGTCGATTTGGTCGTACGTGACTCCGAGCTCGTCTTCATCGGTACGGCCCGGCTTGTCGTCCAGCAGGTCAGCCGTGGGCACCTTCTGCCAAAGTCGCGCGGAAGCGCCCAGCTCGGCCAGGAGTTCGCGGTTCTGGCGCTTGTTCAGGCCGAACAGCGGCAGGATGTCCGCGCCGCCGTCGCCATATTTGGTGAAGAAGCCCGTGACGGATTCGGCGCCGTGGTCTGTGCCGATCACCAGGTAGTTGTGTTCGCCGGCCAGTGCATACTGGGCAACCATGCGTGCGCGGGCCTTGGTGTTGCCCTTGTGGAAGTCGGAGATTTCCGCGCCGGTGGTTTTCTCGAACTCTTCCTCGAATCCGTCCACGGCGCGGGAGATGTTGAAGGTCCGTTCGGTCTTGGCCTTGATGAAGTCCAAGGCGGCCTGGGCGTCGTCTTCGTCGTGCTGGATGCCGTAGGGGAGACGCATGGCAACGAAGTTCGCGTTCACGCCCTCAGCTTCCAGTTCCTCGACGGCCAGCTGTGCCAGGCGACCGGCAAGAGTGGAATCCAGTCCACCGGAAATGCCGAGCACAAAGCCGTTGGTGCCCGTGGCTTTAACGTATTCCTTCAGGAACGTGACTCGTTTGCGGACCTCCTCTTGGGGGTTGATCCGGGGCTGGACGCCCATTTCCTCGATGATCTTGGCCTGGAGTTCGCGCATGTGTCCAACACTAGTCAGCCGCATGACAAAGGCTCAACCATATTGCGCCGTGATTCGATCCCGCTGTGATTCGGCGGCGACCGCATCGGACGTGAGAGAACGATCGCCAAAAACCCGTTGGACGTGAGAGAACGATCGCCAAAAACCCGTTGGACGTGAGAGAACGATCGCCAAAAACCCGTTGGACGTGAGAGAGCATCAGGCGAGGAAGCCGCGCAGCAGTGAAGCCGTTCCTTCCAGGTGTTCGATGGTAGCCCGTTCCGCGGCGGGGGCGTCGCCGCGCAGGATCGCTTCGGCGATCTCGGTGTGTTGTTCGTTGGCGTGCTCCAGGTTGGTGCTGAGCAAGGGAATTCGGTCCAGGAGTTCGTTGAGCCTGGATCGTGTTTCGGCCACGGCGCCCACCAAGCTTGCGGAGCCGGACAATTCGGCGACTGCTATATGGAACCGGGCATCGCGGGGTCGGTAGCCCACGGCAGGGGAAGCGCTCACTTCGGAGAGGCAAACCTGCAGGTGCCTCCGGGCAGCCGCGGAGAGATCCGCTTTGGCAGCCAAAGCAGCAGCGGCAGGCTCGATGATGGACCTGAAGAGCAGGACGTCCTCCACCTCGGCGGGGTCGAGGGGCCCTTGGTCCGGCTGGCGCTGGACTGCCGTCGTGGACACGTACGTGCCGCCGTACCGGCCGCGCTGGACTTCCAAATAGCCGGCGCTCTGCAACTCCCCCAAGGCATCGCGAAGGGTGGCGCGGGAGACTCCCAGTTGTTCGGCCAGTTCACGCTCGGGCGGCAGTTTTTCGGCGGGAGCGAAGATCCCCAGCTTGATGGTCCGCAGGATGTGTTCGATGGTCTCTTCGAACGCGTTGCCGCCCCTGACTGGGCGCAGCATCGAGAACGACGGGCCAAACGGTGAGTCCGGCACGGCATCTCCTTCCACGGAATGCGGGCTGCGCCAATCAGTGAGTCCATTCACAGGGCGCTGCTGCCTCCATGCTACCCACGCTGATCAATAAAGGTCATCAAAAAAACCATTGGACACGCCCTCAATGGTGATCGAAGTCATCAGGTTTTTCAGAAAAGTCTTGACTCATGGGGAATCACGCTCCAGACTTTGAAGCACACTTTGGACTGAAAACAGTCCTTTAGGATCTGGATGATCCCCCGCTCGACTTTTCCCAGAAGCATTCCTCAGACGATAGGAACACGCATGGAAACAGTGCACCAGCCGCCCGGCGGCGAGGATGAGTATTTGAAGCACCGGCGCCTCAAACGGGGTGCCGCCGGATGGGTTCTCCTCGCGGGTCTCGGCGTGGCCTACGTGATCTCCGGCGATTTCGCTGGCTGGAACCTGGGCTTGGCACAAGGTGGCTGGGGCGGCCTGCTGATCGCTTTCCTGCTCATGGCCGTTATGTACACGTGCATGGTTTTCGGGCTCGCTGAGCTTTCATCAACGCTCCCGACGGCGGGAGCTGGCTATGCGTTCGCCCGCCGGGCCCTGGGACCCCTCGGTGGATTCGCGACAGGTATGGCGGTCCTCATCGAATACGCGGTGGCCCCGGCCGCTATTGCCACCTTCATCGGCGGCTATGTGGAAGCACTTGGCCTCTTTGGCCTCACCAACTCATGGCCGGTCTACCTCGTCACGTACGTCATCTTCATCGGCATTCACATCCGCGGCGTCGGCGAAGCCTTGAAGATCATGTTCGCCATCACCGCAGTGGCCACCATCGCATTGGCCGCCGCCGTCGTCGGCCTTCTGCCAAAGTTCGATTCCGCTCGCTTGTTCGATATTGTTCCCGATGGTTCCGCCGGGTCCAGCGCGTTCCTGCCCATGGGCATCAGCGGCATCCTGGCGGCATTGGTCTACGGGATCTGGTTCTTCCTGGCAGTGGAGGGCGTTCCCCTCGCTGCCGAGGAAACCTCGAATCCCAAGCGGGATATGCCCCGGGGAATCATCGTGGCCGTCATTATCCTGGTCATCTTTGGCGCCCTCATGCTGGTCCTGGTCCCGGGCGCAGCCGGCTCGCAAGCCATGAGCGAATCCGACAACCCGCTTCCTGAGGCACTACGCATTGCGTACGGTGGCAACACTTTCCTGGCCGACTTCATCAATTACGCCGGCCTGGCCGGATTGGTGGCCAGCTTCTTCTCCATCATTTACGCCTACTCACGGCAGCTGTTCGCCCTGTCCCGGGCCGGATACCTGCCCCGCTGGCTCTCCTTGACCGGCGCGCGGCGCACCCCTTACTGGGCATTGATCGTCCCGGGCACGGTCGGCTTCCTGCTGGCTGCCCTGACGCAGGATGGTGCCCTGCTCATCAACATCGCAGTCTTCGGCGCGACGGTTTCCTACGTCCTGCTGAACCTCTCGCACATCGTCCTTCGCAAGAAGGAACCCAACCTGGAACGCGGCTACAGGACGCCGGGCGGGATCGTCACGACGTCGATTGCCCTGGCCCTGTCCGCCGTGGCAGTCGTGGCGACGTTCGTCGTCGACGTCTTTGCCGCTTCCATCACGGCAGCGATTTTTGCCGCTGCCCTCGTTTACTACTGGCTTTACAGCCGGCACCGGATCGTGGCGGGCGCACCCGAAGAAGAGTTCGCCCAACTCGCCATGGCCGAGGCCGAGCTGAAGTAACAGCCAGCAGAACCTGAAATCCACTCACAGAACCACACTGCGGAGACATCATGAATTCCCACATCCAAGAGTCCAGCCGGAACCGGCAGCTCACCGTCGACGAACTGCGCGAATCCGTTGCAAGCGGCGAAATCGATACTGTCATTGTCGCCATCACCGATGCGCTGGGTCGCCTCCAAGGCAAGCGTTGCGGTGCACGCTCCTTCCTCGAAGACGTTCTGGACCACGGCGCGGAGGGCTGCAACTACCTCCTCGCCGTGGATGTTGAAATGCAAACCGTGGACGGTTACGCGATGTCGTCCTGGGAAACGGGCTACGGGGACATGGTGATGCTGCCGGACGTTTCGACGCTTCGCCGAGTTCCTTGGCTCGAAGGCACAGCCATTGTGCAGTGCGATGTCCTGTGGACGGACCGGACCCCTGTAGCAGCATCACCACGGCAGATCCTGAAAGCCCAGATCGAGCGGCTCGAAAAGCTGGGCTACCGGGCCCACGCAGGGACCGAACTGGAGTTCCTGATGTTCGATGACTCCTACAACCAGGCTTGGCAGAAGAACTACACGGGCCTCGCGCCGTCGACCCAGTACAACGTGGACTACTCGCTCCTTGCCACTGCCCGATTGGAACCAGTGATCCGCTCCATCCGCAACAACATGGAAGCCGCGGGCCTGGTGGTCGAGTCGTCCAAGGGCGAATGCAACCTCGGTCAGCAGGAAATCACGTTCCGCTTCGATGAGGCCCTCGCCGCCTGCGATAAGCACACGTTTTACAAGAACGGCGCCAAGGAAATCGCGGACCAGCACGGCAAGAGCATCACGTTCATGTCCAAGTTCAACGAGCGCGAAGGCAACTCCTGCCACATTCACTTCAGCCTCACCGACCTGGACGGGAACCCCGTGCTGGCGGGCGACGGCGAACACGGCTTCAGCCCCCTGATGGAACGGTTCGTGGCCGGTCAACTCGCAGCGCTGCGCGAACTGGCCTATTTCCTGGCACCGAACATCAATTCCTACAAACGTTTCGTAGAGGGCAGCTTCGCGCCCACAGCGATCGCCTGGGGTTTGGATAACCGCAGCTGCGCACTCCGCGTGGTGGGCCACGGCCGGGGCCTCCGCACTGAGAACCGTGTGGGCGGCGGCGACGTGAACCCCTACCTCGCAGTGGCTGCGATGATCGCCGCTGTCATCCATGGCATCGAAAACGATCTCCAGTTGCCGGCAATCACCAAGGGCAACGCCTACGAGTCCGATGCGGAACGGCTGCCCACTACGTTGCGGGACGCGCGGGACCTCCTGGCCGAGAGCAGCATTGCGCGCAAGGCTTTCGGCGACGACGTGGTGGACCACTACGTCCACGCCGCCAACGTGGAGCTCACCGCCTACGACAGCGCCATCACAGATTGGGAGCGGGTCCGTGGCTTCGAACGTCTCTGAAATTTACCGGCCGCGGATCGCGCTCACCAGTTACCTTCAGGACGCCTCCTGGGGAGTGTGGAATACGACGGCGGCGATTCTCCCAGGATCGTACGTGGAGGCCGTGGTCGCAGCTGGAGCAACACCGATCCTGCTGCCTCCGCTGGGCACCGACGAATCCGTGCTGGACCTGGTGGACGGCCTGATTGTGGTGGGAGGTCCCGACGTCGATCCTTCCCTGTACGGTGAGGCACCGCATCCCACCACCAAGTCCCAACCGCTGCGGGACAAGCATGACTCAGCGCTCATCCGCGCCGCGCTTGAGCGCGAGCTCCCCCTGTTCGCCATTTGCCGGGGAGCCCAACTCCTCAACGTGGTTTTGGGCGGAACGCTGATCCAGCACATCCCGGACGTCCTTCCCGGCAGCAACAGTCAGCCAGCACCCGGTGTCTATGGTGAGGCGGCATTCGACACCACGCCGGGCACCCTCATCCACCACTTCCTGGGTGATTCCGCCACGTCGCCGTGCTACCACCACCAGGCCCTGGACGCCGTGCCTGAAACCCTGCGCGTGACTGCCCGCTCCGCCGATGGCCTGGTGCAGGCCATCGAAACCACCGAGGGCGGCTGGGTTCTTGGAGTCCAGTTCCATCCGGAACACAACCCCCATGATCGCCGGCTGTTCCGCGGCTTTGTGGAGGCCGCCGCCGGCTACCGCTCAGACCAGACCGCAACCATGAAAGCGATGTCCCCCGCATGACAGCAACAGTGTTTGATGTGATCAATCCGGCCACCGCGGAGGTCATCCAGACCGTTCCGCTCGCTGGCGTGGCGGAAACGGACGCAGCCATTGCCAAGGCAGCCGCCGCCTACGAGACGTGGCGGGCCGTGGCCCCCGCGGACCGGGCGCTGCTGCTGCGGCGGTTCGCTGCCGCCGTCGACAATGACCTGGAGAACCTCGCACAACTGGAGGTGCGCAACGCAGGGCACACCATCGGCAACGCTCGATGGGAAGCGGGCAACGTCCGCGACGTCCTCAATTACTACTCCGCCGCTCCGGAACGGCATTTCGGCCGCCAAATTCCTGTGGCGGGCGGCGTGAACGTAACCTTCCACGAGCCGCTGGGCGTTGTTGGCATCATTGTTCCCTGGAACTTCCCGATGCCCATCGCAGGGTGGGGATTCGCCCCCGCACTGGCCGCAGGCAATACCGTGGTGCTCAAACCGGCGGAGGTGACACCGCTGACCGCCATCCGCCTTGGTGAACTGGCTCTGGAAGCCGGCCTTCCTGAGGGCGTCTTCCAAGTGATCCCGGGCAAGGGGTCCGTGGTGGGCCAGCGGTTCGTCACGCATCCGGCGGTCCGCAAGGTGGTGTTCACTGGCTCCACCGGGGTGGGCAAGCAGATCATGGCAGGCTGCGCTGACCAAGTGAAGCGGGTGACGCTGGAGCTGGGAGGCAAGAGCGCCAACATCATTTTCGACGACGCCGATCTTGAGATGGCTGCGGCCGCCGCTCCCGGTGGCGCCTTCGACAACGCCGGCCAGGACTGCTGCGCACGTTCCAGGATCCTCGTGCAGCGCAGCGTCTACGAGCGCTTCCTGGAACTGCTGGAGCCAGAGGTCCTCGGCATGCGTGTCGGAGACCCCACAGATCCGGCCACCACCATGGGCCCGCTGATTTCGGCCCAGCAGTTGGACACGGTTTCGGCTTTCGTGCCCGACGGCGCCCCGGTCGCCTTCCAGGGGAAGGCGCCGGAAGGACCAGGCTTCTGGTTCCCGCCCACAGTGCTCACCCCGGATCTCAAGGCGCCGTCCTTCACCAACGAAATCTTCGGCCCGGTTGTTGCCGTGGTCCCATTCGACGACGAAGCAGATGCTATCCGGATCGCCAACAACACCGAGTACGGATTATCCGGCTCTATCTGGACGTCCAAAGTGGACCGGGCATTGCGCGTTGCCCGGGGAGTCGAATCGGGCAACCTCTCCGTGAACTCCCATTCGTCCGTCCGGTACTCCACCCCGTTTGGCGGCTTCAAGCAGTCCGGCCTTGGCCGCGAGCTCGGCCCCGACGCCCTTGACGCCTTCAGCGAGGTCAAGAACGTCTTCATTTCCACCCAGTCATCCTGAATCTTTTCCACTTTTTCAAAGGAGAGCACCAATGCAAGCAGTAGTTTCCAACCGCCTCGCCGGCCGCAGCGCAGTCATCACCGGCGGTGCCAGTGGCATCGGCCTGGCCACAGCACGCCGGATGGCAGCTGAGGGCGCCAACGTCGTGATCGCCGACATCGAACCCACCTCCGGGATTGCGGCAGCCAGCGAAGTAGGCGGCCTGTTCGTCAAAGTAGACGTGACCAGTGAAGAAGAAGTCCGCAACCTCTACGCCCAGACCAAGGAGACGTACGGCAGTGTTGACATCGCGTTCAACAATGCGGGCATCTCCCCCGCCGACGACGCTTCCATCCTGGACACCGGAATCGACGCCTGGCGCAGGGTGCAGGAAGTGAACCTGACCTCCGTCTACTACTGCTGCAAGTACGCCATTCCTTACATGCAGGAGCAGGGCAAGGGGTCCATCATCAACACGGCATCGTTCGTGGCCGTCATGGGAGCGGCAACATCCCAGATTTCATACAGCGCCTCAAAGGGTGGAGTCCTGTCCATGAGCCGGGAACTCGGCGTCGAGTTTGCACGGCAGGGCATCCGCATCAACGCCCTCTGCCCGGGACCGGTGAACACCCCCCTGCTGAAGGAACTCTTCGCGAAGGATCCTGAGAAGGCAGCACGGCGGTTGGTGCACGTTCCTCTGGGCCGATTCGCGGAGCCGGAAGAGCTGGCCGCAGCGGTCGCCTTCCTGGCCAGCGACGACGCTTCCTTCATCACGGCCTCCACTTTCCTGGTGGATGGCGGCATCTCGGGAGCTTACGTCACTCCCCTCTCGTAGCATCTTGAGAACCTCGACGGCGGGTGCGGACTTTTCGTGAAGTCCGCACCCGCCGTCGGGCTTTAACCCTCTCTCACATCCCAACCGTCCTGACCGGATGCTCTCTCACATCCCAACGGTCCTGACCGGATGTTCTCTCACATCCCGGCCGTTCCAACCGATGCTCGCTCCCCAAACAGGCTATTGACGTTCCGATAGTTACCGATATATCGTTAACTATCGCCGATAATCCTTCGACGAACCACTAACCGAAAGGATGATGCTGTTATGAAAGGCATCAACGAACACGACAACAATTTCCCTGAGCACGGCCACGGACATCCCGAGCATGGACATGGTCGAGGTCGCTTCAATCGAGGCAAAGGCCGTCGCGGACCGGGCGGCCACGGCGGCCCCGGCTTTGGACCCGGCTTTGGGCCCGGCGGTTTCGGACCTGGTTTCGGACCCGGCGGCTTCGGCCCGGGCGGTTTCGGCCCAAGGGGCTTTGGTCCCGGCGGCGGGCGGCGGGCAAACCGCGGCGACGTCCGGGCGGCAATTCTCTCCTTGCTCGCAGAGGCGCCATCCAACGGCTACGGACTGATCAAGACCATCGCCGAGAAGACCTCCGGAACATGGCGGCCCAGCCCCGGATCCGTCTACCCCACGTTGCAGCAGCTGGTTGATGAAGAGCTCATCACAGCCGTGGGCGAGGGGCGTCGGACGGAATTCACGTTGACTGACGACGGCCGCGCCTACGTTGCCGAGCATGAGGAAGAGCTCGCCAATGCCTGGAACACCGAGGCCGACGGAAACATGCAGGAGTTCCACCAGAGCATCGGGAAACTCATGGGCGTCGTCCACCAGTTCCGCGCTGCGGCAACCGACGAGCAACGCAGGGCAGCGATCGAGAAGCTCGATGAAACCCGCCGCGCGCTGTACCTGATCCTGGCCGACTGATTCCTCCAATCCACCCCCTTGACCTTGACGTAACGTCAACCATTACTGTCAAAGGACAAGCCAGGAACGAGAGGGCCAGGACGGAGGACTCATGGACTGGTCGATCCAGGAAATCGCCAAGATGGCAGGGACAACCAGCCGCACGCTGCGTCACTACGACGACATTGGGCTGCTCAAGCCAAGCCGGACCGGTCATAACGGCTATCGCTATTACGACGGTCCGGCCTTGGTGCAGCTTCAGCGGATCCTCCTGCTCCGGGAACTTGGACTGGGTTTGCCTGCAATCGCCGACGTGCTTGCCCGGGAGACCGACACCGTTAAGGCGTTGAGCGGCCACCTGGAATGGCTTGGGCAAGAGCAGGACCGTCTGGCGCGACAGATCGCGTCCGTGCGGCAAACCATTGAGACCTTGAAAGGGGATGGAAATTACATGGCACAGGACATGTTTGATGGCTTCGACCACACTCAGTACAAGGACGAGGTAGAGGAGCGCTGGGGCAAGGACGCTTACGCCACAAGTGACGCTTGGTGGCGCGGCATGAGCGCCGAAGAAAAGCAGCAATGGAAGGAACGCTCCCGGAAGCTGGGGAGCGACTGGATCTCCGCTGCCACGTCCGGAATTGCACCCGACAGCGCTGAAGCACAGGAACTGGCAAGGCGCCACGTCGAATGGCTCCGCGGAATCCCGGGCACCCCGTCCGCCACTCCCGGTGGAGACGTGAAGGGCTACGTCACAGGCCTCGGCGAAATGTACGTTGCGGACCCTCGATTTGCCGCCAACTACGGCGGGGAGTCCGGAGCAACGTTCGTTCGGGATGCCCTCCGGGTTTACGCGGAGGAGAACCTCTAGGCAGCCGGGATGCGCCGATCCGGGTTTGGCAATAGTCTGGCCGGATGGGTACAAGCACCGTAAAGTCCAGCGAACAGGTCGATAGGCAGACACGCATTCTCGAAGCGGCCTTGGAACTGCTGTCCCGCCACGGCATTTCGGGGATCAATATGCGCGCCGTGGCCCGTGAAGCCGGCGTCGCACTGGGGCTCGTGAATTACTACTACGAAGACAAGTCGAGCCTGATCCGTGCGGTGCTGCGCCAAATTGAAGAGCACGACCTCATGCTGGTGGAGCCGACGCCCGCCTCAACCCCGGACGAGCAACT
Organism: Arthrobacter sp. 2762; assembly: GCF_040548745.1. Taxonomy (NCBI): domain Bacteria; kingdom Bacillati; phylum Actinomycetota; class Actinomycetes; order Micrococcales; family Micrococcaceae; genus Arthrobacter; species Arthrobacter sp. 2762. The sequence continues at coordinate 479,074 of NZ_JBEPSI010000001.1, forward strand.
CCGAGAGTCACTTCGGCGCGTTGCGGACCCCGACCTTCTGACCACGCCGTACCTGTCCCTCCGCCTCCACCTCTGGGCCCTCGCCCAGGCGCATGAGGACTTCGCACGGATCAACGCTGCGGCGTTCGACCGGTATCTGGACGGGCTCGCCACACTCATAGGGAATGCCAAACCCGAGCTTTCTGCCGATGAGAGTAAGGAGCGGGCAGCAGACATCGTCGTCGTGCAAAACGGCATGTGGCTCACAACGCTCCTAGGTATCGACAAGGCTGCCATCGAGCGAGGCATTGCCCGCACAGAGCAGATCGCTTTCGCCCCTTCGCGTCACGACGACCGGCAGTGATGAAGCGCGGCCTGGACCTTCTACGCCCGCCTTCCGGCTCCAGTTGACTGGCTGGGGCCTTCCGGGCAGGCTGTGAGGACATCCGGCAAGGGGGACCACGATGACTTACCGAGGCTCGTTGGCCGCTATCGCGGTGCTGCTTGGGTTTGCCCTTTCCGGATGCCAGCCTGTTGCCGGGCCGCTCACGGTCGGGTCTCCCTCAGCAGCGGTGCCCAGCCCGTCGTCCTCTGAGCTTTCGGCCATCATCCGGACTGCCGTCGAGGACCGCAACGGCACTGCCCTCGACGTTCCCCCGGAGCCGCATCTCAGCGACGTCCAGTCGACGGCGGCCTACCGGGCGAAGCGTGCGAGGGACCTTCCGGTGGTGGCGAGGTCAAAGGCCGGCTTCAAGTCGGTGGGTTTCTGGTACACGGACTTTTCGACGACGATCACGGTGGAGTCAATCGAGGTGGCCGGCTCGGAAGCGAGCGTCCATTTCAAGGAAGTGACCGAGCAACACCAGGCCTCGGCAGCGAATGGACCAAGCAACATCCCGTCCGGCTACTCCCTGCCGCAGACGGCGATGTTCCGGGCATCCGCGGATGGATGGCAGCTCGACAGCATCACGCCGTCGGTACATGGGGGCGGCTTGCCGATGTCCGTCGTCGAGTAGCGGGAACAGGGCTGGATGCCCTGTAGCGGCGCGGGGCCGCGACTAGTACCAGTACCGTCTTCCGGCAAGAGGGCGTCCGATTGCACCGAGCAACAAAAGGATGAGGCCGATAACAGCCAGAATCCACCCAATAGTTATCAGGATTCCAATGTTGAAAATATAACCAAGGATTAGCAGAACAACTCCGAGTATGAGCACTTTAGTCCCTACCTTTCCAAATATTCTGACAAACCCTAAGTTGCAAGACGGTTGATTGCCCTCGTCCCATTCGTACCACACCGGGTTATCGAGTGGAACAGGAACATTCAACAGATGTTCGTCCCAGCACCGTCCTTTTTTGGCGCGGCATACACGCACCGCCAGGTTCACCTTCATACAAGAAGAATCGCAAGGTTCCATGCCTGGCTAGCAGGTGCCATTTCCTCAAGACCACTCCCTGCGCGAGGACGGCCGAGAACCGTGAATTCATACTCTCTCACCATCGGTGCAGGACTTATGGAGCCCTTCAAACTGCTGCTGGACGCAGAATCAGCCAAAGCAACTGTTGAAGACGAGTTTGACCTTAATCGCCAAAGCACGGTCATGCTTGACGAGTTCCGGACGCTTCTGCGAGCCGTCGAGGGTTCGTAAAACCGCTTGGTCCGGTAGGGGATCCTTGGCTTCTTGCATCCGCATAATGAGACGTTTTTGCTCGAATAGTGGACACATTCTTTAGCCTGCAGTGTATGGACGATAGTCGGATAACCCAAGAGGACCTTCCGCCCTTTGTTGATGCCGCATGGCTCAAGGCACATCGAGGTAACGTTGTCACCGCTGATGTTCGCTGGTACCTCGACGGCGGGCCGGGCCGTGAAGCGTACGACGGCGGCCACCTTCCGGATGCGGTGTTCGTGGACCTGGACTCATGGCTGTCTGGGAGTTCGGGACCACACGGGCTGAACCCGCTTCCCGACCCTGAAGTTTTCGCACAGGGAATGTCCTCCTTGGGAATCGGCGACTCCACGACCGTCGTCGCCTATGATGACGCCGGAGGAGTCATCGCCGCGCGGCTCGTGTGGATGCTGCGTGCGCTCGGGCATCGGGCGGCGTTGCTCGACGGCGGGCTTGCCGCGTGGACGGGACCGCTGGAGACGAAGCCCGTGAAGCCGACGCCCGCGACTTTCACGCCGTCTCCGTGGCCGGAGGCGCATCTCGCCCAGCTTGAGGACATCACGGCAGGCTTTGCCGGGATCATGGTCGACGCCCGCAATGCCGACCGCTTCGACGGAAGCCTCCAACTGCCCACCGATCCCCAAGCCGGACACATCCCGGGCGCAGTGAACGTCCCGTGCCGCGGGAACCTCACCCCTGATGGACGCCTGCGCCCGATCGCCGAGGTCCGACGAGCGTTTGCGAAGGTTGGGATCGAAGACGCGAGTGCCGTCATCTCTTACTGTGGATCGGGCGTCACGGCCTGCCACAACCTTCTCGCCCTGGAGTATGCAGGACTCGGCCGCGGCCGTCTCTACGCAGGCGGTTGGTCAGAGTACGGAGCCGAGCCTCACCGCCCAGCCGAGCTTGGCTGACAAAGGACCTACGCCTTCCAGCCTCCATGGGAATCGCTGGTGGCTTGCGTAGCATTGGGGCTCAACGACTATTGGGGGGTAGTAATGAATCTAAGTCCAACCTTCGGAATCATCGGGATCCTCTACGCGGTCTTCGTGATCGCGGTGACCGTCCTTGCCGTGTACGCCTTGGTCCTGGCCATCATCTTCTTACGGCTGAGGATCGCTGAGTTGAAGAGGGCAGCACGGGCCGAGGACAACTAACGCCGCTGCGCAATTGCGGGGATACAGGTGTTCCGGAGTGCCCGCCCAGATCGATCAATACCATTCTCGCGAGTACGCGCAGCTCTGGCCGTCGTTTCTTCTGTCACAAATCCGAGGGCTGTCCGGTCTTTAGTTGGTGACGAGACCGGAGGACTAGCTGCGCCAATGAAATCCAAGATGACATACCGGCGCGCGCCTCAAGGAATCTTAAGTTCAGATATCCCGAGTGAATGGAATGTAGTGATGAAGCCTCAGGAACTGCTCGTGTCGACGTCGGTGCTCGTCATTGGCACGGGAGGTGCCGGACTCCGCGCCGCGATCGAACTGGCCGAGCTGGGTGTCGATGTGCTCGCTGTCGGCAAAAGGCCCAGAAGCGACGCCCACACTTCACTCGCGGCGGGAGGCATCAACGCCGCTCTCGGCACAATGGATGCGGATGACAGTTGGCAGCAGCACGCCGCCGACACAATCCTGGAGAGCTACGATCTTGCGAACCCTGAGATCGTGGAGATCGTCACCAAGGGGGCCGCCCAGGGTATCAGCGACTTGGAACGCTATGGCATGCCATTCGCCCGCGAGGAAGATGGACGGATCAGCCAGCGTTTCTTCGGTGCTCATACGTTCCGCCGGACGGCTTTCAGCGGCGACTATACGGGCCTCGAAATTCAGCGCACGCTTGTAAATCGCGCCGCCGAGCTCGACGTTCCGATATTGGACGATGTTTACATCACGCGCATCCTTGTCACCGAGGGCCGGGTCTTCGGTGCCTATGGCTTCCGGCTCTCGGACGGGACGCGCTATCGGATCCATGCCGACGCCGTGGTGCTCGCTGCCGGAGGGCACACCCGCATCTGGCGACGCACGTCCAGCCGGCGGGACGAAAACACTGGTGATTCCTTCCGCCTGGCAGTGCTCGCAGGCGGCCGCATCCGCGACCCCGAGCTGGTCCAGTTCCATCCATCAGGCATTCTTGAGCCAGAGAATGCTGCAGGAACGCTCATCTCGGAAGCCGCGCGCGGCGAGGGCGGTATCCTCACCAACGCCCTCGGCGAACGCTTCATGGCCAAATACGATCCAGAGCGCATGGAGCTCTCCACCAGAGATCGGGTGGCGTTGGCTTGTTATACAGAGATTCAACAGGGCCGCGGCACGCCCAATGGTGGCGTGTGGCTGGACGTTTCACACCTGCCTCGGGAGACCATCATGCGTCGCCTGCCGCGTGTTTATCAGACCATGCTCGAATTGCAGATGCTCGACATCACGACGACGCCAATGGAAATCGCACCGACAGCGCATTACTCCATGGGCGGCGTCTGGGTCCGTCCCGACGATCACGGCACGGATGTCGCGGGTCTCTATGCAATCGGGGAGGCCTCAAGCGGCCTGCATGGCGCCAACCGTTTGGGAGGCAACTCGCTGATCGAGCTCCTGGTGTTCGGTAGGATCGTCGGCAAAGCCGCCGCTGAGTATTCGGGGTCCCTCAAGGCACACGTGCGGTCAACCGAGGCGGTGGATGAAGCTCGGAAAGAGATAGATGAGCTGCTCAACGCCAAGGGACGCGAGAACGTCCGCGTACTCCAGCGGGCCATCCGAGACACCATGACCACGCATGCGGGTGTTGTGCGCAATGAAGAAGGTCTTACGCAGGGCTTGGCGGAGCTCGACGACATTGAGGCCCGCATCACCGAGGTGGGCGTGCATCCCGACATCGCCGGATATCAGGATCTTGCACACGCTTTCGACTTGAAGGCAGCCGCCCTTGCCGCGCGCGCGACGCTCGAAGCTGCCCGTGAACGCCGTGAAACACGCGGCTGTCATAACCGCAGCGACTACCCGGATCCTGATTCAAGCTTGCAGGTGAATCTTGTCTGGTCTCCTGCTCGCGGCATCGAGCGCGAAGCCATCGCGGCTGTATCGCACGAGATTGCGAAGCACATGCGTCGACCGGTCACGACCGCTGACAAACTCGTCGAGTGAGTGGGCGGTAAGAATTGGAACATCCATCTACCGCCAGATTCGCCCGCCGTCGTAGGTCGCCCCGGCTCAGGCTTCCACGGCCAGCGTCCAATCCTTCGAGCAGTAACATTGGGCGCATGGATGCCGACACGGGGTCAGCGGCCGAATTGGAAACGGCATCGACAATTTTCGCGGAAGTCCGTCCTCGATTGTTCGGGATCGCCTACCGCATGCTCGGAAGTGTCAGCGAGGCGGAAGACATCGTCCAGGAGACGTGGGTCCGATGGCAGACATGCGATCGCAGCCTGGTTCGGCATGCGCCAGCGTTCCTGGCGACCACCGCCACCCGTCTTGCCATCAATGTCGGGCAGTCGGCACGTGCCCGTCGTGAGACGTACGTCGGCCCTTGGCTGCCCGAGCCTGTGGACACAAGCGCCGACCCTGAACTGGGCGCCTTGCGTGGTGAAGCGCTCGAGTTTGCGGTGTTGCTGATATTGGAAAAGCTGTCGCCGACCGAACGGGCGGCGTATGTGCTGCGGCAAGCGTTCGACTATCCGTATGAGCAGATCGCCGAGATCATCCAACAGACAGAAGGCAATGCCCGCCAGTTGGTCAGCCGGGCGCGCAAACGCCTTGCAGATGAGAAACGTGCTGAGGTGAGCGTGAGCGAGCAGCGGCACCTGCTGGAGGCATTCCTTGCTGCTGCGCGAACCGGGAACCTGGCCGCTCTGGAGGCTCTGTTCGCCGCCGACGTCGTCAGTTACTCCGACGGCGGCGGAAAGGTTCGGGCTTCGAAATTCCCTGTTGTCGGACGGGAAAGGGTCGCGAAGTACTACCAGGCGTTCGCGTCGCGTTTCTGGCTTGGCGTCGATACCCAGGCTTTCATGGCCAACGGCCGGCCCTCCGCTCGGCTGGCCCGGGACGGAGTGGTGTTTGCGGTGGTAACCCTCACTGCGTCTGCCGATGGTATTGACCGGCTGTTGTGGACGATGAATCCAGACAAACTCTCCGGCGTGACGAGCGTTGGGGGCTGACTGTCACAGATTGATCCGGTACCCGGTCATAGCTGGTGGACGGAATGTCACTACATTCCGCTAAGCCAATATCGGAGGGAAAAGATCATCATGAAGATCGTTGTGTTCGGCGGCACCGGCCTGATCGGCAAGCAGGTTGTGGAGATCCTGAGCAGTCAGGGCCATGAGGCGAAAGCGGCGTCCCCTTCCACCGGGGTGGATTCCGTGACCGGCCAGGGATTGGATGAGGCGATGGTGGGGGCGGACGTTGTTGTCGACTTGACGAACACTTCCGATTTCGACGAGAAGGTAGTCGTTCCCTTCTTCTCCACTTCATCCCGCAATCTTCTCGCTGCCGGGAAAAGGGCCGGGGTGCAGCATCATGTGGCACTGTCGGTCGTTGGAACCGACCGTATCGACGTCGGCTACTTCGCCGGAAAAACCGCGCAGGAGAAAGCTGTTAGAGAAGGCGGGGTGCCCTACACCATTCTCCGGGCAACTCAATTCTTCGAGTTCCTCCCGGTCATCGCGAATGCAGGAATGCGCGACGGGTCGATTCATGTGACAAATTACCTGATGCAGCCGATGGCTGCTGCCGACGTTGCCCGCATTGTGGCGGAGACGGCGGTCTCGCCAGCGATTGACGGCGTCCTGGAAATGGCGGGCCCTGAACGCGCAGGCATTAATGAATTCGTGGGGCGGGTTCTCGCGGCCCACAATGATTCCCGTCCGGTGGTTGTTGATACCCAAGCCGGCTACTTCAGTATACCCATCGAAGAGACGAGCATCGTTCCCCTGGGTGAATCCCGCATCGGGGACATCACGCTCAAGGAATGGCTGAACGTGACGTCCTAGCACGGCCCGTCTTTGCTCAGGCTGTCACAGATTGTGTTGGTACCCGGTCATATCTGGTGGACGGATGTCACTGCATCCCTTCACGCCACTTATCGGAAGGAAAGATCATGAAGATCGTAGTTATCGGCGGCACTGGCCTGATCGGCTCGAAACTGGTCAGCAAACTCAGCGAACATGGACACGAAGCAGTGGCCGCTTCCCCTGACTCGGGGGTGAACACGCTCACGGGCGAGGGCCTCGCGGATGTCTTGCAGGGAGCCGACACTGTAGTCGATGTGTCGAACTCGCCCTCGTTTGAAGATGCGGCTGTGCTCGATTTCTTTACCACCTCCACCCGCAACCAGCTCGCCGCGGAGAAGGAGGCCGGCGTTGGGCACCATGTCGCGCTGTCGGTCGTGGGCACGGAGCGCCTGCTTGAGAGTGGCTACTTCCGGGCGAAAATCGCTCAGGAAAAGCTCATCAAGGAATCGGGCGTCCCGTATTCGATTGTTCACGCGACGCAGTTTTTCGAGTTCGTCAAGAGCATCGCCCAGGCCGCGACTGACGGAAACACTGTTCGTCTGTCACCCGCCCTGATCCAGCCCATGGCCGCTGAGGACGTGGCCACCGCTGTTGCCCGTACGGCAGTCGGAAGTCCACGAAACGCCACCGTTGAGGTCGCCGGTCCCGAGCAGTTCGGTCTCGATGAGCTAATCCGCAAGGGCCTCAGCTTCCATGGCGACCCCCGCGAGGTTGTCACTGACCCTAGCGCGCGCTACTTCAACGCCATGCTCCAGGATGGCGAGCTGCTTCCCGGCAGCGAAGCGACCATTTATAACACCCGCTTTGAGGAGTGGCTGAACCAGCAGTAGCCGGACAGTGTGCGGGGTGTCCTTTACAGAGGACGCCCCGCACCACCCGCCCGCAATCTTGAACATTTGTTCATACTGACTCTTGAACAGATGTTCAAGATGCACTAATCTGCAAAGTATGACCCAAGCCACATTCTCCGATTCCGCATCCACTCTTTTCATCAACGGCTCGTGGGAGCCGGCTGCGTCCGGTGCGGTCCGCCAAATCCACAACCCGGCCGACGGCGAACTGGTCGCCACGGTGTCCGAGGCTGGCCGCGAAGACGCCGAGCGTGCCATTTCTGCCGCTCGTGCGGCCTTTGACTCCGGCGTCTGGTCTTCAGTCCCCGCACCAGAACGCGGCGCGTTCCTGCTGAAGGTCGCCGCTGAACTGCGCGAACGCCGGGAGAAGTTCGCCCGTGCCGAATCACTGGACACCGGCAAGCGAATCATCGAAAGCCGCATCGACATCGACGACATCGCTGCCTGCTTCGAATACTTCGGAAGGCTCGCTGGGCAGTCCGCGGGCCGTGTAGTCGATGCCGGGGACAACGCCGTCGCCAGCAAGATCGTTTACGAGCCCGTTGGCGTCTGCGGCTTGATCACGCCGTGGAATTACCCGCTGCTGCAGGCTGCGTGGAAGATCGCGCCCGCCCTGGCCGCTGGCTGCACCTTCGTCCTCAAGCCCGCCGAGCTGACCCCGTCCACGGCAATCCTGGCCATGCAGTTGCTCAAGGACCTTGGCCTGCCGGACGGCGTCGCCAACCTCGTGACAGGCCCTGGCGCCAAAGCGGGCGCACCCCTTTCGGAACACCCTGACATTGACCTGGTCTCCTTTACGGGCGGCCTGGAAACCGGCAAGCGTATTGCCGCGGCGGCATCCGGCACGGTTAAAAAGGTGGCGCTGGAGCTCGGCGGCAAGAACCCCAACGTCGTGTTTGCTGACGCTGACTTCGACGCCGCCGTCGACAATGCGTTGAACGGCGCGTTTGTGCACTCAGGCCAGGTCTGCTCCGCTGGGGCGCGGCTGGTGGTGGAGGAATCCATCGCCGAGCGCTTCGTCGACGAGCTGGTCCGCAGGGCACAGGACATCCGCCTCGGCGGCCCGTTCGATGAGTCCGCCGAAACCGGACCGCTGATTTCCGCAGCCCACCGCGAGAAGGTGGATGCCTACGTCCAGCGTGGCGTGGCGGAAGGTGCGCGGTTGCGTTGTGGTGGCGCGGCCCCTGAAGGGGAGAAGTACGACGCCGGTTATTACTACCAGCCGACCATTCTGGACCGCGTCCAACGGGGAATGTCGGTTGTCATCGACGAAGCCTTCGGCCCGGTTGTAACGGTCGAAACCTTCCGCACTGAAGACGAAGCCATAGCCACCGCGAACGACACCATCTACGGACTGGCCGGCGCCGTCTGGACCCAGGATGCAGGCAAGGCGCAGCGGGTGGCAGGCCGGCTGCGGCACGGCACCGTTTGGATCAACGACTACCACCCCTACCTTCCACAGGCCGAATGGGGCGGCTTCGGCCAGTCCGGCGTCGGCCGCGAGCTCGGTCCCACCGGACTCGCTGAATACCAGGAAGCCAAGCACATCTACCAGAACACCAACCCGCAGGTAACCGGCTGGTTCGCTGACCGCAGCAAGGAGAAATAGATGCACACCGACAACATCGAGAACCTCAATGACCGAGGGTTCGACTACGTCGTCATCGGCGGCGGTTCTGCCGGAGCCGCTGTAGCCGCCCGACTGAGCGAGGATCCTTCCGTTACCGTGGCGCTGGTTGAAGCTGGTCCGGATGACCGCGGCCTCCCCGAGATCCTGCAGCTTGACCGGTGGATGGAACTGCTGGAGTCGGGCTATGACTGGGACTACCCGGTGGAACCGCAGGAGAACGGCAACTCCTTCATGCGCCACGCCCGCGCCAAAGTCATGGGCGGCTGCTCCAGCCACAACTCCTGCATCGCATTCTGGGCTCCTCGCGAAGACCTGGACGAGTGGGAGTCAAAGTACGGCGCCACCGGCTGGAATGCTGCTGCCGCCTGGCCCTTGTACCAGCGGCTGGAAACCAATGAGGACGCCGGCCCGGATGCTCCCCACCATGGCGATTCGGGGCCCGTGCACCTGATGAACGTGCCCCCGGCGGACCCCGCCGGCGTCGCGCTCCTTGACGCCTGCGAGCAGGCCGGCATCCCCCGCGCTAAGTTCAACGACGGCAGCACGGTGATCAACGGCGCCAACTTTTTCCAGATCAACCGCCGTTCGGACGGGACGCGTTCCTCCAGCTCGGTCTCCTACATCCACCCCATCATCGATCGTGAAAACTTCACGCTGCTGACCGGCCTGCGTGCCCGCCAACTGGTATTCGACGCAGACAAGCGCTGCACCGGCGTCGACGTCGTGGACTCGGCTTTCGGCCGGACCCACCGGCTCACAGCGCATCGCGAGGTCATCCTGTCCACCGGCGCCATCGACTCCCCCAAGCTCCTCATGCTCTCCGGCATCGGCCCGGCCGCGCATCTGGCCGCGCACGGCATCGACGTGGTGGTCGACTCCCCCGGCGTCGGCGAGCACCTGCAGGACCACCCGGAAGGCGTGGTGCAGTTCGAGGCCAAGCACCCGATGGTTCAGACCTCCACCCAGTGGTGGGAGATTGGCATCTTCACCCCCACCGAAGAGGGTCTGGACCGCCCGGACCTGATGATGCATTACGGCTCTGTCCCCTTCGACATGAACACCCTTCGGTACGGCTACCCCACCACGGAGAATGGCTTCAGCCTCACGCCGAACGTCACCCATGCCCGTTCCCGCGGGACAGTCCGGCTTCGCAGCCGGGACTTCCGCGACAAGCCGATGGTCGACCCCCGCTACTTCACGGATCCGGAGGGCCACGACATGCGCGTCATGGTTGCCGGCATCCGCAAGGCCCGGGAAATCGCCGCGCAGCCAGCCATGGCTGAATGGGCCGGCCGGGAGCTCTCGCCTGGTATCGAGGCACAGACGGACGAGGAACTGCAGGATTACATCCGCAAAACGCACAACACGGTCTACCACCCCGTCGGCACTGTCCGGATGGGTCCCGTGGACGACGACATGTCACCGCTGGATCCCGAGTTGCGGGTCAAGGGCGTTACAGGCCTGCGCGTTGCCGATGCCTCCGTCATGCCGGAACACGTCACCGTGAACCCCAACATCACCGTCATGATGATTGGTGAGCGGTGCGCGGACCTCATCAGGGCCAGCCGGACGGATGAAACCACGACGGCGGAGGCGGACTTCAGCTTGACCCCCGCCTGAGCAGGTGATTGCCATTGAAAACACCGGTGGAGGGTGCACCCAGCGCCCCCACCGGCGTTTCAGTGTCCACGTTGCCATGCCCACATGTCAGTGCCCGCGAGCGCTAAAGCCTGGAAAGGGCACCTGCATTATTCTTGAACATTTGTTCATAAACAAGTCTTGAACGCCTGTTCAATCTGAACTAACCTCTTCTTATGACCCACGCCACACCCATACGGTTGCGGCTTGGCGGGCATGGCCTGGACTTTGACCACATCGAAGGCCCAGCCAGCCCCGTTACAACAATGGGGGAACAGCCGGAGGCACACAGTGGTGCCCGGCCATTTGATTTCGACTGCGACCAATGGCGGCCGCAGGTCATCACCATTCGGTGCACGTCTGAGTTAGGAGTTCGAATGTCAGAACCCAGCAAATTAGGACCCCGCAAGAGCGATGCAAGCGGCATGGACGAGTTTGGCTACGCACAAACCCTTGACCGCAGCATCGGCAAGTTCGCCAGCTTCGCCGCCGGCGTCAGCTACATCTCCATCCTTACCGGCGTTTTTCAACTCTTTTACTTCGGCTTTTCCACGGCCGGGCCCGCCTACGCGTGGTCATGGCCCATCGTCTTCGTCGGCCAGCTGATGGTGGCCCTGTGCTTTGCGGAACTGGCTGGCCGCTACCCGGTGGCGGGATCGGTCTACAACTGGGCCAAACGGCTCTCGACCGGAACGTGGGCTTGGCTGGCAGGCTGGTTGCTCCTCATTTCCTCGATCATGGCTCTGGGATCCGTTGCCTTGGCCCTTCAAATCACATTGCCGCAGATCTGGAGTGGCTTCCAGCTCGTGGGCGATGGAACAGGTCCCTACGACTTCGCCGTCAACGGGGTCATCCTCGCAAGCATCATGATAGGTATTTCCACGCTCATCAACGCTTTCGGCGTGAAACTCATGACCATGATCAACAGCGTGGGTGTGTTCGTGGAACTGGTTGCGGCCGTCCTGCTGATCGCGGCGCTGATATGGCATTCCGTCCGCGGACCCGAAGTCCTCCTGGATACTGCCGGATTCGGGGAAGGACATCCCCTCGGCTTCTTCGGGGTGTTCATGATTGCCGCCATGGCCTCCGGCTACGTCATGTATGGATTCGACACAGCAAGCTCCCTGGGCGAGGAAACCAAGGACCCCAAGCGCACGGCGCCCAAGGCCATCCTGCGGGCTGTTACGGCGTCCTTCCTCTTGGGAGGACTGCTCCTCCTGGGCGGCATCCTGGCCGCACCCAATCTTTCCGATCCCAAGCTCGGAGCTGCCGATGGCGGACTCCAGTACATCGTGCTTTCCGTGCTGGGCGGCCCCTTCGGCAAGGCATTCCTGGTTTGCATCGTCGTGGCCGTCGTAGTCTGCACCCTGGCCGTACACGCAGCAGCTATCCGGATGATGTTCGCCATGGCCAGGGACAACAACCTTCCCTTCAGCCGCCAGCTCAGCAAAGTGCACCCCACCCGCAAAACCCCGACAGTGGCTGCCATCGTTATCGGTGCAGTGGCAGTGATCCCGCTGATCGTCAACATCTCCCAGCCGGCCATCTTCACCATTCTTTCCAGCATCAGCATCGTCCTGATCTACCTCTCCTACCTGCTGGTCACGGTGCCGATGCTACGGCGCCGGTTCCTCAAGAAGTGGCCCCTGAAGGACGATGGGTCAGAACCTGGATTCAGCCTCGGCAAATGGGGGCTGCCCGTGAACATCCTGGCAGTGCTCTGGGGCGGTGCCATGACAATGAACCTGATTTGGCCACGGCCGGAGATTTACAACTCTGTGCCGCCCTTTGAGTGGTACCTGCAGTGGGGCGGCGTCATGTTCGTTGCTGCCGTGATCATCGGCGGAACACTTCTCTACCGCCTCCGTATCAGGCACCGGACAGGGGTTTTGGCCGAGCACGCAGCCGCGGCCCCGTCCCCCGAACCAGCCTCCCCGGAACCAACCTCCTCGGAGCCGGCATCGCCGGAGCCTGCCTCCTCGGAGCCCGTCCAGGTCCTAACCCAAAGCTCATAGCAGTTTGCAACAAGAGGGCATCTCTTCGCCAGCGTTCCACCGGCGAAGAGATGCCCTCTTTGTCGTCTTAGACGAACGCCGACTTTCCCGTTACCGCCCTGGTCACGATCATGGAGTTGATCTCGTAGCTGCCCTCGTAGGTGTACAGGATTTCGGCGTCGCCGAAGAGCTTGCCCATCTCGTAATCCGTGGTGATGCCGTTTCCGCCCATCAGCGATCGGCCCATAGCCACGGACGAGCGCGCCAAGCGCGTTGTGGTCGCCTTGCACATGGCGGCCTGCACCATTTCCAGCTTCCCGGCCTGCTGGATGCGTGCGAGTTCCACCATCAAGGACAGTGAAGCGTTGGCGTTGCCCAGGATGTCCGCAAGTTGCTGCTGGATGAGCTGGAACCTGGCCAATTCCTTGCCGAACTGCTTTCGCTCCAGGGCGTAGGACCGGGCAATATCGAAGGCCGCCAACTGGATGCCCGCAGCCTGCCAACCAACCCAGGCCCGCGAATCCCGCAGCAGGTCATTGGCCCGCGAGAACGCTGTGGCACCGGGCAGCAGGTTATCCTCAGGAATCCGGACGTCGTCCAGCGTGATGTCCGCATTCTGCATGATGCGGAGGCCGATCTTGTTGGTGATCTTGGTGGCCGAGTAACCTGCCCGGTCCGTCTCCACGATGAAGCCCTTGATCTGGTGATCAGACACATCACGGGCCCACACCAAGGCGAAGTCGGCAATCGTGCCGGCCCCAATCCAGCGCTTGGCACCGTTGATGACCCATTCGCCGCCGTCGCGCCGCGCCGTCGTCGAGAGTCCCCCGGCGATGTCCGAACCGTGGTCCGGTTCCGTGAGCGCGAAGGCACCCAACTGGGTGAAGGCTTCCAGCCCCGGCAGCCACTTCCGCTTCTGTTCGGGAGAGCCGAGTTCATGGATCATGCCGACGATGAGTTCGTTATGGATGCCAACCAGTGCAGAAAGCGACACGTCTGCCCGGGCGATCTCCGTGTACATGAGGCCCTTGAACAGCTTGGAGGAGCCGTCGGTCTGCAGCCCGCCGAGCCCATATTTGGCCATCTCGGCCAGGAGCCCGAACGGGAACTCTTCGCGGTTCCAATATTCGATGCTGGCAGCGCGGATCCGCCTTTGGAGGAACTCCCGCACCTCCGCGTACCGCGCCTGCTCCCCCGCAGGAAGCAGGTCCACTACATGCATCAGATCCGCCTCCGGATAAGGAGGGAGGACTTTCTGTATCGGTTCGCCGCTGGTAACGGTGCCGGCAGCTGCTTTTTCGTCGAGCATTTGACCCCTTCGTCATGTCCAACGCAGGCTCTTCCAAACCCTTGGATGTCCTAGTATATTGCAAGGTGATGTGGACCACTAGGCGGGATACTCCGGCGATGGCGCCGAGACAGTAATCCCCAGCGAAAGGCGGACTATGACAGTCACAGAAGACTTCCGTGCGGCCCGTGACCGGCTGCTGGAACTGCGCGAGGACTACAAGCAGGCACACAGGGAATTCGAATGGCCACGTTTTGACGAGTTCAACTTCGCCCTGGACTGGTTCGACCAGATCGCTGCGGATCCGGAACGGGGAAACAAGCCGGCACTGGTCATCGTTGAGCAGGACGGCAGTTCCACCCGGCGCACGTTTGCGGACCTTTCGCAGCGGTCCTCCCAACTCGCCAACTGGCTGCGCAGCGAGGGCGTCAAGCGCGGGGACCACATGATCATCATGCTCGGCAACCAGGTGGAGCTCTGGGAGCTCATGCTTGCCGGCATCAAGCTGGGCATCGTCATGATCCCCACCACCACCCTCATGGGCGCCCGGGATCTTCAAGACCGGGTAGAACGGGGCGGTGCCAACTGGGTGGCCGTGGGTAGCGCCAACATCGGGAAGTTCGCCGCTGTGGAAGGCGACTACACGCTGATCGAGATTGGCGGGGAACGCACCAACGCGGAAGCCAAACAGTACGGAGATTCCTTCTCTGCACAGGAGGAGTTCACGCCCGAGGCCCCCACCAAAGCCGACGAGACGATGCTGCTGTACTTCACGTCCGGCACCACCTCGCGCGCCAAGCTGGTGGAGCACACCCACACCTCCTACCCCGTGGGCCACCTCTCCACGATGTACTGGATCGGCCTTGAACCCGGCGACGTGCACCTTAACGTCGCCTCCCCCGGCTGGGCCAAGCACGCCTGGTCCAACGTCTTCACGCCCTGGATCGCCGAGGCCTGCGTCTTCATCTACAACTACGAACGCTTCAATGCGGCCGCCCTCATGGACCAAATGGGCCGCGAAGGAGTCACGAGTTTCTGTGCACCGCCCACCGTCTGGCGCATGCTCATCCAGGCGGACCTCACGCAGCTGGCCTCGCCGCCCCGGAAGGTGGTGTCCGCCGGCGAACCGCTGAACGCGGAGGTCATCGGCCAGGTGGAGGAAGCGTGGGGCGTCACTATCCGCGACGGTTTTGGCCAGACCGAATCCACCGTCCAGATCGCGAACACGCCAGCACAGCCAGTCAAGATCGGTTCCATGGGTCGGCCGCTGCCCGGCTACGACGTCGTCCTGGTCGACCCATTCACCGGCAAGGAAGCCGACGACGGTGAACTCTGCCTGCGCTTGGACCCCCGACCTGTGGGGCTCATGAAAAGCTACTTCGGCGATGAGGCGAAAACAGCCGAAGCGTTTCGCGACGGTTATTACCACACCGGGGATATGGCCAGCCGGGACGCCGACGGCGTCATCACCTATGTGGGCCGCGACGACGACGTCTTCAAATCCTCCGACTACCGTTTGTCGCCTTTCGAACTTGAAAGCGTACTGATCGAACACCCCGCAGTTGCGGAGGCCGCCGTCGTGCCTTCGCCGGATCCCGTGAAGCTTTCGGTGCCGAAAGCGTTTGTGGTGCTCGCCGCCGGCTACGAACCCGGGCCCGCCGTTGCCGAGGACATCCTGCGATATTGTCGCGAGCACCTGGCGCCTTTCAAACGCATCCGGCGACTCGAGTTCGGTGAACTGCCCAAGACCATTTCAGGCAAGATCAGGCGTGTGGAACTTCGCGGCACAGAAGTGGCCAGGCACGGCGCCGGACCGCTCCCGGCAGGTCTCGGCCTGGAGTACACCGAGGAAGAGTTCCCGAATCTGAAAGACTAGTCAACCAAGCAACGAAGGAGGCCCATGGGCACCCCACTCCCCCGAGACCCCATCGCCGACGCCCAACGCAACTGGGAACGGCATGGTTGGGGCGATGTTGCCGCGCCCATGGCTGCCATCACCGCGATCATGCGCACCCAGCAGATCCTGCTTGCGCGCATCGAGACGGTCCTCAAACCGTTCGGGCTGACCTTCGCCCGCTACGAACTCCTTGCCCTGCTGAGTTTCGCCCGCAGCGGTGCGCTCCCCATGAATAAGGCGAGCGCGCTCCTGCAGGTGCATCCCACCTCCGTGACCAACGCCGTCGACCGTTTGGAAAAGGCCGGCCTGGTGGCCCGTTCCCCGCACCCAACCGACGGACGGACCACCCTGATCGAACTCACCGCCGAAGGCCGCACCCTGGCGAAGAAGGCGACGGCGGCCCTCAACTCTGAAGTTTTCGGCAACTCGGGCTTCGGAGCCGACGACGTCGATCACCTCATCCGCGTCCTGGGGACGTTCCGCAGGGATGCCGGGGACTTTACGGAGGAGTGATTCTGTCGGCGCTCTTCATGCCAGCTGAGTGAAACCCAAGGGTCCGGATTCAGCCCCTCCGGTCCCACGTCCATCAACTGACTCCCGGCGTTCTACGGGTTGCGTCCGCCCGCCTCACGCACCGCCGCCCTGAACCGGTCACCGAGAAGTTCGATCCGTTCAACAGGTTCGTTGCTAAAAACAAGACGCAGATGACGGCCCGCTACGTCGCCGCCCCAGCCAGTCATGGCAGTGGCGGCTACACCATGCCCTAACAGCACTCTGGAAAGGTCCGATGGATTCACCCCATGCTCCGTGGTGTCCAGGATCTGCGACCAACCTCCGGCAGCTGGGATCATGGCAAAGCCTTCCAGGGACGCGGTAAGGGCGTCACGCCGGCGTTGCCACTCTTCGATGCATTGAGCCAGTCCGTCATCGGTCCCGCCCAGGGCAGCGATCAGCCCGGCCTGGGCGATGCCTCCGGGGGTGATGCCGTTGTAGATGTGAACCATTGCGAGGTCCGGTATCACCTCGGCGGGGGCGACGATCCACCCGATCCTCCAGCCGATCATCCGCTGCTCGATCGAGGGTGCGCCAACAATGACTGTGCGGTCCCGCATCCCCGGGTAGGACACCGGGCTCACAACCGGCAAGCCGTCGTAGACGACTCCCTCCATAAATGACCAATAGATCAGCCACAGGTCCTGCTCCACACATAGCCTGGTAATTGCCTGCCACTCGTGGTCGTTGAGCCTGTAGCCGGCGGGAAACGACGGATTCTGGAGAAAGACGGCCCTCGTTCCGGGTGCGACCGCCGCTTCCAACGCATCGATGTCCAACCGCCAGGTTCCATCCCCGGCTGTCATCGGCACCAACCGCGGCACGCCTCCTGCCAGATAAACCCTGTTGAGCATGCCCGCGTACGTGGGGTCCGTGAGCACTATTTCATCCCCGGGCTCGGTCAGGGCCAGCAGTGCGTCCAGAAGGCAGTCTCCGTCGCTGGCAGTCAGGATGATTTCGGTTTCCGGATCGTACTTGACGCCGCTACGGGAAGCCACATGGGCCGCCACTGCTTCTTTGGCGGCCAACTGGCCCGTGAAAGGGAGGTATGAGTTGGCCGAGTCCAGGCCAACGGCTGCGCGGGTAGCTTCGATCGCCAACGGAGGCGGAAGAAGGTCGGTATCAAGATTCTCCAGGCGCAGAGTGTTTGGATCCTCACCCGCTGCAGCAGCCACAGCGTCTATGTTGAAGCCAGCGACGTGCTTCAGCCGGGCAGGCCTGGTTCTCATGGTTGCCTCATTTCACCAAAGAAGGGTCATCCAAGACCATCGTCCGCTCGAAGTTCCCGAAACGGAACGGCAATAGCGCGATTTTGAACTGCAATTTCCACCGCCACGTGGATTACCAGCTACAAGCTTCTGTACCCGGATGCGCCGCCGGGCGTATCCTAAAGCTCCATTGCCGCATTGGGGGTGGAGCGTTTGGTCAAGAATCCGAGACAAGGCCGCAGCATACTTCTGCGCCCTTTCCTCCTGGCCATG
The DNA here is from genome assembly GCF_040548745.1 of Arthrobacter sp. 2762. NCBI lineage: Bacteria > Bacillati > Actinomycetota > Actinomycetes > Micrococcales > Micrococcaceae > Arthrobacter > Arthrobacter sp. 2762. Next base: position 497,053 of record NZ_JBEPSI010000001.1, read on the forward strand.
CTTGGCTCATCTGCATGGATGCTGTGGTTGACCGGCCCTTCAGCAGCGGCCGCGGATATCGTTCCCGTCATACCTCCGCTACCCGGCAGCACCACGCCGCTCACGCAGACTCTGCAGGCGCCCTCGGTCACATCCGTGGCCGATTCTGTGGACCCAACGGCTCCCGAACTTGATCCGCTGGCCGAGGCTCCCGCAGTTCCCGCGCTGTCTGAGGCTCCCGCGCTCCCGACAGTGACCGTCCCCCAGGTTCCGGGTATCTCCCAGGTTCCGGGTATCTCTCAGGTTCCGGTCGTCGGCCAGCTTCCCGAGGTACAGAAACTTCCTGTGGTGGAGGGAGTCCTGGAGCTCCTGCCCGAAGTCTCTGACGTACTTCCCGTGCCCGAGGTGCCCGCGCTGCCGGAAGTGCCTGGCTTACCCGATGTGCCGGAGTTGCCCGGGCTTGCAGACCCTCCGCTTCCTCCAACGCCAGCACCCACGTCGAACCCGCTCGACGGCGTCGCCGCGCCTGAGGTATCAACCTCCGCGGAGGCCCCAAGCTCACCGTCAGGCGCTCCGACGCTGCCACTCGCCGTCGTGCTCCAAACCACGCAGGCAGCGGCGCCGCTGCTCGGAGGCCCCAGCCTCCCGCAGCCCATACCGACTTTTGACCCAGCAGGTGTTCCGCCCGCCGCGATGCTCGCACCTGGCAGCCCGGTTCCCGGCACGCCGCTTCATCCGGTACCGGCGCCAAGCACTGCAGGAGTATCCGGAGCGGGCGGCTCAAGCACTTCGGCCCCCGGGGCGTCCGACCTCCCGGAGGTCCTCTCACCGCTGCCGCCTCCGAGAGCCGGTCCAGTGACGGACCCGCAGCGAACGGCATCACCACAACCCTCGTTCGATCCCGGGTCCCGACCTGACTGATGCGGTGGCTCCTGCTTTGGCAGGCACCACCACCTGCGCCAACCGACGCAGGCATAAGACATCAGTCAGGAGGCACCCATGCTTCGCAAAATCCAGGTCCCTGTCCGCAATCACGCAAAGGCATCCGCCAGCCGACGTATCGGCTTTTGGCCCGACTTGGTCGGCAACTGGCCGGACCCGATGCACGCGGAAAGGAACGGGAGACTCTGCTGAACGGGCCACATAGCCCAAGGAATAGCGGCGCCGGCCGGGTAGTCAGTCTGACTGCCCGGCCGGCGTCGTACTGTCCGAAGTCGCCACCGCCTGCTAGGGTGCGTTGCTGACACTTCAGGAGGAAACACGTGGGCTTTGCCGAAGAACTTAAGCACGGGTGCATCAACGATTGGGACGCAGCCGTCAATCATCCGTTCGTGGATCAGTTGCTCAGCGGGAGCCTTTCCGATGAAGACCTGCGGCGCTACCTTGTGCAGGATTACCAGTTCTGCGACGCCTTCACAGCGCTCCTCGGACAAGCAGTGGCTTCAGCTCCGTCGCTGCCTTCCCGGCTGGTGTTCGCGCGGGTACTGGGCGCATTCGCCTCGGACGAGAACACGTACTTCCAGGATTGTTTCAACGAACTGGGCGTTCCGGAGGCTGACCGGAGCGCACCCGCACTTGGAATCGTGACCCGCGACTTCGACGCCCTCATGCGCAGCGCCTTGGCTACCCGCTCCTACCCGGACGTCCTGGCCGTCCTTCTTGTTGCCGAATGGCTGTACGGGGACTGGGCCGCGCGAGCCGGGGATCCTGCGGCATGGCCCACCGCACCGAAACATTCGGAGTGGATCCGTCTGCACAACAATCCCGAGTACAACGCCTGGGTGACATGGCTGCGCGACGAGTTCAACGCCGTGGAACCTGTATCTCCGGAAGACCGCACCCGCGTCGCTAAGACATTCGCCGAAGCAGTACGTCTGGAACGGGCGTTCTTCGATGCCGCGCTGGTGCCGTCAGGCGTCCCGGCATAGAGGAAAATCCACAGCAAGTGGCTCCTCCACAGCCTGCTCCGGGTACGGCTCAGGAAACTCCCCAAGCTGTGTCCAGTGCCAGCTTTCCAAACAGTCATCGTTGTCGCAGAACCGAGCCGTCATCATGTCCCCACCTCGTTGCCTGGCTATCCCTTCTTTAAGAGGGGGCAACTACCGGGTCGTGACGGAGAAAGCGTCAGTGGATAGCAGAAGTGAACGCGAAGATGAGGGCTGAGGCCAAGGACAGCAGGCCGATGCCATAGCCAACAACCAGGGCACCAATCGCGAAGGGCCGTCCGCGTTCTCCCCGTTGCTGGATCTGGTTGAGGGCCACGTGCCCCGCGCCCACAACGAAGATTGCGATGACGGCCATCCCCGCGAAGAACAGACCAACGAGGGCCAGCACTGCCATCGCTGCTGCCACGATGGCCTGGCGGTTGATCGGTTGGACGGATGCTTCCGTTTGGCCGGTTTGAACGATCTCCGTTGACATGTTCTCTCCCCATTTGTCGGTGCCAACGAGTCTATCCTCGCGCGTCTGAAAACTACGTTGCGGGGCCCACTCTGCGCACTTCGCGTCGGATGTGAAGCGCAGAGCAGGCCCCGCAACGCAAGAAACTCCTAGCGGTGCTTGAACTCGGGCTGCCGCTTTTCGCTGAACGCGGCCATACCTTCCTTCTGGTCCTCAGTGGCGAACAGCGAGTGGAACACTCGCCGTTCGAAGAGCACACCCTGTGCCAGACCCATTTCAAACGCGGCATTGACGGCTTCCTTGGCCACCATTGCTGCGGGCTTGGACTTCGAGGCGATGACCTCGGCGGCTTTCACGGCCTCGTCAATTACTTCAGCTGCGGGGACAATCCTGGAGACAAGGCCTGAGCGTTCAGCTTCCTCGGCGTCCATGAATCGGCCCGTGAGGACCATGTCCATCGCCTTGGCCTTACCCACGGCACGGGTGAGCCGCTGGGAGCCGCCCATTCCGGGGATGACACCGAGGTTGATTTCCGGTTGGCCGAATTTGGCGTTGTCCCCGGCGATGATGAAGTCCGCCATCATCGCCAATTCGCAGCCCCCGCCCAAGGCAAAGCCGGAGACCGCGGCAATGACGGGGATGCGGAGCCGCGTGAGGTCTTCCCATCGGCGGAACCAATCCGCCGCATACATTTCCATGTAGCTCTTGGAGGACATCTCCTTGATATCGGCGCCCGCCGCGAACGCCTTGGCGGATCCCGTGATGACCACGGCACCGATGTCAGGATCGGTGTCCATTGCGGTGACTGCGTCCACAAGTTCGTTCATGAGTGCCGTGTTCAGCGCGTTCAGCGCCTGCGGCCGGTTCAAGGTCACCAACCCAACGCGGCCCCGGCGTTCCACCAGGATGTTCCCGTACTGCTCCGTCATGCTCTCCCTCTCCGCCAAAATCGTCATAAGTTCAGTTCCAACCTCTCACGCAGACTTGTCGCGTATGTCCGTGATGATGCCTGAGAAGTCACGTCCGGCACCCTCGCCAGCGGCGTAGGCATCGTAGATCCGGGATGCCAACGGCCCCATTTCTGCTGCAACTCCAGTGCTTTCCAACGCATTTACGGCCAGCCTCAAGTCCTTGGCCATCAGTGCTCCGGCAAAACCGGGCTGGTAGTCGCGGTTGGCCGGGCTGGTGGGGACAGGACCGGGAACAGGACAGTTGGTGGTCAGTGCCCAGCACTGACCGGAAGCGTTGGAAGCGACATCAAACAGTGCCTGGTGCGTGAGTCCAAGTTTCTCGCCGAGCACGAAGGCCTCTGCGACAGCAATCATGGACACACCCAGGATCATGTTGTTGCAGACCTTGGCTGCTTGCCCTGCACCGTGATCGCCGCAGTGCACGATCCTCTTGCCCATGAGTTCCAGGATGGGTTTGACGGCCTCAAAATCTTCGGGCAAAGCGCCCACCATGAAAGTCAGCGTGCCGGCCTCGGCACCCACAACGCCACCGGAAACCGGCGCATCCACGGAACGGTGGCCCGCTTCCAATGCAATGACAGCGGCCTCCCGGGCCTCGTCAACATTGATCGTGGAGCAATCCAGGAACAAGGTATTCGGCGCGGCAACTGACAGCAGCCCGGGCCCGTCGACACCGCGGTATGCGTCCAGCACGTGCTTGCCGCTGGGCAACATGGTCAACACCACGGCAGCGCGGTCCACGGCTTCCTGGGCCGAGGATGCCATGGGAATTCCGTGGGCCTTGGCTGCCTCGACGGCCGCCGGCACGGGGTCATAACCGATCACCTCATGCCCTGCTTTGATCAGGTTGGCCGCCATGGGGCCGCCCATATGGCCGAGTCCGAGGAAAGCGATGAGTCCCGTTGCCGATGCTGCGTTCTCTGTCATGTCGTCTCCTTCAACTGGTTCACAAACTGGCAACTGGTTAACAAACTGGCAACTGGCTGAACACGCGGGTGGTCATGTGGCGTCAGCACCCAAGGCGGCGAGCCCCAACTCCCGCTCACCGAGCGGCGCAAAGTAGCCCTCGACGTCGGACTCGCGCACCTCGGACAACGTGGGCGGCTTCCAATGCGGGTTCCGGTCCTTGTCCACTACCTGTGCACGGATCCCTTCACGAAAATCGGGCCCGGCCAGGCAGCGCAATCCCACCCGGTACTCCTGGTCCAGTGCTTCCTCCAGCGACATCCCCCGCACGCGCCGCAAGGATGCCAAAGTGACCTTCACGGAAGTGGGCGACTTCGTCTCAATGGTGTCGGCCGCGGAAGCCGCCTCCGGCGAAGAATCCGCCAGCGAGCGCAAACTTCGTACGATCTCCTCCGCGTCGTCCTGCGCGTAGGCGGCGTTGATCCACTCCTGCTGGGCGGCCAGGGGCGAGTCCGGCGCCGCTTGGGCAAAGCGCTCGACGGCGGCCTCAGCCGTCGAGCTTTCCAGCGCCTCCGCCAAGGCAGGGAGGCTTTCGGACGGCACAAAGTGGTCCGCGAGCCCAAGGAACAAGGCGTCCGCCCCGGTGAGGTGGGCACCGGTCAGGGCCGCGTGGGTTCCTGTCTGCCCGGGCGAGCGGGACAGCAAAAGGGTGCCGCCGACGTCGGGCACGAACCCAATGGTGGTCTCAGGCATGCCTGTGCGCGTCCGCTCAGTAACGATGCGCACCGAGCCGTGCGCCGAGACCCCAACGCCGCCGCCCAGTACCAACCCGTCCATGAAGGCGACATAGGGCTTGGGGTAACGGGCAATGAGCGAGTTCAGCCGGTACTCGTCGGCCCAGAACTCCGCCGTTTCCGTTCCGCCCTGCAACATGTCCTTATAGATGGCCACAATGTCTCCGCCGGCGCACAGCCCGCGGTCGCCAGCGCCGCGCACCAGGACGGTTGCCACGGCGTCGTCATCAGCCCAGGCAGCCAACTGCTGGAGCATGGCTTTCACCATTCCCGCGCTGAGGGCGTTGACTGCCTGGGGCCGGTTGAGCGTCACGATGCCAAGGTGGCCGCGGCGCTGGAAAAGAACTTCTTCTGTGTCCAAAGCCCCCATCAGCTGCCTGCCGGCATGATGAAGCTGGCGCCCTGCCGAATGCCGGAGGGCCACCGCGACGTCACGGTTTTGGTCTTGGTGTAGAAGCGGAAGGCGTCGGCGCCGTGCTGGTTGAGGTCGCCGAAACCGGACGCCTTCCAGCCGCCGAAGGTGTAGTAAGCGATCGGCACTGGGATGGGCACGTTGATGCCCACCATGCCTACCTCTACTCGGCTGGCGAAGTCGCGGGCGGAGTCGCCGTCGCGGGTGAAAATTGCCACGCCGTTGCCAAACTCGTGCTCGCTGCAGAGCCTGAGCGCCTCGTCATAGTCAGCCGCGCGCAGCACGCTGAGGACCGGGCCGAAGATCTCTTCCTTGTAGATCTTCATGTCCTTGGTGACATTGTCGAAGAGCGTGGGGCCAACCCAGAAGCCGCCGTCATAGCCTTCCACGGTGAGCCCGCGACCATCGGTGACCAGGGTTGCGCCTTCGTCAACGCCGGACTGGATGTAGCCTTCGATCCGTTCCTTCGCCGAGGCAGCAACCACGGGCCCAAAGTCAGCGTCCTTGTCCAGGCTGTGGCCCACCTTCAGGTCCTTCACACGTTCGGTCAGCTTGGCCACCAACGCGTCCGCGGTTTCCTGGCCGACGGGAACTGCAACCGAGATCGCCATGCACCGTTCGCCGGCGGAACCGTAGCCGGCACCAATCAGGGCGTCGGCAGCCATGTCCAGATCAGCGTCGGGCATGATCACCATGTGGTTCTTAGCCCCGCCGAAGCACTGGGCACGCTTCCCGTGGGCCGCCGCCGTGGCGTAGATGTACTGGGCGATCGGTGTGGATCCAACGAAGCCAATGGCTTTGACGCGCGGATCCTCAAGCAAGGCATCGACGGCTTCCTTGTCGCCATTGATCACGTTGAAGACGCCGTTGGGAACACCGGCTTCGCTGTACAACTCGGCGAGCCGCAACGGAACGGAGGGATCCCGTTCCGAGGGCTTAAGGATGAAGGCGTTGCCGGCTGCGAGCGCGGGGCCCGACTTCCAGAGGGGGATCATGGCTGGGAAGTTGAACGGCGTAATACCGGCAACCACGCCCAGCGGTTGGCGCAGTGAGTGCACGTCAATACCCTGCCCCGCGTTGTCCGAGAACTCACCCTTGAGCAGGTGCGGCGCCCCTGCGGAGAACTCGACTACCTCGATGCCGCGCTGGATGTCTCCCTTGGCATCGGCAAGCGTTTTGCCGTGCTCGGAGGACAGGAGCTTGGCGAGCTCGTCCATGTTCTCGTTGACCAAGTCCACAAACTTCAGCAGGATGCGTCCCCGGCGCTGCGGGTTCATGGCCGCCCATTCGATCTGGCCCTTCTCGGCATTTGCGATCGCGTTGCGGACCTCGTCCGCGTTGGCCAGCGGAAGCCGCGCCTGCACTTCGCCCGTGCAGGGATCGTAGACATCGCTGAACCGACCGGACGTGCCGTCGATCCTCTGGCCGTCTACGTAGTGTGAAAGCTCGCGCACCATGATGGAATGCTCCTTTGCATCGTTGAATGACTGCCGTGCGGCTGGCTCCAGTAATCGGCCGGAACGCCTCAGCGACTGTGGTCCAAGTCATCTCTGAACCGAATATACTCGGACTTCCTACTAATTTCCAGAGGACGTTTTTCCTGCCCTGTTCATCAGCGGGCAGTAGCTAGTGCACCTCTTTGAGTCCCTTGTAGGCCTCCAGGGCATCCTGCCGGCTGGTCTTGAGATCCACGATTTCCTCCGGGTAATCCGGCGTGCCGAACTCCGGGATCCAGCGGGCTATGTACTTTCCCTGGGGATCGAATTTGAGGCGTTGGGCCTCCGGATTGAAGATCCTGAAGAACGGCGAAGCGTCCGCCCCTGAGCCCGCCACCCACTGCCAGTTGGCAGGGTTGGACGCCGGGTCAGCATCCACAAGGGTGTCCCAGAACCACTGCTCGCCGAGTTGCCAATGGATGCCGAGGTTTTTCACCAGGAAGCTTGCCGCGACCATCCTCACCCGGTTGTGCATCCATCCCGTCTGCCAGAGTTGCCGCTGCCCGGCGTCCACCATGGGGAAGCCGGTCCGGCCCCGCTGCCAGGCGCGAAGCTCTTCTGCTGCAGCCTCGTGACCGTCACTATCCGGCCAAGCCCACGGGAAGCGGTCAAACTCCTTGCGCAGGTTCGCTGTGGCGAGTTCCGGGTTGTGGAAGTACTGGTGCCAACAGAATTCGCGCCAGCCGAGCTCGGAAGCGAAAATACTTGTGCTTTCCGATCTGTTGGAAGCCAGCGCATGCCATACCTCAAAGGGGCTGAGCTCACCCCACCGCAGATAAGGCGAGAGGCAACTGCTGCCATCGATATCCGGGCGATTTCGGCCTTCGCTGTAATTGGTGAGTCCATCCGCCACGAATTGCTTAAGTCGTTGGTGTCCGGCAGCCGATCCGGGCGTCCACACCTCCTGCAATCCTGCGGACCAGTCCGGGGTGGTGGGCAGCAGGTGCCAGGACTCAAACGGATCGTACGCAGGGAGTTCGCCAGCGTAGCCTCGCCCTTCGTCCGGCACAGCCAACGGATCCCGGAAGTCCTGCGCTGAGACGGTCCGCCAGAAAGGGGTGAAAACCTTGTACTGCCCGCCCGTCTTGGTGGTGACTTCCCACGGCTCATGAAGCAGGGACGCCTGAAAACTCTCCACATGCATGCCGGCCTCACGAGCCCACGTCTTGATCCCGGCGTCGACCGTCCGCTCCGCAGGGCCGTAACGGCGGTTCCAGAACAGCGCGCCGGCGCCGATCGCCGTCGTGATCTCCTGAACAATCGGGGCGGCCGGTCCCCGACGCAGCAGCAGCGGTATTCCGAGCGCCGCGAGATCGTCCCGCAGTGCCGCCAGCGAGTAGTGCAGCCACCAACGCGCGGCACCGCCGTGGCGGCGGATACCGGGCGATTCTTCGTCCAGGACGTAGAGGGCCACCGCCGTGCCATCATCGACGGCGGCACGCAAGGCAGGGTTGTCCCTGATCCTCAGGTCGTCGCGGAACCAGACGATGGACGGCTTCAAATTACTACTCTCTTTCGAGTTTGAATACAGCTGATGCCCCCAGGAAGGCATCCAAAGGGCATCAGCTGAACAAGAATTTCGGAACTCAGAACTCAGAGCGCTTAACTCAGCGAAGGAACCGAGTCCTCATCTATTTGGGTCAACGCAGGGACCGTGGTGTCGGTTTCAGTCCAGACGGGGACACTGTTCATCACGTAGTCCCTGGCTGCAGGGCCCACCATGTTCAGGCCAGGGTAGAGACGCTGGCCATGATCTTTCCTGGCGCGCAATCCTTCAAGTTCAAGGGCTGTCCTGAAAGCGGAATCAGGAATGGGCACTTTGCGTCCGAGGACGCACCAACTGATGTAGAGGCCGTAGAGGGTGTCAAAATCCAGACCCTCCTCGGTGTCGTCATCAAACACCACACAGTCACTCAGAAAACTACTGATTTGGGTGTCGGTCATTGCGGGGCCTCCGGTGGCGGAAGAAAAAACGGGCCGCCGGGCTGCATCAGCGAATGTCCTGTTCACTCACTATAGTCCTCCTGACGTTCGCCTGTACCGGAAAGTAGGTTAACTCTGGATTGCATTCGCTGCGGCGACACCGTCAATCGAACCCTCGCGCCTCTGGTGCCCACCGCCGCATCGGCGTAGCTTCGGATACGTCCACACATACGGGCTGCCTCGGCATCCAGGCGAGCCGTGCAACGGTTTGTGTGGGGCATCGTTCCGCCCTGATTGGAGGCACAGACGTGGCTGGATGGAACGCCGATACTGCCGCCGGGCCCCTTGGTTCCGGCACGGTCACGCTGGTGGAAGGCTCATCATTCTGCATTTCCGCTGCCAACGGAGACATCCGTCCGGAGCTACCACAGGGGGTCTTCCATCTGGACACCCGGATCCTGTCCAAATGGGAATTGACAGTCAACGGACAACCGCTCGAGCCGCTGGCCGCAGAGACCAAGGAACCTTACCGGGCCCTCTTTGCCTCCCGGGTGCCCCGTTCGGATGGATATGCGGACAGTCCGCTGCTGGTGGAGCGCCTGCGCGAGGTCGGAGCCGGAATCCTGGAGAAGATTACGGTTCGGAATTACTCCACCAAAGCGGCGGATTGCCAAATCCTGCTGACGGTCGAGTCTGACTTCGCGGACCTCTTTGAAGTGAAGGAGGCCAGGGTTACCCGTCATTGGACTGAAACCCGGCTTCCTGAGGGCAATTCCCTGGAAATTCGGGGCAAGTGGGAGGGTTTCCGAAAAAGCGTCGTAATCCAGGCCGAAGGTGCAGGTGCGGGCGCAAAGGCTTTGGGTTTCAGGACCACGATTCCCCCTTTTGGGAGCTGGAGTACGCGCGTGAGCGTGGTGCCCACCGTTGATGGAGCCGGGACGCCCTTGCCGTTCACCCATCCAGGCCAGGGCGAGCTCTCCCCCAGCGACAGGCGCAGGCAGGAGTGGGTGGCCAGGATTCCTGCCCTCCAGATCAGCAACCACTCCATCGAACGCACGCTCCGCCGCAGCTATGAGGACCTGGGCGCCCTCCGGATCCAGGACCCGGAACATCCGGACAGGGTAGTGGTTGCCGCCGGCGCGCCGTGGTTCATGACGTTGTTTGGCCGTGACTCGCTGTGGGCTTCGGAAATGGCCCTGCCGGTGGATCCGTCACTGGCGTTGGGCACGCTCCGAACGTTGGCCGATCGCCAGGGAACAGTGGTGGATCCGGTCAGTGAGGAAGAACCGGGCAAGATCCTGCATGAGGTGAGGCTCGACGTCTCCAGCGGCCTCGCTCTCGGCGGAAAGTCCGCGTACTACGGCAGCGTTGATGCAACCCCGCTCTTCGTGGTTGTCCTGGGATCAGTCAGCCGCTGGGGATTCTCCAAGGACACTATCTCCGCCCTCCTGCCCAACGCCGACCGCGCCCTTGAGTGGATCCGTGATTACGGCGACCGGGACGGCGATGGCTTTGTGGAGTACGGTCGCCCCAACGAGCACGGGCTCATCAACCAGGGTTGGAAGGATTCCTGGGACGGCATCAACTTCGCTGACGGCACCATAGCCGAACCGCCCTTGGCCCTGTGCGAGGTCCAAGCGTACGTCCACGGCGCCTATACGTCGCGGGCGTGGATGGCGTACGACGCCGGCGACCTCAGCTTGGCTGCAGAGCTTCAGGAGCGCGCGGATCGCCTCAAGCAGAAGTTCAACGAAGAGTTTTGGCTTCCGGACAAGGGCTATTATGCCGTCGCGTTGGACCGCGACAAGCGGCCTGTGGACGCATGCGCCTCCAACATGGGCCACTCCATGTGGTTTGGCTTGATGGATGAGGACAAAGCCCCCTCTGTTGTGGAGCACCTGATGTCCCCGGAGATGTTCAGTGGTTGGGGAATCCGGACGTTGGCAAGCAACATGGGCGCCTACAATCCGGCCAGCTACCACAACGGGTCAGTCTGGCCGCACGACAATGCGTTGATCGTCCAAGGGCTGCTGCGGTACGGATTTGTGGAAGAAGCACAACGGATTGCCACAGCCTTGCTGGAAGCTGCCGAGTATTCAGGCGGCCGGCTCCCGGAACTCTTCTGCGGCTTCGACCGCAAACAGTTCAGCGAACCCGTTCCCTATCCAACCGCCTGCTCACCCCAGGCATGGGCTGCCACAACGCCCATTCAACTGGTCATGGGCCTCATGCGCTACGACGCCCACATTTCGTTGGGCGGAGTCTGGCTGGACCCCGTTTTGCCGCCATCCTTCGGAGACCTCCACATCGGCAACGCCCCCATGGGAAGTGGCCGCATCACGATCGACGTTGTCGGCTCGAAGCCCACGGTCCAAGGCCTGCCGGATGGGTTGACGTTCCGCCATGCGCAGCGGCCTTGGCTCACGGAGTTGCTGGAACAGGCGCACCTTCGGAGCCCGGAAACCTGAGGTCCGAAAAAGTGAGGCACACAAAGCGAGCCGCCCGGAAAGTACCTTTGAAAGGGTACTTTCCGGGCGGCATCAAGCTGGTTGCGTGAGGTGGTAACAGGCCTTACTGGATGGCGGCTTTGAGTTCCTTGGCGGCCAGTTCCGGGTCAAGGGCACTGTAGATGGCGCTGCCGGCCACGGCTACGTCGGCACCGGCCAGCTGCACTGCCTGGATGGTGGAGAGGTTGACGCCGCCTGCAACCGAGAACGGCACACGGGCTTCTTCACCGGCGTTAAGGAGTCCGCGAAGGTCGAAGCCAGGCTGGGCTTGCTCGTCCAGGCCAGCGTGGAACTCGATGAACTTGGCGCCCAGAGCGCGGGCTTCCTTTGCACGGGTGACTTTGTCAGCAACGCCGATCAGGTCAACCACGATGCCCTTGTTGTGGGTCTGGGCTGCCTTGACGGCACCTGCAATGGTGGAGTCATCTGCCGTTCCGAGCACTGAGACGAGGTCGGCACCGGCCTTGAAGGCGATGTCGGCTTCGAGTTCTCCAGCGTCCATGGTCTTCATGTCGGCGAAGACGATCTTGGTGGGGTGTGCTTCCTTGATCGCCGTTACTGCGGAGAGGCCCTCTGCCTTGATCAGCGGCGTGCCCAGTTCGATGATGTCAACGTGCTCGGCTACTTTGCCGGCCAGTTCCAGGGCTGCCTCGGTGGTGAGGAGGTCCAGTGCGACTTGAAGTTTCATAGTGTTCATACTTTCTTTGTGGGTTGTTGGTGAGTTGGAATCGGCCCAAGCGGGTTGCTCAACTGAGCAGCTGTCTCAGGCCTATTCGAGGTTGGCGTGACGCAGCCAGAGCTGTTCAGCGGGTTCGTCGGCGGCGTCCCAGAGGGTCTGGAAAACCGACTCCGTGGCGAGGAACAGCGCCTGCTCAAAGAGGCTGCCGGAATACTGGCGCGAAATGTTGGAACCGTGGTCCGTCTTTTGGGCCGCCGGGATAATCACCAACGCGTCTGCCAGCCCCGCCAAGGGCGAAGAGGCGTTGGTAGTGATCGCAGCAACCTGTGCACCTGCTTCAAGTGCGGTTTGGGCAGCTTTGACCACACCGGACGTCGTGCCTGAACCGGACGCGACCACCAGGAGGTCTCCGGAACTGATGGCTGGCGTGGTGGTGTCACCGGCGACGTGGACGGTCAGGCCCAGGTGCATCAGCCTCATGGCCGCCATCCTGAGGACCAGGCCGCTGCGCCCGGCTCCTGCAAGGAACACACGGCCGGCCCCCTTGATCCTGTCGGCAAGATGGGCCAACTGAGCGTAGTCAATGCCGGAAGTAGTGTCAGCAACTTCGCCGAGGATCAGGGATACATTGCCGGCTACGTCCGCGCTCGTGGCAGTTGCTGTTTCTGCGGTGACGTTCACATTCACTCCTTCGTGGATAGGTGCTCAAGCCTTTCGGGCCTATGGACAAGTCTTCCGGGCAGTTCGGGTAGGGGGAACGCCGAAAACGAGCAGTTCATACCACCCTTTTGGGTAGTTAACGTGGCCCCTGTTCGTTTAGGCTGCATCCATGACCCAGCTGACCGATAACAAACGCCGCCCGGATACCGGGACCCTTCCGTGGCAGCTTCTGGACGCCATCGCAGATATCGCGCAGGCACCCCTGATGCGTATTGCAGAGAGCCTGCGTGCTGCCCTTGCACCCTTCATCAAGTCCAGCGCCCTGGTGATCTTTACCGAGGACTGCACGGGCCGGCCGCAAAAGAAGGCGGGCGAGGAAAGCATTGTCAGCAGGGTTTCCATCCCGGAACTGGACCGTGTAAGGGCCGCGATTCCAGGCGGGGGCCCATGGCGAGGCAAGGCTATTGTCGCGGGAAAAGAGCGGGAGGTACTGGCCTTGGGCTATGCGCCGAGCAACGCCCTCCTGGTCCTGACGGATCCTGCAGAAGGGCTGGCAGAAGATGCGGAGCGCGTCCTCTCCTACCTTTGGCGGCTCACAGCTGCCCGTATCCAGGAGAAGGTCTCTGACGCGCCGCCGTCGTACCTTCTGGAGTCCCGCGCCGCATCAGCGGAGCGGATCCGCGTAACTGCTGAGTTGGTGGATCAGCACTCCACCACGTTGGAAACTGTGCTCGCGGCCTTAAGATCCAACTCCATGGACGACCACGCAGCCCGTACGGCCGTGACCGACATGACCGTCAAGGCGCTGATCAGCCTGCGAACCCTCAACGACCGCACCAGCGATCTTGTGGAGGAACCGGTCAGCACGGCGTTCGAAAGGCTTCGCGAGGACCTCCGGCCGCTGATGCACTTCAGCAACATCGATATCCAGTTCATTGAACCGCCTGCGAACGGCAGGGCTCTGCCGGGCGAAGTAGCCCACGCCGCCCGCGCCGTGGTTCGAGGCCTGGTCCTGGCCATCGCCGAGCAACCCGACGTGCATCGTGTCCGGGCACAGTGGGACTGCGATGGCGAGAACCTGCTCATCAATGTCCGTGACGATGGCAGGGGCGAGCTATCCCCCGAGGCTCCCAACATCGAACGCCTGCGCCAACGCGTGCAGGCCGTTAACGGCAGGATGAGCCTGGACGTCATGCAGGGCTGGGGAGCCGACATCTCGGTGGTGCTGCCGCTGGATCCGCCGTCAGCGCCGGCAGGGGATGTCGCGGCATGGGGCCTTGCGGCAAGGGAGCTGGAAGTCCTTCAATTACTGGCGGCAGGCCAACGTAACCGGGCCATCGCAGCTGAACTCAACGTCAGCGAAAATACTGTGAAATTTCATATCCGGAACCTCTTCCGGAAGCTCGACGTCCGGTCCCGCACTGAGGCCATCGCTTTGGCGCACAGTGCGGGACTCCGGTAGTCGGCCGCTTAGTCCTGCTTTAGAAGGGCCAGCGTCTCGCGCTCGGCTCCGATGGTGGTGTTGTCCCCATGCCCGGTGCGCACCACCGTGTGGGCCGGCAGGGTCAGGAGCCGTTCCCGGATGGATGCCAGGATGGTGGGGTAATCGCTGTAGGACCGCCCGGTTGCTCCCGGACCACCGTTGAACAGGGTGTCTCCGGTGAAGACCGTGTCCTGCTCTTCAAGCAGGAAGCAGGTGGATCCGGGTGAGTGGCCCGGCGTGTGGATGGCCCGCAATTCGGCTCCCGCAACGGTGAAAACGTCGCCGTCGCTGAGGTACTTGTCCGGTGTGGTATCCGGATAGACCTGCTCCCACAACACCAGGTCCTCGGGATGCAGGTAGATGGGTGCTTGAACGGCGTCAGCAACTTCCCGCACGGCCCCAATGTGATCGTTGTGGGCGTGGGTCAGCAGGATGGCCAGGACTTTGCGGCCCTGCACTTGCTCGATGATGGCCTGGGCATCGTGCGGGGCATCGATGATGACGCATTCCTGCTCATCCCCAACGATCCAGACGTTGTTGTCCACGTCCCAGGTGCCGCCGTCGAGCGAAAACGTTCCGGAGGTGACCCGGTTCTGAACGGTGACGGCCATCAGAGCGCCACCGCCGGCTCGATTTCAACTACGGAGCGCAGGACTTTGCCCTCCTGCATCCGGGCGAAGGCTTCCTCCACCTGGTCGATCGTGATGCGTTCGGTCACGAAGGCGTCCAGGTTCAGGTTGCCTTGCTTGTAATGCTCCACCAGCATGGGGAAGTCGCGGGAAGGCAGGCAGTCGCCGTACCAGGAGGACTTCAAGGAACCGCCGCGGCCGAAGACATCCAGCAGCGGCAACTCGAGGGTGGCGGTGGGCGAAGGAACACCAACCAGGACAACGCGGCCTGCGAGGTCGCGGGCATAGAAAGCCTGCTTGTAAGTTTCGGGACGTCCGACGGCGTCAATCACCAGGTCTGCGCCGTTGCCTCCCGTCAGGGCCCGGATAGCTTCTACCGGATCCTCGAGGCTGGAGTTCACTCCGTGGGTGGCTCCCAGGGACTTGGCCATGTCCACCTTGTTGGCATCGATGTCCACGGCAATGATGGTGGTGGCGCCGGCCAGCTTGGCGCCGGCGATCGCGGCAATACCTACGCCGCCGCACCCGATGACGGCCACGGACTCGCCACGCTTGACCTCACCGGTATTGATGGCCGCACCGATGCCGGCCATCACGCCGCATCCCAGCAGACCCACCGCGGCGGGATCCACTGAATCATCCACCTTGGTGCATTGGCCCGCGGCCACGAGGGTCTTCTCGGCGAAGGCGCCGATTCCCAGTGCCGGCGAAAGCTCAGTGCCATCTTCCAGCGTCATTTTCTGGGTGGCGTTGTGGGTGTTGAAGCAGTACTGCGGCTGGCCCTTGGCGCAGGCACGACACTGACCGCACACCGCACGCCAGTTCAGGATGACCCTGTCGCCGGGGGCGACTTCCGTGACATCCGGGCCTACCGCGCTGACCACGCCGGTGGCCTCGTGGCCGAGAAGGAACGGGAAATCTTCGGAGATACCACCCTGCTGGTAGTGCAGATCGGTGTGGCACACCCCGCAGGTGAGGATATCCACCAACGCCTCACCCGGCCCTGGATCCGGTACAAGGATGGTCTCCAAAGTGACCGGAGCGTTCTTTTCCTTGGCAATGACAGCTTTTACTTTGTGAACCACGATCGGTTCCTTTCTCGGGTCGCAGAGAACTGACAGTAGTTTGGATCAGGCAGGGACGACAATCATCACACCCAGACCTGATAGCCGGTTGACTTATCGAACAGCCTCCTTGTGGATGCCCCGGCAGCTGCGATCCAAAGAACGGAGTCGTCGTCGGACGCCTGCTCAACCACGCCGGTCATGACAAGGTCGTCCGAGAGCCAGACCTCCACCGTATGGCCTGTCAGCTGGGCCCAGTCCTTGCGCAGGCCGCGTCCGGTGATCGTCCTGTCCGGTTTCGCCCCCAACATCGCACTTACCAGCCGCGCTCTGCGAGGCGGTGGGGCTGCGGGATTTCGTCGACGTTGATGCCGACCATGGCTTCGCCCAGGCCGCGGGAGACTTTGGCGATGACGTCGGGGTCGTCGTAGTAGGCGGTTGCCTTCACCACCGCGGCAGCGCGCTCTGCGGGGTTGCCGGACTTGAAGATGCCCGAGCCAACGAACACACCATCAGCGCCGAGCTGCATCATCATCGCAGCGTCAGCAGGGGTAGCAATGCCACCGGCAGTGAACAGCACCACCGGGAGCTTGCCCGTGGCGGCTACTTCCTTGACCAGCTCGTACGGGGCCTGCAGTTCCTTGGCCGCAACATACAGCTCATCCTCGGGAAGTGCGGCGAGCTTGGCGATCTCCGAGCGGATCTTGCGCATGTGCCCGGTGGCGTTGGAAACATCACCGGTGCCGGCTTCGCCCTTGGAACGGATCATCGCCGCGCCCTCGTTGATGCGACGCAAGGCCTCACCGAGGTTGGTGGCGCCACAGACGAAGGGAACGGTGAAGTTCCACTTGTCGATGTGGTTGACGTAGTCGGCCGGGGTCAGGACCTCGGACTCGTCGATGTAGTCCACGCCGAGGGACTGCAGGACCTGGGCTTCGACGAAGTGGCCGATGCGGGCCTTGGCCATGACCGGGATGGACACGGCGGCGATGATCTGATCGATCATGTCGGGATCGGACATGCGGGACACGCCGCCCTGGGCGCGGATATCGGCGGGTACGCGCTCGAGTGCCATGACGGCGACGGCACCGGCGTCTTCGGCGATGCGGGCCTGCTCGACGTTGACGACGTCCATGATGACGCCGCCCTTGAGCATCTCCGCCATGCCCCGCTTAACGCGGCCGGAGCCAGTAAGCGTGATGTGTTCGAAAGGGCGTGGTGTAAAGGTCACGTGATACTCCAAGGGACTGAAGCCTGCGATTTCATCACAAGCGCCCGGTACTGCACGCCGCGCTAAGAGCCAGGAGACGCCTGATATCCGGGTGATATATTAGTTAGAGTTCAGTATGCAATCGCCGAAGCGGGGAGTCAATCCCGGAATCCCGCGAGGCAATTCCTATGCAGCGAAGAGTGCGGTGCGGACGGCGTGCTCAAAGCCTGTGACGTGGTCCTTTGCCAACTCCGCCGCTTTTTCCTCATCACCTTCAATGACCGCGCGCAGGAGGTCAAGGTGTTCGCGCACGTGATGCTCAAGGTCCGGCAGCCGATCCAGGACCATGCACCAAATTCGGGTGGCCAGGTTGTCATAGCGGATCAGGACGTCCTCGAGATGAGGATTTGCCGCGGCCGCATAGATGCCCTGATGGACGCTGGCATCCAGGCGCAGGGTCTCCACAACCGAGGCGCCGGCCACGTTAAAGGCTTCCACGGCCTTCATAACGTCCCGCAGGTGCTCCCGTGTAGCGGCGGAAGCCACGCGTGCCGCGCGCGCCGCGGCCAGTGGCTCCAGCTGCGTGCGGATCTCTGAAATAAAGGCCAGGTCCGTCACATCAACACGGGTGGCAAATGTTCCGCGGCGCGGATAGGTGACCACCAAGCGGTCCAGTTCCAGCCGCTTCAGGGCTTCGCGCACCGGAGTGCGGCCGATTTCGAGGTCCTTCGCCAACTGGTCATCATTGAGGAGGTCCCCGGGTTTGATGTCCAGCATGAGGAGCCGGTCGCGCAAACGCTCATACGCGACGTCAGCCAAGGACTTCCTGCTGGTATCGTCCGAGATTGCCAGAGTTCCAAATGCCACAGTGCCAGCCCTTTCCGCAGTTCCCGAAAACCTATTGACCTGTCCTTGAGACCAGTATACGCTGATTCCCAATCCTAATATATCAGTACGGGACCCAAGAATATATCTAAAGGAGGAGACATGACCCTCGTGGCGACAGACTCACCAACAAGCACCTTGCCCCAGCCAGCAACGCTCAATGACGAGCAAGCACAGAAGTTCGTACTCACATTGTCGTGCGTCGAACGCGCCGGAATCGTGCAGGCGGTCACAACCTTCCTGTTTGAGCGCGGCTTCAACATTGACGAACACCAGCAGTTCGACGACGGCATCCGCCAGACACTGCACCTTCGCACCGCCTTTTCCGGCTCACCCGAATACTCGGCGGACCGGCTTGAGGAAGAGTTCAGTGCAATCGCTGACCGCTTCGACATGAAATTCAGCTTCCATGACCAGACCAAGAAGCGCGTACTGGTCATGGTGTCCAAGTTTGGACACTGCCTCAACGATCTCATCTTCCGCTGGCGCGGCGGCAGCCTGGGTGGAGACCTCGTAGCTGTCGTTTCCAACCACGAGACCCACCGCGCCATGGCCGAGGCAGCCGGACTGCCCTTCATCCACATCCCGGTCACCCCTGACACCAAGGCCGAGGCGGAGCAAAAACTCCTGGAACTCGTGGATGAATACAAGGCTGACCTGGTGGTGCTCGCCCGCTACATGCAGGTACTCTCAGACAACCTGTGCCGCTCCCTTGAGGGCCGGGCCATCAACATCCACCACTCGTTCCTGCCTGGCTTCAAGGGCGCCCGCCCCTACCACCAGGCCTATGACCGCGGCGTGAAGCTCGTGGGAGCAACCGCCCACTACGTGACCGCGGACCTCGACGAGGGCCCGATCATCGAGCAGGAAGTCATCCGCGTGGACCACAGCTACGGCCCCAACGCACTGTCAACAGTGGGCCAGGATGCCGAAGCCCTGGCGTTGTCCCGGGCTGTTCGCTGGCACTGCGAACACCGCGTGCTGCTGGATCAAACCAGCACAGTGGTCTTCCGGTAAGCCACCCACCCCACCGTCCACACACACGAACTTCAGCAGGAGAAACTTTCATGACATCGACGCCTCGCATTGTCATCATCGGCGCTGGGATTGTCGGCACCAACCTCGCCGACGAACTGGTCACCCGCGGTTGGAACAACATCACCGTCCTGGATCAGGGGCCGTTGAACATGCCCGGAGGATCCACGTCCCACGCGCCGGGCCTGGTCTTCCAGACGAACCCTTCCAAGTCCATGGCACTGTTCGCCAAGTACACGGTTGAAAAGCTGCTCTCCCTCACCGAAGATGGCCAGAGCTGCTTCAACCAGGTGGGCGGCCTTGAAGTTGCCACTACCGAGACCCGCCTGGCTGACCTTAAGCGCAAGCTCGGCTACGCACAGTCGTGGGGCATCGACGGCAAGATCCTCTCCCGCGAGGAATGCAAGGAGCTCTACCCCCTGATCAACGAGGAGGACATCCTGGGTGGCCTCCACGTCCCCACCGATGGCCTGGCACTTGCAGCCCGCGCCGTGCAGTTGCTCATCAAGCGCACCGAAGCCGCCGGCGTGAAGTACATCGGCAACACCGAGGTGACTGGAATCGAGCAATCAAACCGCCGCGTGACCGGCGTCGAGACCGCCGATGGCGTCATCCCCGCGGACATCGTGGTCTCCTGCGCCGGCTTCTGGGGCGCCAAGGTTGGCGAGTTGATCGGCATGTCCGTACCGCTCCTCCCCTTGGCTCACCAATATGTAAAAACGACGCCGGTTCCCGCCCAGAAGGGCAAGAACGAACTGCCCAACGGCGCCCAGCTGCCGATCCTGCGCCACCAGGACCAGGACCTCTACTACCGCGAGCACGGCGAGCGCTACGGTATTGGCTCCTACGCTCACCGCCCCATGCCCGTGGATCTTGATGAGCTGGGCAGCTACGAGCCCAGCAGCATCAGCGAACACAACATGCCCTCACGCCTGGACTTCACCCTTGAGGACTTCCTTCCCGCGTGGGAAGCAACCAAGCAGATCCTGCCGGCACTGCGGGAAAGCGAAATCGAGGATGGCTTCAACGGCATCTTCTCCTTCACCCCTGACGGTGGCTCGCTGGTAGGCGAATCCAAGGAAGTGGACGGGTTCTTCGTGGCCGAAGCCGTGTGGGTCACCCACTCTGCCGGCATCGCACGCGCCGTTGCCGAACTCCTGACCACGGGCAAGTCCGAAATTGATCTTGGTGACTGCGACATCCACCGCTTCGAAGAGGTCCAGCTGACGCCTGAATATGTCAGCGAAACGTCCCAGCAGAACTTCGTGGAAATCTACGATGTCCTGCACCCGCTCCAGCCCAAGCTCTCCCCCCGCAACCTTCGCGTCAGCCCGTTCCACGCCCGCCACAAACAGCTGGGAGGCTACTTCCTGGAAGGCGCAGGATGGGAACGTCCCTACTGGTTCGAAGCCAATGCGGAACTGCTGAAGGAAATGCCGGACGACTGGCAGCCCCCGGCACGCGACGCCTGGTCCGGTATGTTCAGCTCACCGATTGCTGCCGCCGAGGCGTGGAAGACGCGCACGGCCGTGGCGATGTACGACATGACGCCGCTCAAGCGTCTTGAAGTCAGCGGCCCGGGCGCCCTGAAACTGCTGCAGGAACTCACAACGGGAGACCTGGCCAAGAAGCCGGGCGCCGTAACCTACACCCTCCTGCTGGACCACGCTGGTGGAATCCGAAGCGACATTACCGTTGCACGCCTCAGCGAGGACACGTTCCAGCTGGGCGCCAACGGCAACATTGACACGGCCTACTTCGAGCGTGCCGCCCGCCACCAGACAGAAAACGGTACGGCCAGCGACTGGGTGCAGGTCCGCGACACCACGGGTGGCACCTGCTGCATCGGCTTGTGGGGTCCGCTTGCCCGTGACCTCATCAGCACGGTCAGCAACGACGACTTCTCCAACGACGGCCTGAAGTACTTCCGTTCCAAGAAGGTCACCATCGGCGGCGTCACCGTCACCGCAATGCGGCTGTCCTACGTGGGCGAACTCGGCTGGGAGCTCTACACGAGCGCCGACAATGGACAGCGTTTGTGGGATGCACTGTGGAAGGCCGGCCAGCCGTTCGGCGTCATCGCTGCCGGGCGGGCCGCCTTCAGCTCGCTGCGCCTGGAAAAGGGCTACCGCTCATGGGGCACCGATATGACCACGGAGCACGACCCCTTCGAAGCAGGCCTCGGTTTCGCCGTAAAGATGACCAAGGAGAACTTCGTCGGCAAGGCTGCCCTTGAGGGACGCACTGAGGAAAGCTCCGCGCGGCGCTTGCGCTGCTTGACGGTCGACGACGGCCGCAGCCTGGTGCTGGGCAAGGAACCTGTGTTCTACAAGGACCAGGCAGTTGGCTACGTCACCAGCGCCGCTTACGGCTACTCGGTGAAGAAGCCCATTGCCTACGCGTACCTTCCTGCCGCTGTTTCGATTGGTGATTCCGTGGAGATCGAATACTTCGGACGCCGCATCCAGGCGACAGTCACCCAGGACCCGCTGTACGACCCCACCATGAGCAGGCTCCGCGGCTAAGGCCTGACGGACGCTTTAATTGGCCAGCGGCCCGGACTCATCCCCTCGCAACGGGGTCCGGGCCGCTGTCTTACCCCGTTCAACCTCAGCCCCGCCTTACTTCGTCAACCAGCCCAGGAAGACACATGATCAGTTCAGAAACCATCAACGACTACCTTGCCAGGCTCGCTTCACGGCAGCCCACTCCCGGCGGAGGTGCCGCCGCCGCCCTTCACGCTGCCCAGGGCGCCGCCTTGGTGGCCATGGTGGCCAGGTACACCACGGGTGAAAAGTATGCGCAGCACGCAGAACCCGTTGCCCGCATCACCAGCGCTGCGGACCATTTGATTGTTGAAGCGCTCCGCCTCGCAGACGCCGATGAGCACGCCTTCCAACGAGTTATTGATTCGTACAAACTCCCGTCCGGGACCGAGGAACTCAAGGCCATGCGCGCTGCCGGCATCCAGGATGCACTGGTCCAGGCAGCCCACACACCTGCTCAGCTGATCAAGCTTGCCGGTGAGGTGGTGGAACTCGCCACGGAACTCTTTGACATGGCCAACCCCAATGTCATCAGCGACGTCGCGGCAGCAGCCGATGCTGCCCGTGCCGCGGCCACAACCGCCCGTGTCAACATCGACATCAATGTCGTTGCCATCAAAGATGGCGACGCCCGCTCACGCTTGGCAGAACAGACCGACGGCCTTGAGGAAAAGGTGGTCCTCGCAGCTGATTCCCTCGTCAAGCGCGTACGCGAAAGGATTCTCGCGTGAGTACTGAAGTGCTTTCCGGAAAGGGGTTGGCCGCCCTCATCCAGCAGCGTGCGCAGGATGAGGCCCGCCTCCTTGAATATGAGGGCCAGCGCCCTTCCTTGGCCGTGGTGGTGGCAACCGACGACGAGTCCACGCACTGGTACGTCCGGTCCATTGAGCGCGCCGCGGAGCGCGCTGGAATAGGCTGCCGGATCCTGGACCTTGGGCATGATGCCACCGAACAGGTGCTGGCGAGTGTGCTGAAGGACCTCAGTGCGGAGCCAACCGTCAACGGCATTATTCTCCAAACTCCGCTGCCCGCAGGCGTCCGAACGGACGGGCTGGTGGGGCTAATCGCTCCGGAAAAGGACATTGACGGCGCCAACCCGCTCAGCCTTGGCCGCCTGGCTGTGGGTCAACCCGCCTTCGCCCCTGCTACGGCACAGGCCGTGGTGGAACTCCTCGAGCATTTCCAGGTTCCGCTCGCCGGACGCAACGTCGCCGTCGTCGGGCGTTCCGCTGTGGTGGGAAAGCCGCTGTCCCTGCTGCTGCTCGAAAAGGACGCCACGGTCACCATCTGCCACTCCAAATCAGGGGCGCTTGAGCGCTATACCCGGCCCGCCGACGTCGTGGTTGTTGCCGCGGGGCGGACCGGACTGCTGACAGGCAGCCACGTTTCGCCGGCGTCTGTAGTGATCGACGTCGGTACGAACGTCCTTCCCGACGGTTCCCTGGTGGGAGACGTGGACGAGGCCAGTGTCACCGGAGTGGCGGCTGCCCTGACGCCGGTGCCCGGCGGGGTGGGTTCAGTCACCACGGCGTTGCTGCTCCTCCACACCGCTGAAGCGGCCCGGGCACAAGCACGGCTTCTGGAGAAGCCGGCCTTGGTTTCGGGAACCGCTGGCTAGCCATGGAAACGCCGATCCGCCTGGAGGTTAGTCCCTCCGCTGACCTTGCCCGGCAACTGCCTCCCGCTTATGAGGCGCCGGGGACGGTCAGCGTGACCTGCCTGCCGCATCACGGTCCGGCCAGGACGGTCGCTGCGTCGATTGAGCTTGCCCGGCTGGGCTACCACGTGGTCCCGCACCTGGCAGCGCGGAGCATCGCCAGCCAGGCAGAGCTGCACCTGTTCCTTCATCAATTGCGCGATGAGGGCGTCCGGGAGCTATTCCTCATTGCCGGGGACCGCAGTGCGCCTGCCGGCCCGTATTCCTGGAGCGGCCAGCTGATGGAGGACATCAAGGCTTTCTCGGAAGACTTCTCCCTTGGCATCGCCGGTTACCCGGAAGGCCACCCACAACTGAGCGCAGAACAGTTGCGGAGCAGCCTGGCCGGCAAGTCACCCATGGCGTCGTCCATGGTCACGCAAATGTGCTTTTCGGCGGAATCCATCAGCTCATACCTGCAGGAGCTGCACCGGGCCGGGTCCCGGCTTCCCGTGTGGGTGGGCGTTCCCGGGCCGGTGTCCGTGCAGAAACTACTGGCCATGGGTGCACGATTGGGTGTGGGACGCTCACTCAAGCTGGCCCGCGGCACAGGAATGGCCAAGGCACTCCTGCGCGGTGGGGATGTCATGCGCTATGACAGCTCCGGCCTGATCCGGGACGTTCATCAGGCCCTCGACGGCCATCCGCTGTTTGCCGGCATCCACGTCTACAGCTTCAACGACCTCAGCCGCCTACCCAGATTTGAAGGGAAGATCGCATGGCTTCCAAAGCCCCCCGTGAAAACATCGACGAGTCAAAGCTGACCGTCACCAAACCCAAGACAAAGGCTGTCGGCATTCCAGCCGTTGCCAACGCACTGAAGATCTCCCTGGAACAAATGGGCGCGGTGCGAAGCGTGCAAACGCTGCTGGCAGTGAACCAGCTCGATGGATTCGACTGCATGGGCTGCGCGTGGCCGGAACACGAGAAGCGCAATGCAGCAGAGTTCTGCGAGAACGGGGCCAAGGCCGTCGCCGAGGAAGCTACCCGGCGCCGCGTCACGCCTGAGTTCTTTGCCCAGCACTCCGTTGCTGAATTGAAGACCCGAGATGACTACTGGCTGGGCCAGCAGGGCCGGCTGACCCACCCGATGTTCCTCGATGAGGGCGCTACCCACTACACGCCCATCGAATGGGACAAGGCCTATGACCTCATGGCCGAGGAGCTCCGGGGCATGGACCACCCCGATCAGGCCGTCTTCTATACCTCCGGCCGAACCTCAAACGAGGCCGCCTTCGTTTACCAGCTCCTGGTGCGCGGCCTTGGCACCAACAACCTTCCGGACTGCTCCAACATGTGCCACGAGTCCTCGGGCTCCGCGCTGGTGGAAACCATCGGCATCGGCAAGGGGTCCGTAAGCTTGACCGACTTGGAGACGGCTTCGCTGATCTTCGTAGCCGGGCAGAATCCAGGTACCAACCATCCGCGCATGCTCAGCGCACTGGAGAAGGCCAAGAAGAACGGCGCGGTCATCGTGTCCGTCAATCCCCTCCCCGAAGCCGGACTCCTGCACTTTGAAAACCCCCAACACGTGGCAGGCATGGTGGTGGGAACCCAGCTGACGGACGACTTCCTGCAGATCCGTGCCGGCGGCGATCAGGCCCTCTTCCAGGGCCTCGGTAAATACCTTGTGGAGGCCGAAGCCGCGGGTCGCAAGACCCCGGGCCTGGAAACCGTCCTTGACCACAGGTTCATCGAGGACCACACGGTGGGCATCGACGAATACCTGCGTTTCCTGGAAAAGGTGGAGTGGGACGACATCGTGGAAGCAACAGGCCTCACCCTGGAGCAGATCCACTCCACAGGCGAACGGCTCCTGGCCTCGAACGCCACCATCGTGTGCTGGGCCATGGGATTGACCCAGCACAAACATTCAGTACCCACCCTCCGGGACGTGGTTAACGTCCTGCTGCTTCAGGGGAACATCGGCAAGCCCGGCGCTGGAGTTTGCCCGGTCCGCGGCCACTCAAACGTCCAGGGCGACCGCACCATGGGCATCTTCGAGAAGATGCCGGAGAAATTCCACGACCGGCTGGACAACGAGTTCGCGTTCCTCTCACCACGGGAGCACGGCTATGACACCGTTGCCGCCATCCGCGCCATGAGGGACGGAAAGGTCCGCTTCTTCATGGGGATGGGTGGAAACTTTGTTCGCGCCGCCCCTGACTCGGAGGTCACGGAACAAGCGCTCGCCAACACAGGATTGAGCGTCCAGATCTCCACAAAGCTGAACCACTCGCATCTGTCCACTGGTCGCCGGGCGTTGATTCTCCCAACACTCGGACGCACCGAGAAAGACACCCAGCGGACCGGTGACCAGAGGGTCACTGTGGAAGACTCCATGAGCGCGGTCCACGCATCCCGTGGACGCCTCAAGCCCGCGAGCGAGCACCTCCACTCGGAAGTCGCCATTGTCTGCAACCTTGCCCACCGGCTCTTTACCGACGGCGACGTGCGCCTGCCCAACGCACCCAAGGCCGCGTGGCTGTCCATGCGTGATGACTACTCGCTGATCCGCAAACACATCGAGGCCGTCTTCGATGGCTTCGAGAACTTCGAAGAGCGGATCCAGCACCCGGGCGGCTTCGTGCTGCCGCACCCGCCGCGCGACGCCAGGAAGTTCGATACCGCGTCAGGCAAAGCACACTTCACGGGCAACGAGCTTGAATACATCAAGGTCCCGCCCGGCCGGCTGGTGCTCCAAACGCTGCGGTCACACGACCAGTACAACACCACCATCTACGGCAAGGACGATCGCTACCGCGGCATCCACGGCGGGCGGCGGGTAGTCCTCATCAACGAGTCCGATATCGCCGAGCTGGGCTTTGCTGACGGTCAAATGGTCCACCTGATTTCAGAATTCCAGGGAACCGAGCGCCGGGCAGAAGACTTCCGCATCGTTTCGTACTCAACTCCCAAGGGGTGCGCCGCTGCCTACTACCCGGAAACAAACGTCCTTGTACCGCTGGACTCTGTTGCCGATACCAGTGGGACGCCGACGTCCAAGTCCGTCATCGTCCGGCTGGAACGGGCTTGAAAGGCTCTGGACACCGTGTGATGCGTGCCATAGTATGTGACTGATATATCTTTCCTAGTAGCGCAGAGATATCAGATGGCCCAGGACTTCCAAACCCGCCCAAGGGCCATCTCGTCAAAAAGACATCAATCAACGGAGAAACAATGTCTGACATCACCCAAGTCCAAGCAGATGCCGTACTTGTCGCAGCCCGCGACGCCGCCCGCGAAACCGGGACCGCCATGAATATCGCCGTGGTGGATGCCGGTGGCAACCTCAAGGCCTTCACCCGCATGGACGGGGCATGGCTGGGCAGCATCGACATTTCCATCAAGAAAGCACGCACAGCTCGTTTCTTCGACATGCCAACGGGGGCAATCGGCGAGCTTTCGCAGCCTGGAGGACCGCTCTACAACATCGAGGTGTCCAACGGAGGACTCATCACCTTCCCGGGAGGCATCCCCCTGCGCGGGGAGGACGGCACCGTGATCGGTGCGATCGGCATCAGCGGCAGCACCGTGGAGAACGACCACACGGTCGCATCCGCAGGAGCAGCAGTCCAGCTCCAGGGCGCAGCTCGGCTTTAGCCCAAAACATAAGCCAAAAACATTAGGCAAGACTGTCCAATTGCCCGTGAATGGTGCTTCGGTGGCCTGAAACCTGGGGAGGTATTTCCTCATCGAAGCACCGCTCTCGGGCAATTGGGCAGATCCAATTTCCGTACCACAACATGCCCCAGGAGGAGTGTCCATGTCTGGAAACCGAGCAGTCGCCTACAAGGAACCCGGTGTCGTCGAAATCATCAACACTGACTACCCGACGTTCGAACTCAAGGACGGACCGGGCGTCAACCCGGCCAACGTCGGCCGGAAGGTACCGCATGGCGCGATCCTCCGCACTGTGACAACCAACATCTGCGGTTCCGACCAGCACATGGTCCGCGGCCGCACCACAGCCCCACAGGACCTGGTCCTCGGCCACGAAATCACCGGCGAAGTGGTGGAGGTGGGTCCCGACGTCGAGTTCATCAAGGTGGGCGACATCGTCTCGGTGCCGTTCAACATTTCCTGTGGCCGTTGCCGGAACTGCAAAGAGCAAAAGACCGGTATCTGCCTCAACGTCAACCCTGACCGCCCGGGCAGCGCTTACGGTTATGTGGACATGGGCGGCTGGGTAGGCGGACAGGCCGAGTACGTGCTGGTTCCCTACGCAGACTGGAACCTGCTGCGCTTCCCGGACCGCGACCAGGCCCTGGAAAAGATCATGGACCTGACCATGCTCTCGGACATCTTCCCCACCGGCTTCCACGGCGCCGTTACTGCCGGGGTGGGCGTAGGGTCCACGGTGTACGTCGCCGGTGCCGGCCCTGTGGGTCTGGCTGCCGCCGTCGGCGCCCAGCTGCTTGGCGCCGCCGTCGTGATTGTGGGCGACATGAACGAAGACCGGCTGGCCCAGGCGCGTTCGTTCGGCTGCGAAACCGTCAACGTCTCCAATGGCGACCCGAAGGAGCAGATCGCGCAGATCCTCGGAGTGCCGGAAGTGGATTGCGGCGTGGACGCCGTTGGCTTCGAAGCCCGCGGACACGGACGGGACGCCTCGCACGAGGCTCCAGCCACCGTGCTGAACTCCCTCATGGACATCACCGCAGCCGGTGGTTCCCTGGGCATCCCGGGCCTCTACGTCACCGGCGATCCGGGCGGAATCGATGAAGCAGCCAAGCACGGCTCCCTCTCCCTCTCGCTGGGCACCGGATGGGCAAAGTCCTTGTCCTTCACTACGGGCCAGTGCCCGGTGATGAAGTACAACCGCCAATTGATGATGGCGATCCTCCACGACAAGGTCCAGATCGCCAAGGCAGTCAATGCCCAAGCCATCCCCCTTGAGGACGCTCCCCGCGGCTACGCCGAGTTCGACGCCGGAGCGGCAACAAAGTTCGTACTGAACCCGAACGGTTACGTGAAGGCTTAGTAGGCAACAACACAGGAAGGGGGCATCCATGCTCGCACAGGAAATCATCCGCGGCACGTCGCCAACATCCCATGTGCCGTGCGAGCGGATGCCTGCCCCAACGTGGTCTGAAGCCCGGCAGAAGGCGTTCGATTGCGCTGTTCCGCTTGCGTCCGCGTCTGTGCCACTGGCGGACGCGATCGGATACGTGCTGACCACTGAAGTGACGGCGCAGCAGGACCTTCCGCACTACGCGTCCTCTGCCATGGATGGCTGGGCCATTAATGGCAGAGGACCGTGGGAGATCACGGGGCTGCCGCTATCACCGGGGCAAGCCAGCGTCATTGCCACCGGTGGCCTGGTTCCGGAAGGTGCCGAGGCGGTACTTCGGAAAGAGAGCGGACAGGTCTTCGACGCCGGATACGGGCTGCAGCTCTCACTGAGACCAGATGCGAAACCCGGCGAGACGCTCCCTGGCCGGCACATACGGCCAGCCGGTGAAGAAGCCCGAGCCGGCGACGTCCTCGTACCAGCCGGCACACTCCTTAATCCTGCCCACATTGCCCTTGCTGCCGTAGCAGGCCACGACGAACTGCTGGTACAACGCAAGCCGCGGGTCGCCGTCGTACTTACTGGCTCCGAGGTGGTGACCTCGGGTGTGCCAGCAGCGGGGCGGGTGCGCGACACCTTCGGCCCGCAACTCGGCGCAGTGATTTCCCAGCTGGGCGGAATTCCCGGCAGCCAGCAACGAATCGGCGACTCGTACGACGAGTGGCTGTCCGCACTTGACGCCCCGCCGGGGAGCGAACGCCCCGATGTCACGATCACCACCGGCGGCACCGGCAAATCCGGAACTGACCATTTCCGTGCCGCGGTGGCCGCGCTCGGTGGGCGCCTGCTGCTGGACGGCGTCGCTATGCGCCCCGGTCATCCTGCTGTATTGGCCGAACTTCCGGACGGCCGCTTCATCATCGGCCTCCCAGGCAACCCCCTGGCCGCCATGATGGCCCTCATGACCATCGGCGAACCACTGCTGGCTGCCCTCCAAAACCGGCCTTTCCAGACAGCTGGCCACCTCACGTCCGGGGCGGACGTCGATCCGGGCCCCGGCCGGACACAACTCATTCCCTGCACCTTTGTCCACGGCCTCGCTTTCCCTGCTTCACACACAGGCCCCGGCATGATGCGTGGCCTGGCTTGGGCCGACGGTTTCATGGCCGTTCCCCCTGGCGGAGTGGAAGCAGGCGAATCCGTCCCGGTCATGCCGCTGCCCTGGACAAGCGCCCGGTCACAGGCGCAAGCAACCATCGATTTCCCACACCAGCCAGGAAGGTACGCACCATGGCACGGATGACACAGCGCCGGAAGATCCACCGCTTCCATCTCGACGGGACAGGTACCGAATATCCGGTGCGGTTCAAGGAGGACGTCCTGGCCGCCGAGGAGCCCCTGGAAATCAGGATCGGCGGCCGCTCCTTCGCCGTAACGATGAGGACTCCGGGAGACGACTTTGACCTGGTGGCCGGGTTCCTGGTCTCCGAGGGCATCATCCGCGGCCAATCCGAGCTGATCTCCCTGCGTTTTTGCGCCGGCGAGAAGGACGGGACGCAGACGTTCAATGTGGTGGAGGCCCAGCTTCGCTCCGACGTACAAATGCCGGACACCATGCGCCACGTCTACACCTCCAGCTCGTGCGGTATCTGCGGAACGGACTCCATCGAAGCCGTCCGCAAGACACTCCACTTCGACCCCTCCCAGGACGGACTGCGGGTTCCCGTTGACACCCTGGCCGAACTGCCCGAACGCCTCCGGGAAGCCCAGGCGGTGTTTGACAGGACTGGTGGCGTCCATGCCGCCGGGCTCTTCAGGGTGGACGGCGCCACCCCCGAGCTCCTCTGTTTGCGGGAGGACGTGGGTCGCCACAACGCCGTGGACAAAGTGGTGGGCTGGGCACTGCGCCAGGATCTGCTGCCCCTGACGGGCTTGGTCCTGCAGGTTTCAGGGCGGGCATCGTTCGAGCTGGTCCAGAAGGCCGCCCTCGCCGGCATCCCCGTCCTGTCCGCCGTGAGCGCGCCCTCCAGCCTTGCCGCCGACCTCGCCACTGAGACCGGTGTGACCCTGGTTGGCTTCAGCCGCGGTCACAGCCTCAACGTCTACGCCGGACGTGACAGACTGGTCCGCCCCCGCAAAGCGGCACGTGAGGAGGCCTTCGCAGGGCTCTGACCGCCCGTTCTGCGGGTTTATGTGCAGGGCCCGTGTCCGTGTCGGACTAGGATGAGGAAAGACGAGGAGCAGGCCGGGCAGGGCGTTACAGCCCCGGCCACCTGCTTGGGACAACGACACGAGGCATCATGGCCCCACGCAACAATCCGGACATCGAGAAGGACGCAGACGCCCAAGGAGGCGGCGTCCAATCAGTGGACCGCGCGCTGCAAATCCTGGAGATCCTTGCGCGCGAAGGCGACGCGGGCGTCAGTGAAATCGCTGACGAGATGGGCGTCCATAAATCCACCGTGTCCAGGCTTGTGGGCTCGCTGGTTAACCGCGAGCTTGTCCGGCAGAACAGCGAGAGGGGAAAGTACCAGCTGGGCTTCGGAATCCTCAGGCTGGCAACCTCCATTCCCGGCAGGCTGAGCGTCGTGCACGAGGCCAGGGAAGTACTGGAAGCACTCGCGGGTGAGTACAAGGAAACGGTCAACCTTGCCGTGCTTCGATCCAACTATGCAGTCAACGTGGATCAGGCCATGGGCCCCTCAACGCTTGCCACCTACGACTGGGTGGGCAGCCTGACACCGCTGCATGCCACGTCCAGCGGCAAAGTGCTCTTGGCCGCGCTGACGGCTGATGAGCGTAACCAGGTCCTCAAGACAGTCGGACTGCCTGCCCGCACGCCCCGCACCATCACTAACCGCGCGGAGCTGGAGAAGCAGTTGCTCGACGTCGCACGGAACGGCTACGCAGTAGTCCATGAAGAGTTCGAGATCGGCCTGACGGCGGTAGCCGTGCCTATTTTTAACCACATGGGCAATGTCATCGCTGCGGTGAGTATCTCCGGCCCTGCCTTCCGCTTTGCCCCGGAGGAGCATCCAGGGCTCATAGACGCCCTCCGTGAGGCTGGCTTCACGATCAGCGCCAAGATGGGCTACCGACGCCGCTAGGCGCAGCCCGGCCACGTTACCCACGCACTAAGCAGCTGGCATCAACGTGGCCATTTTTCGCCGCCATTGTCGCTTGTTACGCAACAGTAACCACGATGCGCAACTGGATGACGCATCTCCGGAGGAGTGTCAAGGTCCGGGAAATGGAAAAGAAACACCTTGACATTGACCTGTGACGGGGCGCACTCTGTTGCTTAGCGCGAGAACTGTTGATCCTTGCGAAACGTTAGAAGGCGATTCAGCCAAAGCGACAAGAAACCCCGTTCCCCGACAAAAGAGGTGCAACATGCGCAAGGCCTGCCCCACCAGTGAACTCGCTCCCGGGGAGGCGCTACGGCTCGATACTGCTCCAACAATCATGGTCATCGACTCGGACGAAGCCCCCAACCTTCCCTCCGTTCCCACCCTCCAGGGCCATGTATAAACCCAAGCCCATGACTCGCCGAGCAAAGGACCCGCTCATGGCTATAAATAGTGATTTAAAGCCCTTAACTCCCGAGGAAGTGCCCGCCAACGATAGCCTGGCTGACACTCCTTCATCACGTAAAACCAACCACCCGGAGAACTCTGGGGACATCATCAGCGTCTCCCCGGACGAAACCAACCCCGCAGTCCTCGACGATGAGGACGGAGGCGCAGAAACACTGCCGGATACTGAGGAATACGCACAGATCCTGGAAGAACTGCGCCACGCCAAGACCGAGCAGGCCGTTAGTGCCCGCCGGAACCGCAAACTTACGCTGGACAAAGTCACCTTCGGAATCACGGGCGCCATCGCCGTCGCCTTCGTGGTCTGGGGCTTCGTCGGCCGGGACAGCCTCTCTGAAACTTCCAAAGGTGCCCTGAACTGGGTCATGGAATACACCGGCTGGCTCTTCATGGTTCTTGCCTCCTTGTTCGTCGTCTTCGTCCTCTGGCTCGCCCTGGGCAAGTTCGGCAACATCCCACTGGGCAAGGACGGCGAGAAGCCGGAATTCCGTACTGTCTCCTGGGTAGCGATGATGTTCGCCGCCGGCATGGGCATCGGGCTCATGTTCTATGGCGTGGCTGAACCGCTCTACCACTACATCTCGCCACCACCGGGCACTGTGGACGGCCGCACTCCTGCTGCCATCCAGACTGCGATGGCCACCTCGATCTTCCACTGGACCCTGCACCCATGGGCCATGTACGCAGTGGTGGGCATTGCCATGGCGTACGGCACCTATCGTTTGGGCCGCAGGCAGTTGGTCTCCGCAGCGTTCACGTCGCTGTTCGGCATCAGGATGGTGGAAGGCCCCCTCGGGAAATTCATCAACATCCTGGCCATCTTTGCCACACTGTTTGGTACCGCCGCTTCCCTGGGCCTCGGCGCACTTCAGATCGGCAGCGGCATGACCTCCAACGGCTGGGTCGGCGAGATCGGCACCCCGGTACTCGTGGTGATCGTAGCCATCCTCACCTTCTGCTTCGTCGCTTCAGCAGTCTCCGGCATCAGCCGCGGCATCCAGTGGCTTTCCAACATCAACATGGTGCTGGCAGTCGTCCTGGCACTCATCGTGTTTGTTGCCGGCCCCACGCTGTTCATCCTCAACCTGATCCCCTCCGCAATCGGCGATTACGCCAGGGACCTGGCAGAAATGTCGTCCCGGACCGAAGCTGTCGGCGACGATGCACTGCGTAGCTGGATGACCAGTTGGACCATTTTCTACTGGGCCTGGTGGATCTCCTGGACGCCCTTCGTCGGCATGTTCATTGCGCGCATCAGCCGCGGCCGGACCATCCGCCAGTTCGTCACAGGCGTTCTGCTGGTGCCAAGCATCGTCAGCGTTATCTGGTTCGGTATCTTCGGTGGAGCTGCGTTCCATGTCCAGCAGGAAGCTGACAAGGCCGGCACACCTGGTTTGGTGACCATGACCAACGGCGTGCCCTCCGTCAATTTCGACGGCGCACTCTTCGATCTCGTCAAGAACCTCGGCATGCCCGGCTGGGCCACGGCAGCAGTCATCGTGTTGGCCATGGTGCTGGTGGCAATCTTCTTCATCACTGGTGCCGACGCGGCCTCCATCGTCATGGGATCGCTCAGCTCCAACGGAGCCGAACACCCCCGGCGCGGAGTAGTCATCTTCTGGGGAAGCCTCACCGGTGCAGTAGCAGCGGTCATGCTCCTGGCCGGCGGCGACGAACCATCCGAGGCTTTGGCCGGGCTTCAAAGAGTCACGATTGTTGCCGCGCTGCCGTTCGTCATCGTCATGCTGCTGCTCTGTTTCGCCCTCACGAAGGATCTGCGCCGTGATCCTCTGTCACTGCGTAAGCGCTTGGCGACATCCGTTGTTGAACGCGCGATTCGTACGGGCGTGGAACAACATCGGGGCGTTCAATTCGATCTGGTGACCAGGCACGAGTGCGCGGAGGACTGCCCGGATTCCGACTGTCCCGGCGGAACTCCGACCGGAAGCATCCCCAGGGTTGAATCTCCCCGCACCGACCCGACCGAGAAGTAAGGTATCCCGCCATGACTCAAACCCATGAACAAGAAAGCACTCTCCGTGTCTCCACCGATTCCGGGGACACCGTGAGCTTCACCCTGGACGCAACGAAACCCGTAACGGTCAAGCTCCAGGTTGACGGTGGTTGCACGTGTGGAACCACCGCCACGGTCCAGGGCTCCTACGTTAATAGCGACCTAGGCAAGCGCTAACCATTCATTTCCAACGCAAAAGCAGGCGCCGGATTCCGGCGCCTGCTTTTTTGTGTGCGGAATGGTTTTTTGTGTGCGGACTGGCAGCCTACTTGGGCATCAGCACGGAGTCGATCAGGTAAACCGTTGCGTTGGCCGTGTGGACGCCACCACAGATTACGTTGGCGCCGTCAACTGTGAGTGCATCTTTGCTACCGCCAACGGTCACTTCGCCACCCTGGACCGTCTTGTGCGTTCCGATCACCTGGTCAGGGCTCAACTGGCCTGGGACTACGTGGTAGGTGAGGATCTTGCTCAGCAGTGCATCGTCCGTCTTCAACGTCTCAATGGTTGAGGGGTCGATCTTTGCGAAAGCATCGTCAACAGGTGCAAAGACTGTGAATTCGCTGCCGTTGAGGGTGGAGACCAGATCCACTTTCGGGTTGAGCTTGCCTGAAACGGCGGCAGTCAGGGTCTTGAGGAGCGGGTTGTTCGAAGCGGCAACGGCAACCGGGTCCTGGGCCATACCGACTACTGAACCGGCACCATCCGGAACCTGGGCGGCGTAACCGGCGCAGCCGGGGCCAACAAGATCACGGGCGGGATCCATGGCGGCGTTGGTCATGGCTGAAGCCGACGGCGACGGTGCCGCGGACGTCATCTCCGGCGCAGGGGACGACGACGCCGATGACGAAGGTGTGCTGGAGCTGCTTGAACCACCACACGCCGTGAGTCCGAGAAGGGCGGCTGCAGTGAGGCCAACGAAGGCGAGGGCGGGGCGCTTTGTGGACAACATGTCATTCTCCTTGTTCGTGGAACCAGGCATTGGGTCCATTGGGTGTGGGCACTGGCTCCCCGGCGCTGCATCTGCGTCGCCGGCGGTTTGTGCCTCACCAGCTATTCGGAGGTCGCGCCGGCATGGATGGGTGCGGATTGAAAAAGTTTTTAAACCAAGCCAACGCGGCTTCGGCTCCGAACTGCCTACAGATATCCGGAGCCGGCACCCTTCACGGCCGGTCCGGCGAACGTTGGGAGACGCAATGCTGCAATTAGCACTAATCGGCCTGCTGGGCGGGTTGATTACAGGTATCTCGCCCTGCATCCTGCCTGTCCTGCCCGTCATCTTTCTTTCCGGGGGGGTACAGGGTGCGCGCAAAGGCGGTATTACGAGCTCAGCGGTAACCGAGGTGCCGCGAACCGCCGTCGAGCTTAAGGCCCAAGCCAGGCAGCGTCGGCGGGCCGGCTTGCGCCCGTACCTGGTGATCCTTGGCCTGGTGATCAGCTTCAGCACCTTCACGCTGGTTGGCTCGTTCCTGCTGACCTTGGTGAACCTTCCGCAGGACCTGCTTCGATGGATCGGGCTGGTGGTGCTGGTGCTGATTGGTTGCGGCCTGATTTTCGATCGTTTTCAGCACATTCTGGAGAAGCCGTTCTCCTGGATCCCACAGCGAAAAGTAGGCACCGAAAATGGCGGGCTGGTGCTGGGACTGGCGCTCGGCGTCGTCTATGTCCCCTGTGCAGGACCAGTGCTTGCCGCCATCGCCGTGGCCGGTGCCACCGGACAGGTGGGCCCCGAAACCATAGTCCTCACGTTGACATTTGCCATGGGCGCAGCCGTTCCGCTGCTGGTGTTCGCGTTGGCTGGGCGCCGCGTCGCAGAGCGGGTCAAGGCGTTTCGCAAGAACCAGCGCAAGATCCGCATAGCCGGTGGCATCATGATGATCGCCCTGGCAATCGGCTTGGTGTTCAACCTTCCCCAACTGCTGCAGAAACTCGTGCCCGACTACACCTCCACACTCCAGGAACAGGTCCAGGACAACGAGGCCGTGAAAAAGGCCCTGGATCTTGGTGGGCTGGTCAATGACCAAAACCGCGAACTGGACAAGTGCAGCAAAGGTGCCACCGAGCTTGAATCGTGCGGCACAGCGCCGGATATCAAGGGCATCCAGGAATGGTTCAACACCCCTGGCGGCCAGGCCGTGAACTTGAAGGACCTCAAGGGCAAGGTGGTCCTGGTGGATTTCTGGGCCTACTCCTGCATCAACTGCCAGCGCTCCGTTCCGCACCTCACCGATTGGTACAGCAAGTACAAGGACTCCGGCCTGGAAATCATCGGCATCCACTCGCCCGAGTACGCGTTCGAGAAAGAGACCCGCAACGTCATGTCCGGCGCGCAGGATCTGGGCATCACCTACCCCGTGGCCATCGACAACACCCTCTCCACGTGGACCAACTACCGCAACCGCTACTGGCCGGCCCACTACCTGATCGATTCCGAGGGAACAGTCCGGCACATCAAGTTCGGCGAGGGCGGCTACCAGACAACGGAGAAGCTGATCCGCGAACTCCTGCAAGAGGCCAACCCTTCAGCGGCGCTCCCCGCGCCCATTGAAGCGTCCGACGACGGCCCGGTAGCAGGTGCCACCACTCCGGAGACGTACTTGGGCACCACCAAGAAGGTCAACTATGCGGGCACGGAACCTTACAAAGCCGGGGTTGGGCTGTATTCAGTGCCGGCGAATCAGCCTGGTGACAGCTTTTCCTTGCAGGGTTCGTGGGATCTCGGAACGCAGTCCATCACACCTGCCGACGCCGGCTCTTCGATTGCCCTGAACTACCACGCCAAGCAGGTGTACATCGTGGTCAGCGGTGAGGGCATGATCGATGTTGTCCGGGATGGCAAGACCACGTCCGTAGCGGTCTCCGGGACGCCGACGCTCTATCAGATCGTGGACGACCCCCGAATCCGCGAGGACAAGCTCGAGGTCAAGGTCCCGCAGGGCATCCAGGCGTACTCCTTCACGTTCGGATAGGGTGCGCGCTGGAAGCTGGATAGGGGGCCGTGCCCGCTTCGCGATGCCCGCCACGCCGCGGCCCCTGTCCAGCTTCCGCTTCATCGTTGGAAATAAGGCTTCGTGATCAGCTCCAGCGCGTGGCCCGAGGGGTCCTTGAAGTAGACACCCCGGCCACCGTGCTCCGTATTGGTCTCGCCTGGACGGGTCATCTGCGGATCCGCCCAATGCTCGACGCCGGCACTCACCAGGCGCTGATAAGCGCGGTCAAAATGCTGGTCGTCGACCAGGAAGGCGTAGTGCTGCATCTGGATTTCGACCGGGGGCTCGGCGAATTGGAGCATGACGCCGCCAGCCAAGGTCAGGTTGGTGAAGGGCCCCCAACCCGGTGCTTCGTCCGCTTCGAGGATGAACCGGTAGAAATCGGCGGAGACGGCGCGATCGGTGGACGCGATGATGGTGTGGTTGAAAAGTGCGGGCATGCAAGACTCCTTGTTGTGTGGATTTCGTTCGATGGGTTTC
Source organism: Arthrobacter sp. 2762 (assembly GCF_040548745.1). NCBI lineage: Bacteria > Bacillati > Actinomycetota > Actinomycetes > Micrococcales > Micrococcaceae > Arthrobacter > Arthrobacter sp. 2762. Next base: position 534,422 of record NZ_JBEPSI010000001.1, read on the forward strand.
AGGGTCATCAATCCACGGGGAGGAGCGCGGGCAGCGCTGGCACACGTCAGAGCTCGGCCGGGTAGCCAATCCGTGCAGGGCAGGTGCCCGATCCGGTCATCACGTCCGCCAGTCTAGCGAAGAGTTGGGCGGCGGTGACAGGATGGGCGGCATGGGAATCGAGGTTCGCCCGGCCACGGTGTTCGAGGACGTGAAAACCATCGTCGGCCCCAAACGTCCGGACGCCAACGTGTGCTGGTGCCTGAGTTACCGGATTCCCTCGAAGCAGAACCTTGAGCTCCAGCGGGAGGAGCGGGGAAAGTTCGTGGAAAAGCTGGTTGCGGAGGATCCGCCGCCAGGCGTTCTCGCTTACGACGGCGGCGAAGTAGTTGGGTGGGCTGCCGTGCACCCCCGGGCGGACACCAGCTTTGCGACGAACCGAAAGATCCCCCGCCTTGACGACGCCGACGTGTGGTCTGTCTGGTGCATCAGGGTGCGGCCCGGGCATCGCGGCAAGGGCATTTCGCACGAGTTACTGCAGGGTGCGATCGACATGGCCCGAAAGTATGGTGCGCCAGCCATTGAGGGCTATCCCGTGGACAACAAAGGCAACAAGGTGGACCTGACCATGGCGTACGTGGGGACCCGCAGGCTGTTCGAGCAAGCCGGCTTCACCAAGGTCGCCGAAACGACGTCCGTCCTCAACGGCTTCCCGAGAGCCCTGATGCGGCTGGAGCTGCGCTAACCCAACTGGGTCGCAGATAAGGCCGTTTAGAAGGTTCAAAACGGCCTTATCTGCTACTTACTTGGGTCAGCCTTGGAGTTTCGCCGTCATTCGGTGGGCTTCCTCGAGCAGCAATTTGCCAAGGAATTCCTGTCGATCAGGACGGAACCGGGGTTCGATCCCCGTCAAGGACAAGGCCCATGCCGGCCGCCCCTGTTGGTCAAAAACGGCCGCGCCCATCCCCCAACTTCCTTCAAGGATCAGCCCCGGGTTCACCGAGTACCCCGTCAGCCGGGTGCGCTCAAGGTTGTCCCGAACCACGTCAACTGGATGCCCCGCGGCAAAGTCGCCAGCGTGCGCCGGCCAGTCCTCCAGCAGTGTTTCCTGCTCATCGGCGGGCAGGAAGGCCATAATGGCCGTTCCTGCTGACGCAACTCCCAACGGAAAACGTACGCCTTCATGCAGCACGAAGGACCTCACCGGGAACGATCCCTCCTCTCGCAACACGCAAACTGTTTCGTTGCCGCGTCGGATGGAGAAGAACGCGCTCTCGCCAGTCTCGGCGGCGAGGCGGCGCAGGCTGGGCCGGGCAATGTCCTCCATGGGGAAACGTGCTGCCGCTACCGATCCCAGGAGGAAGATTTCCGGACCAAGAACCCACTTTCCGGCGGCTGGATCGTGTTCCAGCAAACCCTCCGCGGCCAGGGACGTCAGCAGCCGGTGCACGGTTGGCCGTGTCAGCCCCGACTCCCGAACCAACCCGGCCAACGACGTCCCCTCGGGTTTGCGCCCAACCATCCTCAGCAGCAGGGCAACACGGCCCACAACCTGGGCCCCCTGCACCGGGTTTTGGGTGGATTTCTGTTCCGGCACAAAGCCTCCTTGAAGATTTCATCCACAATATGGACACCATTGATCCTACAGTCCACACCGTGAGTATCAAAGCCCTGCGGCTATTGACCGTCACCGGGATCAAACCTAGGCTCCTCTACAGGTCACTCAGTCCACAACGTGGATAACACCAGAAAGACTCAAAGAGGAGTTCAAATGTCGAAGATGCACGCCAGCGCAACCCAAGCGCTCCAGGACTTGATGGCAGACGGGCTGACCATCGCCGTCGGGGGTTTTGGCCTGAGTGGCATCCCGGCCGACCTGATCGATGCCGTCCGGGAGTCCGGCGCCAAGGACCTCACCATCGTCTCCAACAACATGGGCGTGGACGGCAAGGGGCTCGGCGTGCTGATCGAGGCAGGCCAAGTCAGGAAGGTCATCGCGTCGTACGTTGGCGAGAACAAACTGTTTGCCGAGCAGTACCTGGCCGGCAAGCTCGACGTCGAATTCACTCCGCAGGGCACGCTGGCCGAGCGCCTCCGCGCCGGTGGCGCCGGCATCCCCGCCTTCTACACAAGGACCGGCGTGGGCACGCTCGTTGCCGAAGGCAAGCCGTTGGAAGAGTTTGACGGCGTGACTTACGTCCGCGAGCGCGCCATCACCGCCGACGTCGCGCTTGTCCACGCCCACACCGCGGACACGGATGGAAACCTGATCTACCGCTACACGGCCAGGAACTTCAATCCGGTGGTGGCAACAGCGGGCGCCGTCACCATCGCTGAGGCGGAGGTCATTGTGCAGCCTGGCCAGCTCGACCCCAATCACATCGTCACTCCCGGCGTCTTCGTCCAGAGGCTGGTGCAGGCCAGTGCGCGGGTTAAGGACATCGAACAGCGCACAGTCCGCCCGCCCCGCGAAACGGTAACGGTCTAGAGAAGCGCTAACGGTTTATAGAACAAGGAGCACACATCATGGCTTGGACACGAGACCAGATGGCCGCCATCGCGGCTGAAGAATTGAACGACGGCGACTACGTCAACCTCGGCATCGGCATCCCCACCTTGGTGGCCAACAACCTGCCCGACGGCGTGCGGGTGGTTCTCCAAAGCGAGAATGGGTTGCTTGGCATGGGCCCGTTCCCTTTTGAGGGCGAGGAGGACGCGGACCTGATCAATGCCGGCAAGCAGACCGTCACCATCACGTCGGGTGGGAGCATTTTCGATTCCGCTACGTCCTTCGGCATGATCCGAGGCGGCCATGTGAAGGTGGCGATTCTAGGGGCCATGCAGGTCTCGGGTCGAGGCGACCTGGCCAATTGGACCATCCCGGGAAAGATGGTCAAGGGCATGGGCGGCGCCATGGATTTGGTGGCCGGGACACCGCGGGTGGTGGTCCTCACTGAGCACAACGCCAAGGACGGCTCGGCCAAAATCGTCACGGAATGCACGCTGCCGCTGACCGGGCTGAAGTGCGTTGACCGGATCATCACGGACCTCGCGGTCTTCGACATCGAGGCGGACGCTGAAAACAACGACGGCGGCACGCGGCTGCTGCTCACACGCCTCGCCCCGGGCGTCACGGTGGAAGAGATCCGCCGCAAGACAGAGGCGGAGTTCACGGTGGCGCTCACGTCTGCAGAAACAAACACTTTCGAAGGAGCAAGCGCATGAGCTTGAAAGACCAGTTCGGCAAGGACATCCTGCTCACCGGGTGGGGCCACAGCAAGTTCGGCAAGCTCACGGACCACACCCTCGAATCATTGATTGTCCAGGTAGCCGGTGAAGCAATCCGCAATTCCGGCCTTGAGCCCAAGGACATCGACGAGGTCTATCTCGGCCAGTTCAACTCAGGCATGCAGCCGCTGGGATTCACGTCGTCGCTGGCACTGCAGCTCTCTGCAGACCTGGCCAATGTCCCTGCAACGCGCACGGAGAACGCTTGCGCCTCCGGTTCCGCAGCGTTCCAGCAAGGCGTGAAGGCTGTGCTCGCCGGAACCGCCCGCAATGTTTTGGTGATCGGCGCGGAAAAAATGACCGACGCCGGAGCGGACGTGGTGGGGGCGGCTTTGCTTGGTGCGTCGTACGACATGGCGGGCAAGGCGTCCACCACAGGGTTCACGGGGTTGTTCGCAGAGGTGGCGAAGCACTACGGGAAGCGCTACGGCACGGGCATAGACGCGGCCAACTACCCCGGAGGCCTGGGCGACGTCCTGGGTTCCATTGCAGCCAAGAACCACCGCAACGGCATGGATAATCCCTACGCCCAGATGCACCGGGACTTTGGCGAGGAATTCTGCCGCACCATCTCGGACAAGAACCCCATGGTTGCCGACCCCTTGCGCCGTACGGACTGTTCGCCGGTCTCGGACGGTGCGGCCGCCGTCGTGATTTCAACGTCGGCTACCGGCGGCGCAACCGCACCTGTGCGCTTGGCGGGCTTCGGTCACGCGAACGATTTCTTCCCCGCGGAGAAGCGCGATCCCACCGAGTTCGCCGCTACCCGCGTCTCTTGGGAGCGGGCGCTGGGCATGGCAGGCGTGGGCATCGACGGACTGGACTTCGCCGAAGTCCACGACTGCTTCACGATCGCCGAGCTCATCATGTACGAAGCCATGGGCCTGACTCCCCGCGGCGAGGGTTCGCGCGCCGTCCAAGAAGGCTGGGTGTACAAGGATGGCAAACTTCCCGTGAACGTGTCCGGCGGTCTTAAGGCCAAGGGGCATCCTGTGGGAGCCACCGGAGTGTCCCAGCATGTGATTGCGGCCATGCAGCTCACGGGAACCGCCGGCGACATGCAGCTTCCCAATGCCCGGCGAGGCGCCGTCCAGAACATGGGCGGGGTGGGCATCGCCAACTACGTCAGCGTGCTGGAAGCCCTGTAACCCGCCCAAGTAAGTCGCAGCACTGCGCGTTTTGAGGGCTGAAAACGCGCACAGCTGCTACTTACTTGGGTCAGCGGTTCCGGATCAGCGCCGCGATCTCCGTGAACCCGAGCCGCTCTGCGTTCTGCAGGGCGGTTCGGCCTTGCGGATCACGGATATCCGGATCAGCGCCCACTGCCAGCAGCTGCCGGACCACGTCCTGCTGGTTCGGCCCGCCGTTGTTGAGCAGGATGGCTTCCTGCATGGCCGTCCAGCCCAGGTTGTTCACGTGGTTCACAGGCACGCCCGCGGCGATGAGGATTCGAACGGACTCGGTGTGCCCGTGTTCGCTGGCGGGGATCAGGGCCGTGCCACCGTATCTGTTGATGCTGGCGACGTCGGCCCCGGCCGCCAATGTCAGTTGGAGCACCTCATTGAAGCCCTCCGCTCCCGCGTAGAGGAACGCAGAGTCCTGGATGTGGTCCTTGGCGTTGACGTTGCCACCTGCGGCGATCAGTTCCCGCACCCGCACGGGATCGTTGGCTTTCGCGGCCAGGATCAGGAGCCGGTCGGTTTCCAGTTGGGCCTCCGGGGATAGGGTGGGCGGTTTGGACGCCGACGACGACGGGCCCGGACTGGCGCTCGACGACGCGCCTGGGCTGGTGGTTACTTGAGATGTCGTTGCTGGGCTGGGGTTTGCAGGGCTGGAGCTTGCTGTGGTTGGGCTGGAAGGGCCGGGGCTGGCAGGGGACGGCGTCCCGCACCCCGCCAGCAACCCCATCATCAGCAACCCCGCCCCCACCACTGATGAGGTGGTCATGAATCGAGGCTACTTTGCTGCTGAGGCCAGGGCTTCGGCACCAGCGGTCGCGCACGCCTCGTCCAAGGCGCCGTCGGGAGCACCGCCGACGCCAATGCCAGCCACGGATACGCCGTTGACCTTCAGCGGGACACCGCCAGCCAGGAAAAGCGTGCCGGGAAGGTCTGCGATGGACGGGCCTGTGCCGTTGATGCGCTTGGCCAGTTCGCTGGTGGGGGCACCGAAGGCAGCCGCGGTGTAAGCCTTCTGCTTGGCGGCCTCGATGGTGTGCTCGGCGGCATTGTCACCGCGGAGAAGGGCCTGGACGGTACCGAAGCGATCCACCAGGGCCACGGTCACGAACGGAAGCTTGTCTGCCTGGCACTTGGCAAGCGCGGCATTCACGGCCTTGCTGGAAGCACCCACGGTGATTCGGTTCTGGGCAACAACATTCTCGGGAGCCGGCTGGACCTCGGCACTGACTGGCGCGGCCGGTGCGGTAACCGGCGCGGCCTCGGGGGACACGGCATTGGCTACTGCGGTGACCCCGCCAGTGAGCAACAGCGCTCCAGCAGCGGCGGCAGCAATCATCTTGTTGGACTTCTTCACGGAGTTCTCCTCGTGGCAAGCATTGGCAATTTCGGGTACATCTCCATGGTTCCGGGCGCAGCCCCAGGACGCATCGGCCGTGTGCCGGTTCCAAGCTCAGCCTTTCCGCCAGCCGTATCAGCCAAAAGGTGGAGAGACCAGCAATCACGCGGGATCTAGCATGGAAAGAGCGCCTACCCCCGACAGAAACGGAAACAGGAACCACCCGATGCCAGCAGCCCCTCAACGGCCGGATCCAAGCAGCGGGCCGGATCCAAGCAGCCGGCTCGATCCAAGCAGCCGGCTCGATACCCGCATCGATGCGGTGGTGCACCTGGGCTTTGCCGTGCTGATGGTCGCCTCTGCTGTCCGTTACGTCATGCGCCACTCCCCCGCGGACAACCTGTGGACCGTGGCCTTGGCGGTCGCCGTGTGTGCTCTGTACGTCGTGACAGCGTTGCTGTCCCAACACCGCAAACCAACCCAACACCGCCAGCCCACCCAAGAACGCAATCCCATGCAGAGCCCGCAAACCCAAAGCCGCAAGCTGTGGATGTTTGCCTTGGTGGCGGCCTGGGCGGCTCTGGTGATCGCGGCGCCCAGCTTCGCGTGGTGCTCCTTCGCCATTTTCTTCCTCAGCCGTACCGCGTTCCGGGGGTGGGCCGCGTATCTGGCGGGCGGCGCGACGGCGGCGGCCACCGCCGTCGGGCTTTTCCGTATGAGCGGATGGACGGACGTCGCCATGATACTGGGACCGCTCGCTGCAGGCGCCCTGCTCACATTGATTTACGACAAGATCGAGCGCGACGGCGCCCTCCAGCGAAAGCTCTTCGAAGATGTAACCCAAGCGCAGGAACAGCTGGCCGCCAGTGAACGGACAGCAGGAATCGCGGCGGAACGCGAGCGTGTTTCACGTGAAATCCACGACACCATCACCCAAGGCCTCGCGAGCGGCTTGCTCCTCCTTGAGGCAGCCCAACGTTCCTGGCCTGATCCTGCGGCGCACCACGAAGTCAGCAAGGCAACCAGTCTCCTCCGCGGAAATCTCGCCGACACCCGGAGCCTGGTGCACGAGCTCTCGGCGCCTGGCCTGGAAACTGCGCCCCTTCACGAGGCCTTGGAACGCGCCGCCCGGCAGTACCTGGACCACGTCCTTGTGCAGGTCACCGGTGAAGCCCGTCCCATCCCGTCCGAGGTTCGGCACGCCCTGCTCCGCGTGACCCAAAGCGCCGTGGCCAACATCAGACTTCATGCCCACGCGGACAACGCCAGCGTGACTCTTGGGTACCTGCCGGACGCGGTCACCCTTGACGTGTTCGACGACGGCCGCGGCTTTGATCCCGGAGCGGTACCCCCGCCGTCGGAAACTGGAGGATACGGGCTGCGCGCCATGCGGCAACGCATGGAGCAGCTGGGCGGAGAATTGTCCGTGGAGAGCACTCCGGGCGAGGGCACTATCATCGCAGCCCAGATCCCGCTGCCGGCTCTGCCCTTGGATCCATCGGAGGAGTCCCTGTGACCACCATTTCCGTGCTCCTTGTGGACGACCATACGGTAGTCCGGAGCGGGTTGAAGGCGCTGTTGGGCACCCAGGCCGATATCGTCGTCGTCGGCGAAGCGGCGTCCGGTGAGGAAGCGCTGGACGCGGCACAACAGCACTCACCCGCAGTGGTTCTCATGGACCTGGCCATGGGTGCGGGAATGGACGGCATCGAGGCCATCAAGCAGTTACGGCAGCGCAATCCCCGGCAGGCCGTGATCGTGTTCACCACCTACGATTCCGACGCCGACATCGTCCGTGCCGTGGATGCCGGCGCCATGGGGTACCTGCTCAAGGACGCCGCACCGGAAGAGATTTTTGCGGCGGTAAGAGGCGCCGTGCAGGGCAAAAGCGTGATGAGCGCGCCGGTTGCGTCCCGGCTTTTCCAACAGCTGCGGAACCCGGACGAAGTCCTTACACCCCGGGAGGCAGAGCTCCTGAGCCTCCTGACCCAGGGCCTCAGCAACCGCGATCTGGGCAAACGGCTCTTCATTTCGGAAGCAACCGTCAAAACCCATCTGGCCCACATCTATGCCAAGCTCGGTGTGGAGACTCGTGCGGCGGCCATCGCAACCGCCATCCGTCGCGAGGGCATGCGGTAAGCCGGCCCCCCGCCCCGCGATTCAGGCCTCGTTCCTATATATCCACAGCCCGCATTCCATTAAGCTGGCACTATGTCCGACGCTTCGGAACGCAAGATGTTCAAACATTCCGGAACTGCTCTGCTGTTCCGCGGAATCCTTGCCGTACTCTTTGGTCTTTTAGTCGCATCTTTGCCGGTCGCCACTGTCTTCGGGCTGGTTATCGTGTTCGGTGTCTTCGCAATCGTGGACGGCCTCACCAACGTGGCCCACTACTTTTATGACCCGTCACGCCATTCCCGCTGGACGATGGTGGGAGGCTTCATCTCCATTGCCGCCGGTTTGGTGGCAGTCTCGTGGCCAGGAATCACAGCTGCAGCACTTGGCGTCCTGATTGGACTCTGGGCCTTGGTCCTGGGTCTTTCCGAGATCGTCTTCGCATTTGCAGCAAGGAACTCCGTCAATGGTTGGGGAGTCTGGTTGCTGACTGGTCTTGTGACTGCGGTTTTTGGCCTCTTTGTCCTGATCAATCCCAGCCTCGGGTTCCTGGGCGTTGTGGGTTTGCTGGCAGGGTTCTCCGTTCTTGCAGGGCTGTTGTTGATCGTCTGCGGCATCAAGATGCGCCGGGGCGCCGCGTCTTCCTTCATGTACGCCCACTGATCGTCCTTCTCGCGGCGGGCTCATCGCGGCGAGCAATCCTTCATGAGGGGATGCGCTGGGCGCCAAGTTCGGTAAGTTAGTGGCTGTGAAGATAGCTACTTGGAATGTGAACTCCCTCCGTGCCCGTGCCGATCGCGTCGAAGCGTGGCTTGAGCGCAGTGACTGCGATGTCCTGGCCATCCAGGAGACCAAGTGCAAGGACGATAACTTCCCGTGGGAGCTCTTTGAGCGCATGGGCTACGAGGTGGCGCACTTTGGAGTGAACCAGTGGAACGGCGTCGCCATCGCCTCCCGCGTTGGGCTGGAGGATGTGGAGCGCACCTTCCTGGACCAGCCGATGTTCGGCAAGGCCGGCAAGGATCCCGCGCAGGAAGCGCGTGCCATCGCCGCTACCTGCGGCGGCATCCGCATCTGGAGCCTGTACGTTCCGAATGGCCGCTCGCTGGACGACGAACACATGCCGTACAAGCTCAAGTGGCTGGACGTCCTTCAGGGCAACGCTGCGGAGTGGCTGAAGTCCGCTCCGGCAGCCCAGGTCGCGCTCATGGGCGACTGGAACATTGCCCCCTTCGATGACGACGTCTGGGACATCGAACTGTTCCGCAACAACAACTTCACCCACGTCAGTGAGCCGGAGCGCGCCGCTTTCCACGCCTTCGAAGCTGCCGGTTACACCGACGTCGTCCGTCCCTACACACCCGGCCCCGGCGTCTACACCTACTGGGACTACACGCAGTTGCGCTTCCCCAAGAAGGAAGGAATGCGCATCGACTTCTGCCTGGCGTCCCCGGCCTTGGCTGCCCGGGTCACCGGTGCCTCGATCGACCGTGAGGAACGCAAGGGCAAGGGCGCCTCGGACCACGCTCCCGTGATCGTTGAGCTTGCAGACTAATCACCGCTGATGGACGAAAGGGGCCGGCTGGAGATGACTGGAAACCTGTATCGGGGCCAGGCAGGACTGCCGTTCTCTTCGTCCCTGCGCATTTACGAGCCCCTTGAGGCGTTTCCTCCCGAGCAGCAGCGCCAGCTCGTGGTGGACAGCAGCAAGATAGGTTCCCGCGCCGCCGTCGAAAATGCGGAGCTCCAAGCCTCGTTGGGCCGCATCACGCGGACCGGCGGGGACCCTTTCCCCACGGGGCGGACTGATTTAGTGCGCATGACGCGGGTCCCTGGCGGGCGGCACACGGCGGTGGACAGTGCCGCGGACGAGACAACGGGAAAGTCACCTCAGGATAAAGACGCCCACGACGCCGGGCGGCTGCTTTACTGCCCCAGCCAATTGGTGATTCGGGCCGGGTTGGCAGCGAATGCCCTCATGGATGGTGTGCACAGCCCGCTGGCCGATCTGCTGATTCCGGTTTCGCAGCGGGACAAGCATCAAGCCAGGATCGATCGCATCAACGCTGGGGAAGAAGCCAAGCGGGTGCATACCCGAGCCTCTACCTGGGGTATCCCCTTCAGCTGGTTCTCGCTTTTCGCGGAGTCGGACCGCAAGGATGTGGTGGAGTCGGATGGGCATATCCTCACCGTCCGGGTATGGACACCGTTGACGGAGGCCTTGGACCGGGCACGCTTTGCTGTAGCCCACCTGGCCCTGGCAGCTCCGGACCTGGACATGCTTGACGATCTCACGCAGCTCACCGAATGGCTGGAGTTGTTCCACGTTCAGTCCATGGTGGAGCTGGACTACGGGGCCGTGGCGGACAAAGTATATCCGGACGAATCCCCGATGGACGTGCGCCTAGGGATCGAATGCCTGGCTGAGGGCGATATGACCGGCGCGGCTGCTGCGTACCGCCGGCTGGCCTCGCGGTGGATCCCCATCCGCCAGTTGGCGCGGGCCTCGTAGGCTTTCAGGACGGGCTGCGTTCAGGATCAGCGGCTCTCATCACCGGCACGGCGGTGCTGTTGTCTCCCGGACAATCAATTGGTGCGGCGCTACCTCTGAATGCACTGCACCGGCAATGCCGTCCAGCTCGTCCAAAAGCATCTTGGTGCCCAGTTCGGCTTGGTTGTCCGGCCGCTGACCCACCGTTGTAAGGCCCAACGCCTCGGAAAAGTCGTGATCGTCGATGCCGATAACTGAGAGGTCCGCCGGCACGCGAACGCCGTGACGCGTGGCTTCGAAGATAACCCCCATGGCCATCTCATCGGAGGAACAGAAAATAGCCGTTGGCTTGCGGCCGGGTTGGTTCCAGAGCCGGTTGAAGGCCTGCTGCCCGCTGGCAACCGTAAAGTCCCCCCATTCGTCCCACTCAGGACGGACTTCCAAACCGGCGTCGGACATGACGTCCTGGAAGGCCCGGATCCGGACACGGGGAACGTCAAAGTTCAGGTCTGTCTCGTCATCGCCATGGAGCAGGGCAATGTCCTTGTGTCCCAAGTCCAGCAGATGCCGCACGGCCGTGGACGCGGCGTCGTAATCGTTGATGCCGATGTAGGCGCAATCCTCAACGTGTCCGCCAACCACGACCAGTGGGATGTCGATCTTGTGGAGGTGTTCCAGCTCGTCCTCGCTGAGCGCCATACATAGCACCAGCAGCGCGTCGATCTGCTTATAGACCATGGTGGAGCTAAAAAGCCGCTCGCGGTTGCTGCCATGGCCGCCGAGGTTGAACAGGGAGAGGTTGTACTTGCGTGAGTGCAGTTCCCTGTCCGCGCCTTCGATTGCTTTGGAGAAGAACCAACGGCTGACGAATGGCGCCAGGACTCCGATGGTCCGCGTGCGCCCAGTGGCCAGACCCGACGCAGACGACGACGCCACATAACCCAGCGACGCCGCGACTTCCAGGATCTTTTCACGAGTTGCAGGCGAAACCCGGGGCAGTCCCCTGACAGCCCTGGATACGGTGGCCGTAGACACTCCTGCTGCTGCTGCGACGTCCTCGATGCTGACGCCTGTATGACCACCGCGCTGGGACCTACCCGTTGTTCGTGTCACAGGCCCCCCTCTCCGGCTGCCTTCACTTCGCCGTTTTCTGTCTCACGGCGAAGAATCAGTCTATTTTGTGCAGGCCTTGGTTACGCAGCGGAGTCGTCCGCTGCGTAACCAACGCTGCAATTGTCTAGCCCTTGAGACCGCCGGACAGCAGGCCTCGGACGAAGTACCGCTGCAGGCCGAAGAACACCAGAAGCGGGATGATGATCGAGACGAAGGCCGCGGCCGGGTTCAAGTAGTCCCTGGCACCGCGTGTACCGGAAATCTCCGCCAGACGCTGGGTGATAGGTGCTACGTCGGCCGTTCCCCCGGAGAACACCAGCGCAACCAAGAGGTCGTTCCAGACCCACAGGAACTGGAAGATCGCCAGCGAAGCCAGGGCCGGAACGGAAAGCGGCAGGATGATCCGCCAGAAAATGGTGCTGTGTCCCGCACCGTCCACCCTTGCCGCCTCGATAACTTCACCAGGGATCTCGGAGATGAAGTTGTGGAGGAGGAAAATACCCAGGGGAAGGCCGAACATGGTGTGGGCGATCCACAGCTGCGCATAGGAACCCGCCGGCAAATGCAGGGTCTGCGTAAAGAGTTGCAGGAGCGGAATCAGCGCCATCTGGAGCGGGATGATCTGCAGCGCAAAAACGAAAATGAAGAGTGCGTCGCGGCCCTTGAACTTGCCCCAGGCGAACACATAGGCGGCCATCGACGCCAACACCAGCACAAAGATGGTGACTGGAATGACGATGGCTACGGAGTTGATGAAGTACTGGGACAGGTTGGCAGATTGCGAGCCCGCCGGGGTAAGGACATCCACATAGTTCTTGAACGTGAAGTCCCAGTCAAGGAAGGCATTCCACCAGCCGTTTGAGCGGGGGCCCACCTGCTTGGCTGCGGGCCTGAACGAGGTAACAAAGAGGCCAAAAGTCGGGACAGACCATACGACGGCGATGATGATCGCTGCCGCTGTGGCCCACTTGGAAGTGAGCTTGGTCTTGACCCTGCGCATCATCGGCTGGGCGTCCTCCGTGGGGTCCGATCCAGGACGCTGCCGGGTGGCGGCCTTGGACGCCTCTTTCGGGGCTGGCGTGGCTGTCAATGGATCTCCCTTTGCTTGCGAAGGACTCGAGCGTTGTACACGACGATGGGCAGCACCATGAGGAACAGGATCAGGGCCAAAGCGGCACCTCGTCCTGGCTCACCGGCGCGGAAAGCCTGCGTGTACATTTCGTTGGCCACAACCGAGGTGTCGTAGTTTCCGGCCGTCATGGTTCGGACAATGTCGAATACCTTCAGGGTGGCGATCGTGATTGTTGTCAGGACCACCACCAGCGCCCCACGGATACCGGGGACCGTGACGTTGCGGAACTGCTGCCAGGCGTTGGCCCCATCCAAACGGGCTGCCTCGATGAGTTCCACCGGGACACCCTTGATGGCCGCGGAGAGAATCACCATGGCAAAGCCGGTTTGGATCCAGACCATCACGATGATCAGGAACACGGTGTTTTCCGGGGCGTCCAGGAGGAACTGCTTGGGGTTCATTCCCAGTGCGTCACGGATAAAGTTGATGACGCCCGTCTGTTCAATCCCGGGGCCACGGTAGTCGTATACGAGCTTCCAGATGATACCGGCGCCTACAAAGGAGATGGCCATCGGCATGAAGACCAGGGACTTCAGAACCCGCTCTCCGCGGGCCTTATCGATGAACACTGCATAAGCGAGCCCGAATCCCGTTGACAACAGGGGGACCAGGATGGTCCAGATGATGGTGTTCCGCAGCGTGGTCAATGCCTCAGGCTGGGTAAACATCCAAACAAAGTTATCGAATCCGTTGCCTTGGCCACTGGCGTCCGTGAAGGCCAACATTGACGTGCGAACCGCTGGGTAAACGAGGCCCACCAGCATCAGGATTCCGGCGGGAGCCAGGAATCCTGCCACCGTAACTTTGTCCTTAACCGACTTCGGTGCTCTATCCACCACCAGCATGAGGATGCCGATAATAGCGGCAAAGATCGCCAGGGCGATCACTACTTGAAGGAGCTTTCCTCCGATAAATTCCATACCCAACCTCCGGGGCGTGAGTGAATCACTAAATTCCGGGAAAAACACTGCCTCCCCGGCTGGGCAAACCAGCCAGGGGAGGCAGCGCTTTCGGAGTTAGCCCTTGGGCCAGCTGGACTCGATGCTGTCAGTTACCTGCTGGGCGGAGCTGCCGTTGATCCAAGCAACGATGCCCTTCCAGAACGAGTTGGATCCCACGGCACTCGGCATGAGGTCCGAACCGTCAAAACGGAAGACGGTCTTGGGATCCTGAAGGAGCTTGATGGACTGCTTATCCAGGGCAGACTGCGCGTTGTTCGGGTCAAGGCCCTTGTTTGCACTGATGGCCCCACCGAGCTTCACACGGTTGTTGGCGAAGTCCGCGCTAGCCATGAATGCCAGGTATGCCTGGACCTCAGGGGTGTCCTTGTAAGCAGCAACCGACTCGCCACCACCGGTGATGGCCGTGCCCTTGGATTCATCCACCGGAGGCGTCATGAATGCCCAGACGTCGCCGTCCTCGGCCACGTTGGTACCGGCAGGCCAGTTGGCTGCCTGGAACGATGCCTGGTGGTGCATGGCGCACTGTCCATCCAGAACCGGCTGGCCAGCTTGGGCAAACGCGGTGCTCAAGATCGAGCGTGGGTCACCGAAGCCGCCGTTGACGTAATCCGGGTTGAGGAGGATGTCGCCAACCTTGTTGAAGGAGTTGACGATCTTGGGGTCATTGAACGGAATCTGGTGCGTGATCCACTTGTCATAGACTTCCGGGCCTTCGGCACGCAGGACAACGTCCTCGATCCAGTCAGTACCGGGCCAACCCGTGGCTTCGCCCGATTCAAATCCGGCACACCATGGCTTCATGGTCTTGTCGTCTGCGATCTTCTTGGTCAGGTCCATCATTTCGTCCCACGTCTTGGGGACTTGCCAGCCCTTGTCCTTGAAGGTCTTGGGCGAGTACCACACATAGCCCTTGACGTTCGCAAGCATGGGGGCGGCGTAGAACTTGCCATCCACCGTGCCGTACTTCTTCCAGTCCGCGGACCAGTTCTTGTCCACAAGATCGGACACAGTCTTCGGAGCGGGCTTCAAGTAGCCGGCGCGGGCCTGTGTGGCCAGAAGACCGGGCTGCGGGAAGATTGCGACGTCAGGGGCGGTACCTGACTGGGCGCGGACACCGATCTGGGTCTCGAACTCCTTACTGCCCTCGTACTTGATGGTGATACCGGTGCACTTTTCGAACTGTGCCCAGGATTCCTCGAGGTTTGTCGCTTCGACGTCGACGATGGTGGAGTAGACGGAGACGGTCTTGCCATCGTGCTTGCCGTACGTGTCGTATGCGGAACAGTCATTCGACGCGGTGCTTCCGCCGCCGCCGCTGTTTCCGCTACATGCGGACATGGTAAGTGCCAGAACGCCGGCCGCTGCGACCGGGAGCAGGTACTTGGTTTTTTTCATGCTGAAGACTCCTCGCTGAGTACAAGAAAATCGTGGCGCGATTGATGTGGTGGCCCTCACACTAGTCATGTTCAGGGCTCGAATGCAAGCGCTTACACCTAACGTAACCACAACGATACAAAGTAACCTTTGCATCGCGCTGGACGGACTAGGCTGGGGTCGGAACCGCTCTCGGTCGAAAGGAAGCCCATGCCCACCGGGGGAGAATTGGCCGTCGAGCATTCAGCACCGAAACCGCACCGCGACTGGAACTGCACCGCCCGGTAGGCACGTCATGAGATTTGGTTGCCCAGTATTGCCTATGCAACAGTGGGAAGTGTGGATGAACTTGAAGCACTCCAGACTATCGGCCGCCTGATCAAAGAAGAACGGCTGGCCCAAGGGCTGAGCCAGGTGCAGTTGGCCAAGCAGGCTGGAACGGCAATCAAGACCGTGCGGACGCTGGAATCCGGTACGCGGCGCACCCAGGAAATCAATCAGCGCAAGCTCGAGCACGCCCTGGGGTGGCGCGCCGGATCAATGTCTGAAGTCCTCAAGGGAAAATCCAGCTTCGCTCCGGACCAAATCACTCCGGACGACATGCGAAGCAGCGACGAGCCGCGGCAGTCCTCGGGGCCTCGCGTCACGGTACCGGCAGCCCCTATAGCCCGTGCCTCGCATCTTTCAGACGAGGAACTGCTCGCTGAACTGACGTACCGGATGATGCACCGTAACAGGGGCTAGCTGGTTGCTGTCAGTTGCTGCCGGCGCACCATCTCGTTGATCCAGACGGGCGCAAACGGAGAGGTGCAGTTGGGCGGAGTTGGGTAATCCTTCAGCACCTCCAGGCGCTCACCAATACTCAAGGCGCGGGCACGATACTCAGGGTGTTCGATGCCGATCTGGGCAAGGCAGGTGTTCATCGCCCACTGCAGGCGATCCGGGGCTTCCTTCATCCCGGCCTCGATAGTGTCCAGCAGCCCGGTGAGGTCCACGCCGGCCGGATCCTTGACGACGCGCTCCGACGTCAGTGCCCAACCGGCGCTCGCCACCAACGGATCCTTGTCCGCAAACCAGGCGACCCGCAGCTCTTCGACCTGCGGATTCTTCTTGACCACGTAGTTCACCAGCCAGTCATGGACTTTGGGCGTGCGGGCCTCGCGCAGCATGGTGTCAAGCTCGTCGGGTCCGTACGACTTAGGCCGGCAGATCAGCAGCGCCAGCAGCTTCGCCGCGGTGTCACCCGTCTCCCAAAGCTCGCGTGAAAGCTCCTGCTGTGTCTTCAACCGTTTCGCAATCGCGCGCAACTTACTGAGGTTCACGCCGTGATCGTCACCGTGTTTCTCGTTCACCTCGCGCGACCTCGGGTCTTCCAGTGCGGCCAACTCGGCCATCACACCAGCCAACGTCGTCCCAGTGGCAGTCGTACCTGTCGCAGTTTTCCCGACCACTGCACCCTCCCGTCCATCGCGTGTGACGCTCAGCCTACTAGGCCTGGGCGCGATGGATCGGCGTCTAACCGAAGGCGGGATGGCAGCTCATGGGGTGCGCTCCCGCACGTTTCTGAACTGCCATCCTCGCGCCATGCGGCTAGGGCTACTTCCCGCCCTTGAACAGGCCTGCGATCTTGGAGCCGAGGCCCTTCACGTTTTCAGTGACGTCTCCGGCAATTTCCTTGGACTTCTCCGCAACGTCGCCAGCTAGTTCCTTGGCATTTTCCCCGACGTCACCAGAGAAGAATTCCTTGACGTTTTCTGCTGCATCTCCGGCGAATTCCTTGACATTTTCTGCAGCCACGCCAGCGAACTCCTTGACGTTTTCCGCCGCCTCGCCGGCAAATTCCTTCGCATTTTCAAGCGCCTCGCCAGCTACTTCCTTGGCATTGCCCGCAGCGCCTTCTACTGCTTCCGCTCCCGTGGTTTCTTCACTCATGGTGCTCTCCTTCGTAACGGTTGGAACGCTGATCGCTCCCGGGATTTATCCTGCAAAGCAATCAATCGCATCAGGGAGTTTTCCCCCTCTACTTTCAAACTATTGGCATACGCGAGGGTTAAGCAACGCAAAACACCCGGAGTGAAACATTCGGCAAAATTAGCCAGGACAGTCAGCGAACCCGTTCAGCTTTTGTAAATTTCGCACGTGCCCCTGATGCCATATGGACCAATACGGGGGTCTTCTTGCCGATCACCAGGTCCAAGGCTTCAACCAGGCGTGAAATTTCGGCAGCTAGGAGGTGCGGTGCCACTCCCTGCCGGGGCTGGATTCGCACCCTCAATCCGGGCTGGCCTTTGACCTCATACGTGGCCACAGAGGCGCCCGCGAGGTCCGGCCGATCTGCCAAAGCTGCGCGGAGCGCCTGTTCTGCGACGCCGCCACCGATCTGGACCTCACCCTCCACATGGCTCTCGTCATCGCTGGCCACCAGAAGGTTTGCCCTGCCTTTACCCTGTTGCGACAGCCACGCGACCATCGCAATAATGATGGCCACCAAAACCACCCCGGCTACGATCCACAGCCAGCTTTCTTCACGGCCGGGGAACCGGGTTTGCTGGAATGCGTCCTCCGCACGAGCCCACATGTCCGCGGCCCAGCCGTGCCACCACGTTGCTACGGCCGGAACAGTCGCCAGCAGGAGAAGAAGTAGCCCAATGGCCAGGAGTTTCACGCCAATGATGAAGAGAAGTACCCGGTTAAGGGCACGCGGTGTTTCGTTCACGCGCCGACCACCCCCGAGGTAGAGAGGTTCACCCGAACAGTAGGCATGGGAACGGGGGACATTTCATCCAGCTCGGCCTGCACTGCTTCGAGGACGGCCTCTTCACTGACCCTGCTTCCTGATGTGGGCCGGACGTTGACCACCACCGATTGCCTGGACACAATCACCATGACCTGTTCCGGCGTCACGTTGGCGGCAGTCCGCGCGCGACGCGCAAGTGCCGAGGCCAGCACTTCGTCATCCACGACGACTGCGGTCCGTGGGTCCCGCAGCAAATGCCGGGCCCTCCTGCCTGGTAATACGGCGTGAAGGAGAAAGAACAGTCCGACCATGGCAATGACAGCACCGCTGGCGCCAAGCAGAAGAGGCGGGATGCCCGCCGGAAGTGCGATGACACGCTCAGCTGCTGTGCTTGGGTCAACAAGCCATGGCGGTTGCCCGATGGCCCGGAGCACAGATTCCAGAAGAGCAATAACACAGAGAATGATCACCAGCACGGCAGCGATGCTGGCTGCCCCTGCCCGGGACGAGTGCGTTTCCCTGCGCAGGATACGGCTCATGGCCGGGTCCTCGCCGGCGATGGGGCTGGCTCCCGAGCCGGCGTCAGAAGGTTCAGTGGCTGTTTCCTGGTCCTGTGTCACCGGACGCGGCCTCCCTCTGAAACGTGGGCTCCACTGATCCTGATATCCACCCTGCTAATGCGGAAACCACTGAGTCGTGTGACACGCTCCAACACTGTTGCCTTTGCGGCCACAGCACGGTCCCAGATGGAGCCGCCGAAGCCCTGGACGCGCTGTGGATTGCGCAGCACCTCGCTTAGGGCGGGGATGCTGATAGGTGCCACGATGGACAAAGCCAGCAGGCCGTCGTCGTCCGACCAATCGGCGCGGATGTCGCCGGGTTCCACGCCGAGAGCCTCGGCGGCCGCGGCCTGTGCCAGCGATGTCAAAGCCTGGGTACTGATCCGGTTATGGCCGGCCAGGCTGGTGGTAGGTTCCACAGCCTCAGCCACGCTCATGACGAAGAGCGCCGGCCCGTAATGGCGTCCAGGACGCTGCGGAGATCAAGCTTGCCTTCAGCTGCACGGCCCAGAAGGGCGCCAATGCCCATAAAGAGCAGCGAGATAAGGAAGCCCCACAGCCCGAACTGGAAGGACATGAACGCCACGAAGGCGCCAATCGCGATTCCCACGACGGTCATGCTCATTGCAGTGCCTCCTTTTCGACCACGACGGTTTTGGGCTTGGGTGGCGGAGCCACATAGACATCGTTGATTTCGATGTTGACCTCGATGACCTGGAGCCCGACGAGTTCCTCCACAGCCCGGTAAACAGCAGCCCGGACCTGGTTGGCGACGCCGTGCAAGGGATGCCCGTAGACAGCCACAAGGTTGATGTCCACCGCCACCTGGGTCTCGCCCACTTCGGCGCGAACGCCCGCGGCGTGGTCCGAACTGCCCACAGCGTCGCGGATAGCGCCAAGCGCGCGGGATGGACCTGAGCCCAGGGAGTAGACACCTGGAACCGTGCGCGCAGCGATGCCCGCTACTTTTGCCACAGCCGCCTCGGAGATGATGGTGCGTCCGGTACCGAGGACCTCGCCCTCAGGCGCAGGGTCGATCTGCAAGTTCTGATCTGACATCGAGCACTCCCCTTCTCTTGAGTACCACCCTAGCGTCTAGCTCCGACGCTTTGTGAGAGGCATCCGGAGTGAAGGGAACCCGCGCGGCGCCTACTTGCAGTTCTTATCCATCCAGTCCTGGATCGGCTTCATAAGTTCCTCGAACTCGGGCTCCCCGTACTTGCGGAAATCCGTGCCGGCCGACTCCGTATACGCCCTCAGCTTTTCAAAGCTCGGCTTCAGTTCCTCGGGCACTTTGTCCTGCATCCGGGACAGTTCCTCCTTGGCCTTCTCGATATCTTCCTGGTCGCCGCCCACCAAGGCCGCCAACGGCAGGATGGTCACGCTCAACATCGCGGCGCTCACGGAGATGCACGCTTCGGACAGGGACGTGAACTCGCCGTAGACACCGCCTGTGCCTGTGGTAGCGCCCGGGCTTGCACTGATCTCAGCAGACGGTTCAGTGCTGGACGTTGGGGCGTTGCTGGATGTTGGGGCGTTCGATGACGATGCTATGGGCGTAGGCTGCGCAACCGGCAGCGGGAAGGAGCAGGCGCTGAGCGCCAGTATTGCGGTGAGAAGACTGCCGAGCAGCAGCGGGGTGTTCCCTCGCCGGCCGGTACCTTTCCTGCGATTTCCGCCAAGAAGCCTGGACGTGTTGAATCGTGTGGTTTCGGTCATGGTGTCCCCCGTTGGATTGCCTGCGATGACGAACCGGCGAGGGCAAGACTACGCCCGCCTTGGTGCGGTGAACAGAGGTTGAGTTATCCACAGGCAGTTCTCTTCGAGAGGGTCCTTGGAGCCCGCGGCACCTAGACTGGCCGACACATCGCCAAACAGCCGCTGGGGAGCCTGTCATGCCACGCCTTTCGTTTGCCTCGTTTAGTGTTCTCACCGTCCGCTTTGCGGCTGCTGCGCTCGGGGTTTCGCTGCTTCTCAGCGGTTGCCAAGGCGGCAGTTCACCGGGCAGTCCACCTTTAGAAACAGGCTCGACGACGGCGTCCCCCACCCCGGGTGCGAGCGGCTCAGGTGCTCCCGTGGTTCCTTCCGGGAGCGCCGCTCCGTCCGGTCTGTATAAGCCTGCGGATGCGAAGGGCAAAGCACAGAATGTTCCCCTGCCCGTCATGCCCGAGTTGGCGAAGGAGAACACGAAGGAGGGGCTGGAGGCGTTTATCAGGTATTGGTATGCGCAACTCTCCTATGTGGATGAAACAGGCGATATGTCCTCGTGGCTCCCATTGATCTCCCGCGACTGCAGGCTTTGCGTTCGACTTCAGGAATCGGGAGAAGACGGATATACCAAGGGGCGTTGGTTGGCCGGCGGCAAGATTTCTGTGCCAGTAATCGAAGTGCACTGGAGTGCAGAGACCGTAAAAGTGGCCAAGGTCCAAGTGATTCAGGAACAGATCGACTACTACAACCCGGATGGGTCAGCCGGCCGGACTAGGTCGGAGGCTTCTAACGATGCTTTCGCGCTTTTCGCCTCTTTCGACAAGAGCACCTGGATCGTGGTGGACCTTGGCGTTATTGCGTGAAGTGTCGCCTAGAAACACAGTCTTGGTATTGGTGGCGACTCTAGTCTTTGGAGTATTCAGCTGCGCCTCACCTGCTGCGGCCGAAGATGTTTGGGCCGCAAACAACGCTGGCGACGAGGGCATCGAGATAGGCGCAAGGTATACCAATGATCCGGCCACTGGGCATATGGCTCCGAACCTGGAGGGCGGCACGTCACCAGACGACCCCAACCAATACATGGCGGATACCCACTGCCGGGCAGACGGTCCCGACACCGTCGATCCCGGCTGCCTGGCCTTAAGCTGCCCTGCCACAACACCGGGCGGTGATGAAGGAACACCGGTGATCTGGAAACAAGCACCCAAGTCCATCACCAACCCCGGCTGGACCAACTGGATCCCAGTCAGCGGTCCCACGTGCCTGTACGACGCCAAACCCGAGAACGTCCTGGCCAACATCGCAGCCCGGATCCTGAACGACTTCCGCCAACTGCCCGTCAACCCGGGAACCCTCGAAGCCCAACCCTTCCCCCACACCCTCAAAGGCGGACCCACGAACTTCTACACCACCGCCAAAGAACAAGCCTTCGACGTCACCATCCTCGGCCAAGCAGTCCACCTGACAGCTACCCCGGCAAACTTCACCTACAACTTCGGCGACGCCACCACCCTCGGGCCCACCCCGGTAGCCGGCTACTCCATCCCCGAAGCCGACTGGCTCCTCAACGACACCCGAACCAGCCACAGCTACACAGCAACAGGGAACTACCCCGCCACCATCACCACCAACTTCACCGGCACCTACTCCGTCAACAACGGCCCACCACTGCCCATCAACGGAACCCTGGACCTCACCACAGCACCCAAAACCATCCAGGTCTGGAAAACAGAAAAAGCACTCGTCGCCGACACCTGCCAGGAAAACCCCAAATCCTGGGGCTGCCCCGAAGCTGAAAAATAGAGGAGCTGGGCAGACTCAATCTGGTCGGCACGAGCCGGACCAGGTTCCCCTGCCTACGCCCGGGAACCCATATCCAGCAATGGCAACGTCATTGGGCGGGGCGCGGCAAGAGGCTCGCCCAATCTGCCCAGAACTTGCCGGGCCAGAGCTACATCGTTGACGCAGATACCATCAACTCCGAGTTGGACGGCTGCGCTGATTTCATCACTTGTCGCCAGAGTCCAAGGAAACACCTTGAGTCCGGCGCTATGGGCTTCGGCGACCAATCCGGCGTCGAGAATTCCAAAAGCGGGCGCAACGGCGGAAGCCCCGGTTGCCAAGGCAGCGGTCACGAGGTCTTTAACGGTGGAAGGATAGAGGCCTACCGACCGGACGAGGCTCTCCCTGCTGAGCGCTACCAACGGGACTCCCGGCAACATCCCGGACATTGCCCGGATGATTTGGGGATCAAAGCTGCGCACGCGCAAGGCCTGTTCGCCCTGGTGAGCCTTCAGCATCTTGGACAATTCAGTCACTATTCCGTGGCCATACTGGTCCCAGGCCGCACCGTCAGTTTTGACCTCAATGTCCAGAACGACATCGGCGGCATTGGCGAAGCGCAACAAGGCAAGGGTCTCAGACAGCGACGGCGCACGTGTTTCAGGATCGACGTCGGTAATCGTGGCCGGTTGCTTCTCAACCACGGCCTGAAGCATGGTCTCCAACCTGATGTCGGCGGTGCCGATGACGGCGTCGTGTCTCAATACCAGTTGCATGTCAGACGTGAGCCAGACGTCCACTTCTATCGCATCAACGCCAAGTCGAAGTGCCTCAACAAAGCTTGCCAGCGTATTCCCATGCCGTGTGGCCAGAACGCCCCGGTGGCCCTGAATCTCGATCATTCGTTCTTCCTATTCCGATTCGTCCACGAGGGAAACTTCAGTAACCGTGGTGAGTTGAGACAGTTGGGCGACGATATCCGACGCTGCCATGGTGCCTTCAATCTCCAGCTCTATCTCAATGAGGTCGGCTGTGGCGGGGGTTTCTGTAGCTGTCATCAGCCGATCCATCACGCCCTTGGACTCGGCCGAACCCCGTGTCGTAGCGAAGCCCTGAACACGGAATCCTTGCTCGGTGCAGGTTCGGAGCACGTCCCTCAGGGCTCCCACACCGTCCATATACGTAACTTTCAACAGCCACTGGCTTGGCAAACCAAAGCGCAGCTTCGCAGTCACCACGGGATAGACGTAGACGATGACGAAGTGGGCTGCGGTGACGAATACGGCCGGAAGCAAGAGGCCTGCCCCGGCGGACGTCCCGACTGCTGCTGTAACCCAGATGGAGGCTGCTGTCGTCAATCCACGGACTTGGTTACGCCGCACGAACACCAGCCCCGCCCCTATGAAGCCAATGCCGGAGACAACTTGAGCCGCCAGCCGGGATGGATCCAGCCTCACCAGGTCCACCATCAATACGTCACTAAAGCCGTATTTGCTCACGACCATAAACAGTGCGGCGCCCAATCCCACCATGGCATGTGTTCTCATGCCCGCAGACTTGTTCTTACTCTGGCGTTCGAACCCTATGGCTGTCGATAGGACCAGCGCCGCGGCCAAGGCCAGACACATCTGCCACCATTGCGTATCCACGCTGAAGATCACTTAGTGCTCCGATTCGGTTATCAACCCCCTTCTCCTGACCTCCACGTGGAAGATCCAGTCCGATACGGATGTTCCATGCAAAAGCAGCTCAAGGTAGACGCGACGCGAGCCGGTCCTCTGTGTAATTCTTCAAGCCGCAGAACGTTCTGGTCAACCTTTTTGCACATTCGTGCAAAGTTATGGCTGCACTTTGTTAGGACGTATTAGCATGATAGTTTCGGCGCTTGATCGTGGCCGAAAACCGCGTCTGCACGCCGCAGAAGTCCAATTTCACGGTCCTCAAATCGGGTCTTGTGATAATCGATCTTTATGTGTAGGTTGACCAATGACCTGAAGTTAGGTTGTCAGGTCAAACGTGAAACAAATGCTTTTTTGTAAGTGCTAAGTCGCCCGGACAGCGATGACGAGGGGGTCAACGTGAGGGTTTTCCATGGGCAGATTAAACACAAGTGATTCGCAAACAAGCAGGGCTCCGGTCCAGAGACAGCCAATAGGCACGCCGAAGAACCGACGGTGGAATCGGAGAACACGCAGGGACGCATGGGTTTTTACCGCTTTCGCGGCACCCAATGTCCTGCTCATCCTCCTCTTTACCTACCGTCCTCTCGTCACCAACTTCTACTATTCCACCCTGGACTGGACGCTGGGGGCCGCCACTGCAACGACTGTGGGGCTGGGCAACTATGCGGAGTTCTTTACCTCCGCTGACGCTTCAAGCGTGCTGGGCGTAACAGCCATATTTACCATCACCACCGTTGGCGGTGCGATGATCCTGGGCCTGCTGGTTGCGTTGGCCCTGAACCAGAGGCTGAAGGGCACGACATTCGCGCGGGCCGTGGTCTTCGCCCCCTACGTCCTTTCCGGCGTCGGTGTCGGCCTGGTGTGGTTGTTTATTTTCGACCCAACGTACGGCGTCCTTTCATGGATTCTCCGCACTGTTGGCCAGGCAAGTCCCCAGTGGGTCAACGATCCGAAACTGGCACTGCTCATGGTCATCATCGTGTACGTATGGAAGAACCTCGGCTATTGCGCCGTGGTGTACCTGGCGGGCCTGCAGTCCATTCCGCCCCAGCTTTTGGAGGCTGCCGCCTTGGATGGCGCGAGTAGCCTGCGACGCTTCACGTCGGTGGTGGTTCCTCTTCTTTCCCCCACCAGTTTCTTCCTCCTGATCACCTCACTGCTGAGCTCCCTGCAGGCGTTCGACATCATCCGCATCATGACTCCATCCGGCAACGGAACCAGCACCCTGATCTTTGACTCCTATCTCCAGGCATTCGGCTCATACAACCGAGCCGGATACTCCGCGGCCATTTCCGTTGTGCTGTTCGCCGGATTGCTCGTCATGACAGCTGTGCAGTTGCGCTTCGTGGAGCGAAAGGTTCACTACTCATGAGCACCAACACCGTTGAAGCCACACCACGCCGTGACCGTCCCTTCTCCTGGCAAAACCTCGGCAGGACGATTGCCGGGGGCTACGTCCCCCTTCTGCTGGCAACCTTGGTTGTCTTCGTGCCCCTCCTATGGATGATCTTGTCTTCCCTCAAGGCGCCGGGCGAAATCGTCACAACAAACCTGACCCTGCTGCCGAAGAGCCCAAACCTGCAGAACTATGCAGACGCAGCATCTACCGTGCCCTTCGCGCGATTCTTCCTCAACAGCGTGATCGTCACGGTCATCGGATCCACCATTAAGTGCGTACTGGCAGTCTTCACGGCCTATGCACTCGTGTTTGTCCGTTTCCCCTTCAAGAGGGTGATCTTCCTCCTGATCCTGGTTGCGCTGATGGTCCCGCCGCAGGTTTCCGTGCTTCCCAACTACGTTTTGATCGCAGGCATGGGAGGGCTCAATACGTATTGGGGAATTATCCTTCCGGGCTTGGGAACGGCGTTTGGCACCTTCCTCCTGAGGCAGCATTTCCTCACACTGCCGCCGGCAATCCTGGAATCCGCGGAAATCGACGGCGCGGGCCACTGGCGCAAGCTCTGGAAAATCGTTGTCCCGGTGTCCGTGCCGAGCATCGCGACCGTGGCCTTGGTGACGATCGTTTCTGAATGGAACGAGTACATCTGGCCACTGATCGTCACGGACCATCCAGACATGATGACCCTTCCTGTGGGCCTGACGCAGCTGGTCAACAGCGATGGCAGCACCCAGAACTGGGGCATGCTCATGGCCGGCGCGGTGATCGTCCTTCTACCGATCTTGCTCATCTTTGCCGCTCTGCAGCGGTACATCGTCTCCGGGCTCACTCAAGGCTCGGTTACCGGCTAAAACTCCACCCTTTCGAGGATGCTCAAGCACCTCGATCACTAGAAAGGCACTTCCTCTATGTCAAAATCACTTTCCCGGAAGCATTTCCTCGGCTTGGCTGGAGCCTCAGTCACCGCCGTCGCGCTTGCAGCTTGTGGCGGTCCGTCGACGGATGCCGGAAGCACAGCAGCAAAGACGCTCTCCCCGGAGGATTGGTCCAAGATCAAACCTGCCCCAAGCATCAGTTTCATGTCCAGCCATCCCGGTAAGTCCCGGGATACGGAGCAGAAGCTGATAGAGGCCTTCCAAGCGGCCAATCCGGATGTCAAAGTCAACCTCATCACCGGAGGTTCAAACTACGAGGAAGTGGCGCAAAAGTTCCAAACTTCCCAAGCCGGGAGCGAAGTACCGGACGTGGTTGTGGCATCGGATGTGTGGTGGTTCCGTTACGCGGTCTCAGGGGCCATCCTTCCGATTAATGCCCTTCTCAAAGCTGTCAACGTCAGCTCCTCCGACTACAAGCCCGGTTTGATCGCCGATTACAAGCATTCTGATCAGCTGTGGGCAGTCCCCTACGCCCGGTCAACGCCGTTGTTCTACTTCAATAAGGACCACTTCAAGGCGGCCGGAGTTCCCGAGCGGGCGCCAAAAACCTGGGAAGAGTTCGCCGAGTGGGCACCCAGGACTAAGTCGGCAAATGCCTCAGCTTCGGGATACCAGAACGCCTACCAGTACCCCGCGATCGCTGGCTATGCCGGCTGGACGCTTCAAAACGTTCTCTGGGGCCAAGGCGGCGGCTGGTCCAAGGAGTGGGAGATTACGGCAAATTCAAACGAATCTGTTGCCGCGATGCAGTGGGTGCAGGACTCCATTGTGAAGAATGGCTGGGCCGGAGTCTCCTCCAAGAATGCCATTACCGATCTTCAAGCCGGTGCCATCAGCGCCACGATCAGCTCGTCCGCCGACCTCGCTTCCACCCTTAAGGCGGCGAAGGAAGCAAACATGAGGATCGACGTCGGGTTCTTGCCGGGCGGGTCAGCCGCGGCCTCGCAGGTTTGCCCCACGGGCGGTTCCGGTTTGGTGATCGCCAGCAAAACGTCGCCGGAACGGCAGCTTGCAGCGGCCAAGTTCATCACGTTCATGACGAATGCGCAGAGCACGTCTACTTTGTCTGCTGCAACCGGCTACCTACCGGTAGCGGAGGCGGCAGATATCTCGGCGATTGTTGCCCAGACGCCGGAATTCCAAACTGTCGTAGACCAACTCAAGGAGACCCGCACCCAGGACTTTGCACGGACGTTCCTCCCCGGCGGAGACCAAGAGATGGCCAAGGCGGCTACCAGGATCATGAATGAAAAGGCCGATGTGCAAGCGACGCTGACCGAGTTGAAGGGAACACTGGAAGGCATTTACAACAAGGATGTGAAGCCGAAGCTGAAAGCCTAGTCCACAGCGGCGAAGCGTAGGCATACATGGGGGCCTACGCTTCGCACCCGCCCGTCTGGCGACACCCAAACTTCCTGGGGACCTCGTAAGGGGTTTGGCGACGTGTTAAAGAAGAAAAGCACCAGTTCCGAAGAACTGATGCTTCCCAGTGGTGGCTCCGACCGGCGTCGATCCGGTGACCTTTCGATTTTCAGTCGAACGCTCTACCAACTGAGCTACAGAGCCTAGGTGACAAGTCACCTTGAGAACCGAAATTACTTCCGGTGCTCAGAGCGACCCTGACGGGACTTGAACCCGCGACCTCCGCCGTGACAGGGCGGCGCGCTAACCAACTGCGCTACAGGGCCTTGCGTTTGCAGTATCTCTACCGCGTTTTTTTCAAGGCTTCTAGCTTACCAGACATTTTTCATCCGATTTACCACTTGCCTTGCGTACCCCCAACGGGATTCGAACCCGTGCCGCCGCCGTGAAAGGGCGGTGTCCTAGGCCGCTAGACGATGGGGGCCTGAACTCAATTCGGATTATGCGAGGAAAAACAACACTTTATGCGTTCTTTTCGGTTCTCACCCGTCCGAACTGGACTCTAAAACTTTAGAGCATAGATGGCGATATTCCCAAATCGAGGTCTGCACGACTCTCCAATAGCGACTACGGGACGTGCTCGAGGAGGTCGCCGACCTGGCAATCAAGCGCCTCGCAGATGGCAGTCAGTGTGGAGAACCGAATGGCCTTGGCCCGGTCGTTTTTGAGGACGGACAGGTTGACGAGGCTCACCCCAACGCGACGGCTGAGCTCCGTCAGTGTCATGCCGCGGAGCTCCAGCAACTCATCGAGCCTGCAGTGAATGGCGATCGTCTCTTCGGCCGGCATCAGACAAGGCCCTCCGTGTCGCGCTGCAGGCCCCGCCCGAACTGGAACACACCCGCCAGCAAAACCAGCGCCGCGCCAGCCACCAAGGATGTGGGGTTGAACTCCACGATGTACACCAAGGTTTCACCGGCGCTCCCCGGAATGACTCCAAGCTGTTCGGCCAGGCGGTGCTTTGCGGTGGAATCGAGGACCTGGGCAGCGCTTCCGGAAATGGCCAGGAGCGCGCCCGCAAGTCCAACGATGGCAGCGGTGTGCGGTGCGAAGAGAACCCTGCTCGTGAGCCGATACGCCAGCAGGACCAGGAGGGAAACAACACAGAGGACGGCCAGCAGGTTCATGGCCGCCGACCACCCCAGCAGGGAAGCCTCATATTCCGGGAGGGCAGGCACGCTCACCTCCACTTGCGAATAGCGTCCCACCGCACCCAGGTTCAATGCTTCCGGCCCCCTGACGGAGGAATCCCCGGCCGAAGAGTCCAGGGGCAGTCGCAGGACCACCTCTCCGGCGCCATTGCTGATAATTGCCGAGACAGTCGAAACCGATGTGGCAATTGCCACCGCCACCGCGACGACAATGAGTACCGCCGAATCCACCCTCGAAAGCACCCGCACGCGCGCCAGCGACTCTGCGATATTTCCTCGTGAACCCATAATTCCCCCAAGTAGTTATCGTCATTCGTTAATATCGAACATCGATAAGCTAACCCCTGACAACACGCTCCGTCAAACATTGGCAGTTTCTTGCCGTGACGCGTCCGAAAACCGCCAGCCCGGCCAGCCTCCCCGGCACTAGATTGGCTCTATGACAACCACCACCCCGGCCGAACCCGGCCAGCCGTCCCCCGGCATGCAACCGCGCAACACCCCCGCGCCTTCAGCTCCCATCAGCAAACTTGGCATCGCCGCCGTCGTCGTCACCGTAGTCCTGTGGGCTTCAGCGTTCGTCGGCATCCGCGCTGTGGGCCCGAGCTTCTCCCCCGGCTCCTTGACGCTCGGACGGTTGGCGGTTGCCGCCGTCGTTCTTGGAATCGTGGTGCTGCCTACCCTGAAAGTCTGGCCGCGGGGCAAGGAATGGTTGCCCATCGTGGCGTACGGGGTGATGTGGTTCGGCGGTTACAACGTGGCGCTGAACGCTGCGGAGCACATGCTCGACGCCGGTACCAGCGCCATGCTGATCAACGTCTCGCCGATCCTCATCGCAGTCCTCGCCGGAGTGGTCCTCAAGGAAGGCTTCCCACGGTGGCTTCTGATTGGCAGTGCCGTTGCGTTTGGTGGCGTGGCGATGATCGCCCTCGGCTCGGGACAGCGTTCGACGGCGGATGTGGCCGGGGTGTTGTTGTGCTTGCTTGCCGCCGTGCTCGCCTCTGTCAGCGCGATCCTCCAGAAGCCGGTCCTGCGAAAGTTTACGGCCGGGCAAGCCACGTGGTTCGGCATCATGGTGGGCGCTGTTTGCTGCCTCCCGTGGACAGGGCAGTTGATCACGGAGGTGCAGTCAGCGCCGCTGCCGGCCACACTCGGCTTGGTCTATCTGGGCATCTTCCCTACGGCCATCGCCTTCACAACATGGGCGTATGCGCTGTCCTTGATCTCGGCCGGGAAACTGGCCGCCACGACGTACCTTGTCCCCGGCACCACCATCCTCATCTCTTGGGCTGTGCTTCAGGAAGTCCCAACCATCTGGGGACTGATCGGTGGCGTGGTTTGCTTGATCGGCGTGGCCCTGACTCGGCGCACGCCAAGGGTTACCCGGCGCACGCCAAGGCTTGCCGGGCGCACATCGAGGATTGCCCGGCGAACAGCAAAGTGAGCTAGCGGGCCATACCCGCAAGGAGCTCGCGGTGCGTGGGCGGATTGGCGCCCGGACGGCCAACGGTAATGGATGCCGCCATCGATGCGATGGTGCCGATCCGCTCCAGAACGGTAGGCGCCAGACCGTCGCTGCCGCGCAGGAGCAGTCCCATAATGAGTGCCGACATGTATGAATCCCCGGCGCCGATGGTGTCGGCCACGTTCGAGGGGATGGCGGGGACCGTTAGTTGCATGTGCCGGGTGGCCATGAGCGAACCATTGGAGCCCTGGGTCACTACCGCGAGTGCCGTGCCCAGTGCCAGCAGGTGACTGGCAGTGTCCTCCAGCGCTTTGCCCGGGTACAGCCAACGGGCGTCGTGGGCGCTCATTTTCACGACGTCCGTCAATGGCACCAACTCTTCGAAGAGGGAAAGTGCCTCGTGGTGGCTGCCGAGGAGATCAGCGCGGATGTTGGGATCGTAGGTAATCATGCAGCCGCCCTGCGCCTGCTCCAACAGGCTCCGGACAACGCTGGCCCCAGGTTCAAGGAATGTGGCGATCGAGCCTGTGTGCAGGATTCTTGGGGCATATGGCAGCGCGAGCGGAGCAAGTGCCCAATCAATCTCGAACGTGTACTCAGCCGAACCGTCGGCAGCGATCCGGGCGGTCGCCGTCGCCGTCTTGCCCAGCGACTTTGATCCGGGCAGCAGTACCACGCCGGCGCCCTGAAGGTGTGCCGCAATGGCGTCGCCTCGCTGGTCCCGTCCGATGGCGGTCAGCAGGCCGGCCTTCACATCCAAGCGGCCGAGCCCGTAAGCAACGTTGGCCGGTGAGCCTCCGGGATATTCGATCTGCCCATCGGGCGACTCCACGATGTCGATGAGCGCCTCACCTACCACGACGACGTCGAGGGGCTCAGGTGCGGAGGTAGGAGTGGCGGTCATGCGGTTCCTGTTCGTTCGTTGGTGATATGCGGGGCTGGCCTACGGAATGCCGTTCGACGAGGTCGCACTCGAACAGTTCAGCATGACCTGGGGACGGTGCACCAGCGAGTATCGGCTCCAGGGCCTCAATGTTCCTTGTTGGGACTAGAGTCGGATCATGTCCGCGAATCTCCCTCCCGGCCTGCCCATCGTTCCCGACGGCGATCTCCCGTCCTCGCCGCTTCCGGAGCGGAAGGCAGTGCATAGCCCGATCGAGCACGCCCCCACCGAGGGCGCTGGATTGGCCGGAGTTGACGCGGATTTTCCTGCCGCGCCGTTCCAAATGTCGCCGGAGGAGTTCGAAGAAGCTGTGAGCGACGCTTTGCAGCTGATCCCGCCCAAAGCTGCCAGCGCCATGGACAACGTGGCAATCTTCATCGAGGACGACTACACCCCGCACCCAGATGAAGATCCGGACACCGTATTACTTGGTTTGTACGAGGGCGTACCGTTGACCGAACGCGACTCCTGGTGGGAAGCGGGCTCATTGCCGGATCGGATCACTATTTTCCGCCAACCCATCCTGGACATCTGCGCCACCCGCGAGGAAGTCATCGACGAAGTGGCCATAACGGTGATCCACGAGATCGCCCACCACTTCGGAATTGACGACGACCGCCTGCATGAGCTCGGCTGGGGCTAGCCTTGTAGGCATGGGGCACGATCACAACCACTCCCACGGAGTAACGGCAACCGGCAAGCATCGCAAACGGCTTATTGCAGTCCTGGCCATCACCTTAGGTGTGGTGGGCATCCAGGTGGTTGGCGCGCTCATCTCCGGATCGCTGGCGCTGCTGGCCGATGCAGGCCACATGCTGTCCGACGCCGCAGGCGTATTCATCGCGTTGATGGCGGCCTGGATCGCTACCCGCCCGGCGAGCGATCAACGGACTTACGGTTATCAACGGGCCGAGGTCCTGGCGGCCTTGGCCAACGCCCTTGTACTCATCGTCATCGCAGTCGTCATCATGATCGAGGCCATCCGCCGCTTTGGGGAGTCGCCGGAAATCCATACGGACGTCATGCTGTGGGCGGCGATCCTGGGCGCCGTAGCCAACCTCATTTCCCTGATGATCCTCCAGGGGGCCCAAAAGGAAAGCCTCAACGTCCGTGGGGCCTATCTTGAGGTCCTTGGCGATCTTCTCGGCTCCATCGCAGTTATTGCGGCAGCCATCGTCATCATGACCACGGGCTTCACGGCCGCCGATCCCATCGCCTCGGTCCTGATCGCACTCATGATCATCCCCCGCGCCTGGCACCTGCTCCGCGATGTTGTGGACGTACTTCTGGAAGCTACCCCCAAGGGCGTGGACGTGAACATGATCCGCGAGCACATCCTTGCCGTGGACGGCGTAGTGGAGGCGCACGACATCCACATCTGGACCATCACTTCCGGGGTGCCCGTGTTTTCCGCCCATGTTGTGGTGGAAGACGAGGTCCTTAACGCCAGCGGGGCAGACAGCATCCTGGACCAGCTTGGATCCTGCCTGGGGCGCCATTTCGATACCGAGCACTGCACCTTCCAGCTGGAGCCCGTGAGCCACTCCGAGCACGAGTCACACCAGCACGCCTAGCCGGGCGCGTCACCTGGTGTCGTGGTTACAGTTCCTGCTGCTCCATCCACGGTGATGATCTGGCCTGAGCCGATCCGCAGGGTTGCGTCGGGCACGCCCACCACCGCCGGTATGCCGTATTCGCGGGCCACAACGGCGCCGTGGGAGTTGGGACCGCCCATTTCCATGACCAGCCCGCCGGCGGTGAGGAACAGGGGCGTCCAGCCGGGGTCGGTGGAGGGCGCTACAAGGATTTCCCCTGGTTCCAGATGGGCGCCAACGGGGTCCAGGATGACCCGCGCCGGGGCTGTGATGACGCCCGCCGACGCCGGACTGCCGGAGAGGGTTCCGGGAGAAGCTGGGGTTCTGCCAGCTGCAGCAGTGGCTTCGGGTTCTGTCCCATCTGAGAGCAATACCCGCGGAATATGCCGACGCCTCAGTTCCTGCGCGTAGTCAGCGCGGCGATCTGCCACAAGTTGGTGGAGCCTGTTGCCAGCCAGGGCAGTCTCTACTTCATTGAGGTCCAGGAAGAAGATATCCTCGGCGCGCTCAATCCGCCCTGCCTCTGCCAGTTCTGCTCCGACCAGCGATAGCTGTTCCCTGGCTGAGGCCAAGCCGAGGACCAGGTTGTATTTGGGCAGCTCCCTCATTCCTGCAAACCTGCGCGTACGGTCCAACGCCGTGCGGACCAGCTTGGCGTGGAGCGGACTCTTGGCCCTTGCCCGCGCAACCAACCTGGCAACCTGTTCATCTGCCTCCCGGGCAGCTTTGCCGAACTGCTGGTCGGGTGCGTCGGCGGTGCGCTCGAGCCGCAGATAGTTGACCACGACGCCAAGTATGTGGGTGGGGTCATCCGACCATCGGGGCATGCCGAGGTCGATCTCAGCCACAGCCCTGTGCCCATAGGTGCGCAGGAAAGCTTCGAGCCCGGATTGGGCAACTGCTGGAAGTTCCCGGCCCTTGAACTGCTGAACGAGTTCTTCGAGTGCGGGGTAAGTCAGGAACGCCAAGGCCTCCGGATCTTCCCTGATTTCCCTTGCAAGCTGCCACAGTGCAAGGTCCATCTCGGTGGTGACATTGTTGGGCAGCCCACGAATCACCGTTTGGAGCTGGTCCAAGGGAGCTTGCTCACCCAGCACTTTCCGGACGAGCCCAAGCATCGCAAAGCCCAGGACCGGAAGGGGCAGGACTTGGGGAACCGTTGCGAATACTTCCTCCCCCAGGATTCTCTGCACGTGGGCGATCCGCTGATGGGCGGTGATACCCTCCGGCACTTGGAGCGCCTGATGGAGTTCTGCCTCAAGCTGCTCTTGGCGCTTCATTGCCGCGTCGGGACGGAAAAGAGCCCGGATCACCGACTCTGGAACACGGTATTTAGCGGCAACGGGCGCAACGTGCCGGATGAGTCTTATCGGAGTTTTGATGGTGACGGCGAACCGCGGGTCATCGAAAAGGCCACGAATCACGGCCGCAGAACGGGCCTCCATGATGTCAAAGATGCGTGGCACAATGGCCCTGCCCACGTTGCTGCGCAGCACGGACGTGAAGTCGAAGAAGATCCTCTGCCCGGCCTCATAGTAGGGCGATGGTCCTGAGCGTGGATCGGGGACATCGAAAGCCGCCCTGCTGGCAACGCTGGAGGCTATCAGGCGGATACCCGCCAGACCCATGGGCGTCAGAGGCCTGGTGAGGCCTTGGGCGAGACTGAAGTTCAGGAACGCGTGCTCACCGGGAGTCGCGGGCACTCGCGAGGTCAGCGGATAGAGGGTAGTAATGGGTCTTGCCTGCGTGAGCCACAGTTTCCCGGAGGAATCGATCGCCCATTCCGTATCCTGCGGGGCTCCATACTGGGCCTCGACACGCCTCCCCAAGTCGGCCAGCGCGCGGATCTGGTCATCGCTGAGGCACGGCTGCACGGAGTGGTTTTCGCCTGCCGCGGCATGATCGGCCCGCTCAATTCGTTCGGTGCCACCCCCGGCAAGCGATTTGATCTCTACCTGCCGGTCACCAAGCGTCCGTTTCAGGATGGAGTTGCTCTGCGTATCAACTACGTATTGATCCGGGTTAACGGCGCCTGACACCACGGCTTCGCCCAGACCAGGGCTGGCATCGATCACAGCTTCACGGCGCCGCCCCGTAACCGGGTTGGCCGTGAACATCACCCCGGCCGTCGCGGAATCCACCATCTCCTGGACAACGACGGCCAGCGTCACCGTGGCATGGTCAATACCGTTGGTTGTCCGGTAGCTCACTGCCCGGTCCGTCCAGAGCGATGCCCAACAGCGGCTTACGGCGTCCAGGACTGCGTCTGCTCCCACTACGTTCAGGAAAGTGTCCTGCTGCCCGGCGAAACTGGCGAAGGGCAAGTCCTCGGCCGTGGCTGAGGACCTCACCGCGACGGGGGCAGCGTCTCCCAGCTTCCGATATGCCGCCTGAACCCATTCAGCAACGTCGGTGGGTACTCCGGCGTCGAGCACCAAGGACCTTGCCCGGGCGGCGAGGCTATTCCGTACGTCAAGGTCAGACGCTCCGGCGTCCTGCAGAAGTGCAAAGATCTCCTCCATACCACTCGCTGAAAGGGCGTACCGGTAGGCGGACGTTGTGAGGCAAAAGCCGGGCGGCACTGGAAGGCGGGCGGCATTCAGCTCGCCGAGATTGGCGGCCTTGCCGCCGACCTCGGGGAGCATGTCCGCCCGGATATCCGCAATGTCCCGAATGAACACCGGGCCGCTTGCATCCGGGCCGGCACTGTTTTCCTGCCTATGCTTCCCAGGCTGCTGGTTATCCATGGACGGTGCGCGCCATGGCCCTAAGCCGCGCCGAGCATGGGTCCGAATTTGGGCCGGTCTGCCAGCCGCGGGTCCTCTCGGTCCGGAACAACGAGGACAGGCCCCTTGGCGTGATGGAGCACGCCATCAGAGGTGGAACCAAGGAGCATGCCCGCGAAACCACCACGGCCCCGCGTACCCAGGACAACCAACTCCACGCCCCGGCTGACCTCAACCAGGACGTCAACAGGTGAGCCGTCCCTCAGGTCTGTTTCCACAGGCAGCTGCGGGAAGTGGCTGCGGAGCCAGGCGACGCCTGCATCCAACTGGACTTTGATGTCCGCGAACAGGGCATCGCGGTCCAAAGGTGCTGGCACCCAAGCCAAGGAGCCGCTGTACTGCGGGACTGCGCAAATGACGCGGAGCTTTGCCCCCATCCGCTGAGCTTGTTCGGCTGCCTCCAGGACAGCGACGCGGGCCTGCTCCGAACCGTCCACACCCACGGCGACGACGTTTTCCACCGTGCGGGGCCCGGCTTTGGCGTGCTCAGCCTTGATGTGCTTGTCCTCGGTGTTCTCGCCCAAACGGTCGGCGCAGTACAGCGGGACCGTTACGGTGGGGCATTTGGCGTGGGCCGGCAACGCGCTGCTGACCGAGCCCAGGAGACGCCCGACGAAGCCGCCACGGCCACGGCTGCCGAACACCAGGAGTGCAGCGTTCGCAGAGAGGTCAAGGAGGACACCCGCGGCATCGCCATTCTCCACTGAAGCATCGACGTCAATGTTGTAACTGGAGACCTTGTCCATGGCCTGCTTGACGATTGCTTCCGCGCCCTCGCGGATCACGGAATCGTCCACAGTGGCGTATCCGCCGTCCAGGCCGGATGCTGCGAAGATGGGCACCGAATAAGCCGTGACTATATGCAGGGGAAGTTGGCGCCGTTCCGCCTCACGCGCAGCCCATACAAGGGCGCATTGACCATGCTCGGAACCGTCCACTCCGACGACGATTCCACCAGGCGACACAGCCTGGTCCTCGCCGTCCCGTGGTTCTTCAATGTGTCTGCCGTGCTGGTCCATGGGGCCCGCCTCTCCACCTACTGCTTGATGTTCCGGCCATTCTGCCAGAGGTTCTCCGTACCGGTGTTCCCTTGCTGGTGTGCAACCAATAGCCGGGGCCGAAGAAACCCGCAGGGTTCTCCTTCCAATGCCCACTATTCTCGGTTGGCAATGCCGAATCAAGGCGACTGTGGGCTATGTGGATAACGGTCCGGGCTCGGTTTTCGGCATGCTCACCGCCCTCCGTGTTGCGCTGCGGATGAACATCCAAAACACGCTGTCGCGGAGGCTATCCATGGCAGAAAAAGTTCGGTAGTGTTCGAGTCACCGAATGGCCGGCAAAAGTGTCCCAGGACACAATCCGGCCATTTATTTGCGGCCGCTTGGGGAACTCGGACGCGATCCCACGCGCTGCCGAAAGGCACACACGTCAAGGAGGAACCCAAGCAGTGTCACTCACTCCTGATTCCGTCACGGAACGGACTACCACCGTGGTGATCGGCACCGGCCTGTCCGGCTTGGCTGTTGCCAGCGAGCTCAGCCGCTATGGCATAGGTTCCATCGTGCTGGATGGCTTTGGTACTTTGTCGACCACCGGACCAGCGGTCCACACGGGAATGCTCCAGCGCTGCGACGCAGCCGACCCCGCGGCAATGCAGGAACGCAACGAGATCCTGCGCCATTTGCGCAACTACGCAGCCAGCCATCACCTGGATGTCCGCACCACCACACGCGCTGTTCGTCTGGACTTCCTGGGTGGCGACTCGTCCTCGCAGCTTGGATACGGACCCGTCGCAAGCCTGAACACGGCCAGTCTGAGGGCTGGGCTAAGCGTCTATGGCCCCCTTGAATCCACCCCACGGCAATGGGCCGTGCATACGGCCAGCGGAGTTCTCCTGGCAGATCACATCGTGGTGACCCGCTGCGCCCAGAGCCAGCTACGCCGTATGCTTGCCGACCTGGGAATCGCCATAGGCCAGAACTTCGTGGCAGCCATGCGTGCCGTCGGGATGCACTTGGTGGGCGTTGGGGAACTTATTACACCCACGCCCAAGGAAGTACTACGTCAAGCCAAGGCAGTGGGGCAAGCGATCTCATCCAAGGTGGCCCTCCCGGCCGGGCCTGGCATCGCCCTTGCCTAGAACCCCTTGCCTGGAACCCTGGCTTGGAAACGGTTGAGCCAACCGAAGCCTGTTCCTAAAACGAACAAAAGTTAACTCAGAAGGCCGGTACCTCCGAAGACATTAGTCCTCGAAGGCACCGGCCTTTGAGTTGGAGCGTGAAGCTTAGGCGCCAGCGCGTACGTACGTGATGGGGCCGGTTGCGGTGAGCCAGCTGATCGGGTGGATGCCCGTCTGGTTGCCGTTGATGCCACCGCTGATAGCCTGGCCGTTGCCGATGTAGATGGCTACGTGGCCGGACTGGACGATCATGTCACCGGGCTGGGGGTCGCTGACAACCTTGCCGTAGTTCAGGAACTGCATGGGTGCGAGGTCGCCAACCGGGATGCCTGCGGAGCCGAGGGCCCTTTCCACCATGGCGGTGCAGTCCTGCATGATGCCGATCTGGGCGTAAGCCGAGGCGACCATAGCGGCGTTGACGCCACCAACAGCCGGAGCTGCGGCAGCAGGCGCGGCTGCCACCGGAACGGTAGCCGTAGTGGTTGCAGCGGCCTGGACGGTAGCCGTTGCGGCCTTGGCAACCGGAGCCGGAGCAACGGGAGCCGGCTTTTCAATAACGGGAGCCGCTACGGAAGCAACCGCGGGGCGCTCGAAGTTGATGGTGGCCGTGGATGCGGCCGTAACAACCTTGGTGGGACCCTCGGAGACGGTCTCGGCGACAGTAGCAGGGCTGGAGTCGCGCTGAACGGGGGTCTCTGCAGCGTGGGCAGCGATGGAACCCGTCAGGACGAGGCCTGAAGCTGCTGCGATGACAGCGGCTTGGCGACCTGCGCCGGATGCGTTGCTGGCAACAGCCTTGGAGATGGAGATGAACGGATTAGGACGTACGCTGTCCGCCTTACGACGGCCGCGAAGAATGCGTGAAGACATGAAAGAGCCTCTCCCGATGCCTGCGAGGTTAGCTGTCGGATTCGGATGGGAGTCACCCGGCCACTATCCCCCGCTGTGCAGCGGAAGCTTCGTGACTTCACCCCAAGGCGCGCTCTGAAAGCGGGCCAAAATGGGTTCCCCGTCTCTGCCGTAGGTTTGTCTGCGAACGGATTCCGGACTGCGGCAGAGCTAGGCAATCAGCCCGGAAATGCCCGTTACGTGGAACAGGCACAGGTACAACCGTACGGGAAGATCACCCCAAAGTCACATTTACGTAACGAGCAGTTCGTTTTTGGCGTGTCGCAGTGACCGTTTCGAGATCTTCGCAAGTATGTAGAAAACCCTGCTATTCCGGGGAATTTTCGCCATCCGCGTCGTTGGGAGCCGCTAGCTTCCTCCGGGCTGTAACAGCGAGGAAGATCACGAGACCGATCGCCACCACAGCGAGGCCAACGATGCTCCAGGGGAAGGGTTGGGAAGCCGCCGGAGCCGGCTCAGTATTTTCCGTACCGGGGGCTGCTGTGCCCGCCGTCGGAACAGCCGCCGAAGCCGAGGGGGAGGCGCCTGCTGAGCCGCTCGCCGTCGTCGTCGTGCTTGTCCCGGAAACGGTGAACTTGAAGGTTCCCTCGATCGGGTGGGAGTCTGAACTGACCACGCGCCACACCACCGTGTATTCCCCGGCTGGAGCGCCCGGACGCAGCTTCTGGACAGCCATGTTGTCGATGATTTCCACTGCGCCATCTGCCCAGTTTTCGCCCCCAGCGGTGACAGTCACGCCCGAACCGATGGCCAGTGGCCGGTTGTTGAAGGTGATGGATACCGACGCCGGCACTTCAGCCACCCGGGCACCGTTGGCGGGAGTTGTTGATTCGGCGACGTCATGCGCGGAGGCCGGAGCGGCTCCCAGCAGCAACGCGGAAGCGAAAGCGAGAGCGGCTACGACGGCGGCCAGAAGCGGGCGGCTGGTACGCATGGGGCGGTTTCTCCTAGTGTTGGCTTCCTTACAGACTAGGCGAATCGTCCCAACGCCCCACATCAGCGGGCATAGGATTTGAGAGCAAACTCCCCCGATCCCCGGAGACCTTCATGCTTAAACAAGGTTCTGCAATCGACCGCTACTTCAAGATCTCCGAGCGTGGGTCCACATACTCGCGCGAAATACGTGGCGGCTTCGCGACCTTCTTCGCCATGAGCTACATCGTGGTGCTGAACCCGCTGATCCTCTCCGGGGCAGACTCGAGCGGGGCGTCGCTCGGTTTCACGGCCGTAGCGGCAACCACTGCCTTCGTGGCGGGCATCCTCACCATCCTCATGGGCGCCTGGGCCAAGCACCCCTTCGCCGTGGCAACGGGCCTGGGAGTGAACGCATTCGTCGCCGTGACGGTTGCCTCCCACCCGGAGCTGACATGGCCGGACATGATGGGGCTGGTGGTGCTTTCGGGTGTCACTATGCTCATCCTGGTACTCACCGGATTCCGCACGGCCGTTTTCAGGGCCGTCCCGGAAGCCCTCAAGACGGCGATCGTCGTGGGCATTGGCCTCTTCATCGCCTTGATTGGACTGGTCAACGCCGGTTTTGTCCGACGCATCCCGGATGCCGCGGGCACCACTGTCCCCCTCGGCCTTGGCGTGGATGGCAAGCTGATGGGCTGGCCGACGTTGGTGTTCGCCGTCGGCCTGGTCCTGACCATCGCGTTGGTGGTGCGAAAGGTCCGCGGCGCAATCCTGATCGGCATCGTGGTATCCACCGCCCTGGCCGCCATCCTCGAATTCACGCTGCACATTGGTCCCAGCTTCGACGGTAAAAACGTCAACCCGCGCGGCTGGTCCCTGGTGGCCCCCACACTTTCCGAATGGGGCGCTCCGGACCTCTCCCTGATCGGCAAAGCCAACCCCTTTGGAGCCTTTGAACACCTCGGATTTGTGGCTGCTGCGCTGCTGGCGTTCGTGATACTCCTCAGCATCTTCTTCGACGCCATGGGCACCATGGTGGGCCTGGCCAACGAGGCCGGAACCGTGGACGAGCACGGCAACATTCCCAACGTAGACCGCGTCCTGCAGGTTGACGCCCTGGGCGCAATCATCGGTGGCGGCGCCTCCGTTTCGTCCAACCAGATCTTCGTCGAGTCGGGCGCGGGCATTGGCGAAGGTGCCCGCACAGGTCTCGCCTCCATTGTCACGGGCCTGCTCTTCCTGGTGGCCATGTTCTTTACTCCGCTCATCAACCTTGTCCCGTTCGAAGCCGTGGCGCCTGCGCTTGTGGTGGTGGGCTTCATGATGGTGTCCCAGGTTGGCAAGATCGACTGGCAGGACTGGGGCGTTGGCATCCCCGCGTTCCTGACGATCGCCCTCATGCCCTTCACGTACTCCATTGCCAACGGCCTCGGCGCAGGCTTCATCTCCTACGTCCTGATCCGCACTTTCCAGGGCCGTGCACGTGAAGTCCACCCCCTGATGTGGGCAGTGGCAGCTGCCTTCCTGCTGTTCTTCGGCATCGGAACTGTGGAGGAGTTGTTGGGGGTCAAGTAGCGAAGTCCGGCATCTCAGACACTGCAGTACGCTGCAGCTGTTTTTTGGCACGCAGGTGGGGTGTGCTTAAAGCATGGCCCCAAACACCAGCACCAACCCCTCCGTAGACGTCCTTCCCACGCCATGGACCGGCCGCTTTGACGGCGACGGCGACGAGCATCGCCGCTGGTGGCAGGCCGTAGCACCCCTTACTTCCCCTGCCGCTCCTGGTGCCTCGCGTCCCGCCGTCGTGCTGGGTTTCTGCAGCGACGCCGGAGTGCGGCGCAACAAGGGCCGTGTGGGTGCCGCCGCCGCTCCGGCCGCCATCCGCTCGGCGCTGGCTCCGCTGGCGTTCCACCTGGACCGTGACGTGTTCGACGCCGGCGACGTGGTTGTGGAGGACGACTCACTGGAAGAAGGCCAACAACGCGCCGGAGGCGCCATCTCGGAACTGCTCGACGCCGGAAATCTCACCGTGGTGCTGGGCGGCGGCCACGAGACGGCATTTGCCAGCTACCTGGGGGTTGCCGGATCCAATGCGGTGCGCAGCGGAAAGCGGTTGGGCGTCTTGAACCTGGATGCCCACTTCGATCTGCGCGATGAGCCCACCCCGAGCTCCGGCACCCCGTTCCTCCAGATGGCCCAGGAAGAATCCGCTGCTGGACGCGAACTGCGGTACGCCGTCGTCGGAATCTCGGAGCCCAACAACACCCGCACGCTCTTTGACACCGCTGACCGCCTGGGCGTGAAGTACTTGCTGGACGAGGACTGTTCCACGGAGCGCGTCGAGACGTTCGTAGCCGACTTCGTGGCTGGAATCGATGCGCTGTACCTGACGATCGACCTGGACGTGCTGCCTGCTTCGGTGGCGCCGGGCGTCAGCGCCCCCGCTGCGTACGGGGTGGCGCT
Source organism: Arthrobacter sp. 2762 (assembly GCF_040548745.1). Lineage (NCBI taxonomy): Bacteria > Bacillati > Actinomycetota > Actinomycetes > Micrococcales > Micrococcaceae > Arthrobacter > Arthrobacter sp. 2762. Next base: position 576,026 of record NZ_JBEPSI010000001.1, read on the forward strand.
GCCAGTGATCAATGCTGTGTGCCGCCAAGTAGCCGCGAGCGGGACGCTGTTGCACCTGGACGTTGCCGAGTTGAACCCGGAGTTCGACATTGATGGACGAACCGCAAAAGTGGCAGCACGGCTGGTAAACACGCTGTTGGCATAGGGGCCTGTTCCCAGTCGCTGTCCGGCGCTTAACCTGTGGGGAAGGGAAGGACGGCGATGGGCGCAACTCCTGTGCAGGACAAGTGGGCCTGGGTGGCAGGACCCGTTGCTGTCGCTTTGGGTCTTGCCGCACACGTCATTTCCGGTGGCGACTCCCCGGCGATGCCCGTTCTGCTGGCTTTCGTTGCCCTCTCTGCCTTGGCCGCGCAGCTGGTTGTCCGCTGGATCCACGGGCCCATCCTGTTGCTGCTTTTGTCCGGCGTGGCCCAGCAATTGCTGTTCTTCGGCTTCGATGCCTTGGGTGGCTCGTTCTCCGGCGTCGGATTCCTTGACCATCTGCACGGTCAGCCTCAGCAACCAGTGGCCGTTCCTGCGGACAGTCAGCCGGGTTCAGGCGAAGTGCATGCTGCCGACCTGATGCTTTACACCCACGCAGCTGCCGCCATTCTCACTCTGCTGGTGGCCGCGGGCGTTTCGAGGCTTGCCCGGCGGGGGCGTCACCAAGGGCAACGTTCCGTAGCTTTTCCGTAGTCCAGGGAAAACGAACGTAGCCCTGCGAAAGCCTGCGTAGTCCTGCGAAAGCCGGGGCAATGAACTTTGATCGACCCGGGTTCGGGCGCCTAGTGTCATTTGCACGTGGTGTACCCGAGAGGCCAGGGAGCTGCCTGCAAAGCAGCGCACGCGGGTTCGAATCCCGCCACCACGTCTCTTGGTCTTTACCCCCAGCCCCGCGCCAGCGATCATGAAATGAGGCGCATGGACTTTGCCGACCGCAGCAGCACGGCCGCTCCTTTGCGCAGCGGAGGCGCAGCGACATGGCACCAATTATGGAGCCGGCGGACGGATTCCTGACCGACTACTACGAGCACGTCACGGACGACGACGTCCGCAGCTACACTCCCGAAACCTTGTTGGAACGGGCACGCTATCACCGCTCGTTGGCAGAACGCCGTGAAACCGGACAGGCAGTCATCGGCGTCCTGAACGAAACAGATACCAGCTTGGTGGCAATCGTCACTGATGACATGCCCTACCTTCTTCCCTCGGTGACAGCCGAGATCGCTCGTGACACCGCTTCCATCCGGCTTTTGGTGCACCCCACTTTCAGCGTCATGCGGGACCCCGCCACCCACCGCCTGACCGATATCCACAGGGGACCTCACCGCGCGGGGCTGCCCACCGGCGTCGAACGTTCCGAGGAGCATGCGCGGGCGACGGCGGCACCTGTCCCTTCGCCGGATGAGCACGACGACGGACCGCTCACCGAGGCCTGGATAGCGATCGAGATCCCCAGGATTCCGGACAATGCGAGCGCAGAGCTGCTGGTGGGCCGGCTGAACAAGGTCTTGGGTGATGTCCGGGCCGCAGCCGAGGACGCCGATGCCATCCACGAGGAACTGGTACATGAAATCGGTGCGCTGGAGGGGCCCGCCGCAAAAGACCGGACGGCGCGTGAAGCGCAGGAGCTGCTGCGGTGGCTGGACGACGGGAACTTCGTATTCCTGGGATTTCGCGGGCGCCGCGGGCTCGGCCTCCTCCGTGATGGTGCCGGTCCTGCGGCGCCAGGCGATGTTCCCGGCAAGGTGCCCGTCCTTACCCTCACCAAATCCACGCTTCGCTCAACGGTCCTTCGCCGTGCCTACCTCGACGAGATCAGCATTGCCACAGCGGACGGGAACGGCACCAACACCAGCGGGTGCACCTTTGTTGGCCTCTTCTCCCCCAGTTCAACAGCTCGCTCGGCCCAGCAGATCCCGGTCATTCGGGACACAGTGGAGGAAGTGCTGCGGGCCTTCGGCTACCCGACGTCGTCGCATCACGCCAAGGAGCTCCTTTCGGTGTTGGAGGCGTATCCGCGGGATGAACTGTTCCACATTGATGCCGAGCAGCTGGCCATCCGTGCGCGCGAGATCCTGCGACTCCAGGAACGCCATAGCACCCGGCTCTTTCTTCGTCCGGACTCCTTCGGCCGGTTCATGACAGCACTGGTTTTCCTCCCCAGGTACAGGTACAGCACGGCCGTCAGGCTCAACATCGAGCGCGAGTTGCGGGAGGCGTTTGGTTCGGACGCCATAGAGTTCGAGCTTCGGTTGGGCGAATCCGCCATGGCTCGCGTGTTCTTCCGGATCCTTTTGCCACAGGACCCCTCACGGCACGACTCATCGCACGGCGGCGCTCCGGCGGTGGTGGACGCAGCAGCCCTTGAGCAGAGGATCATCGCCGCTACGAGGTCTTGGGCGCAAGGCCTGGACGAGGCCCTCCAAACGAGGTATCCGCGGGAGGAGGCGGCCCGGTTGTCCAGGCAGTGGGCAACTGCGTTTCCGGCCAGCTACAAGGCTGATTACGAGGTGGAGGACGCAGTTGAGGACATAGCCAGGTTCGAAAGCTTTCCGGGAGTTCCGGCAGAGGCGGATTCTGCGGGCGAAGCAGATCCCCTCCTTACCGTTTACCGACGGCCAGGGACGGCAGTCCTCAGTGAGGACGCCCGGATCCGCCTTTACTTAACGCGCCCGCAGAGCCTGACCGAGATCCTCCCTTTCTTCCATAACCTGGGCTTGACGGTCCTGGACCAGCGTCCTTTCGACGTTCAGCGTGCCGACGGGCGGCAGTTCTTCCTCTACGACCTCGGCTTGAAGTATCCGCGCGGGGTTGATCCTGTGGGCACGGGCGATCTGCTGGCTGGCGCGTTCTGTGCGGCGATGCGCGGTGATGCTGAGTCAGACGCTTTGGACGCCCTGGTCATCAAGGAGGGCATCGACTGGCGGCGGGTTGCCATCCTGCGCGCGTATGCCAAGTACCTCCGACAACTGGGGAGCACCAACTCCTATGGCTTCATCGCGGACACACTCCGCGGCAATGCGACAGCGACCCATGCGCTGCTGGAATTGTTCGAGGCGAAATTCAATCCTGACCGCTTCGCTCCGGACTTGTTTGATCCGGAACTCCTCAATTCCGGTCATGGGGAGCCGGGGCCGGCCAGGGGCGATCTGTTCGAGGAGGGAAGCAGCGAACTGAGCCACAGGACGCAGGCCGTTCATGGAGCCCGGACGAACCTGATGGAAGCCATCGACGCCGTCCCTGTCCTGGACGCCGACAGGTTGCTGCGTTCCCTGGCGAGCCTGGTGGACGCCACGCTCCGCACGAACTTCTATCTCAACAAGCCCTTCATCAGCTTCAAACTCAACCCCGCCAGCATCCCGGCTGCCCCTGCACCCCGCCCGAAATTCGAGATCTGGGTCTATTCGCCGCGCGTTGAAGGCGTCCATCTGCGTTTCGGTCCGATAGCCCGCGGTGGCCTTCGGTGGTCGGACAGGAGGGAAGACTTCCGGACGGAAATCCTGGGACTCGTGAAAGCCCAGACGGTCAAGAACGCCGTGATTGTGCCCACCGGAGCCAAGGGCGGATTCTTCCCCAAACGTCTCCCGCACCCGGTAGAGGACCGTGCGGCCTGGCTCGCGGAAGGTCAGGAAAGCTACCGGACATTCATCCGGGGCTTGCTGGATATCACGGACAACCTGGTGCCGGACCCCGACGGCGGCAGCAGCGGCCGCGTAGTCGCGCCGCCCCGGGTGATAAGGCACGATGGCGACGACTACTACCTCGTCGTTGCCGCCGACAAGGGAACAGCAACCTTCTCGGATATCGCCAACGCCCTCGCCGCAGAGTACGGCTTCTGGCTGGGAGACGCGTTCGCTTCCGGAGGCTCAGTGGGTTATGACCACAAGCAGATGGGGATCACAGCCCGGGGTGCCTGGGAATCCGTGCGGCACCATTTCAGTGAACTCCTGATCGATTGCCGGGCTGAGGACTTCACGGTTGTTGGCATCGGAGACATGAGCGGAGACGTCTTTGGCAACGGGATGCTCCTCTCACACCACATCAAGCTCGTGGCCGCCTTCGATCACCGGCACATCTTCCTGGACCCCACGCCGGATCCTGAGGTCTCCTACGCTGAGCGGGAACGGCTCTTCAAACTCCCACGCTCATCGTGGGCCGATTATGACCGCACCAAGCTGAGCGAGGGCGGCGGCGTCTTTGCCCGGACGGAAAAATCCATCCCGCTCACGGATCAAGTCCGGCTCGCCTTGGGATTGGATGAAGGCACTGGTGACAATGGCCAGCTGGCGATGAGCCCTCCTGAGCTTCTCCGTGCAGTGCTCACTGCCCCGGTGGACCTCCTGTACAACGGCGGAATCGGCACCTACATCAAGGCATTCACGGAGTCCCATGCCGATGTGGGAGACAAGTCAAACGACGCCATCCGGGTCAATGCCAAGGATCTGCGTGCGCACATCCTTGCCGAGGGCGGCAACCTTGGAGTAACCCAGCGCGGCCGGATCGAAGCAGCTTTGGCAGGCGTTCTGGTCAATACCGATGCGATCGACAATTCAGCCGGCGTGGATTGCTCGGACCATGAAGTGAACATCAAGATCTTCCTGGACCGGATGATCTCCGCAGGCCGGATGTCGGCGGCAGAAAGGACCGGGTTCCTGCATTCGCTCCAAGACGAGGTTGGACGGCTCGTCCTGAAAACCAACGATGACCAGAACGTCCTGCTCCTCAATGACAAGCAACTGGCGCTGGAATGGAGTCCCAGCTTTGAACGGACCATGGATTGGCTCGAGTCAGTCACAGATCTGGACAGGGAACTCGAATACCTTCCCAGCAACGCCGAGCTTCAGGCACGGGTCCTGACTGGCAAAGGACTAACTACTCCGGAACTCGCCGTGTTGGCGGCCTACGCCAAGATCGAACTCGCCCGCGAACTCACCGAGGGCGGTTTGTCCGATGATCCCTGGTTTTCTCAAACCCTACGTGGCTATTTCCCCAAGCAAGTCTCAGAGCGGTTCGGTAAACATCTCTCCACGCATCCCCTGCGCCGGGAGATCGTAGCCACGGTGGTGGCCAACGACATGATCAACATGGGAGGCATAGCCTTCGCTTTCCGCGCGATGGAGGAGACGACGGTTTCTGCCTCGGCAGTGGCCCGGGCGTTCGTGGTGATGCGGAAGATTTGGGACTTTGACGCCCTCACCGGCAGCATCGCCCAAGTGCCGCCTACCACACCCCGCGAGCATGGAGCCGCCGTTGCCTTGGACATGCGGCGATTGCTGGACCGGTCCGTCCGCTGGTACGTGACCCACGATTTCCGCGACAAGCCCATTGCCGATGCCTTGGCCAGGCTTGAACAGCCTATGTCCTTGATGCGGGAGAACCTCACGAGCTTCCTTCATGGAGTCAACCCTGACCACACCCAGAAACGCCTGGCCCATACAGACTCGGTGGGATTGCCCCATGATCTGGGTATCAGGGCATCCGAACTCCTGGTCAGCTACGGATTGCTGGACATTTCCGTTATCGCGGAGGAACTGCAAGAGCCAGTGGAGGCCGTGGCTGAGGTGTACTTCGCAGTCTTCGAACGGATCTCGGCGATCCCCCTGCTGGAACACATCACCATGCTCCCGCGGGACACCCACTGGGAGTCGCTGGCACGTGCGGCCTTGCGGGACGACATGTACCTGGTGCTCGCGGACATGACCAAAGCGGTAGTCCGGCACACGCCCCGGATCTCTGGTGCGGTGACTGCCACGGCGTCGGACCCAGTGGAACGAATCATGGACTGGGAACGTGGAAACATCGAACAACTGGCCCGCGTCCAGGAGACCATCAAGGAGGCCATCAAGCCCGGTCCGGTGGACATTGCAGCGCTCTCCGTCGCGGTAAAGCTGCTTCGCGCCATGGTCCGGAGATGAGGCGGCGGACGTTGACGCTGCCGGTCATCTTACATATCTTGCGTCAAACGTCCTATGATTGATGGGTCGCCCTCGCATGCGGCAAGTAATAGGAGGCCCCGAAATGACCGCTGCAATCACTGCAGAACGCGAAATTCGCCTGTCTTTTTCAAAGGCAGACGAGATCCACGACGGACTTGAACGCGCCGTGGATGCTTTGATCAAGAACGCAGCAGCAGATGCCAACTGCGGCATTCTGGTGACCCGGCACGAGCCCGGCACCTACACAGTGGCCCTGGACGAATCCGTTCCCTTCGGCCAGACCCACGAAGTGCTCGCTGCGTAGTAGCAGTATTTGCAGTTGTAGTAGAAAAGCAAAAAGCCGGGGCCCAAGCCCCGGCTTTTTGCTTCACTATGCCCGGCGGAGAGCTGTGCCGGGCCGAGAGCTACGCCCGGCGGAGAGTCACGCCGTCGGACTTCATGAACAATTCCTTGCCTTCCTCCGTGACGCCCGGGCCTGAATGCTCCAGCCACACCACATTTCCGCTGCCGGAGACTTCCTCGATCAGCCCGGCCGCGATCACGTGCGCATACTTGACTACCTCCACGCGCTCGCCAACCTTGAGTTGCCTCCAGTCCGAAACCGTAACTGAGTGTGCGTTTCGTCTGGAGAGGACTGCTCCACGTGCCTTCATTGAACTTCTACCCCTTTGTGGATGTTCGCTGTTGTGTATTGAGTTATGAACGGTTGACCGTCAAGCCCACGGCACCGTTGACGTGGACGTGACGTACACCATAAGTTCTACTACATTTGTCACGCCCCGGAGATTGCGTTGCGAACAATTTCCGGGACGTGACAAATTTGCCCATCAAATGAGCGTTTTATTCGACGTCAGGCCAAGATCCCGACGGCGGATTCGGCGGCCGCGCGGACCGCACCGGAGCCAACCAGGCGGTCAGCCGCTTCGAGTTCGGGCGACAGGAACCGATCGGCTCCCGGACCCTGGACCACTTCGCGAAGGACCTCAAGCACGGCAGTACCGGCCGGACCCGGGGTCAGTTCGCCGTCGGACATCTGCGTGCGCATGTCGATAGCGCGGGCGCTGGTGACCAGCTCCACAGCCAGGACGCGGCGGAGATTCTCCACGGCCTTGCGAAGCTTCCGGGCAGCATGCCAGCCCATGGACACGTGGTCTTCCTGCATGGCGGAGCTCGGGATGGAGTCCACCGAAGCAGGCACGGCCAGGCGCTTGTTGTCCGAAACCAGGCCGGCCTGCGTGTACTGGGCGATCATGAGGCCGGAATCGACGCCGGGGTCCCCAGCCAGGAAGGCAGGGAGACCGTGCGAGCGGGCCGGGTCCAGCATGCGGTCCGTGCGGCGCTCGGCGATGGAGCTGAGGTCCGCGACGGCAATCGCCAGGAAGTCCAGGACGTAGGCCACGGGCGCACCGTGGAAGTTGCCGTTGGACGTGACGCGACCGTCCGGCAGGACAACCGGGTTGTCGATCGCAGCGGCCAGTTCGCGGGAAGCTACCAGTGCGGCGTGGTCCACGGTGTCGCGGACAGCGCCGGCAACCTGGGGGGCGCAACGCAGCGAGTAGGCGTCCTGCACCTTGGTGTCGTTGATCCGGTGGGAAGCGACGATCGGCGAGTTGGACAGCACGCGCAGCATGTTGTCCGCGCTGGCAGCCTGCCCGGGGTGCGGCCTGAGCGCGGCGTGGAGCTCCGGCAGAAACACCTGGTCGGTGCCCAGCAGCGCCTCGACGCTGAGCGCGGCGGTGACGTCCGCCGTCGCGAGCAACAAACGGATGTCAGCGATGGCCATCAGCAGCATGCCGAGCATGCCCTCGGTGCCGTTGACGAGGGCCAGGCCCTCCTTTTCCGCGAGGGTGACCGGCTCGATGCCGTGCTGCGCGAGCAGCTCAGCGACCGTCTGCTTACCGGGCACACCATAGAGTTCGCCGTCAGGACCGGTTGCTTCGCCTTCACCCATCAGGACCAGGGCGCAGTGGGACAGCGGCGCGAGGTCGCCGGAGCAGCCGAGGGAACCGAACTCGCGGACCAGCGGGGTGATACCGGCGTTGAGGACGTCCACCATGGTCTGCAGGACCACGGGACGGACACCCGTGCGGCCGGATGCGAGGGTCTTGGCGCGGAGGAACATAATGCCTCGGACCACTTCGCGTTCAACCGCCGGACCCATGCCGGCTGCGTGGCTGCGGATCAGGGACTTCTGCAGCTGCGTACGGAGGTCGTTGGGGATGTGGCGGTTGGCCAACGCCCCGAATCCCGTGGAAATACCGTAGGCAGGGACGTCGCTGGTGGCGAGGCTGTCGATGTGGGCGCGGACCTTGGCGACGTTATCCAGGGCGTCCTGGGAAATGGTCACCTTGGCATCATGGCGTGCGACGGCGACGACGTCTTCCGGGGTCACCCCACTGGAGCCGAGGGTAACGGTGAGCTGTTCGTTTGAGGTAATAGTCATGTTCTTACTTCTCGTTCATGGGGATGCGGACGCCGCGTTCGTTGGCGACTTCGACGGCGCGGTCGTAGCCGGCGTCGACGTGGCGGATGACGCCCATGCCGGGGTCGTTGGTCAGGAGCCGTTCGAGCTTCTCCGCTGCGAGGTCGGTGCCGTCGGCGACGGAAACCTGCCCGGCGTGCAGGGACCGGCCGATACCGACACCACCGCCGTGATGGATCGACACCCACGTAGCACCCGAAGAGGTGTTCAGCAGGGCGTTCAGCAACGGCCAGTCAGCAACCGCGTCCGACCCGTCAGCCATGGCCTCGGTCTCCCGGTACGGGGACGCCACAGACCCGGAATCCAGGTGGTCACGGCCGATCACGATCGGAGCCTTGACCTTGCCCTCCTTCACCAACTGGTTGAACAGCAGCCCGGCCTTGGCGCGTTCACCGTACCCGAGCCAGCAAATACGTGCCGGCAGGCCCTCGAACTCCACCCGCTCCGCCGCGGCGTCCAGCCACTTGTGCAGGTGCGTGTTCTCCGGGAACAACTCCTTGATCGCTGCATCGGTCACGGCGATGTCTTCCGGGTCCCCGGAGAGCGCGACCCAGCGGAACGGGCCCAGGCCCTCGCAGAACAACGGACGGATATACGCCGGAACGAACCCGGGGAACTCAAACGCCCGGGTGTACCCGCCCTTGCGTGCCTCATCACGGATCGAGTTGCCGTAATCAAACACCTCAGCCCCGGCGTCCTGGAACTCCACCATCGCCTGCACCTGACGGGCCATGGACGCCTGGGCCTTCTTGGTGAACCCTTCCGGATCCGCCGCGGCCTCCGTGTGCCACTCCGCCACGGTGATGCCCTCCGGCAGGTACGACAACGGGTCGTGCGCGGATGTCTGGTCCGTGACCACATCAAACGTGACTTCTCCGGCCCTGTGCCGGCGGAGCAGCTCCGGGAACACCTCGGCGGCGTTGCCCACATACCCCACGGACCAGCCACGGCGCTCGTCCTTGGCCTTCTGGACCTTCGCGATCGCGGCATCAAGATCCGTCTCGACCTCATCCAGGTACCGCTTGCCCGCCCTACGGCGCAAACGGGTCTCGTCCACGTCCACAATCAGGCACGCACCATCATTCAACGTCACCGCGAGCGGCTGCGCACCGCCCATCCCGCCACACCCACCGGTCAGGGTCAGCGTCCCGGCGAGAGGCCCTTCGGTGGAACCAGCCGCGGCGGGAGCCGGGTGGCGTCCCTCCGCAGCGAGCTTGTTCCCGACGGCGGCGAACGTCTCATACGTGCCCTGCAGGATGCCCTGCGTACCGATGTAAATCCAGGACCCGGCCGTCATCTGCCCATACATCATCAGGCCCTCAGCCTCCAGGCGGCGGAACTCCGGCCACGTCGCCCAATCCCCCACCAGGTTCGAGTTCGCCAACAACACCCGCGGAGCCCACTCATGAGTGCGGAACACACCCACCGGCTTACCCGACTGGACCAGCAGCGTCTCGTCCTTCTCCATGGACTCCAAGGTCCGGGTGATCGCATCAAACGCAGCCCAAGACCGCACAGCACGGCCCGTGCCACCGTAAACCACCAAATCATCAGGACGCTCAGCGACCTCGGGATCCAGATTGTTCATCAACATACGCAACGGCGCCTCGGTCTGCCACGACTTGGCAGTAAGCTCAGTACCCCGCGCGGCCTTAACCGGACGGGCACCAGTAGTGAAATCGGCGGGTGCCATGATGACTCCTTCGTCTTTGGGAAGTGTGTAGTGGAAAGTTCTTCTGCTTCTACTAAAGCCCCTTTACGAGGCCCCGGGAACGGCTTTTCAACTGGTGCTGTCCGGGATTACAGACGCATGCAAGCCTTCGCCGATCCTCCGCCCAGGCGTCGTTGTGAAGCACGGCCATCCCCTCGCATTCGCGCGAGAAGGAGCGCATGCTGGACCCATGGCAACCTTCCGAGTGACTACCCTTGTTGCGGCTCCGCCGGAGCGCGTTTTCGCGACCTGGACGGATCTGGACCGGTTCCCGGAATGGATCGGCGGAGTTACCCGCGTGACCGATCGCACTGGCTCGGTCGACCAGGCCGGCAGCCGCTACACGGTGTGGTTCGGACGGATGGCAAGCCCCACAGAGATCCTCGCCGTCGAACGCCCTTGGCAGATCCGCACACGTTTCGGCAACGCGATCCTGAAGGGCGAGTCAGATGTGAGGTTTACTGCCGAGGGTGGCGGCACGCGCATCCAGCAGGAGTTCGTGACCCGAGGATTCCTTTCAGCGGTCTTCGGGCGGATTTTCGCCATGGGGTCCTACCGGGGCAGCTTCCGGGGTGAGCTGGAGACCTTCCGCAAACTCGTCGAGCGCGAAGCCGCCGAGCCGGGCGGACTGAAGCCGGGCGGACTGAAGCCGGGCGAACCGAAGCCGCGTGGCGGCCAGGGCGAACCGAAGCCGCGTGAATAGGATGCGAACGGCCTAGCCAGCCGGTCGTCCGTGAATGCGTACCGACAATTCGTCGGCAGCCTTGCGGATGCGCGCAGCCAGTACCGGCCATTGCTCAGCCGGCACTTTGTCCTCCAAGAACGTGACGGCGACTGCCGCCGTCGGCCATCCCACGTGGTCAGTCACAGCGGCGGCTATTGAGCCGAATCCGGGCGTGATCTCGCCGTTTTCCGTGGCGTAGCCACGCTGCCGCACCTGGTCCAGATGGGAGGACAGTGCGGAGTACTTCATGATCGGGAATTCCACTTCGTGGCGCGATGTGAAGGCGGCGGCGTTCGGGTATAGGGCGCGAACCTGCGACTTTGGCAGGGCTGCCAGGATCGCGCGGCCCGACGCGGTGAGGTGGCTGGGCAGGCGGACTCCGACGTCGGTCACCAGGCTTGGGCGGTTCTTGGCGCGTTCCTCCACGATGTACAGGACGTCGCGACCATGAAGCACGGCCAGGTGCGCGCTTTCGCCGATCACGTCCACCAGCGAGGCCAGCATGGGCCGCCCGAGACGTGACAAAGGCTCCTGCCGTGAATAGGCCGAGCTGAGCTCGAAGGCGCTGATGCCGAGGCCGTAGCGCTGCTCCTCGTGTAGATGCAGGACGAAGCCGTTGGCCTCCATGACGCCGAGCAGGTGGTAGACGCTGGAGCGGGGCAAGCCGAGCGCCGTCGCAATGTTCGACGCCGCCATCGGCCCTCTCCGCGAGGCCAGCAGTTTCAGGATGCGCAGCGTATTTTCGGCGGCAGGGACCTTGGACGTGGCCTTGCCTGGTGCCAGTGGCGTGGTTGTCATGGTTCCTCACTGCTCAAGACTGCTGAAGCGGACACCGTCCAGCCTCACCCGCGGCGATGTGTCCGGTATCCCGTACTCAAGCGTGCCCTGTTACGTGCGGCAGCGCCAGACCACTCCCTCCATGCGGTGTCTAAAATACCAGACTTAACTACCGGCCTTATGTCTGGAGCGGCTCAGACCGTGCCAACCTCCCGGCGCCGTACCGCGACGAACGCGAACACCACTAGCGCCGCTCCAATCCCCAGCATCCAAAAGCCGCCGCCCCAATCGGTTCCCGTGGTGGTAACCACCGGCGTATGTGTGAATGGCGACAGGTCCCTGAGGGTCTTGTCGAAGCCCAGCATTCCGCCGTAGACACCCAGCACGACGCCCAACGCCAGCAACGCCCAACCGATCGGAACAGTAGCGCGGGGAAAGGTTACAAAAACCGCAGCGGGCAACGCCAGGTAAAGCAGCGCAGCCGGGATTTGAGCACCGGCAGTCTCCCACACGTTGCCCACATCAACAGCTGTTTCACCGGAGACCAACAAGGAATACCAGGCACCGAACGCTGCGAACACCATGACGAGTACCACCGACGCCGCCCCGAGGCCGAGAAAGCTGCCAAACCAACGGATGCGGCCGAGCGGTTGCGAGAGCACAAGTTCTGCGGTGCCCGCCACTTCCTCCTGCCGCAATCGCAGAACGGCCTGGAGTCCGCAGGCCGCCGCCAGGATGCCACCGATCTCAAAGAGGACAGCAATGACCAACTCTGTCATGGATGTACCTTGGGCCTCGATCATGGCCCTAAGGATGGCCGTGACCGAGGAATTCATGATGCTGACCTGCTGGATGGCAGCGCCCAGGGCGCCGGTGAGCAGGCCCGCGATAAACCCGCCAATGCACCAACTGACGATCGCGCCCTGCTGGAGTCGCAGCGCCAGGGCAAAGGGCCCGCGGAGCGAGGGTCGGGCGTCCGTCCGGCCTCGTCGTCCGGCCAGCACGCTCGCGCCTACATCGCGCTTGGACATGATGACAGCGGTCAGGGAGACGCATACGATGCCAAGGCCCAGCGGAAGCAGCAGGGGCCACCATCGGTTTCCTGTGTAGGCAAAAGTCTGCTGCCCCCAGCCGATGGGCGAAACCCAGCTCGGCCATGCTGCCGTTACCGTGAGGCCGTCCTGGCTGACCTCGCCGGTCGCGTCCCCGAAACCACGCAGAAGATAGGCGGCGACCACTAGCCCGGCCGCCACTCCGTTTGCCCCACGCGAGGTACTCATGAACTCGGACGCGAGCAATCCAACCGTGAGAAACGCCAATCCAATGGCTCCGGCCGCAAGACCGGCAACCAGCGAGCCCGCGGCATCGAGCCCGCCGGAGATAAAGCCGAACGTGACTGCCGCGGCCACCAGTACGTTTCCAACGAGCCCATGAGTCACGGTCGCCGTCAGCGGCATCCAACGGCCCGCGGCCGTGGATGCGACGAGCTCAGCCCGGCCCGCTTCCTCTTCGGCGCGCGTATGCCGCACTGCCATGAAAGTGTTCATCAGTCCAGCGAGGACAGCCAAGAAGGCGAAGATCTGGAAAAACGTAAACGCGTCCAGAGCGGGGCCCCGGACCAGTCCGCGGAGAATCAAAATGGCAGGAGTCGCTGTGGCAACATGCAGGATCTCCGTGCGGGAAGCATCGTCGCCGTATGCCGAAGCCACTGCTGTTGTGGCGAAAAACGCGAGCGCACCGATGGAAGCAACCCAGCTCAGGAGTTGCCACCGGTCGCGGCGGAGACGCTGCCAATACAAGTCAAGAAAGCGGCTCATCTCAAGGGCCCGTCCCAGCGGGCGGGCGGCTCCGCCCATGGTGAGTGCCGCCGTCGGGCTTCACTTCTTCTGATTGCGGCGGAAGGGCATCCCCATAGTGGCGGAGGAACAACTCTTCCAGCGACGGTGGAGCGACCAGCAGGCCCTGAACGCCCAGACGGCCAAGAATCGGCAGGACCTCGTGTACACGGTCCGAATCGGCATTGAACTTGATCCGGCCTGCGGCCAAGGTGAGGTCGTGGACTTGGGAAAGGCTTTGGAGGGCTTGGACATCCACCTGGTCCTGCGCGAAAGAGATCCCTGTGCGGGTCAGGTGGCGCAGGGAATCCAGTGTCCCGCCGTCAACGATCCGACCTGCCCGGATGATGCTGACACTATCGGCCAGCTGTTCCACCTCGGAGAGAATGTGGCTGGAAAGAAGGACAGTGGCCCCTTTCTCGGCGACGAGCCTCCGGATCTCCCGAGTAAAGACGGCCTCCATGAGGGGATCCAGGCCGCTTGTCGGCTCGTCCAGAAGGTAGACCTGAGCGTCGGCAACCAAGGCTGCGATGAGCGCAACTTTCTGGCGATTTCCCTTCGAGTAGGCACGGCCCTTCTTGGTGGGGTCAAAGTCGAAGAGCTGGCACAAACGCTCCTTGTCGCGTCGATACACAGCCCGATCTGCCCCGCCGTCCCGAAGCCGCGAGAGGAAATCAATGGCCTCGCCCCCTGAGAGATTCGGCCAGATGCTGACATCGCCCGGGACGCTGGCAACACGCCGGTGGAGTTCAACGGCGTCGGCCCACGGGTGCAATCCAAGGACTCTCGCACTGCCGGACGAGGTGCGTGCCAGGCCCAGCAGAATACGTAGCGTAGTGGACTTCCCTGCGCCGTTCGGGCCGAGGAAGCCGTGTACTTGCCCCGCAGGGACTTCGAGGTCGAGGCCGTCCAGTGCCTTGACCCGACCGAAATTCTTATGGAGATCGATGGTCTGGATGACAGGGTCCATGGAGCCGACGTTACGCAGGAACGGCGCCCCTGTGAAGGAAGGGAGCTGGTCCAGCCCGGAGCGCGGCTGTGACTCCTGTCGCACTGTCTGCGATCAAAGACACCAAACCCTCGTGAGGCCAATCACAAGGCGGCCAAAAGTGATCTGCTGGATAGCGATCCCCTCCCAAAGACGAGAAGGTTTTACCATGCAACAAACCACGCTGGCTTCGAAGGACACCGTCCTCCAAGCCGCCGGTACGGCGCTCAGCCGTGGCCTCAACGTCCGTCACATCCGCTTCATGGCACTCGGATCCGCGATCGGCACGGGACTGTTTTACGGTTCTGCGTCCGCCATACAGAAAGCCGGCCCGGCAGTCCTCCTGGCCTACATCATCGGCGGTGCGGCCGTCTTCATGGTGATGCGCGCACTTGGCGAAATGGCCGTCCGACACCCCGTCTCCGGCTCATTCGGCCAATACGCGAGCAAGTACCTTGGACCGTTCGCCGGCTTCGTTACCGGCTGGACCTACGTCTTCGAGATGGCGATCGTCGCCATTGCCGACGTCACAGCCTTCAGCATCTATATGGGCTTCTGGTTCCCACAGGTGGACCGCTGGATCTGGGTCCTCGCGATCATTCTCTTCCTGGGTGCGATGAACCTGTTGAGCGTTAAGGTCTTCGGTGAACTGGAGTTCTGGTTCTCGCTGATCAAGGTGGTGGCCATCATCGCCATGATCGTCGGAGGCGCAGCAATCGTCGTCTTCGGCTTCCAGACGGGCGACGGCGGCGGTGTGGCACCGGGGTTGGGGAACCTGGTTAACCACGGTGGTTTGTTCCCGAACGGTTTCGAAGGGCTCCTGGCGGCGTTCGCCGTCGTGATGTTTGCTTTCGGTGGGATCGAAACAATCGGCATTACCGCTGGCGAAGCTGCCGATCCCAAAAAGGTCATCCCGCAGGCAGTCAACACTGTGCCAGTCCGAGTCCTGCTGTTCTACGTCCTGACGCTGGGCGTGTTGATGAGCATCTTCCCGTGGAACGAAATCGGCAGCAGCGGCAGCCCGTTCGTGCAGATCTTCGACGGCCTGGGCATCCCTGCTGCACCGCACATCCTCAATGCCGTGGTCATCACTGCGGCCCTTTCCGCTATCAACAGCGACATCTTTGGAGCCGGCCGCATCCTGTTCGGTCTTGCCCAGCAAGGTCATGCTCCGAAGAGCTTCGGCAAGATCTCCAGGCATGGCGTCCCCTGGATGACCGTGGTGATGATGGGCGGAATCCTGCTGGTGGGCGTCCTGCTGAACGCTGTGATCCCGGAAGACGTGTTCGTGCTGATCGCCTCGATAGCCACGTTTGCCACAGTGTGGGTGTGGGTGATGATCCTTGCTTCGCACGTTGCCATGAAGCGCGAGATCAAGCGCAAGGGGCTTCCGGCTTCGGAATTCGGTTCACCCCTGTGGCCGGCAGCGTCCATCCTGACCATGGCGTTCATGGCGATGGTGATCGTGATCCTCGGGGTCTTCGAGGATACGCGCGTTGCACTCTACGTTGGGGGCACGTGGCTCGTCCTGCTGTTCGTCGCTTACAAATTGTGGGTCCGGGGTGGTGGCCTGCGTCGTGCAGAGCTCGTGGACGAGACAGCCTGATTACCCGCGCCGAAACTGCAGTTAATGCCAATGCTCGCGCGGAACATTGGCATTAACTGTCAGCTCGTGAGGGGGCTCGGCTCAGATGGCAGCAGCAGCGGAGCGGACGGCCACGGACAAGGCCGTTGCCGGGCGCCCGATCAGTTTCCTGAGATCACCGGTGGTCACCAAAAGGTCGCCGCGGCCAATGCCCAGATCGGTGTCGGCCAGGATCTGCGCGAAGCCTTCCGGCACCCCTGCGCCCGTCAGGAGGTCGGCGTATTGGTCTGCCGGGAGGTCTCGGTATTCGATGGACTTTCCTGATGCAGCGCTAATTTCGGCGGCCAGCTCGTCCAAGGTGAATGCCTCATCACCGCCCAACTCGTAGATCTTGCCGGCCTGGTGCTCCGCAACCAGAACCGCGGCCGCAGCTTGCGCATAGTCTGCGCGGGAGGCACCGCTAACCTTGCCGTTTCCGGCACTGCCCGCAAGCGCGCCCTGCGCCAGTGTTCCCTGCAGCTGGTCGGTGTAGTTCTCGATGTACCAGCTGTTGCGAAGGAGGACGAAGGGGACGCCGGATTCTTTGAGGATGGATTCCGTGGCCTGGTGCTCTGTAGCCAGCTTCATGCGGGTGGTGTCTGCGTTGGCAATGCTGGTGTAGGCGAGAAGCTCCACACCCTCGGCTTTTGCCGCCTCGATAACCGTGCGGTGCTGCTCTACCCGCTGGCCGACGGCGCTTCCCGATATGAGAAGGACCTTGGTGGCACCCTTAAGCGCCTGGGCGACCGACGCAGCGTGGTCGTAGTCCATTGCAGCGGCGCGAACGCCGCGAGCAACGAAATTGGACAGCTTTTCGATGGAGCGCCCGGTGGCGACAATGCTGTCAGCGGGTACATTGCGTTCAAGGAGGGCCTCTATGACGTGACGGCCCAGCTGGCCTGTTGCTCCGGTAATGACGATGCTCATGACTGGTTCCTTTCAAGGAAATTAATGGGACGGTCACCGATCACAACCAACGCTTCCGCAGGTTACTTCCCGAAAGAGAGTACGCACTTTAAGGTAAGGTACTGACATGAAAGTAAGTACCCTCCCGGCCACCGTCGCTGACGGCGTCTTCCCTGCCGGCTGCCCCAGCCGGACAGTACTGGACCACATCACCAGCAAATGGGGAGTGCTGATCCTGCTTTCGCTTTCCGAAGGCGATCAGCGGTGGAGCGAACTGCGCCGACGTGCTGAGGGCGTCAGCGAAAAAATGCTGGCCCAAACCCTGAAAACGCTCGAACGGGACGGGCTGGTACGCCGCGACGCACAACCCGTCATCCCGCCGCGCGTGGACTACAGCCTGACTGAACGCGGCCGCGAGCTCACGGCACTGCTTATACCCCTGGTGACCTGGGCCTTTGATAATGCCGAGGCAATCATCGGCGGCCAAAGTTAGCCTGAATCTCCGCGCCGAAACTACAGTTAATGCCAATGTTCGCGCGAAACATTGGCATTAACTGTCACCTCGGCGAAGGGATGGTGGGGGTTTAGCGGGCCGACCACCCGCCGTCCATGGTGTAGCTCGCGCCGGTGACCATACCGGCGTCGTCCGAGGCCATCCAGGCTGCCAACGACGCGACTTCCTCAACCTCCACCAGCCGCTTTACTGCCGACTCCGTCAGCATTACCTTGGCCAGGACCTCTGCCTCGGGGATGCCGTGGAGCCGGGCCTGATCGGCGATCTGTCGCTCCACCAAGGGCGTGCGGACGTATCCGGGGTTGATGCAGTTGGACGTCACTCCGTGCTCACCGCCCTCCAAGGCAGTGACTTTGCTGAGCCCTTCGAGGCCATGTTTCGCGGAGACGTACGCGCTCTTGTAGGCCGAAGCCCGGAGCCCGTGAACCGAGGAGATGTTGATGATCCGGCCGAACCCATTGGCGTACATGTGTGGGAGCGCGGCCCGGATGAGGAGGAAAGGGGCCTCCAGCATCAGGGCGAGTATCCGCCTGAATTCAGCAGGTTCGAACTCCTCGATCGGCGCTACTTTCTGGATGCCGGCGTTGTTGACCAGGATGTCGCAGTCGAGGCTGAGGGCGGTCAGGGCGTCGACGTCCAACAGGTCCACAGTCCAGGCAGTGCCGCCCAGCTCGTCGGCGAGGGCCGCAGCTCCGGAGGCATCGACGTCGGCCACTACTACTTTCGCCCCGCGGGCGGCGAGCGCACGGGCGCAGGCTGCCCCGATTCCGCTCGCACCGCCCGTGACCAGTGCTTTGCGCCCGTTCAAGGAGTTGTCCATGGAGCTAGCCCTTCGCTGCCGTGCCAACAGAAGACGTGGTCAGTCCATGCCGCAAGGCGTCGGCTTCGTCCACGTCCTGGAGCGCGATGCCCTTGGTTTCCTTCAGCGAAACGACGGCGACGACGGTGATCGCGCAGGCGACGACGAGGTAGATCGCGGTGGGGAGCCAGGAACCGGTGTCCTTGAGCCACTGGGTTGCCAGCAGCGGAGCGAGTGACCCTGCGAAGATCGACGTAACCTGTGAGCCGAGCGAGACCCCGGAGTAGCGCATGCGAGTGGGGAAGAGCTCGGACATGATTGCCGGCTGGCCTGCATACATGAACGCGTGCAGGCACAGGCCGATGGTCACGGCCAACACGATGACCACGGCGTTTTTGGTGTCGAACATGGGGAACGCGAAGAACGGCCATGTTGCGCCGGCAATGGCTCCCACCAGGTACACGGGCTTGCGGCCCCAGGCGTCGACAAGACGCCCAACCTGCGGGATGACCAGGAAGTGGATCACGTGCGCAATAAGCAATGCGAGCAGAAGCGACGACGTGTCGTACTTGTGGACGCTCTTGAGGTAGACGATCGCGAAGCTGACCACCAGGTAGTACATGATGTTCTCGGCGAAGCGGAGGCCCATGGCTTGCAGGATGCCCTTGGGGTATTTGCGGATGACTTCGCCAACGCCGTAGCTGATGGCCTTGGATTCCTCCACCTGGGCCTTGGCCTCGAGGAAGATGGGTGCCTCGGTGACGTGGGTGCGGATGTAGTAGCCGACGAAGACGATCACTGCGGAGAGCCAGAATGCGACCCGCCAGCCCCAGCCGAGGAATGCCTCGCTGCTCAGGGTGGTGGACATGATGAACAGGACCAGCGTGGCCAGGAGGTTGCCCACGGGCACTGCTGCCTGCGGCCAGGATGACCAGAAGCCGCGCGACTTGTTGGGGCTGTGTTCAGCTACCAGGAGCACGGCACCTCCCCATTCGCCACCGAGCGCGAAGCCCTGGATGAAGCGAAGCGCCACCAGCATCGCCGGTGCCCAATAACCCAGATCGGCGAAGCCAGGGAGGCAACCCATGAGGAACGTCGAGACGCCCACAATCACAATGGTCAGCTGGAGCGTGGGCTTGCGGCCCAGTTTGTCGCCGATCTGGCCGAAGACGATTCCGCCGAGCGGGCGGGCCACGAAGCCAACCGCGTAGGTCAGGAACGCCTGGATGATGCCGTCCAATTCGTTGCCGGTGCTCGGGAAGAAGTATTTGCCGAAAACCAGCGTCGCGGCGGTGGCGTACAGAAAGAACTCGTACCACTCCACCACTGTGCCCACCATGGACGCAGCGACGATCTTCTTAAGGCCGGAGCCCTTGCCGGATTGGTTCCCGGCCTTTGATGTGGAGCGCTGCTCTACGCTCATATCCATCTCCTCAGTGTCCTCGTTGACCCTTTTGACAGTGCCCTGATGCATGCTGTGATCCACAACACGAAATGCTCCACTGAGTATTACTGCAGATTCATCCCGCCTCAATGACCAAAGTGGCACCAAGTGTGTGCAGAATTGCAGATATGAAGCCCAATCCGGACGATCTCCTCATCCTCCTCGCCGTCTCACGCTCAGGAAAATTCACGACGGCGGCCCAAGCCTTGGGCCTGAACCACACCACCGTTTCGCGCAGGATAGCGGCGCTGGAAAAGGCTCTGGGCGGCCGCGTTCTCGCCCGCTCCGCTGGCGGCTGGGAAGTGACGGAGTTGGGAGCAGAGGCGGTGCTGGTCGCTGAACGCATTGAATCTGCGGTGGGAGCACTGGGACCCAGCGACGGCGCACCCGACCCCATTACCGGCGTCGTACGTATGACCGCAACCGATGGTTTCAGCGCCTACATCGCCGCCCCGGCTGTAGCTCGCCTTCGCCGCGAGCATCCTGGGCTCAGCGTTGAGATTGTCACCGTGACGCGGCGGGCGCTTCAGCAACGCTCGGGCCTGGACATCGAAGTGGTGGTTGGCACGCCACAGGTTCACCGGGCAGAGGCAATCCGCCTGGGCGAGTACCGCCTGGGAATGTACGCCTCGCGCGCCTACCTCGCGGTCAAGGGCACCCCCGGCAGCATCGAGGAACTGACTCAGCATCAGTTGGTCTACTTCGTGGACTCCATGCTCCAGGTGGATGATCTGGACGCGCCAAGGAGGCTCGTCCCGTCCATGCGCGATGGCTTGAGCTCCACCAACGTGTTCGTGCATGTCGAGGCGACGAGAGCGGGCGCGGGCGTGGGATTCCTGCCGTGTTTCATGGCCGATCGCCACGCAGATTTGGTGCGGCTCCTGCCATCCGACTTCGCGGAGCTGCTCCCGTACTGGATGGTCCTCCGCCCCGACTCGATGCGCCGCCCAGCGGTAGCCGCCGTCGTGCAGGCGCTGCGCGAAGAGACGGAGAGCCGACGCGAGGAGCTACTGGGCTGAAGCCGCCGGCGGATCGTGCCGAACCGGGGTCCCGGCGGCGAAGGCCCGCACTTGGGCGTCGTTCCAGATGTGTGCAGGGACGGCCCCGCCCAGGAGCTTGCGGGCCAGGGTTGGGTCGTCGCCGAATGGCACGTGGCTGCCGGCCATGATCATGTTCCCGTAGCGGCGGCCCTTGAGCATGGCGGGGTCGGCGATGATCATGGTGTGCTCAAAAGTATCGGCGATGGTGGCAGCATCAGCGCGTGCGTTCTTCAGATCCGGGGCGTCGCCCGAGTTGACCACGTACAAGCCATCGGGGGCAAGGACTGCGTCGGCGTGGGCGTTGAACTCGCGGGTGGTGAGGGCGCGCGGCGTGAAGGCTCCGGCGAAGACGTCCCTGATGATGAGGTCCCGCGTATCGGGGGTCAGGGACTCGGTCACTTCCCGGGCCTCGCCCACGCGGATCCGCAGCAGCGGCGCCTTGGGGAGTTCGAACCAGGCACGGACGTACTCGGCGAGCTTCCCATCGAGCTCCACCACCACTTGCCGCGCATCCGGGTACGCCGCGTTGAAGTATCGCGCCATGGAACACGCTCCCCCGCCCAGGTGCAGGACACGGAGTTTTGGCTTGGCCTCCCGCGGCCATCTCGATTCCACCAGCGCAGCAATCCAGCGCATGTATTCGAAGTCGAGGAACAGAGGATCGGCGAGGTCAATGTGCGAGCTCAGCACGCCATTGATCTTCAAGAGCCAGCCGTTGTTGTTGTCAGGATCGGGAAGCAGTTCGCAGTCGCCGGTGTCGATGTAATAGACGCCTTCTACCGGACCGTCAGGCCGGGTGCCGTGAGGCACCTCGATGACTCCCGCCGTCGACCTTCCCGCCCGTCCGGACTTGCCTGCCTTGCTGGATTTACCGGGTTTGGCCACTAAAACCGCCCTGCCTGAGTCATGGCTCCAGCCTAGTGGAGGAGCGCATCATCGCGTTCCACCGGAGCATTTAATAAGGATGCTTACCATTTAGCGTCATTGGGCCATAAGATCTCTTCATGGAAGCTTTGGGATCGGTTTGGGTGGAGGTGTTTACGGTCGCGTTCGCCTGGCTGACCGTGGTCTGCCTACTGATTGCCCGGGTGCCCAAACCGCCCAGCCTCCTGGAGGAACCCCTGGAGGACGAACCACCCGGCACCACGGTACCGGCACCGGGAGCACGCCAAGGACGGCTACGGCATCTCCTGCCCAAGCCACACGCAGCCCGGCGCCCCAGGCCACGCCGCCATGAGCGGGCAACGCCCAACGCGTGACAGCTGGCCTTTCAGACGTTAAAGCCCGACGGCGGGCCGCACCATCCGATGTTCCGGAAGTGAGTACCACGAGGGGTCGCAAAGCTGCCGCTTGCCGTCGGGCACGAAGCCGTTGCGGCGGTAAAAGGCCTGGGCCCGCGGATTATCGTCGAGGACCCACAGATATGCCGGGCCGTCACCCAGGAGCGCATCCAACAGCGCCTGACCCACACCGCGGCCATGAATCCGTTGGAGGGTGTAGAGCATGAACAGCTCCACGTCGCAGGGGCTGTCCTCGTCCCTTCCCGGTCCTGACGCCGCAATTCCTACCAATTCACCATCGGGGTCATGGGCCAGCATCCGCGGATGGCCTGCCGCGATCGACGCCCTGTACCTCTCTATCCTGTCCGGCAGGGCAGCTTCCTGCTTCGCGAAGAATTCCGGCGGCAGCAAATGCCCATAACTCTCCCGCCACGACTGGACATGCATGATGGTCATGGCTTCGGCGTCGTCAACCGTTGCCGGGCGCAGCGTGAAATCCATCGGCTACCGCACTCGGGCGATAGCGAAGCCGTCCCAGCCCTTGCTGCCCACAGTCTGGATTGCGGTGGCATCAAGACGCGGGTCCTGGCCCAGCATTTCCAAGGCCTTGACGATGCCCGGAGCGTTTACCTCGTCCCGCGCAGGCTCCAGGATGGATCCGTCCCAGATGACATTGTCGATCACGATCACTGTGCCTGGATGGCCGAGACGGATAGCCCAGTCAAGGTAGTTGGCGTCGTTCTCCTTGTCCGCGTCGATGAACACAAAATCGAACGATTCCTCGCCGACCAACGTGGGAAGCGTGTCCAAAGCGGCACCCACCCTGATGTCAACCTTGTGCCCCACTCCGGCCGCGTCCACATTCGCTCTGGCGACGTCAGCATGCTTTTGGAGGTACTCGCACGTCACCAGCCTGCCGTCGTCGGGAAGTCCCTGGGCCATCCAGATACTGCTGAAACCGGCCAAGGTGCCAATCTCCAGGACGTGCCTGGCTCCGGACAGCTGCACGAGCATCTTGAGCAGCTTGCCGGCATTCGGCGCCACTTCGATCTGTGGCATGCCCGCCTCGGCTGCAGATGTCAGGGCGCGCTTATGGGCAGGATCAGGACGCACGACGACGTCAGTCAGGTAATGCTCGACGTCAATCCAACCGGGTTCAGCCACGTGTTCAATCATGGCCCCCAGTCTTGCACTGGTCACTGACAGGGGAAAGAGCTAATCCATGGTGGAAACAGCCTCTTCCAGACGCTCTACTTTGCCGGTCAGCTCACCGCTGTAACCGGGCCGGATATCCGCTTTGATCACTAAGGAGACGCGGCTGCCGAAGCGGCCCACGGCCTCCGTAGCCCGCTTTACGACGTCAAAGACCTCGTCCCATTCGCCTTCGATGGTGGTGAACATGGAGTCCGTCTGGTTCGGCAATCCGGACTCCCGGACGATCTTGACCGCGGCGGCCACGGCGTCGTGCACGGAGGCATCGGGGGTGGGTCCGCCGTTGGTGGCGGAAGCGGGCTGGCCTGAAGGGGCGACTGAGAATGCAAGCAACATGAAATCCAGTGTTTCACGTACTGGTTTGTCACATAACGGCCTACTCCCGCGTAACAAGGGGTCAACCCCTGTCCGTTGCTACCCTGACAAGCATGGAACAGCCCTCTGAACGCAAGCCCCTCAGGGCCGACGCTGCACGAAATGTGGACAAAATCATCACCGCAGCCCGGCAGTGCTTCCGGGAACACGGCCCCGAAGTTCCCCTGCAGACCATCGCCGCCACGGCAGGAGTGGGTCCGGCTACGCTGTTCCGCAACTTCTCCGATAAAGAACAATTGGTACTTGCGGCCCTGTCCCGCCAACTCCGCCAGCATGTAGATCCCGTTGCGGACGCCTCCCTCGAAGGCATGGACGCCGCCGAGGGCCTCATCAACGTCATCGATGCCGTCATGCGGGTTGCGAGCGAAGATGCCAACCTGCTGGACGCCGTCGCAGGCCGACGCGGACTCCTCATGGGCATAACCGGCGGCCTCATCGGCTCCATGGCCACGCTCCTGGAGCGCGGTCAAGGTCAGGGTTCGCTGCGCCGCGATATCACCATCGAGGACATGGTCCGGCTCCTTGCCATGCTGATCGGCGCCGTGGACACCATGGAACCCGGCTCCGAAGCCTGGAAGCGTCCTGTGGCGCTCATTGAAGACGCAATTCGGACCGAGCGTCCGTCCCGCCCACTCCCGGAACAATCACCGATCCCGGGCGTTACGCTAACGGACGAGGTTTAGTAGGGCCCGACATTTAGTACGGCCTGTCCGGCGTTTAGTGAACGCCCTCTTGGTGGCCACCCTCCCCGGCACCATGCTGATGCGCATCCGTGTGGGTCATCCCTGCGCTTTTCGCCAGGTGGTTCCAACCCGCATCGCTGAGCGCGTGGTAGGCGATGTGTAGTTCCTTTGCCGGATCTGCAACGGCGTTGACGTCACGCCGTTCCAGGACCGCGACCAGTTCGTGGGCTGCAGCGGTGAATCGCTCGGCCGCCGGTTCCAGTTCACCAGGCCAGGCAGTCACAGCTACCGCGATGTGGGCGTTGTGGATTAGCGCCGCCCAATTCCTGTCTATCTTTGGTGACGCACCCGTAAGGTTGGTGGCGATCCCGTGGAAGCCCACATTATCGATATGCGTCAGGGCTGCGAGCAGGCCTGCCACAAACTCTGCAGGCTGCGCGCTGGCGTGGCTGTGTTCCACCGCAGTCTCCTCTTCTGATCTCGCTTCCTCAAGAATGGCCCCTTGGGCGGCAGGGCTCAAGACGTCTACCGCATGCCCACAAATGCCAGCCGGTAGCCTAGAACACGAAGAGCCACAGGAAGGAAGAACGCCATTACCGCTCAGCGCACCACGGCCGGATTTTCCTTTCTGGCCACAGGTCTTTTAGGCGCGGTCATTGCGCTGATTGTCGGGATACTGGGCATGCACGTCATGACCGGCACGCATTCCCTCCACGCGGCCGGCACGGTTTCCACTGCTGGCACAGCATCCAGTGCTGGGACGGATTCAGCAGCCCCCGGACACTTCAGCCGTGGAGGACACCCCAGCCATGGAGCCTCGCTGGAAGAGCCCGCTGCCCACCGTGATGCACCCGCCACAACTCAATGCGCCTGCTCGGGTAACTGTTCCGAAGAGCATGCCATGGCCGCATCCTGCATCCCCTTGGCTGCGACGAGCACCCTTTCTGCGCCAGTGCCGGACAGTACCTCCGCCGTCGCGCCGTCGTACCTCGGCGCGGCTGTCGCCGCTGGCGACGATTGGACTTACCGTCCCGGCAGTCCTTCGCCGGGTGAACTCTCCATCAGCAGAACATAGGCGCAGTGCCGGATCCCCGGTTACATCCCTGCCCCAAACCAAACTTTTGCGCGCCCTGTGCGCCCAATTCTTGAAGGACTTGATTCTTATGAACAGCAAGAAGTTTCTGCCAATAGCAGCCTCAGCCGTCGCCGCGGCACTCGCCCTTGCAGGGTGCGCCAGCGGTGGCTCCAGCCCCTCAGGCACGTCCATGCCCGGGATGGATCATGGCGGCTCGTCGAGCACTGCTGCAGCATCAGACAATAACGCCGCGTCGGACCATAACACCGCGGATGTCATGTTCGCCCAAATGATGATTCCCCACCATGCCCAGGCGGTGGAGATGAGCGAAATGATCCTGAAGAAACAGGACATTCCTGCTGAGGTCACTTCCTTGGCGACCCGGATCAGAGGTGCCCAGGGCCCGGAAATCGAGAAGATGACCGGCTGGCTGACTGGCTGGGGCGAGGCAGCACAGATGCCGTCAGGACACAGCATGGACGGCATGATGGGTGCCGACGATATGTCCAAACTCGAGGCGGCCAAGGGCCTCGAGGCAGCGAAGCTCTTCCTGGCACAAATGATCACCCACCATGAAGGAGCGGTGACGATAGCCAAGACTGAGAGCAAAGACGGCAAGAGCCCCCAGGCAATCCAGCTCAGCAAGGACATCGTGAGCAACCAGGAAGCCGAGATCCAGGAAATGAAGAAGCTGCTAGCCACCCTCTAGCAGAATTACCACCCGCCGGCCCGCCCCTGACACGCGGGCCGGCGGCCCTGGCCGCTAGCCCCAGCCGAGCAGCCTCAGCAGTGCCGCTGCGGCGGCACCGGAAATAACCACCACAAGGAACGGCGCGCGAAGCCAAAGAGCGACGGCGGCCGCCGCCAATGCGCCGATGCGGGCGTCCAATACCAGACCTTGTCCGGACGCGAGGGCATTCACCACGGTGAGGGACGCCAACAACCCAATGGTCATAGTGCCTGCGATGTGCATTATCCTGGGGCTCTGAAGCAGCTTGGCCGGGACAAAGTAGCCCACCAGTTTGGTGAGGTACGCAAGCGCGCAGGCGATGAGGATCCAGAGCCAGAGGTTCATTCGGCTCCCCTTTTCCCGCCGAGGTTGTGTCCGTGCGCGTGGTCCCGCTTTTCTGCGTATGGGTCTACGTCCGGCTCAAGTCCCTCATCCATCCGTGCATGGCTGAACCAACCGATCACACCGGCTACCAGCGCAGCCACCAGAATGGGAACGCCGGAGGGAACAAACGGCACGGCGAGAATGGTCGCAAGAGCGCAAGCAGCGGCAATCGCCCAGGGTTCGCGTCCCTTCAGCCTCGGCCACAGCAATGCCAGGAACGCAGCAACTGCAGCCCCGTCCAAGCCCCACTGCTTGGGGTCACCCATCGCATCGCCGGCCAAGGCACCGATGGCAGTGAAGATATTCCAGAGAATGAATATTCCGATACCGGCAGTCCAAAACCCGCGGCGTTGCTCGTCGGGGTCCGACTGGCCGGACGCCGTCGCCGTTGACTCGTCGATGGTGACATGGGCTGAGATGTAGCGACGCCATCCACGTGGACGCAGCATGGCATTGATCTGCATGCCATAAATGCCGTTACGCAGCCCGAGCAAAGCGCTGGCCGTCATGGCTGCCACCCCGGATCCCCCACCCGCCACTACACCGATGAATGCAAACTGCGAGCCTCCACTGAACAGCAAAAGACTCAGCACCATTGTTTGCCAGAAATCGAAACCTGACGCCACAGAAAGCGCGCCAAAGGACACGCCGTACAGGCCCGTGGCAATGCTCAGCGACAGGGCAATCTTGAAAGCTGGCGAGTCCCTGAGTTTCAAGGGAGCTGCTGGACCTCCACTCACTTCCGCAGGCTCCAGGACCACAGGATGAGCGGAACCTGAAGAGGTAATCTCAGGGTGTGGATGCGTCGCTGGCTGGGCGTGCCGTTGGGACCATATGCACGGCGGAGGGCATCAATATGCCCCGCAAGGAATACGGTAAACATGGCTGTCGTAGCGTCCGCAGCCACTTTGCGGGTAGCTGGGATGAGAAGCCCGACGGCGGCCGTCGCCTCGAGCAGGCCGCTGGAAGCGACCCATTCCTCACGGGACATAAGGGCCAGTGGACCATTCGGCCTGCACCCCGGCTCGTCCACGCGGCACAAATAGTCAGGTACCACCGGGTAATAGAAGCCCGGGGTGCGGAAATGCTTCATTGCACTGGCCAGGAGAAGTGCGCTCAGACCGATGGCAGAGGTGGTTTGGGTTGCACGGGCTGACCAACGGAATGACATGAGACCACTCAATCACAAGCGCGGTGGGCCACCCTAAAATGCACACAACCGGGTCGCAGATGAGGGCGTTTCGAGGTCTCAAAACGCCCTCATCTGCTACCTGGTTGGGACCTGGAGCTGGGCCAACACCTGCGCGGGTTTGTTCGTGGTGATCTCATGGATGCCCAACCCTTGGCACAAGGCTACGTCCCTCTCCGAGTCCACAGTCCAGACCCTGAACACCTTGCCGGATTCCAGCCACCGTTGGACGTTGCGGGCATGTTCCCTCACGTAGTCGATACCCGGTCCGGCAATTCCCACCTCACCATGATCCAGGATGCGTTCAGCCTCCAACTGGGTTGCCTTCATGACGTTGGCCACCGCACCTGCCGTGATCGGTCCCAGGCCCAGCTCTTGCCGAAGCTCCTGCACGGAGAAATTATCCACCAACTGGCAAATGTGCTGGGCCGGGACCTTCTTCAGCAGGTGTTGGATCGAGTCGGAATCGAAGCTCATGAACGAGACCTGAATGTTCTCCAGCCGGGACTCCCCGGGGGTCCATCCCTCACTGAGCAGCACGTCCAGAACCCTCTCCTCAAGGTTGAGCTGGTAGGGGCTGGGGTGCTTGAGCTCAATCGCCAAACCGATCTCGCGCCCGGCGCCACGCAGAATGTCCAGCAGTTCCGGCAAGGTGAGGAATTGATCAGCGATCCCGCCGTAGGCATCCGGTATCCTGGCGCCCTTCCAGGAGGAGAAGTCCAAGGCCCTCAGTTCCTCGAGGGTCTTCTCCGAGACCGGTCCGGTGCCGGTGGAAGTGCGGTCCAGGTTGGCATCATGCAGGAGGACGACGTGCTGGTCCCGGGTCAAGTGAACGTCGCACTCAACGCCATCAGCTCCGTCCGCAATCGCCTTGAGGTATGCCGCACGTGTGTGTTCCGCGAACGCAGCACTGGCACCGCGGTGTGCGTAGACCTTGGGCCGGCGAGGGGCGGAATCGTCGCTAGTCATGCAGCCACGGTAGCCCACGCGGCTGCACGCACGGGGCTACGCTGGGCTAATGCAGGTGAACTCTGAACAAATCCCAGCCGAAGACGTCACCAACCACGCCCAGCCAGCCCAAGCGGCAGCTTCCGGAGCCACTCAACCGGGGTCCGCCGTCGTCGGCCGTTCTGCCGGAGACGAGGAAAAGGCAGCCGCGCTGCGCCGCATGAAACGGCTGGCCCTGGCGCTGTTGATAGGCATGGCCATGGTGTTCATGGTGGCGTTCGCTTTCCAGAAGCAGTACCCGTGGCTTGAGTATGTAAGGGCTGCCGCCGAGGGTGGCATGGTGGGCGCTTTGGCTGACTGGTTCGCGGTCACGGCACTGTTCAAGTACCCCATGGGCTTGAAGATCCCGCACACTGCCATCATTCCGCGCCGGAAGGACCAGATCGGGGAATCGCTGAGTGAGTTCGTGGAGAGCAACTTCCTGTCCCAGGAGGTTGTGCAGGACAAGTTGGCGAGCATTGATATTGCCCGCAAGGCCGGCCGGTGGCTGTCCGGACCGGGCGGGGCCGAACGTGTGGCCAAGGAAGGCGGCGCGATGATCCGCGGCGCGTTCACCGTGCTGAATGACGACGACGTGCAGGCAGTGATCGAGGGCATGGTCCGCAAGCATCTGCTCACCCCGCCGTGGGGACCGCCCGTGGGGCGGATGGCGGAACGGATCTTCGCTGACGGGCATCACCACAAGTTGGTGGACCTCTTGGTTGATCGTGCCGCCGATTGGGTGGATGCGAACCACACGACGGTGAACCGGCTGGTTTCGGATCGTTCGCCGGTATGGGTGCCGACGTTCGTGGACGGGCTGGTGAGCGACAAGGTGTACGTCGAACTCCTGAAGTTCATACGCGCGGTGCAAAATGACCAGAACCATCAAGTGCGCAAATCGATCGACGCTTACCTGACGGACCTGGCGCAGGACCTGCAGCACGATCCCGCAATGATCGAGCGCGCCGAGACCATCAAGGCCCAGATCCTTGGCGATCCTGAAGTCCGGGAACTGGCCTCGCGCACATGGGGAACAGTCAAGAATGCGCTGCTCACCGCCGTCGACGATCCCGACAGTGAGCTCAGCCAGCGGTTCAAGAGCGCCGTCCGCGACTTCGGTTCCCGTCTGGTCAACGACGACGAACTCGCAGGCAAGGTCAACACGTGGATCGGCGATGCAGCGGGCTACCTGGTGAACACCTACCGATCGGACATCGCCGGCGTCATCTCGGACACGGTGGCCCGATGGGATGCCGAGGAAACGTCCCAGAAGATCGAGCTGCAGGTGGGCAGGGACCTCCAGTACATTCGCATCAACGGAACGGTGGTGGGTGCCCTGGCGGGGCTCGCGATCTTCACTGTGGCGCACCTGCTGTTTGGCTAGGAGGTCAGTGGCGTACGCGGGAACTCCTTTTGCGCAGTCGATTTTCTCATCTCAGCCCAGCAAATGAACCATCTGTCCCGGACGCGCTTGGCCCAGCAGGTCCAGATCTTCGTCGCGCACAACTGCGATCACGGGGGACTTGCTAGTCGGCGGGTGCCCGGCCAGTGCAATGACGGGAAAGCCCGACGGCGGCAGCAGGACCGAGCCTGACAGCAACGGTTGTGCCTGGGGTGCTGGAGTCGTGGCCGGCCCAGCGGCGCCCGCCACCCCAGCTGGCTCAAGTGGGCGCCCCACCAACCGGGCACCTACCCGGTCCGATTCCTGCGAGAGGATCCATGGTTCGCTGGTCAGCCGAAGCCAGGTGCCGGCGTCGTAATTTTGGGCTTGCGGACCGCGCTCCACCCGGGCGACCACCGGACGTTCGGGGTCCAGGGCCCGACGCGGGGCGTGGTTCTCAGCAGGAATATTGTGGCCGTGGGGGCGCCCGAAAGTCAGCGTGCCGCCGGCGCGAAGGGGTTCCGCCTGGGGTTCGATGCCACCCTGGACGGCCAGGTAGTACCGGATCCCGAACAGCGCCGGCCCAAACTCCAACACCGCCCCAGGGCTGACGCGAACAGCCTTGTTGAAAGGCAGTTCGGCGCCGTTGAGCTTGACCACGCCTTCCGCGCCGGTGATCGCCAGGGCCGAGGCCGTGACGAACCGAAGCCGAAGACCACCCAAAAGTATCTCCAGGCCGCCCGCGGAGTCGGGGTTGCCCAGCAGCGCGTTGGCAAGGTGCAAGGAAGCGCGGTCCAAAACCTGGTCAGGTGCAAGGGCCAGGGTCAAGGGGCCCGGATCAACAGCAACGGCACCCATTACAACCTCCTCAAGAACCTCGTCTGCAAGGTGCGTTCCAGACCAAACTAGGCGAACGCATCAATCTCCACCCCTGCCTCCTCCAAGCCCGCCCGAACGGCCGCGGCCATGTTCACAGCGCCCGGAGTATCACCATGGATGCAGAGGGAATCGGCACTTACCGGGACAACCGTTCCGTCCACGGCTACCACTTCCTTCCGCGTCGCGATTCGAACAGCCTGGGCAACCACCGCGGCGGGATCGTGCAGCACGGCGCCTTCCTCGGATCGCGGGACCAGTGTGCCGTCAGGAAGGTACGCCCTGTCCACGAATGCTTCCCGGAAGACGGGGTGTCCGGATTCCTCGGCCAGCTTCAGCCATGCTGAGCCCGGCAATCCCAGCACCGGCAGCCCGGGATCGTAGGCGTGGACTGCAGCAACTACAGCCTCAGCTTGGTCGGGATCGTGGACGATCCTGTTGTACAGCGCGCCGTGCGGTTTGACGTAATCCACGGACGCTCCCACCGCATGGGCCATCCCGTCCAGGGCGCCGAGTTGGTAGAGGACATCCCCGAACAGTTCGTCGAAGGTCATGTCCAGCGAACGCCGTCCAAAGCCGGCCAGGTCCCGGTACCCCACATGCGCGCCGACGCGAACGTCGAGTTCGAACGCGGCACGGCAGCTGTCCAGCATGGTCAGGGGGTCTCCGGCGTGGAAACCGCAGGCCACGTTGGCGCTGCTCACGATGCGGAACATCGAGGCGTCGTCACCCATGGTCCAGGAGCCGAACGACTCCCCCAGATCAGCGTTGAGGTCCACTGTTACCGCCTTCCAGCGTCAGATTGTTGTTGGTCTCGTTGGTGGGTGCGCTTGCGAGCAGTTCGCCGGGGATCGTATCGGGCAGCGGCCCAAACGCTTCCTTGGCAGTTGCAACTACGGCGCGGCCCATCATCAGGTTGCCGGCACCACCCACCACGGCACCCACACCAAACGGCAGGGCCCGTCCGAGGAACGCAGAGCCTTGCCGCTTCAGGAGGTTCTTCAGGAACGCGCGCTGGATGGCATCCCGAATGACGCCAAATCCGCTGCCCGGGATCTTCTTGGTGAGTGTCGTTCCCCATGCATTGGTCACGCCTTTGCCTCGTCCGAGGGACTGGCCGCTCAGGGCTCCCAGCAGCGAGGTGCCTTCCTCGCCCAGCATGATGGCCATGACCATCGTCCGTGCGCGTTCCGGATCCGTCAGCCGGATGCCATGCAGCTCCGCCAGCGTCGACGCGTAGAGTGCTGTCGTCTCCAGAAACCCGACAGTTGCAAGGGCAGAGAGACCCAGCGAAGCTGCTGTTCCGATACCGGGCACGACGGCGGTAGCCCCCACTGCGGCTCCCCCGCCGGTGATGGCGGCCAGGTAGTCGCGCTCCAGTTTGGCGGCAAGCTGCGCGGGAGTTGCCTTGGGATGCCGGCGCTGCATTCTGCGCAGGTTTGCCAGGACAAGTGGCCGCTGGATTTCGACGGCGCGCAGCAAGACATTGTGTACGCCCGGCTTTGTGTTGCCTTGGGCGTCGAATACTGCGTTATGGGCTGTCTCTTGGGCGATTTTCACCGCCGGGTTGGGTCGCTTGGGCATCTTCACCTCTGCATGGCAGTTAGTCGTTTCGCGGAGAACTACTGCGTTCAGCCTATGCCACTGTTAGCTTTGCATGGCCCGCTGAGAGGCCTGTTCTGCGCGTTTCCGGGCGAGGATTCAGCGCAGAGCGGACCTCTCAAGAGAGCCGACCCGGCGTAGACTTGGGTGCACTCACGGAAGCAGTCCAAGCAAGGACAGGGAGTATCCGTAATGAACGCAAACAACAAGCCAGAACACATCATCCGGCACCACACCGACGCTCCTGCAGAGGGAGAAACGGAGGGCTGGGTCTCGCACGATACCGGCATCCACAGCCAGGATCCTGCCGAAGGTCCGGACATCGACGACGACGACGCCCCGCCGTCGGGCGCTTCATAACTCCGGACTTGCGTGGCTTCCTGACCTTCATCGAGACAAAAAGGGACCCAAATCGCCGGAAAAGCGCGGCTTGGTCCCGCAAAGAAGGCCAGGAAGCTACCGAGCCGCGCGCGTCATTTCGGGGCGGGCCCTGTGGTGTTGCGGATGACCAGGTGCGGTGTCCGCACAAGGTGCGCGGGCGGCGTCGAGCCTTCCAGCCGATCAATGGCACGGTCGACGGCTGCCCGTGCCAGGAGCGGGGCGTCCTGGCTGACGGAGGACAACTGGACGTAGCTAAGGCGGGCGAACTGGCTATCGTCGTAACCCAGGACGGACACATCCTCAGGGACCCTGAGCCCAGCCGCCCGGAAGCTTTCCCAGATGCCCAGTGCGCAGCGATCGTTGAAGGCAACGACGGCGGTGGGCAGGTCATCCAGAAGCTCTCGACCAGCCCGGAGGCCGTCTTCTTCGGTGGCTCCACCGGGAATCACCCGGGATTCGAGCCCCCGGCCAGCCATTTCTGCCCGGAATGCTTCGCGCCGCTGTGGACTCGAGACAGCGTCCCCACCGTCCACGTGGGCAATTCTCTGATGCCCCAGCGAGGTGAGATATTCCAGCGCGATGCGGATACCGGCGTCGTCATCGCTGCTGACCGAGTCCAGGGATTCGCCGACGTCGTCGCGGAGCAGGCTGACCACTGGGAGCCTTGCGGCATAACCGGCCAACTCGTCCTCCCCCAGCGCTGGAGAAATCACGATCAGGGCTTCACAGCCCAGATCCAGGAGGGATTCGACGGCCCGGGATTCCGGGCGGCCATTGGCCACGGCGCTCAGCGCGATATCGTAGCCGCGCAAAGTCGCTCCGGCGTAGGCGGCATCGACGATTTCGGCGTGGAACGGGTGCGATGTGGAAAAGCTGACGCCCAGGAGCCTCGTCCGGCTGCTGCGGAGAAGCCGTGCACGGCTATCGGGACGGTAGCCGAGCTCCTTGGCCGCCTGCTGGACTTTGAGGCGCGTGGCTTCAGAGGCTCCAGGGGCGTCCCGCATGACGATGGAAACAAGCGCACGGGAAACCCCGGCGGCTTCAGCCACATCCATCAACGTGGGACGTTTTCCCATCATGGCCCTCCTTTGCCCGCAGCCAGTCTATAGAACGATCTAAGACGCAAACGGCTCAAAGGAGCCCTGCCCCAGACGTGCGGCCGGCCGCGACTCAGACGACCGACCGCACTAGCCCGGTATCGCAGTGACGGCGCCCCGGGTGGGCCCCAGAACCCACCACATCCATCACTGCCAACTCAGCGTTGTCCGCGGACATGCGCCGAAAAGGGCAACGGCACATTACGCGGCACAACGACTTGGGCACTGTTTACGTGCTTTGACCTGCGGAAACGTGACGCGGGCTTTTGGAATAATCTTCAGCCTTCCCCGATCAGCGTTCTCTGGGGAACATTCCCTCGCTGTTTTCCGGCGAGCGCTCTGGCTGTTTTCCACAGGACCTGTTTAATGACCCCATGAGCACCGTGGATCCCGTCGCCCTCAGGAAACTCCGCGCCAACAAGCGCCCGGGCCCGCTTGCCGTGGTGCTGGCGCTTGCCTTCCAGTTCGTCGCTGGGTTGGCTGCCGGCTTTGGCTGGCCCCACATCGCAGCTTTCGAATCGGAGGAGCCTCCGGTCCTGGCAATGGTTGCCGTCATCTCCAGCATCCCCCTGATTGTCCTGAGCTCCATCGCCTGGACAGCCATAGTGATGAAGCACCGCAAACTTGGGCTCACTCTGGGCGGATCGCTGATGTGGCTTGGCGCCGCAATCGGGGTGGCGGTGGCCGCCGTCGAATTCGAGTATCCGGTCATCCTGACGTGGATAGGCGTCGGCTGCCTCGCCGTGTGCCTGCTCCTGACGATCCTGGGAGTGATGGCCGCGCAGAAGCGGCGGGCTGGTGCCGAACGTGAGGCCCGTGTCATGAGCACAGGAATCATGACGTCCGCGAGAGTCAGCGACAAAGGCTATCTGGCGTTCCGCGACAGCACCAAGATCCTCACCACCGTGACCTTCACCTTTCACGACTCAAGTGGCGTCCAACGCTGGGTGCAGCGTCCCCTCTTGATCAGCGCCGCCGAGCCGGTGGTTGATGGGCAGGAGACTACGCTCTGGTACGACCCCTTGGACCCCGGCAACGACAAGAAGATCGTGGTGAAACTGGCCCAGGATATGCCTCTGCGCGCGTCGTGATCCTGCAGCCCTGAAAGTATTGCCACAACGGCGACATTTTTCTTCTCCTCAGCGCACTTAACAGGTGTTGGAACGAGCAACTGATGCGCGGCAGGAGCCACAAATGAACACCCTCAACCAGGTATCGGCAATATGGGCCGTCCTACCGCTCGCCGATGCGCCCGACATCCACCTCCTGTTCATG
This sequence comes from Arthrobacter sp. 2762, assembly GCF_040548745.1. NCBI lineage: Bacteria > Bacillati > Actinomycetota > Actinomycetes > Micrococcales > Micrococcaceae > Arthrobacter > Arthrobacter sp. 2762. The sequence continues at coordinate 611,318 of NZ_JBEPSI010000001.1, forward strand.
GCTGGCCTGGTTTTCCTTGCGGGCATTGTTGGCTTTGGCAGCGTCCTGCTGCTCCTGTTACTGACCCCGCTCATCAGGCTCGCCTTCGGGCGCCATCTTCCTCATGCACATGCCCGGCGGAACGATGCCGCTTAGCCGAAGTACAGCAACAGGGAGCTAGAACGATCTAGACATCTTCGGTCCGAGCATGCGAGCATTGCTTGACTAGAACGTTCTAGACGCCTGAATCGAGGAACAACAATGACTTACCTTCAGCACCCGGTCATCGAGGACCGGCCTGTCCGCATCGCCGTGATCGGCGCCGGATGGATCGGCGCATTCCACGCCGAATCCATCGCCCTGAGGATCCCGAACGCACGGTTGGAAGCCATCGCTGATCCAGTCCTACCTGCCGTGGAAGCCCTCGCAAGCCGCCTCGGCGTCACTAAAATCAGCACCGATGTTGCCGACGTCCTCGCCGATCCTGACGTGGATGCGGTGCTTATCGCGACTCCCCTGCGGTTCCATTCCGAGCTGATAACCGCTGCCGCCAAAGCCGGTAAGGACGTGTTCTGCGAGAAGCCCGGCGGGCGGACCATCGCCGAACTCGACTCGGCCATCGAAGCTGCGGCAAGCGCCGGCGTCGTACTTCGTTTCGGTTTCAATCGCCGCTACTCCACGGATTTCGCCGCAGCCCGGAAGCTGATCGACGACGGCGTAGTCGGAGTCCCGCAACTGCTCCGCTCCCTCACTCGCGATCCCGGCACCGAAGCCGGCATCAGCAACCCGGAGAGGATCGCCCCCGGCACCATCTTCCTGGAAACCCTCATCCACGATTTCGACACCCTGAACTGGCTGAATCCGGGCGCAGTCCCCGTGAAGGTCCATGCAGTCGCGGATGCTTTGGTTGCTCCCGAGGCCAAGGCCGGTGGCCTCCTGGACACCGCGGTTGTCACCGTCACCTACAGCAACGGCGCCATCGCTGTAGCGGAAGCAAACTTCAACGCCCTGTACGGTTACGACGTCCGCGGCGAAGTGTTCGGCTCTGCCGGCATGGTCACCGCCGGCAGCCCACATGCAACCAACGCCACCAGCTACACGGCCGCAGGCATCGGATCAGACACCACTCGCCTGAACATCGACCTCTTCCACGACGCCTATACGGCAGAGCTGGCCCACTTCGCGGACGACGTCGCCGCACGCCGCGGCAGAGTCAATCAACGCACGACGCCGGCAAACCCGCCCGCCACCGTAGCTGCCCCCGGTGGCGTGGATGCACGCAACGCCCTCGCGGTCGCCCTGGCCGCTTTCACGTCAGCCCTGACAGGGCTTCCCGTTGAAGTTTCCTCGATTGCCGACCTTCGTCCAGCCGAAACGCATTCAACAGCACAGCTTCAGGCCGCAGGGCAGGGAGCATGAGCTTCCGATTGGCCGTCTGCGCCGAGATGGTCTACGGCGAGCTGCCATTGATCGATCGCGTGCGCCGCATTCACGATCAAGGGTTCGAGGTGGAGCTTTGGGACACCCGCGGCCGGGACATCGCAGCCCTCGCAGCAACCGGCGCCAGGTTCTCCTCCATGAGTGGCTACTTCGGCGGCAGTGTCGTTGATCCCAGCACTGCGCATGAAGTCCTGGCCTCCGCCGAGAAGCTGATCCCCACTGCACTGGAGCTGGGCGTCGAACGCATGGTGGTTCACCCTGGCGAACTCGGTGAAGGTGGGCGGGCTGTCCGGCCGGTCCAGCGATCCACGGGCGAGATGTGGTTGACGGGCCTCCGCACGCTGGAACAGCTCGCTGAACTGGGCCAAAAGCACGGCATCGTGTTTGCGCTGGAAAACCTGAACACGATCCTGGACCACCCCGGCATTCCCTTGGCACGCGCCAAGGACACACTGGCGCTGGTCACGGCCGTGAACCACCCCAATATGAAGATGATGCTGGATCTCTACCACGCACAGATCGGTGAAGGGAACCTCATTGAGCTGGTCCGCTCAGCCCAGTCCTTTACGGGCGAGATCCAGGTTGCCGACGTCCCGGGTCGATTCGAACCAGGGACGGGCGAGATCAACTACCCGGCCATTGCCAAAGCACTCCGCGACGCCGGGTATTCGGGAGTGATTGGCATGGAGGCCAGTGCAATCGGTGGCCAGGGGATCCAGGCGGGCGACGCAGCGTTGGCAGCCTTCCGCGCCGCGTTCTCCCCCAACTAAGTCGCAGCTGAGCGCGTTTTGACGGCTCTAAACGCGCTCTAATGCGACTCAGTTGGGTCAGTACTTGATCGGCTCCTGCGGCCCCCGCTCCCGCAGCAGCAACACCCCGGCATTGGCGGCGACGATCAGCCCGATTCCCACCCACTGTCCCGCAGCCAGGTCCTGGTGCAGGATCACGGCACCGATGACTGCAGCAAACACAGGGTTGATGCTCATGAGCACGCCGAACATGTTCGCGGGGACCCGTCGCAGCGCGATCAGATCGGCCACGTAAGGCAGCACGGATGCGAAGATTCCGGCCGCCACAGCGCAGAGAACGGCCAAGCCGTCCAGTGGTTGACTGATGAAAACCACGACGGCGACAGGCAGGAACAGCGTCGCCGACACTCCTGTTGCGGCTGCTGTGCCCTGGATGCCCTGCACTCTTTGGCCGACGGTCCGGTTCAGGAGGATGTAGGCGGCCCAGCTGCATGCGGCGATGAGCCCCAAGCCAATCCCTACGATATCCATGGATGCTTCGGGCCGGGTGATGGCCAGGACGCCGAATGCAGCGACCACAGCGCAGAGCGCACTGCTCTTTCGTCGCGAGCTGATCAATGCCACGGCCAGGGGCCCAAGGAACTCAAGGGTAACGGCAAGTCCAAGGCCGATCCGTTGGATGGACGCATACAGGCCGAGATTCATCGTGCCGAAGGACACTGCCAGGAGAAGAACAGGCCACCATTGCCGCCAGCGCAATTCCCTCAACCGCGGCCTGACGATAGGCAAGAGAACTGCAGCCGCCACGAGCTGGCGCACCGCCACCACACCTACGGGTCCCATGACCGGAAAGGCGAATGATGCCGTTGCGGCGCCAAGTTGGTTGGAAAGTGCGCTGACCAGTAGCGTCGCCGCTCCCCCGGCCTTCCTGGACGGCTTTACTCCAATTGCCCTCGTATCGATCATGGTGAAATTCTGCGCTCGGGCAATGTATCCGCTAAATGCATGAACGATGCTATTTATGCGGTGGGCGCATGAATAGGATGGGCGGTATGGACGTCGAGGTGAGGCAATTGCGGTGCCTTCTGGCTGTAGTCGAGGAGGGTACATTCACCGATGCAGCTATTGAACTCGGAATGTCCCAAGCTGCCGTTTCACGCAACATCTCCGGGCTGGAACAGGTTCTCGGCGTACGGCTCCTGGAACGGACCACCCGCAGCGTCGGCCTGACCCCCTCCGGCGAGCGCGTGGTGGCCAAGGCACGGCGCGTCCTCTCACTTCTGGGCGATCTCGAAAGGGAGGCCCGGTCCGGTACCGGAAAGACCCGGATCGGCTACGCGTGGTCCGCTTTAGGCGAGCACACCATGGAGTTCCAGCGACGATGGGCGGCCGTAATACCTGGTGTGGAGCTGCAGCTGCTGCACTCCAATTCCCCTACTGGCGGCCTGGCAGATGGAACCACCGACTTCGCCATCCTTCGACGCCTTCCGGATGCGGCCGGCGTCGAGCATGTCCGGATTGGTGAGGAGAAGCGGTACTGTGCCATGTCCTCGGACGATCCGCTGGCCTCACGGCGCTCTGTGACCCTGGCGCAGGTAGCCCAGCGATCCGTCGCGATGGACTTGCGGACGGGAAGCACAACGCTTGAGCTATGGCCGGAGGACGGGCGGCCGGACATCGTGCCCATTAATGATGTGGATGATTGGCTGACGACGATTGGCAGCGGGGCGGCGCACGGGATGACTGCCGAGTCCACGGCTCACCAGTATCGGCGTCGGGGCATCATCTATCGGCCGGTCCGTGACGTTCCGCCCGTGCCCGTGTACCTCGCGTGGTCCGCCAAGGACCCACCGCAGGAGCGCGAGCGGATCGTGGAGTTGCTGACGGGGCTGTATGCGTGATGAGTGTTAGCAGTCGTGGCGAAATCTTGAGCTAGTACACGGAGCCCATCAGGAGCTCCGAAAGGCGCCCTGCCGCGCGCCGAAGTTCCGGAACACTGGCCTTGAGGTCTGATTCGCTCGCCGATTCCACCGGGCTGGTCAGGGCAATGCATTCACTGGGGCGGCCGGTCCTGTTCGGAACTGCAACCGCAACGGACAACACGCCCGTGGCACGCTCGTCAGCCGAATAGGCGAAGTCCTCGCCAACCGCGGGGAGCCGTGACCGCAATTCGTCGGCCGTGAACCCACGGGGCTCATGCCCGGACGTCGAGGCCGCCAGCGCGACTTGCTGCAGTTCCTCTGGGGAAGCGGAAGCCAGAAGGATCTTACCGGCGGCACCCACTGTCAAGGGAAGCCGCTTACCCAAGGGGAGGTCGTACCGGAGCGGCGAGTCACCATCCACCCTGGCCACAAGAATGCGCTCAAAGCCCAGGCGTGTGTAGAGGGACGCAGTGCGAGCCGTCTGTGTGGCGACTTGCTGAAGTATAGGCCGCGCCGCCACCACCAACGGATCGTTCTCCAGGAAACTCCGTGCTGCCGGGAGAACTGCGGGCCCAACGCGGTAGGTCTTGTCCGTCTGGCTGACCATGCCGAAGTCCTGGAGAACGCGGAGGATCCTCAGCGTCGTGGGCAGGCTCATGCCGCACGTCCTTGCGAGGTCACTCAATCGCTGTGGCCGCTCGGCACGCTGCAGCTCGGCAAACACCTCCAGGGCCCTTGAAAGCGAACGCATGTTCGCAGCCTTGGGGCCGTCCTCCGCGGGACTGGCTGAGTGGGTTGAGCTCACGGTCATTGTTTCATTCTATGTAAGTTTCTTGCGCTTGCCATCACATGTGGCTCCTGTCACTATTTCTTCAGACGCAATATTCTTTCATTCTATGAAATGAAGTAACACGCAACGTAAGAAGGAATCCATGACAACGGAGTCAGTTATTGCCAGACCCCAGCGCACCCGCGTTTCACCCACCGTCTTGGCGGGTATCGGCGCTTTCGTGGTGGTTGGCGTCTTCGTCCTGGTTAGCTCCATCGGCCTCGGTCTCTGGACTTCGCTGGGTCCCGGCCCCGGGATGTTCCCGTTCGCCATGGGCGGCCTGCTGGTTGCAATGTCCGCAGTCTGGCTCGTTCAAGAACTGCGCGAGCCAAGCGAAACCGCGTCAGGAGTGGATCGCGGCCTGGTGCTGGCAGTCGTCATCAGCCTGGCGGTTCTCGCGGCGGTGATGGACCTGATCGGCTTCCAGCTGAGCATGTTTATTTTCCTGATGTACCACCTAAAAATTCGCGGCGGCCGAAGGTGGGTGTCCGCGCTGATCATCTCAACGGCTGGCAGCTTCGGCGCGTTCTATGCCTTCAACTACGGGCTCAACGTGGCCCTGCCCACCGCCGGAATTTCCGTCCTGAACTCGATCGGACTCTGAACCGTGGATACCCTCAACGAACTCGCCAACGGTTTCGCTTCTGCATTGACCTGGCAGAACTTGATCTTCGCCTTCCTTGGCTGCCTTCTCGGCACCATCATCGGTGTCCTGCCCGGCATCGGCCCCGTAGCCGGCGTCGCCCTGCTTATCCCGCTCACCATGAACCTCGATGCCACCGGCGCAATCATCATGCTGTGTGCCATCTTCTACGGCACGGCCTACGGCGGAACCATCACCAGTGTTCTACTGAACACACCAGGTGAGGCCGCCTCAGCGATCACCACTATCGACGGCTACGCCATGACAAAGATCGGCAAGGCAGGAGCCGCACTCACCATCGCAGCCGTCGGGTCCTTTGTGGGCGGAACCATCGCAACACTGGGCCTGGTGGCAGCAGCAAAACCCCTGGGCGAACTTGGCCTGTTGGTTGGTCCGCCGGAGTTCTTCGCCTTGATGGTAGTCGGCATCTCGTTACTGGTCGCTTTGGCCGGCAAGTCCATGGTGAAGGCCCTCATCTCCGGAGCCTTGGGCCTGCTGATCTCCATGGTGGGCATCGACCCTGTGGCGGGCGCACCCCGCTTCACCTTCGGCTCGGACAACCTGCTGGACGGTGTGAGCTTCGTGGCGGTGATCGTGGGCGTGTTCGGACTCTCCGAAATTCTGTCCTACCGTAAAGATTCCAAAGCCGCCGCCGTTCATGCACCGGGTATGCGGTCCTTGCTCCCCACACGGACCGAATGGCGCAGGAGCGCCCCGTCCATGGCCCGTGGAACCGGTATTGGATTCGGGCTCGGCCTGATCCCCGGCATGACGGGCTCGGTGTCCTCACTGCTTGCCTACGGCGCCGAGAAGAAATTCTCCAAGCACCGCGACCAGCTAGGGAAGGGTGCCATCGAGGGCGTTGCCGGCCCCGAAACGGCCAACAACGCCCATGCCAACGCTGCCCTGATCCCGCTCTTTACCCTTGGCATTCCCGCCTCGCCCACTATCGCTGTGCTGATGGGTGCCTTCCTTCAGCAGGGCCTCACCCCTGGGCCCACCCTGTTCACGGAACACTCGGAAATTGCGTGGGCGATCATCGCCAGCCTTTTCATCGGCAACGTGCTGCTCCTGCTTCTGAACGTTCCGCTTGTTGGCCTGTGGACATCCATCCTCCGGGTCCCGGCGCCAATCCTTACGGCTTTGATCCTGCTCTTCATGGTCATCGGTGCCTACACCATCAACTTCAACGTCTTTGATGTGTTCGTCATGATCGGATTTGGCCTGCTGGGCCTGGCACTGCGGCATCTGGATATCCCGCTGGCCCCCATGGTCCTGACCCTGGTGCTGGGTCCGCTGATGGAGCGGTCACTTCGCGAGTCGCTGGAAATCTCGCAAGGAGACTTCGGCATCTTCGTCAACCGCCCCATCTCCGTGGTCCTTATCGGCATCGGTGTCCTCATCGTCCTAAGCCCGCTTCTTAAGCTCCGTAAGCCCAAAGCGCTCAACGAAGATCCCGAAACGTAAAACCACTTCATCACCCACCCCCTGAACCGCCCCTTCAAAGGAGAAGAACCATGCCACGCACCCGCATCGTTGCAGCCTTCGCTGCAGCAGCCCTCATTGGCCTCACCGGCTGCGGCGCCAACGCCGGAGCCGCCAACAACACCGCCGATTTCCCAAAAAAGGGAAAGTCCATCGAACTCATAGTCGCTTTCTCTTCAGGTGGAGCAGTAGACACCGCCGCGCGTTTGGTCCAACCGATCCTTGAAAAGGAACTCGGCACCAACGTCGAAGTCATCAACAAGCCAGGTGCCGGCGGACAGATCGGCTACACACAACTGACCAGTGCCAAGCCCGACGGCTACACCATCGGTGCCACCGGATCACCCTCCGTTGTTGTGTCGCCCCTCGACCCCGCCCGCGGCGCGAAGTACACACGAGCAAGCTTCCAACCTCTCGGACGCCAGGTGATCGACCCCACCGTTATCGCCGTGCAGCCTGACAGCCCCTTTAAGACCCTGAAGGATCTTCTCGACTCCGCCAAGGCCAACCCGAAGTCCATGACGGCAAGCACCACGGGGCTTCAGACGGGCGAACACTTCGCTTTGGCGCAATTGCAGGAAACCACGGGGGCCGAGTTTGCTCCTGTGCACTTCTCCGAAGGCGCTTCACAGGCGACCACAGCGTTTCTCGGGAAGCACGTGGACATCCTGGTCGCCAACGTTAGCGACGTAACGGACCTCTCGAAGCAAGGCAAGGCACGTGTACTGGGCGTCATGACTGATGAGCGCGCGCCGTCGCTTCCTGATGTGCCCACTTTCAAAGAATCCGGCTACGAGCTGACGGCCGGCACCGTCCGCGGCTACTCCGCACCGGCCGGACTGCCTGAAGCCGTAGCAACCAAGCTCGAGGCTGCAATCCAAAAGGCCATCGAGGATCCCACCGTGGTCAAGAAGATGGCAGACCTCGGGCTGCAGACCAGCTACTTGTCCGGCAAGGACTACGGGGACTTCTGGGCAAGCCAGGAAGAAGACTTCAAAAAAGTCCTTCCCCTCGTACAGAAGACTGACTGATTTCCTGCCAACACCATCACGGAAGACACTCATCATGACAACTCCTGTCCTTGAAGACATCGACGCCGATTTTCCCCGCCCCGAGCGGGATGTGCTCGAACGCCTTGCCAAGCTGCCTGCCGCGAACATAGGTGACGCCATGGACCGCCTTGGGGTCGCAGACTCGGCCATTCAGGCCATTTGGCCAGGTGCCCGCATCGCAGGGCCGGCATTCACTGTTTGGACCCGCCCCGGAGACAACCAAGGCATACACCGCGCCTTGCAGCTTGCCCGTCCGGGCGACGTCATCGTTGTCGCCGGCGGTGGCGACGAATCACGCGCACTGTTGGGTGAACTCATCGGAGAACGCGCGATCAACCTCGGCATCGCCGGGTTCGCCTTGGACGGGGCCGCACGGGATGCTGAAACACTCGGCGAGATTGGAATGCCTGTCTTCGCCCGGGCAACCACCCCCGCAGGTCCCTACAAGAACGGCCCTTCCCGATTGGGCACGCCCATCTCCTTCGGCGGAGTTCCCGTCATGCCCGGCGACATCATCATCGGCGACTCCGACGGCGTGGTGATCATCCCACGGGAACAGGCAATGAACGTCGCCGAGGCTGCCGAGGCAGTGTTCGCCGACGAGACCAACCGTAGGGCCGCCATCATCGCGGACCGGACCAAGTAGGGAAGCCAGAAGATCATGACCACATGCACCGTCATAGGCCTCGGTGAGGCCGGGGCCACATACGCAGCCGCCCTCGTCGCCGCCGGCCACAGCGTGACCGGGTTCGATCCCGTCGCGCCTGACACCCCCTCCGGTGTCATCCGGGCCGCCACGGCGGCAGCCGCCTGCGCCAACGCGGACATAGTGCTTGTCCTCACCGGAGCCGCAGCGGCCCGGGCTGTGGCCCAGGAGTGCCTACCCGTCTTGCCGCCCGGAAGTTGCTATGCAGACTTCACGTCCTCCTCACCACATGTCATGCGGGAGCTCGGACAGCTGGCGGGTGGGGCTCTTTTCGCAGACGTCGCCATCCTTGGCCCTGTGCCCACCCAAGGCGCAAAGACGCCGTTGATGGTCAGCGGACCTGGATCCAGTGGGGTGGCCGCGCTGCTCGCTCCACTTGGTGCCGACGTCGAAATTGCCGACGGCGGGCCCGGGGCAGCCATGGCCCACAAGCTGCTCCGCAGCGTCTTGATGAAAGGGCTGGCTTCCGTGGTGGTTGAGGCTGTCACTGCAGGAAAGGCTGCCGGTCTTGAAGACTGGATCCGCGGGCAGATCGCGCGGCAGCTGGCCGGGGATGGCCAGGCAGTCATCGACCGGTTCCTCACCGGGACGGCCAAGCACGCACAGCGGCGCTCCAAGGAAATGCAGGACACTGCAGACTACCTGTCGTCGGACCTCCACGTTCCGGCAGAGATGACCACTGCGTCGGCGGCAGCCCTCCGCCGAATGGCATCCGAGCCGGTGGAAACTGCACCAGCCTTGCGCTGATGCAGTCATCGGGAAGAATCAGGACAGGACTATGGTGAACCGCTCACCAACAGAAATTCCAACAGGAGCAGGATAATGATCGGCATCTGGGCACTCGGCGCCTACCTGGCCGTCATCCTGCTCTGGACCACCCTCATCAAGCGCAGCGTCGGCGAAGCCATGATCATCGGCTTTCTGGTGGTGCTTCCCTTCACGGGTGCTGCCGCATTGCAGATCGGCTGGGCGTCACTCTACTCGGCTGCGACCGACGAGATCGTCTATGCCACCATGGCCTTCGTTTTCATGGGCTACCTGCTGGACAAGACCGGGGTTCTGGACCGGCTCATCGATCTTCTGAATTCCTTGATCGGCGGAGTCAAAGGCGGCCCGGCATGGGTCTCCACGGTGGCCTCCGCTGGCCTTGGAGGAGTGGTCCACAATCAGGCAGCCATCGCGGCCACCGTTGGTTCGGTGACCATCCCCTGGATGGAAAAGTCAAAGCTGGACAAGCCCTCCGCCGCAACGTTGGTGGCTGGCAATGCAGGAATGGGCATCACGTTTCCGTTCAGCGCCTCGATGTTCGTCCTGGTGGGGTCAGCAACTGCAGGACCTCTGTTGAACATCAATGATCTTGTGCTGCCCTTATTGTTCGGAGGCCTATGGTGCTTCCTGCACCGGCTGATTGTCACATGGCTACTAATCCGCAAGAGCGGGATGGCTCCGCTGGACTCCGCACACAGGCTGACGGTCAGGACCGCGTTCGGCCAAGGATGGGCTACCTTGCTGCTGTTCGTTGTGGTGGCCATACCGTTGATCATTACCTCCGGTGCCATCGCCACCGCGTTGTCTCAATGGAGTGGTGACGACATCACAAAATCGGTCAGCGTCATCGTCTGGATTCCAGTAGTTCTCATCATCACCGGAGCCCTCCTCGGCTGGAAGCGCCTACCGCGTGGTGGCCGCGGCTGGTGGCAGCTCCTGGAGAACTCCGCACCAAGGTTCGGCGTTGTCGGAATCACGGTGGTATTCGCCTTTGCCGGGGCCAATGCCCTCGCAGCAACGGGCCTCCCCAAGCAGATGACCAGCCTGCTGAACCAGATGAACCTGCCGGTGTGGCTGCTCGCAATTCTTATTGGCCTGATCGTGATCGCGGTTGCCGCGCCGCTGTCAGCAACGGCCACTATGGCCGCCGTCGGGACTGTGGGTGTTGCCACGCTGGTAGCCGCCGGCGTTCCAGCCACGACTGCCGCTGTTGCCGTCCTTGTGTTCTCGTCGTGTGAAGCTGCAGTCCCGCCGGGAGGTGCCCCGCTGTACGTTGCCTGCGGCATCGCTGACGTCAATCCCATCAAGACGTTCGGCCGATTGCTCACGCACTACGCACTCCCGTTGTTAGGCATCGGCGTCCTGATCATCCTCGGCATCCTGCCGATCTAAGGAGGCGTACCCATGAAAAAGGTCATCCAAGCCATTTTTGTCCTCTCACTGGCAGCGTTGCTTCTGAGCGGAGTCGTGTTCGTGACAGCCCAGGGCGTTGCCCTTGTTGCAGGGCAAGGTGAATGGCTGGCGTTAGTCAACGATTTCTTGAAGGACCCGATGTGCGTCGAGGCTTCCGTCTGTGCGATCGCAGGCTTCCTCCTCAGTTACAAACCCCATCAGAAGCAAGACCAGCCGCAGGAGGCACGAACACGGTGACCATCTCCAAAGCTGGAACCTACCCGACATTCGCCGATCTGCTCCAGCGGGAGGGAACACTGGCGGGCACCTCGTGGGGACTGTTTCCCGACGCAACCCGCGGTACGCCGTCCTTCATCACTCCTCAAAGCCTCCTGGCAGCGCGTGCCTGCATCCAGGCCGGAATTGCCTTCGGCCTTGACTATCCCGCAGATGCTTTCGACCCAGGGATGTCCGTCAAGCGCAAAGCGCCGCACCACACGATCTACTCATCACATCCAGCGCACCGGGACGACTACTTGGATGGCTACTACCTCCAAGGTTCCACCCAGATCGACGGTCTGAGGCACCGAAGGGCAGACGACGTCGGCTTCTACAACGGCACGCCGGATGACCATGTGAAGGCAGGTTTCCCGACCCTTGGAGTACAGGAATGGGCCGAAGAACCGATCGTTGGCCGAGGTGTCCTTGTTGACCTCGACGGACATCGAAGAACCCAAGGCTCACCGATAGACCATGAGAACGGGGAACCCCTGCCCTTGGAACTGATCGAATCAGCGTTGGACGCGCAGAAGGTCAGCCTCCGACGAGGCGACATCCTGATGCTCCACACTGGCTGGTGCGAATGGTTCCTGGGTTTGGACGTTGAAGAAAAGCACCGGATGCGCGAAAGCCGCCGCGCCTCAGGCGTGGCTCAGTCCCAACAGTTTGTGGCATGGGCCTGGGACAACCAGCTTGCGGTTGTGGCGGCTGACAACTTTGCGTTCGAGTGCCTGCCGGCCGTCCCCGCCAGTCCCTTCAAGCACACCGCACCGAACGATCACGGCATGATGCACCAGCAACTGCTTGCAAAACTCGGCATGCCCCTGGGTGAGTTGTGGAAGCTGGGGCCACTCTGCCGGCACATGCGCACAGTAGGGTCCTGGGAGGCGTTGGTGAGCATCAAACCGCTCAATATCGTCGGCGCCACGGGGTCACCTGCCAACGCCACGGCGCTAGTCTAACAAGGGACCTGCTAGCTCGCTGCGCGCATCTTCTTAAGGTGCAGGCCCCGGCAGGGAATCGCTGCGGACACCAGATCCTTGCTGTGCTCGTGCTGGGGCTCGGCGAAGAACTTGTGGGTGTCGGTGAGTTCCACCAGGCGGCCCTGGAAGAGTACGGCCACGCGTTGGCACATGTGCCGCACTACGTCCATGTCGTGGGTGATGATCATCAGCGACAATCCCCTGTCCCGGTGCAGGCGTTGCAGCAGGTCAAGAATGGTTCGCTGGGTCAGGGCGTCCAGGGCCGACGTCGCTTCGTCGCAGATGAGGACCTCGGGTTCCAACAGGAGCGCCCGGGCAATCGTGACGCGCTGCAATTGGCCACCGGAGCATTGTCCAGGGCGCCTGTCCAGCAGGCACGGTTCCAGTTCTACTTCCTTCATGGCGTCCTGAAGCCGCTGTGACCTTTCGGCGGACGAAAGCCCACCATACCGGTGGAGGGGAGCCTCAAGGCTGGCGCGGAGCGTCATGCGGGGGTCGAAGGAATCGTGGGGTTCCTGGAAAACCAACTGCACAGCGGTGGGCGGGCTGCTCTCTCCTGCCGCCAGGGTGCGGGTGATGCTACCGCCGCTGATCCCTTCCAGCCCGACGATTGCCCTGGCGAGGGTGCTTTTCCCGGACCCGGATTGGCCGAGCACACCAAGGATCTCGCCCCGTTTGAGGTCGAACGAAACGGAGTTCAAAGCTGGGCGGTCCACGTTGCCGCGGCTGAATCGCTTTCGGAACCCGAAGCGTTTGACGACGTTCGTCAGGGTCAGCACGCTGCGGCCGTCCGGGGTGACGTCGGTGATGCTGGTGGGCAACAGGTTTGATGCGTCCAGGAGCTTCCGTGTGTAGGCAGTTTTGGGGTTTCCCAGAACTGCTTCCGTGGTGCCGGACTCCACGATCTTCCCGGCGTCCATCACCAGGACCCGGTCCGCAAAGGCCGCCACAGATGCCAGGTTGTGCGTGATGTAGAGAATGCCGAGCCCACGCTGCCTGCGCTCACGGTCCAGCAATTCCAGGATCTGGCTTTCCAGCACCTTGTCCAGGGCGGAGGTGGGCTCGTCTGCCAGCAGGATTTCGGGTTGGCCTGCCAACGCCATCGCGGTCATTGCCCGTTGTGCCATTCCACCGGAAAGCTGGTGCGGGTAGGCCTGCGCGCCCCATTCCGGATCTTCGAAGCCCACCTCGGCGAGCAGTTCAAGCACCTTCTGGTCTGCCGGCTTGCCGCCGAGGCCACCGTGCAGCTTCAGAGGTTCCTTCAGGTGCTTGCGGATGGTCTTGTTCGGGTTGAACATCCTCTTGGGCTGCTGGAACAACATCCCCAGCCGGCCGCCTCGAATGCGATTCAACTCTGTTTCCGGCGCGTTGGTCACGTCCAGCGGGCCAAGTCGGACGGACCCGGACTCAATCCGCAGCGACTCCGGCAGTAACTGCAGGACGGACTTGGCAGTCATGGTCTTTCCCGAGCCCGAGCCACCCACGAGGGCCACGAACTCTCCCGGCCGGACCGTCAGGCTGACTCCGGACAGGATCGGTGGCCCTGGCAGGACATGAGGCTGTGCGGCCGTGCTGCGGACGGTCAGGTCCTCGATGACGAGCTCAGGCATGCTGGCCCTCCACCACAAGGACATCTACGGGATCCGCTGCCCGGCGGGAGGCCCGCTGGCCGATCAGGGTGACGCAGAGAGCCACCAGGAAGATGGCAAGTCCAGGGGCGATGATCCCCCACGGAGCCCGCTCAGCGTATGGTTGGGCCGCTGCCACCATGGAGCCCCAGTCAGATTGCGGCGGTTGGACACCCAGCCCAAGGTAGGACAGCGCTCCGACGCTGATCAGGAGCTGCCCGAACCGCAGCGTCGCCTGTCCCAGCATCGGCGCTGCCAGGTGCGGAAGGATGTGGCGGAAAATAATGAACGACGGCGAACAGCCCACCACGCGCGCCGCTTCAACGAAGCCGCGCGCAGACACGTCATAGGCCAGTGTTCGCGCAAGCCGGGCGAACGGCGTCCACCCCGTAACGGTGAGCGCCACGAGCAACGACGAGAATCCGGTACCCATCGCAGCCACGATAAACAGTGCCACCACCATCTCCGGCAAGGCGAGCAGGACATCATTGGTGCGGGTGAAGAATTCGTCCAGCCAGCCCTTGCGCCGCGCACTCAGCACGCCGATCACCAGGCCGACGAGTCCGGTCAGCACCGTGGCCAGTGCGGCCACCACCAAAGAGAAGCGACCGCCGTCGAGCAATCTGCTGAGCGTGTCCCGCCCAAGGTGGTCCGTTCCCAGCCAGTGGCTGGCGCTGGGCGATGCAAGGCGCGCGGCCAGGTTCTGGTCGTCCGGCGGGAACGGCGTCAGCCAAGGCGCGGCCGCTACAGCGGCTATCACCAGGGCGAGAACGACGACGGCGGCCTTGTCTACCGCTGAGAGGTTACGCAAGGGCGCCACTCACCTTAGGGCTGAGAATCCGATGGAGGAAGTCCGCGAGGGTGGTGATCGCTACGGCGAGTGCAACGACGACGACAACACCGCCCTGCGCCAGGGGAATGTCGCTGTTCACCACGGCGTCGTAAAGGAGCCGTCCCATGCCCGGAATCGCGAAAATGACCTCCACAATGACCGAACCTCCCAGGAGACCCGCGAACCATACGGCGAAAAGAGTGGACAACGGAACCAGCCCGTTCGGTATGACATGCCGCATGACGGTCTGGACGTGACTGAGGCCGCGGGCCCTGGCGGCTTGAATGTGCTCTGCTTCCAAAGCATCGATCATGCCGGAGCGCACCGCTGAGGTGAAGAAGCTGATGGGTCGCAGGGCGAGGGTTACCGCCGGCAGGACTATGGATGATGTGGTGTTCCAGCCAGCTGACGGCAGCAAGGACAGCTTGAGGGCGAAAACCAAGACCAGGAGCGGCGCCAGCCAGTATTCGGGCATTGCGATGAACGACTGGGTGATGGTGGTAATCAGTTTGTCGGCTTTTCCACCTTGCTTCAGTCCTGCGACGATTCCCAAGGGCAGCGACACTGACACCGCAATACCCAAGGCCACGATCACCAGGCTGAGGGTGATGCCAAGAGCGGGCATCACCTGGTCAACAACGGGCGTCCGGCTGATATGCGACAACCCCATGTCGCCGCTGAAGAAATCTCCGAGCCAGCGGAAGTACTGGACAGGGAGTGGATCGTGGAGACCCAGGCTTTGGCCGAGGGCCTGGACAGTGGAATCGTCCACAACATCCCCGGCCACCCGGGAACGGATGATCTTGCGGACGGGATCGCCCGGGGTGACGTAGGGAATAAGGAAAACGGCGAAAGACGACAGCAGGACGGCGGCCACGAGGGTCGCCGTCCGCTTCGCAAGGAACGTGATCATGCGGGTTTGGTTCGTTGGTCCCAGCTCGCTGCTAGGAGCCGGACTTTGCGGTCTGTGCTGTCAGGACGTAGCGGGACAGCGGATCCTGGACGTAGGAGAGCACGTTACTGCGGATGGCGTCAGTTGCTTGTTCATTGACCAGCCAGAGGTTCACGGCCTGGTCATCCAGGATCTCGCCGGCCTTGGCATAGAGCTTGTAGCGTTCCTCAGTGTTGGACGTCCGGGCCGCTTCGGCAATGGTGGAGTCGTACTCCTCGTTGCAGAAGTGGCTGAGGTTGTAGCTGCCCTTGCATGTGTAGTCCGCTGTGAGGAAGCCGATCGGATCTGCGATATCTATCAGCCTGTTCCGTTGGCTGAGGATCATGTCGTAGTTGCCGGCCAGAACGTCGGGCTCAGCTGAGGCGTATTCCTTGGCCTGGATAGTGACCGGGACACCAATGGTCTTCAGGTTGTCCTGAATCACGGTGGCGACGTCGGCGAATTCTGACCGTTCGACGATGGCAATGATCTCCAAGGGCCTGTCCGCGGTGTATCCAGCATCTTCGAGGAGCTTCTTTGCTTCCTCAACGTTCTGCTTGGCTGGGCTTGCTTTGCTTGAAGCCCATGGTTCGGAGGGCGCGAAAGGTCCTGCTGCGGGGAGGGCTGCGCCCTCGTAGACGCTGGCCGCCAGGGCATCAAGATCCAGTGCAGACCGCAGGGCCTTGCGGAAGTCGACGTTATCGAAGGGAGCACGTCCGTTGTTCATGTAGAGCGTCGCTGTGCGGGGCGAGTTGGCCTTGAGAACCGAAACCTCAGGGGCGTTCTTGAGCGTGGAGAGGCCGGAGGCAGGAATTGAAAGGGAGATGTCAGCTTCCCCGGTTTGGACCTGTGCCGCGCGGGTGGCGCCGTTGGTGATGAAGCGGACCTCGGCTCCAGCGAGTTGCACCTCGCCGCCCCAGTAGTTCTTGTTGCGATCCAGCGTCAGGGACTGCTTGGCCTTCTCGGACACGGGAACGAACGGCCCGGTGCAGTGACCGAAGGGGTCCACGGTGGCGCCTTGGTAAGCAGCCGGTGACAGGATGCCAGTGTTGACGCTGGCAAGCCGGAACGGAACCAGCGGGCTCTCCGCAGGAGTTGTCACGCGAACTGTCTTGGCGTCCATGGCCTGGACACCGCTGACAATGCCCGGGTTGAACGCCCGGGCAGGCACCTTGGCCTTGAGGACGGTGTTAAGGGCCGCCGCCACCGACTCGGCAGTGAGGTCCGTTCCGTCCTGGAACTTGACGCCCTGTCGAAGGGTGAAGTCCCATTCAAGGGGTGAGACCTGCTTCCAACCGGTTGCGAGGAACGGAACCACCTTGCCCTCGGCGGAGTCGTACTTGGTCAGCGTCTCCAGGCACCCGGACAGCGACAGGATGTACGCGGAGTCGGATTCCAGCGCCCAGTTGGCCACGGGTGCACGGAAGTTGTCCACCACAATGCGCTGGTTGGTATCCGCGACCTTCCCGGCGGTACCCGTCTGGGCCCCACTCAGGCCACAACCCGTGAGGGCAAGGAGGGCCGCAAGACCTGGGGCTGCGAATCGGCTGAGTTTGCGCAAAGGAACCGCCTGTTAAGTGTGCCCGGGGAAGCACAGGGGAAATTGAAGACTATTTAGGTTAGCCTTACCTCTTTATTTCCGCGAAATGGCGTTCTTGGCGTGCGTAATAATTTGCCCTTCAGCAGGAGTGCCTCAAAACGTTGCGGCGTCGATGACGAAGCGGTAGCGGACATCGCTGGCGAGTACCCGTTCGAATGCTTCGTTGATCTGGCTTGCGTGAATGACTTCCACGTCTGCTCCCAGGCTCTGCGCGGCGCAGAAGTCCAGCATTTCTTGCGTTTGGCGGATTCCGCCCATTCTTGAGCCGCTGAGGTTGCGTCGGAATTCCACCAGCGACCAAGCGCGCTGGCTCAACGGTTTGGAGGGCAGGCCCACGAGGACCATGGTGCCGTCCAAGGCAAGCAAGGACAGGTACGCATCCACATCGATGTCCGCGGAGACGGTGTTGATGACCAGATCCAGCTGGCCCTTCAGATATTCGAAGGTGGCGGGTTCTGATGTTGCGTAGTAGCTGGTGGCGCCGAGCCTGACGGCGTCCTCCTGCTTTTTGAGCGATTGGCTAAGCACTGTGACTTCGGCTCCCAAGGCCGCTGCGATCTTCACGCCCATATGGCCCAGTCCGCCCATACCTATGATGGCCACGCGCTTGCCTGGCCCGGCTTTCCAGTTACGCAGAGGCGCGTACATGGTGATTCCCGCGCACAGCAGTGGGGCCGCCTCCTGGAGGTCTATGCCGTCGGGGATTCTGAGGACGTAGTTCTCATCCACCACGATGCTTGTGCTGTAACCGCCGGCGGTGGGCAGCCCGTCACGGCCGAACGAGTTGTACGTACTGGTTGCACCTTGCAGGCAGTACTGCTCCTCGCCTGCCCGGCAATTGACGCATTCCCTGCAGGAATCAACGAAGCAGCCCACCCCCACCCGGTCCCCCACCGAATGACGGGTGACTTTTGGACCGATGGCTTCCACCACTCCGACGATCTCGTGGCCAACCACCAGGGGGTAGTTACTGGCCCAGTCTCCGCGTGCGGCATGGATGTCAGAGTGGCAGATTCCGGTGTACCTGATGGAAATCTGCACATCGAAGTCACCGGGATCGCGTCGCTCTACAGTGCCAGGGGTGAGGTCCGCGGTGGGAGAAGAGGCTACATAGGCCTTCACGGTAGTAGGCATGTCATCCTTCTTTAGGGCCCACGCCGCCAGGGTTCCCTGGCCGAGCTTGCGAGGCGAGGGTGGCGGTGGGGATGGGTTAGTTGGAGGGGAAGTTGTAGGAGGCGCCGGAGGCGTGGGTGGGTTCGGGCCAGCGGGAGGTGATGACTTTGCCGCGGGTGTAGAAGGAAACGCCTTCGGGGCCGTAGATGTGCTTGTCACCGAAGAGTGAGTTCTTCCAGCCGCCGAAGGAGTGGTAGGCCACCGGGACCGGCAGGGGCACGTTGATGCCGACCATGCCCACGGTCACCGAACGCTGGAACTTCCGTGCCGCGGCACCGGAGGAGGTGAAGATCGCGGTGCCATTGCCGTAGGGGTTGGCGTTGATCAGCGCGATGCCTTCGTCGAGGTCGGCGACGCGGACCACCACCAGGACGGGGCCGAAGATTTCCTCGGTGTAGGCGGTCATTTCGGTGCTGACGTGATCGATCACAGTGGGCCCTACCCAGAAGCCTTCTTCGTGGCCGGGGACCACCAGGTCCCGGCCGTCCACCACCATGGCCGCGCCGGCGGTTTCGGCTTCGGTGACGATCCTGAGGATGCGGTCCTTGGAGGCGGGGGTGATGACCGGGCCCATGTCGGCGTCCGGTTGGGTGCCGTTGGCGACCTTCACCGCGAGGGCACGTTCCTGGACTTTCTTCACGATCAAATCCGCCGCGTCCCCGACGGCGACGGCGACGGAGATCGCCATGCACCGCTCCCCCGCGGAACCAAAAGCAGCGGCTGCGAGGTGGTCCGCGGCGTTGTCCAGGTCCGCGTCGGGCATCACGATCGCGTGGTTCTTCGCCCCGCCCAGGGCCTGAACCCGCTTGCCGTGCTTCGTGGCGGTCTCATGCACGTACTGCGCGATCGGGGTCGACCCGACAAAGCTGATGCCGTCCACGTCCGGGTGGGTCAGGAGCCCGTCGACAGTTTCCTTGCCGCCGTGCAGGACCTGGAACACCCCATCAGGCAGGCCGGCCTGCTGCCACAGGCGCGCGAGGAGCATCGGCGCGGACGGGTCACGCTCGGAGGGCTTGAGGATGAACGCATTGCCGGTGGCGATCGCCATCGGCGCCATCCACAACGGCACCATGACGGGGAAATTGAACGGGGTGATCCCGGCCACCACGCCCAGGGGCTCGCGGAAGGAGAACACATCAATGCCGGTGGAGACCTGGTCCGAGTAATCACCCTTGAGCAGGGACGGGATGCCGCAGGCGAACTCGACCACTTCCAGGCCACGGCCGATCTCACCCTTCGCATCGGAAAGGACCTTGCCATGCTCGGCCGTGATCAACCCGGCCAGCTCATCCACATGCGCTGCGACGAGCTCACGGAACTTGAACAACACGCCCGTGCGCTTCGCCAGGGAAACATCACCCCAGGACTGCGCAGCCTTCTTCGCCGCAGCCACCGCAGCGTTCAAGTCAGCCTCGTTCGCCAAGCGCAACTCGGCGCTGACCTGGCCGGTGGCCGGGTTGTAGACGGGCCTGATCTGTTCGCCCTCACCTTCAGACTCTGCGCCGTTGATGAAGTGGTTGATCTGGGTGAGCGTCGTCGTTGAGGTGCTCATGGCAAAGTTCCTTAGGAAAAGAAAGCGGGGAAACGGGAAACAGGATCAGGAGACCGGGACGAACCCAAGGTTTTTATCCACGATGTTCTGCAGGGGTTCGCCCTGGCTGAACCGTCGCAGGTTGTCCACGAACAATTGCCCCAGATCGTCGAGATAGTCCTCGGTGTCGCCGCTCATGTGGGGTGTGATGATGACGTTATCCATGCTCCACAAAGGATGTCCCGCGGGAAGCGGCTCGGGATGGACTACGTCGAGTGCTGCCCCGGCAATGGATCCGGAGGTCAGGGCTTCCACCAGCGCGTCCGTCTGAACCAGTTCCCCACGGCCCACATTGATGAGGTGTGCGGTGGATTTCATGGCGGAAAGGACGTCAGCGTCCACAAGTCCCTTGGTGTCCGTGGTCAGTGGCGCCGCCAGGACGAGGTAGTCGACGTCGCCGACGATCCCGGCCAGGTCCCGGGAAGAATGGATGTGGTCGAACAGTTTATCTCCCGGACGGCTGCTTCGCCCGGCACCGCTGACCTGCAGGCCTACAGCACGGAACAGCGACGCGATTTCCCGCCCGATGGAACCAGTGCCCACCACCAAGGCACGCTGGCCTTGGATCTTACGGGTGACCCTGTGCTGCCAGCGCTGCTGCTGCTGAAGCCTGAGCGAGCCCTGCGAGTCTTTGGCTATGTCCAGGACGAAGCCCAGCGCGAATTCCGCAATGGCACGGCTCAGGACTCCACGGGAGTTCGTGTAGACCACATCGCTCTGGATGAGCTCGTCGAACAGGAGCTGGCTGACGCCCGCTGCTGTTACGTGGACCCACTTCAGCGATGACGCCGCGTCCCAGTTCTCCCGCAAGGCAGGGGAAAACGAATGCCACTGGTACAGGACATCTGCACCGTCCATCGCTTCAGCCAGTCCCTCGGCCTTGGTCAGTCGGACCTCGGCCAGGGCTTGGATCTCCTCCAGCCGGGGCGGCAAAGCCTCCCGGTACAGCGCCGCGACAACAGGTCTCTTGCGCTCAGCGGAAACCGTCATGACGACGCCGGTGCTCCCGCAGACTTGGCTGCCGTGCCGTCCAGGATTGAGCCAACCACATCAATGACATCGATCGCGGCCAAAACAGCGGCCGTGAACTCCGACGTCGACGACGGGCCTCCTACGTCGCGGGTCCCGAGGCCCTCGCGCAACACTGCCTCGAAGGCCAGCTGCAGGTGTTCAGCAGCTTCCGGGTGGCCCAGGTGCTGCAGCATCATCGCGCCGGACCACATCTGGCCCACCGGGTTTGCCAGTCCCTTGCCTGCGATGTCCGGAGCAGATCCGTGCACCGGCTCAAAGAGGGATGGGAAGTCGCCTTCGGGGTTCAGGTTCGCACTGGGAGCCACACCGATGGAGCCGGTGACGGAGCTGCCCAGGTCCGAGAGGATGTCGCCCAGCAGGTTCGAGGCGACAATGACGTCCAGGGTCCAGGGTTTGAGGACCAGGTGCGCAGCCAAGGCGTCCACCAGTTCGCTGGTGAGCGTCACGTCGGGGTAGAGGCGGGTGGTTTCTTCCACTACCTCGTCCCAGAAAGGCATGGTGTGGATGATGCCGTTGCTCTTGGTGGCCGAGGTCAGGTGGCCCTTGCGGGAGGACGCGAGCGAGGCGGCGTAGTGCGCGGCCCGTGACACTCCCAGGCGGGTGAAGATGGTTTCCTGGACGGCGGTTTCGTGGGGCAGCCCGCGGTACATGCGTCCGCCCACCTCCGAGTATTCCCCTTCGTTGTTTTCACGCACGATGAGGATATCGATCGGTTCCTTGTTCGCCAGGGGCGACTTCACGCCGTCGAGCGTTTTTACCGGACGCAGGTTGATGTACTGCTGGAATTCGCGGCGGATGGGAATCAACAGCCCCCACAGCGATTCAGCATCGGAGACCTCCGGGGAGCCCACGGCCCCCAGGAAAATGGCGTCATGCTGCGCCAGCTGCTCCAGGCCGTCCACCGGCATCATGCGGCCGTGCTGCGCGTAGTAGTCAGATCCCCAGTCGAAGTGCGTGAACTTCAGGTTGATGGAGTGGATTTCAGCGATTCGCTCAAGGGTTTCGATGGCCGCGGGGACCACTTCCTTGCCGATGCCGTCGCCGGCGATGACCGCGATTTTGTGGGTAGTCATGATGCATTCCGTTCTGAGGTGCCCGTCAGCTGCTGCCAGCGGGTGGCGGGCTCCGCCAGTTTGATAATTGTGCTCTTGGGCTCGGTCATTTCGCGGACTGCGTGCTTGACGCCTTCACGGCCCACGCCGGACTTCTTGAACCCGCCAAAGGGCATGGAATCGATCCGGACGTCGCTTGTCTCGTTGATGACCACCGCCCCCACCTGCAGCTTGTCGGCAATTGCCAGGGCCAGGTCAATGGATTCTGTGAAGACACCGGCCTGGAGCCCGTATTCGGAGGAATTGGCCGCGTGGATGGCGTCAGAGATCTGGATGAAGGGCATGATGCTGACCACGGGGCCAAACACTTCTTCAACGATGACTCGGGCGTCAGCCGGCACATCCGTCAGCACGGTTGGCTGGTAGAAGGCGCCGTGGCGCTGCCCGCCCACACGAACGGCGGCGCCGGCCGCTTTGGCCTCCTCCACCCATGCCTCCACCCGGCGGGCCTCGGCTTCTGTGATGAGGGGTCCGATGTCGGTGTTGCGGTCCATCTTCGCCCCAACACGGAGCGCGCGGGTCCCCGTGAGTACCTTTTCAAGGACTTCGTCGAACAGCGAAATGTGGACGTAAACGCGCTGGACCGACAGGCAGTTCTGGCCGGCCACACCGAATGCCCCGGCGACGATCGCCTCAGCAGCAGCTGCCGGTTCAGCGTCGGCGCAGACGATCGTAGCGTTGTTGCCGCCCAGTTCCGAAAGGATCTTCTTTGCTCCTGCGGCGGCAGCAATGCGGTCGGCCGTTGCCGGCCCACCGGTGAAAGAGATGAGGTCCACCTGGGGGTCGGTCACGATCGCTTCGGACACCCCGGGTCCCGACACGATCGCGGCGATGCGACCTGTCGGAACACCGGCCTCAAGCAACAGCTGAACGAAAGCCAGCCCGGTCAGCGGCGTGCGGCCTGAGGGTTTAAGTACGACGCCGTTGCCTCCGATCAGCGCCGGGCCCAGCTTGTGTGCCACGAGGTTCAGCGGATCGTTGAAGGGCGTAATGGCGGCGATGATGCCAACAGGCTTGCGGCTGTACCAGCCGATCTTGTTGGCTCCCGCCATGCTGTCCTCAAAGCCGAGAGTTTCCCCCACGAGTTCGCTCGACGCTGCCGCCGAAAGCCGCAACGTCTCGATGCACCGGCGCACTTCACGCTCGGCCTCGTTGATGGTCTTGCTGCTCTCGGCGGCAATGATCTCCGAAAACCGTACCGACTGCTCAGCCAGGAGCACTGCAGCCCGTTCCAGGGCCTCGCGGCGTTCCCGGAGAGGCCATTCATCGTCCAGGAGGTGGCGGTGAATGTGGGCAACCGCCCGGCGGACATCCTGCGGGGTTGAAGAACACACAGTGCCCAACAGCACGCCGTCTTCAGGGTCCCGTACTTCCAGGATCCTGTCTGCGGTCTCCCAAAGGCCTTCGAGGAACGCGCCTCCGGGAAGCGCCGCAACGCTTGCCCGCCTGTAGGCCGTCTCCTCAGCTGCTTTTAGGCGCGCTCCAGCGACGGTTGTTGATGAACTCATGGGAACCTTTACCTTGCCTGGCTAGCGGAATGTCTACTTGATACGGTCGATGATCTTTGCGGCTCCGCCAATGAACGGCAGGAACCATGGCGGGCCGAAGTGGCCGGGAACCGGCGGGTTCTTCAGGTCTTCCCACACATTTGCCGACTTGTCGCCAGCCATGTAGTGGGCCATCCGCTTACCCATGTGGGCCGCCATTTGAACACCATGGCCGCTGTAGCAGAGGGAGTAGAACAGACCGTCATGCTGGCCGGCATGGACCATCTGGTCCATGGAGAGATCCACCAGACCGCCCCAGATGTAGTCCACCTTGGCGTTGGAGAGGTACGGGAAGAGCTCAGTCATGGCCTTGTGCAGGATTTCGGCGCTCTTGACGTCCGAATCCGGGCTGGACAAGGCGAACCGGGCCCGGCCACCGAACAGCAGCCTGTTGTCCGGCGTGATCCGGAAGTAGTACGTCAGCATCTTGCTGTCAGAGGCTTGGCGCCTGTTGGGCAGGATTCGGTTCACCACTTCTTCGGACAGAGGCTCCGTGCAGATGATGAAACTGCCCACCGGGATCACGCGGCGCTGCAGCCACGGGGTGATGTTGCCGGTGTAGCCGCTGGTGGCGACGAGGACCTGCTTGGCCCGGGTAATCCCACGGGTGGTGTGCACATCGTGCACTGTGCCCGAGACCTTGTTCAGCTCGGTGACCGATGCGTTCTCGCAAATGACTGCGCCGTTGTCGATTGCCACCTTTGCCAGGCCGTGCACGAACTTCCCTACGTGAAGACCCGCACCCAGCGGATCCATCATGGCACCTTGGTAGAAGTCCGTGCCGATTTCGCTGTGGATCTCTGACTTGGGGATGACCTTTACATGGTGATCGACCAGGTTTGCCAGCAGCTCCTGGGACTTCAGGAAGCCATCGTAGTGGGACTTGTGGAACGCCAGGGAGAGCTTGCCGAAACGCTTGAAATCGCAGTCGATGCCGTTGTCGTGCACCAGCTTCTCGATGGTTTCGATGGCATCGTTGTATTCGCGGAACATCTCAACTGCACGGGGAGCTCCGTAGCGCTTGACTGCCGTGCTGAAGCCAATGGCCAAACCGGTCGTAGCCATTCCCCCGTTACGGCCCGAAGCACCCCAGCCAACAGTGTGGCGTTCGAAAACGGCCACACTGGCGCCCTGCTTGGCGAATTCAAGGGCTGCTGACAGCCCGGTAAAGCCGGCACCGATAATCGCAACATCAACGTTCTCCGGGACCGGAGTGCGGCGGTAATCGCCGGAAGGCTCTGCAGTATCGAGCCAGTAGGGAACAAGTTTCACGGTATGACCTTTCGCTTCGAAGCCGGTTTAGAGACCGAGGTGCTTGTTGATCTCGTCCAGGGACTTGACCGTGGTGAGGTCGTAGCCCCCGCCAATGGGGTCGTAGCCACGGTCAAGCATCCAGAGGTTACGGAAGCCCATGTCGTGCATCGGGTGCATGTCGTACCGGGTGTGCGAGGAGACGTGCAGGAAGTCCTCCGGCTTGGCGTTCAGGGTATCGAGCATGTACTCAAAAGCCTGGTAACGCGGCTTGTAGGCCTGTGCCTGCTCAGCAGTCAGGACCGCGTGGAACTCTGCACCCAGCTTCGGGATGCTGATATCCAGGAAACTGTCGTCCGCGTTGGACAACGCCACCAACTGGTAGTTGTCGCCCATGAGCTTCAGCGGAGCCGGCACGTCCTCGTGGGCAACCCAACCGCGGACAGCGTCAGCGAACGCTGCGCCGGCACCTTCGGTGGGCCCAATGCCCCAGCGCTTGCACACCCGGTCAAAGGAATCCTTCAGGATCGCCTCATACGGCTTGAAGTCCCCCAGGACCTCGTCGAAGCGGTAGCCACGGAACTGCTTCTTGAACGTAGGCCACTGCTCTTCGGAGATGCGTCCATCAAGCAGCCGCCGGGTGGTGGGATCGATGTCGAAGTTGATCAGCGTGCCGTAGACATCGAAGGAGATGTACTTCGGCCGGAAATTGGTCTCTGCCATGGGGTTTCCGTTCTTTTCGGGAGATGGAAGGGGGCTGGCCCCGTGTGTGTGGAGGTATCGAAAGAGGCGAGCTGAACCGCGAAATCGTGCCTGGCGGGCTGGAAGGTTCGTGCCCGACGATTCGACTCTAGGCCGCCAAATTGTAAATTGTCAACAGTTTCTAGCGCAGTAATTAGAACCATTCTCATAGACGGGAAGCTTGAAAAAACTTTCTGTCAATTGTTGACAATCTACTGTTGAGGGGGTTGCATTGCATTAGATGACGGAGAGATCCGGATCACATTGCAACCTAGAACTTCTCCCTCCCCAGTGACCGACTCCCTCGAAGGGAAGCACCATGAAGATTCGTAACAAGGCCCAGACTGCAGCCGCAGGACTTGCCGTACTACTCGCCCTGAGCGCCTGTGGTGGAACAGCCAACAGCAGCGATTCCCCGGACGCGAGCAAGACCACGAACACTACAGACATCTCGGAGGGCGTCCAGCCTGACGAAAAGGCCGTAAGCCTGTTGCCGGCGTCCTATAAGGACAAGGGCGAACTGACTGTCGCGATGGACCTGCACTACCCGCCGACGACGTTCCTCGCCGAAGACAACTCGACCGCGATCGGCCTGAACCCGGACATTGCCCGCTTGGTGGCAAAGAAGCTCGGCCTGAAGCTGAAGTTCCAGGACACCAAGTTCGACACGATCGTCCCCGGTCTTGACGGTGGGCGCTACGACTTCACCGCCACCACCATGTCCAAGACCGCTGAGCGGCTGAAGGTCCTGGACATGATCGACTACTTCAAGGCCGGCAACTCAGTGGCCGTGGCCGCGGGTAACCCGCTGAAGCTCAGCAACGAGACTCTGTGCGGTAAGAACATTGCCGTTACCCAGGGCTCGACGGGCCAGCTCAAGCGACTCCCGGCCCTCTCGGAGCAGACCTGCACTTCCAAGGGACAGCCAGCGATCAACGCCGTGACCCTTCCCAACGTCCAGGAGGCCCTGACGCAGCTGGCATCCAAGCGGATCGACGGCATCCTCTACGACACAACCTCCCTCGCCTGGGCCGAGAAGCAGCAGCCCAAATCGTTCACCATCCTGACCCCCCAGATCAACGTCGGATCCAGCGACCTCACCGCTATCGGTGTCAAAAAGGGATCTGCCCTGACTCCCGCCCTCCAGGCCGCCATCCAGTCGGTCCTGAACAGCCCGGAATACAAGAAGTCCCTCTCCACCTGGGGCCTCGATGCCGGAGCCATCACGGATGCGAAACTCAACTAGGAGAGGTGCTCCCATGGTGCAAACCATCAGTAACGGAAGCAAACCGACAATGAACGGAATTGATCCGGCACTCAAGCCCCGCCTTCGCCGCAGAAGCACTTTTGAATACGTCGCCTGGGTGGTTTCCATCCTGTTTGGCGCAGGCATCCTCTTCTCGGTCTCCACCAACCCCAACTTCAAGTGGGACGTGGTGGCCAAGTACTTCACCCACGAATCGATCCTCCGCGGGCTGATGCTCACCATCTTCCTTACGCTCGCAAGCATGGCCCTGGGTACCCTCCTGGGCCTGGTCATTGCGATCATGAGGTCCTCGAGCGTCAAGCCGATCGCGGCCACGGCAGGCGCGTTCATCACCCTGTTCCGCGGTACCCCGGTCCTGGTCCAGCTGATCTTCTGGTTCAACATCTCAGCCCTGTACCCGAACCTGACCATCGGGATCCCGTTTACCGACATCGGCACCGCAATCGACACGAATGCACTCATGGGTCCGATCACCGCAGCCTTGGTCGGTTTGACGTTGAATGAAGCCGCGTACATGGCAGAAATCATCCGCGGAGGGTTCTCCTCGGTGGGCAAGGGACAAATTGAAGCCGCGGACTCCCTGGGAATGAGCGCCGCTACGAAGATGCGCAAGATCATCATTCCCCAAGCCATGCCCTCCATCATTCCGGCCACCGGCAACCAGGTCATCGGAATGTTCAAGGAAACATCCCTGGTCAGCGTCCTGGGTGTTGCGGAACTTCTGCAGAGCGCCCAGCTCATCTACGCACGCACCTACGAGACCATCCCGCTGCTGATCGTGGCGAGCCTGTGGTACCTCGTGATGACGCTGCTGCTGAGCTACCCGCAGTCCAAGCTCGAACAGAAGTACTCCCACACCTCCGCCCGGGTACCTCGCAAGTCCAAGAAAGTCACCCTGACCGCACCGGAAGGCATCGCACGATGAGCACCGACGGCACAATCCACGCCCGCCGAATTCGTAAGTCCTTTGGGCACAAGACCGTTCTCCACGATATCGACCTCGATATCGCCAGCGGTGAAATCTGCTGCATCATCGGACCCAGCGGCTCCGGAAAGTCCACGCTGTTGCGCTGCATCAACGGCCTGGAGACTGTGGACTCCGGAATCCTGAAAGTCAACGGCGACGATTTCGGGTACTACGAGACCGACCACGCCTACCACGCGCTGCCCCCTAAGAAGCTTGCCCAGCAACGTACACGGGTAGGCATGGTCTTCCAGCAGTTCAACCTGTTCCCGAACATGACTGCCCGCGAGAATGTCATGTCCGGTCCGGTCCTGGTCAAGGGTGCCGACAAGAAGGAATCCTCCAAGCGCGCCCAGGAACTGCTCACCAGCGTGGGCCTCGGCGCTTTCGGTGACCGCTACCCGGCCGAGCTTTCCGGCGGGCAGCAGCAGCGGGTCGCCATCGCCCGGTCTTTGGCCATGGATCCGGAAATCATCCTCTTCGACGAACCCACCAGCGCCCTTGACCCCGAAAAGGTAGGGGAAGTCCTCGGCGTCATGCAGGACCTCGCCAAGAAGGGCATGACCATGGTGGTAGTCACCCACGAGATGGGCTTCGCCCGCGAAGTGGCCGATTCCCTGATCTTCATGGATGAGGGCTACGTGGTGGAACGTGGAGATGCCCGGGAGATCCTGAAGAACCCCAAGGAAGCACGCACCCAGGCCTTCCTGAAGCAGGTGCTGTAAGCGATGGATGGAAAACTCGCCGTCATCGGCCTGGGCAGCATCGGAAGCATGGCGCTCTGGCAGGCCTCACGGCTGTCCGATTCCGTGGTCGGCTTTGAAGCACACGCCCCGGGCCATGGCAGAAGTGCGGTGGGTGGCGACACCAGGCTTTTCCGGATGCTTTACAGGGGAAGGCCGGACTACTACCCCATCCTGGAACGCTCCCGGGATCTGTGGGCCGAGCTCGAAGCAGAAACGGGACAGGACATCCTCACCCGCTGTGGCGGACTCTCCATCGGCACCGCTGATGGACCGTACATTCCCAAGCTGCTGGAAACCACCCGCATCAACGGAGCGAGCCACCAAATCCTCAGCCGGGAGGAGATGGCCGAACGCTACCCGCAGCACAATCTCCGGGCTGACGACGTCGCCGTTTACGATCCCTTCGGGGGCGCACTCCGCACGGATCGGGCAGTTACCGCGGCGGTTGCAGCGGCACAAGCCAACGGCGCGACGGTCCTCAGCAACACTCCTGTCAGCAGCATCACCGAAACCAACGACGGCGTTGTCGTCACCTCCGGCGAACAGTCCTGGACCTTCGAACGGGTGATCATCGCCTCCGGTGGGTGGTCCCGGCAGCTCATGCCTGACTACCTGAAGGCGCACACGGAAACCCGCAGGATCTTCCTGAGCTGGTTCGTCGCCCGCGACGCAACCCGGTTCACCCCGGAGAAGTTCCCGATCTTCATCAGGATTTCCGGCGACCGCTCCATGTATGGGGCGCCCGCGGTGGACGGCGTCACTGTGAAAGCCACCCTCGATGGCCGCGGGGCACCAACCCCCTCCGCGGACTCAGTGCCCAGGGAGCTGACCAAGGCGGAGATTGCGGAAACCATTGAGACGGTGACGGAATTCTTCCCCGACCTGGTTCCCAGCATCGTCCGCTCGGATGCCTTCCCGGATCTGTTCACTTCGGATTCGCAACCCCTCCTGGGCTTCTTCACTGAGCCGGGCAGGCTCTACTCCGCCACCGGTTTCTCTGGCGCCGGCTTCAAGATGGCGTCTGGCTACGGCCAGATTGCTGCCAGCGAAGCACTTGGCAAGGGTGGCTTTGACGGCCTGGACTTCGTCCGTCCACAGCGGTTCAAGAAGTAAGCACCACCACACGATTCGCGGGCTAACGGCCCGCGAATCGCGTATTGTTGACAATCTACAGTTACTAAGAAAGTATGAAGCCATGGCAACACTTAGCCCCATCCTGAAGCAGGCCACTCCGGTGGTCGTGGACTACGCGTCCGGTAGTTGGATCCACGCCACAGACGGCAAGAAATATCTGGATTTCACCACCGGAATCGGCGTCACCAGCACCGGCCACTGCCACCCAGACGTAGTGGCCGCAGCCCGCGAGCAGGTGGGCAAGATTGTCCATGCCCAGTACACCACCGTGATGCACAAGCCCCTCCTGGAGCTCACGGAACTCCTGGGAGGCGTCCTGCCCCAGGGCTTGGACAGCGTCTTCTACGCAACCTCCGGCTCCGAAGCAGTCGAGGCGTCCATCCGCTTGGCCCGCATGGCAACCGGACGCCCCAACATCATCTCCTTCCAAGGTGGTTTCCACGGGCGCACCGTAGCGGCTGCCTCCTTGACTACCGCGGGAACCAAGTTCCGCTCCGGGTTCTCCCCCATCATGGGCGGAGTGCACGTTGCCCCGTTCCCGCACTGGTACCGATACGGCTGGGACGAAGCCACCGCCGTCGACTTTGCCTTGAAGGAACTCGACCACCTTCTGATGACCATCAGCGCCCCCAGCGATACCGCTGGCTTCATCATCGAACCTGTCCTGGGTGATGGCGGGTACATCCCAACGCCTGTCGCATTCCTCCAAGGCCTGCGTGAGCGCGCCGACAAGCACGGCATCGTACTCATCCTGGACGAGGTCCAGGCCGGAGTCGGCCGCACCGGCAAGTTCTGGGGACATGACTGGGCCGGAATCAGCCCTGACGTCGTGATCACCGCCAAGGGACTGGCCAGTGGCTTCCCCATCTCCGCAATCGCCGCCTCCGCCGATTTGATGGGTAAGGCGTGGCCTGGTTCCCAGGGTGGAACCTATGGCGGAAACGCAGTCGCGGCAGCAGCCGGCGTCGCCACTTTGGGTGTGATCCGTCGGGAGAACCTCGTGGAGAACGCCCTGCTGCGCGGTGACGAACTGCGGGCAGGACTGGACAATCTGCAAACGGAATTCGCGGGAATCGGCAATGTGCGTGGCCGCGGCCTAATGCAGGGCGTCGAATTCACCGCCGCAGACAACACCCCGGACGCGGCAACCGCCCTTGCCGTCCAACAGGCCGCCATCAAGGAAGAGCTCCTGCTCCTCACATGCGGTCCGCATGGCAACGTCATTCGCCTCATCCCCGCCCTGAATGTCAGCAGCGATGAAATTCAGCAAGGCCTGTCCAAGTTCACGCAGGCGCTCAAGACGGCCACCTCCTAGCCCCCCCCGATCACTAGCCCCCTGATCACTGAAAGAGCGACCATGACCACCTCCTTTGATCCCACCACCATCCCAACGGATCTGTTCATTGACGGAACGTGGCAGAAGGCAGCCAGTGGTGCCACCTTCGCCGTTGAGAACCCTGCTACGAACGAAGTGATTGCCCACGTTGCCGACGGCGGTCCTGAAGACGCTGCCTTGGCCATCGAGGCAGCTGGACGTGCTCAGGCTGCCTGGGGAAAGTCCACGGCCCGCGAACGAAGTGATATTCTCCGACGCGCCTTTGAGCTGGTCATCGCCAACACGGACCGGCTCGCAGCCATCATGACCGCGGAGATGGGCAAGCCGTTGGCAGAAGCAAGGGGCGAGGTGGCATACGGCGCCGAAATGCTCCGCTGGTTCTCGGAAGAAGCGGTCCGCATTGGTGGTGACAGTGCGGCCTCCGTTGATGGAAATACCCGAATCCTCATCACCAAGGAACCGGTTGGCCCCTCAGTCCTGGTCACTCCGTGGAACTTCCCGCTTGCCATGGGTGCCCGCAAGATCGCTCCCGCCGTCGCTGCCGGGTGCACCATGGTGTTCAAACCTGCCGAGCTGACACCGCTGACGTCGCTGGCCTTGGTCGCCCTCTTCAAGGAGGCCGGTCTTCCCGACGGCGTGCTGAATGTTGTGACGACGTCCACCGCCTCCACGGTGGTTCGAGCCTGGACCGACAGTGGCATCGCACGCAAGATCAGCTTCACCGGTTCAACCGAAGTGGGCAAGGTCTTGCTGAAGCAGGCGGCCGACAACGTAATGCGCTCCTCCATGGAACTTGGCGGTAACGCCCCGTTCATCGTCCTGGCCGATGCAGACATCGAAAAAGCCGTGGACGGTGCCATGAAGGCCAAGATGCGGAACATGGGCGAGGCTTGCACGGCAGCAAACCGCTTCTTCGTCCACCGTTCGGTGGTAGAGGAATTTGGCGAGAAGTTCTCCAAAAAGATGTCAGAATTGCAGGTAGGCAACGGCGCTGTGGCAGGCACCGACGTCGGGCCCCTCATCGAGCAGAAGGGCCTGGAAAAGGTCGAAAGCCTCGTTGCAGATGCGGTCTCCAAGGGAGCACGTGTGCTGACCGGCGGAAGCCGTCCGGAAGGCCCCGGCTACTTCTACACCCCCACCGTCCTGGTGGACGTGCCCATGGACGCCGCACTGATGAGCACGGAAATCTTCGGCCCCGTCGCCGCGATCACCGCGTTCGACAGTGAGGACGAAGTCCTCCGCCTGGCCAACGATACCGAGTGGGGCCTGGTGGGGTACGTATTCACAGAGAGCATGGACAAGGCCTTGCGGTTCTCCGCGGAACTGGAAGTGGGAATGGTCGGGCTGAACACCGGCCTGGTTTCCAACCCCGCGGCACCGTTCGGCGGCGTCAAGCAATCCGGACTCGGACGCGAGGGCGGGAAGATTGGAATCGAAGAATTCCTGGAGTACAAGTACACCGCAATAGCGGTCTAGCAGTTTCAAATTGCCGAAGCATGGAATGAGGGGATGTCAATGGCGGCACCGGAGGGAATGTTCGTATTGGAAGGCCGGCCCACGGCACAGCTGATCGCTGATCAGCTGCGTGAGCTCATTGTCCAAGGGGCGTTCAGCCCTGGACAGCAGGTCAATGAGTCTGCGTTGGCCAGCCAGCTGAACACTTCGCGGGGTCCGCTCCGCGAGGCACTCCAGCGGCTGTGCCAGGAGGGCATCCTCGTGAGCAAGCGCAACCGCGGCGTCTTCGTGCTTGAGCTTTCCACGCAGGACGTCAAGGAGATCTACGCCGTTCGCGAAGCCGTGGAGTTGGCCGCTGCCAACACGCTTTTGGACTCGGACCCGGAGCATGTGGCGGACACGTGCCGGGAGCTCAAAGGCATCATCCGGAATATGGCCAAGCAGGTTGCAGCCTCCGACTGGCAGGCCATTGCGCGCCTCGACATGCAGTTTCACACCGCCTTCGTTTCAGGCACTGGAAACACGCGCCTCATACGTATTTATGAGACTCTTGCCGCGGAATCCAGGATGTGCATTTTGAGCCTGGAGGTGGCGTACCCCCGCATTGACGCGCTGGTGCAGGAACACCAGATGATCCTGGACCTTCTTGAGGCGCGTGACCGTGGCGGTCTTCAGCAGGCCATCAAACGCCACATGCAGAAGGCCGTGGAGGACCTCACTGCCAGCCCGGAAGCAACGGGAATTACTGCATAGGAAAGTCCCCATAAAGGAAGGGCCCGGTTCACAATGAACCGGGCCCTTCCTTTATGGAATTAGTTTGCGGGAACGTCCGTGACAACCCACATCTTCCGCAGCGTCTCGTGGATGGTCCAGGTTCCCGTCCATCCTGCCGGAGTAACGAACAACGTTCCGGGACCAATGTCGAAGCTGGTTCCGTCTTCTTCAGTGATGGTCCCCTTGCCGCTGAGGATCTGGCAGATCTCGTCGTAACCCGGGCGGGTGCTGTTGAACACACCCGGCGTAACCTCCCAGATGCCCGTCTTGTGGCCGTCGCGGGCCCACAGGCGGAATGAGACTTCGGTCTGGCCCGGTGTGCTGGTGGTTGCTTTGGGGATGTGCTCACCCGGGTCCTGGGTTGTTGCGTCGCTCATGACAGTGGCCTTGATCATGGATTCTCCTTCTGGGGCTGCGCCCTTTTGAACGTGCCCGCCGTCTTTGGAAAGCACAGTTTCCATCCTAGCAATTGTCAACAATCGACGATAGACTTGAATAAGAAAATATTCACCGGACGCCCTGCCATTGATGCCAGCCACCGTCACCAAGGAGAACATTCCCCATGAAACTCATCTGGAAAAGCAGCCTGGAAAGTACTCCCGCCGCATGCAGTGCGCAGAGCCGGCGGGTATCGCTCTGGAATTCCCTGGAAACCGGCGATGTGGTCTCCCTCAGCCTGCGCGGCTATGAGTACCACAGGGGCACCGTGGACGATCGGACTGCGGACGGACAAACGATCTGGGTAATAGACCGCATCGGCGAACGGCGGCTTTTCCACATCGATGATGACTACGATCTGCTGGTCGCCTCCCAAGGCTGACAGCCCCCCGGACAGGATGCCCAAACCAACAGCTCAAGGCTCTAGCCCCCGGCAGGCCAGCGAGAGTACCGTCGAGGTGACGATGCAGCAGGACAGCCGGGAGCCCGGGACAGGGACTGGCCGTCCTTGGTTCTTGGAGGAGCCCATACAGTGGCTGGATGGAATGCAGATACAGCAGCCGGTCCCCTCGGCGCCGGGACTGTCACCTTGGTGGAAGGCACGTCCTTCTGCATTTCCTTGCCCAACGGGGACATTCACCCGGACCATCCCCATGGCATGTTCTTCCGGGACACCCGGGTCCTGTCCGATTGGGCCCTCACCATCAACGGCCAGTCACTGGAGCCCCTGACCGCCCAGACAAAAGAGCCATACCGGGCCGCCTTCGCCGGCCGCATTACACGGTCCGACGGATATGCGGATACGCCGTTGATCGTGGAGCGCTTACGGGAAGTAGGCGTGGGAATGGTGGAGCACATCACCGTCCGCAACCATTCGATGGAACCCGTGGAATGTTTGGTCGAATTCGCAGTCGGCTCGGACTTCGCGGATGTTTTCGAAGTCAAGGAAGCACGCGTCCAGAGGCAGTGGGAGGAATCCCGCGAGTACCACCACAACACGCTGACCATCCGCTCCACATGGCAGGATGTCCGGAAGTCCGTCGTCGTAAGTTCCGATGTTGCCGAGGCAACCCGCGAGGGCCTCAAGTGCCGGACCACCATCCCTCCGCGCGGCCACTGGAGCACTGTGGTCACGATTGCTCCCGGAGCCGAAGGAGGGGCGCCTGCTGCGCCTGTGGTGCGTCCCGCCGTCGGCGAGTTGTCCCGCAGCGATCAGCGCCGCCAGGAATGGGTGGCCAAAATTCCTGTACTGCACATGGGCAACCACTCCATCGAGAGGACACTGCGGCGCAGTTACGACGATCTCGGCGCCCTCCGCATTGAAGACCCCACACACCCGGACAGGGTGGTTGTGGCGGCCGGAGCGCCGTGGTTCATGACGCTGTTTGGCCGCGATTCCCTGTGGGCCTCGGAGATGGCCATGCCCGTTGATCCGTCGCTTGCCCTGGGCACGCTTCAAACGCTGGCTGACCGGCAAGGCAAGGTAGTGGATCCCATCAGCGAAGAAGAGCCCGGGAAGATCCTGCATGAAGT
Source organism: Arthrobacter sp. 2762 (assembly GCF_040548745.1). Lineage (NCBI taxonomy): Bacteria > Bacillati > Actinomycetota > Actinomycetes > Micrococcales > Micrococcaceae > Arthrobacter > Arthrobacter sp. 2762. The sequence goes on from NZ_JBEPSI010000001.1 coordinate 646,630, forward strand.
CAGGCTGGACGTCTCCAGCGGCCTGGCGCTCGGCGGCAAATCCGTTTACTACGGAAGCATCGATGCCACGCCGCTGTTCGTGGTGTTGCTGGGTTCGGTCAGCCGGTGGGGGTTCGCCAAGGACACTATCGCGGCTTTGCTGCCCCACGCAGACAGGGCCCTGGACTGGATCCGGGACTACGGCGACAGGGACGGCGACGGATTCGTCGAGTATCAGCGGCTCAATGATCGCGGGCTGATCAACCAGGGTTGGAAGGACTCGTGGGACGGCATCAATTTTGCGGACGGGCGCCTCGCGGAGCCGCCTATCGCCCTCTGCGAGGTTCAGGCGTACGTCTATGACGCGTACATGGCACGGGCGTGGATAGCGTACGACGCCGGTGACGCACCTTTGGCCCAGGAACTCGCCGATCGGGCGGCGGAATTAAAGGTCCGGTTCAACGAGCAATTCTGGATGCCGGACCGCGGCTATTACGCCATCGCGCTGGACGGCAAGAAACGGCAGGTCGACGCGTGCGCCTCGAACATGGGCCACTGCCTATGGGTGGGGTTGGTGGACGAGGACAAGGCTCCACTCGTGGCCGAACGGCTGATGTCTCCCGAGATGTTCAGTGGCTGGGGAGTGCGCACCCTGGGAACCGACATGGGCGCCTACAACCCCGCCAGCTACCACAACGGTTCTGTGTGGCCGCACGATAACGCCGTTATTGCCGCCGGCCTGATGCGCTACGGATTCGTGGAAGAGGCCCAACGAATTTCGACAGCCCTGCTCGAAGCGGCCGACTACTCCGAGGGTCGTCTCCCGGAGCTGTTCTGTGGCTTCAGCAGGGAGCAATACAGCGAGCCCGTTCCGTACCCCACCGCGTGCTCGCCGCAGGCGTGGGCAGCCACTTCGCCCATCCAACTGGTCACCAGCCTGATGAGGTACGACGCCCATGTTTCACGTGGCGGGTTCTGGATGGATCCCCAACTGCCGGCGTCCTACGGGGACCTGCATATCACCAATGCGCCCATGGGTGGCGGCCGGGTAACCATCGATATCGCGGATTCTGTTCCCACCGTGCAGGGGCTTCCGGAAGGGATGGTCTTCCATAGAGGACACCGGCCCTGGTTGACCGAACTTGTGCAGCAAGCCGGCCTCCGGAAGGAGGGCTGACTACCTACGAAGTTGCCATCAAATCGGCTGCGGGGCGGGTGGCTGTTTCGCCAATGATGCCGGCTGTTTCGCGCATGATCCAGAGAGCTGGAGTGCCGTGCAGGGCGGGCATCACCTCGCCCTTGGTAATGAGACGCGTGGCCCGCGGATCTCCCGCGACCGACCACCATCCGGTCTTGGGGCAATGGTGCCCGGTGCGCGATGTTTCAACGAGCTCTGGAGCCAGGGCGGCGGGGCGTCGCTTCTTCATGGGAGGTCCTTTACGCAAGGGGCTTTCGGCGGATGCGAAGCCCGGTTTCAGGTAATGAATCAAGCGTAGCAATTGTCAACAATTGACGATAGTACCTAGCGAAGGGAATTTCCGGCGTGGCCCAGCGAACAGTTTCGGATCTCATCGTCGAACGCCTTCAAGCGTGGGGCGTGGACAGGGTCTTCGGATACAGCGGGGACGGCATCAACGGTTTCATGGGCGCGCTCCGCAGAGCTCAGGATGCCGTGGAATTCGTGCAGGCAAGGCACGAAGAAGCAGCCGCCTTCATGGCCGTGGGGCACGGAAAATACACCGGCGGCGTCGGGGTGGTGACTTCGACGCAAGGTCCTGGCGCCATCCACCTGCTCAACGGACTCTACGACGCCAAGATGGACGGCGTTCCAGTGGTGGCGATCATTGGCCAGCAAAGCACCACCGTCCTGGGCTCGGCCTACATGCAGGAAATCGACCTGTTGACCGTTTTTAAGGACGTTGCGGCACAATTTGCACAGCTCGCCAGCTCCCCGGAACAAATTCCCATGCTCCTGGATCGCGCCTTCCGTACAGCGCTGGAGACCAAGTCCCCGTGCGTCGTGATCATCCCCCACGACATCCAGTCCGCCGAGGCACCCGAACTCGAACATGAGCACGGAATCGTTGTCACCGCCCCTTTATGGCACCCCGCACGGGTGATGCCGCGGGAGGAAGACCTGGATGCCGCCGTCGAGATCCTTTCCAAGGGTGAGCGGGTAGCGTTCCTGGTGGGCCAAGGAGCCCAAAGTGCCCGCACGGAGGTCCAGGCGCTGGCCGAAAAGCTGCAGGCCGGCATCACCACCAGCCTGCTGGGAAAGCCGCACGTCGACGAGACGCTGCCCTTCGCTGCCGGCACCATGGGCCACCTCGGCACTTCCGCCAGTGCCTACGTCCTGAACAACTGCGACACACTGCTGATCATCGGCTCCAACGACCCCTGGACGGAGTTCTACCCGAAACCTGGAACTGCCAAAGCTGTCCAGATCGACATTGATGGCCGGAAGGTCGCCAACCGGTACCCCGTGGAGGTTGGGGTTGTGGGCGATGCGGCCGCGTGCCTGGCGGAACTCACCCAGCGGCTCGATCAGCGGCCCAACCAGCCGGAAAGCGCACGCGCCCAGTGGCGTTCCGACGTCGAAACCCAGGTCCGCGCCTGGCGTCATCTCTCAGAGGAACGCGCCAACATACCCGCCGATCCCGTTAACCCGGAACTCGTGATCCGCGAACTCAATGGCAGGCTTCCGGACAACGCACAGTTGAGTATCGACGTCGGCAGTTGCGTTTACTGGTACGCCCGCCAGCTGACCCTTCCGGCGGGAGTCCCGGCCCACCTGAGCGGCACGCTCGCCAGCATGGGCTGCGCAATTCCTTACGGTCTCGCTGCCAAGCTTGCCTACCCGGACCGGCCGCTGGTGGCACTTGCCGGCGATGGCGGGATGCAGATGCTGGGCATCGCGGAGCTGATCACCGTGGCTCATCGGTGGCGCAACTGGGCCGATCCCCGGTTCGTGGTGTGCGTTTTCAACAACCGCGACCTTGCTGAGGTCTCCTGGGAGCAGCGCGAAAATGAGGCTGAACCGCGGTTCAATGCCAGCCAGGAGATCCCGGACTTTCCTTACGCCGCCTATGCGGAGCTGCTGGGCCTGGCCGGAATACGCGTGGAGGACCCGGCCAAGCTCGGCGACGCGTGGGATTACGCGTTATCGCTGGACCGCCCTGCAGTCCTGGAGGTCCTGACAGACCCGGACATCCCGCTGCTTCCGCCCTTCCCTGCCATGGAAAAGAAACTCGAAGACATGCGGTCCGCGTTGGCAGAAGAAGGCGCCGACGGCGAGCGGGCCCGGAAGCTACTGGACAGCTATGCGGAGGCGGAGGCTCAATGAACACCGAGCAGTTTCAATGAACATCCAGCAGTGGTGGACGCAGTTGAGTCCCATGACCCGTGAATGGTTGATAAATAACAACGGCGCCGCCGTGCCCCCGGAAATCGTTGCCGAGATCGCGGGGGCCGGCGGACCACAACCGGCTGATTCATGGTGGGACGCCGAGGAGGACGGTCCGGGACAGCAGATGCCTGACGAAGCCATCGATTGGATCGAGGCAATCGCCAACGGAGAAACGCCCGAACAGTCCTGACCTGCGCTTAGAGGTTCTCCACCAAAGAGACGTCGCGGACGGCGCCCTTGTCCGCCGACAGTGCCATGGCGGCGTAGGCACGCAGCGCGGGAGACACATGGCGGTCGCGGTTCTTCGGCTTGTAACCGCCGTTGACTTCAAGTTTTTCGCGGCGTTCGGCGAGGATCTCGTCCGAGACCTGCAGCTGGAGGGAGCGCTGCGTAATGTCGATGCTGATGATGTCGCCATTCTCCACCAAAGCGATGGCGCCGCCGGAGGCAGCCTCCGGGGAGATGTGCCCGATCGACAGGCCGGAGGTGCCGCCGGAGAAGCGGCCGTCCGTGATGAGGGCGCATTTCTTGCCCAGGCCACGGCCCTTGAGGAACGACGTCGGGTAGAGCATTTCCTGCATGCCCGGGCCGCCCCTGGGGCCTTCGTAGCGGATGACCACCACGTCGCCTTCCTTGATGGTCTTGTTCAGGATCATTTCCACGGCTTCGTCCTGTGACTCGCACACAACTGCCGGGCCTTCGAAGGTCCAGATGGACTCGTCCACGCCTGCGGTCTTCACCACGGCACCGTCCACTGCTACGTTGCCGCGCAGCACAGCCAGGCCGCCGTCCTTGGAGTAGGCATGCTCCACCGAACGGATGCAGCCGCCCTCCGCATCGGTGTCCAGGGAGGTCCACTGGTTCGACTGCGAGAAAGCTGTGGAGGAGCGGACACCGCCGGGAGCGGCGTGCCATAGTGCCTGCGCCTCCTCGGTAGCCTTGCCGCCGCGGATGTCCCAGTCGTCCAGCCAGCCGTCCAGGTCATCAGAGTGCACGGAATGGACGTTTTTGTGCAGGAGGCCGCCGCGATTCAGCTCACCCAGGAGTGCGGGGATGCCACCGGCGCGGTGTACGTCCTCCATGTAATAGGTCTTGTCTCCGGCGACGTTCGGGGCCACCTTGGCCAGGCAGGGCACTTGGCGGGACTTGGCGTCCATCTCTTCCAAGCCATAGTCCACCCCCGCCTCCTGGGCCGCGGCCAGCAGGTGCAGGATGGTGTTGGTGGAGCCGCCCATGGAGATGTCCAGGGCCATGGCGTTGTCAAAAGCCTCGGCAGTGGCGATGGAGCGCGGCAGTACGGAGTCGTCGTCGCCGTCGTAATAGCGTTTCACGAGGTCGACGATTGTGGTGCCGGCCTTCTCGTACAGCGCCTTACGGGCGGTGTGGGTCGCCAGGACGGAGCCGTTGCCGGGCAAGGCCAGGCCGATGGCCTCGGCAAGGCAGTTCATCGAGTTGGCGGTAAACATGCCCGAGCAGGAACCGCAGGTGGGACAGGCGTTCTCTTCGATGAGGTTGATGTCTTCATCGGAGATGGATTCGTCCACGGCGTCGGCAATCGCGTTCACCAAGTCCAGGGAGCGCACGGACCCGTCTGTCAGGGTCACGCGGCCGGCCTCCATGGGACCGCCGGAAACGAACACCACGGGGATGTTCAGGCGCAGGGCCGCCATGAGCATGCCCGGGGTGATCTTGTCGCAGTTGGAGATGCAGACCAGTGCGTCGGCGCAGTGGGCGTTGACCATGTACTCAACGGAGTCCGCGATCAGGTCGCGGGACGGCAGGGAGTAGAGCATGCCGGAGTGACCCATGGCGATGCCGTCATCCACGGCGATGGTGTTGAATTCGCGCGGCACTGCTCCGGCGGCGAGGATCGCGTCAGAGACGATCCGGCCCACAGGAGCAAGGTGGGTGTGGCCGGGAACGAACTCGGTGAAACTGTTGGCGACGGCGATGATCGGCTTACCGATGTCCGTGTTGGCGACGCCGGAAGCGCGCAGCAGTGCGCGGGCTCCGGCCATGTTGCGGCCGTGGGTAACTGTTCTGGAGCGAAGTGCAGGCATGTGTACCATCCTGCTGTTGTTCTACGGCGGGTGGAAGACGGTGCTGCTACTAGTAGTGAAAGTACCAGAGTAATAGTGTTGAGTCCGTGAAAGATGAGAGACGCAAGGAACTGGGACTCTTCCTCAGGACCCGCCGAAACCAAGCCCTGCGTTCTGACTATGGACTTCCTCCAGTAGGGCGGAGCCGGGAACGGGGTCTCCGCCGGGAAGAGATCGCGTTCCTGTCGGGCGTCAGCGTCACGTGGTACACCTGGCTTGAGCAAGGCCGGGATATCAGCCCTTCCCGGCAGGTGCTCGAGGCCGTAGCCCGCACGCTGCATCTATCCGACACCGGGCTCAGCTACGTTCTGTCGTTAGGCGGCTATTCGTCCGCCATGCCAAAGGGGCCCGTTGCAGCTGATGCTCCCCCACACGTACAACGGCTACTGGAGGCCTTGGATCCCAACCCGGCCTATGCACTTTCGCCGGACTGGGGAGTTGCTGGCTGGAACAAGGCCTACGAGGCCCTGTACCCGAACATAGGGACGTTCGACGCCTCGGACAGGAACCTGTTGTGGCTCGTCTTCACCGATCCCTACGTCCGCGATCTGCTCCCGGATTGGGACGTGACCAGCAAGCGGTTCCTTGCCGAGTTCAGGGCCGAAACGGGTCAGCGCCTTGGCGATCCCGATGTTGAGTTCCAAGTTGAACGGCTCAAGCAAGCCAGCCCGGAGTTCCAGGAAAGCTGGGACCGCTACGACATCCTGGGCTTCGAGTCCCGTGAACGTCTCTTCCATCATCCGGCCGTGGGTGTGCTGCAGATGGAGCACCACCAGGTCTCGCCGTCGGATAGGCCCGATCTCCATATCGTGGTCTACACACCGGCGCTTGGGAGCAACGCAGGCGAGCAGATGCAGCGGCTGATGGGCAGTGGCCAGTAGCAAGGCAGTCGCCAGAAGCTACGCCCCAGACCAGGCTGTTTCATCCGGAGTAGCCAGCGTCAGCACGGCCTCCTCCACGGTTTCATGGTCTTCCAGCTCACGCTCGATCCGGCGCAAGGCAACTGCTACGTGGTGTTCCGGGTGGTCACCCTGCAGGTCGACGGCGGCCACGACGTACAGTTTGCGCGGGCCGACGAACTCCACGTGGAGGTAGGTGAGCCGGGCAATGTCCCTGTGTTCGAGCACACGGCGGGCGATGGAACGTTCAATGTCCGGCGGTACACCTTGGCCCACCAGGAAGCGTCGGTTGCGGTCGATCAGCACAACGGCAACGACCGCCAGCAGAACACCGACAACGACCGAGCCCACGGCGTCCAGCACGGCCGAACCCGTGATCTGGTGCAGGAACACGCCGGCAAACGCCACCACCAGGCCGATCAGTGCAGCAGCATCCTCTGCGAACACGGCCCGCAAGGTGGGATCAGAACTGATAAGGACCTGCTTCAGGGTGTTCCGTTCCAGCTGTTTGGCCGTCTTCCTCGTCTGGCGGAAGGCCTGGACAAAGGAGACTCCTTCCAGGACAAAGGCCACGGCCAGGACCACGTATGCAACCAGGAAGTCCGAAGCCGGCTCCGGCGTGATGATCTGCTGGATGCCGTGCATTATGGACACCACTGCGCCAGCGGTGAATAGCCCGAAAGCGGCAAACATGGACCAGACATATGCTTCCCGGCCATAACCCATCGGATGACTGTCGTCCCGAGGACGCCGGGAGCGCCGTTCCGCCACGAAGAGGAATACCTGGTTGCCGGTGTCCGCCCAGGAATGTGCGGCTTCGGCGGTCATGGAAGCAGATCCGGTGATGACGGCAGCCACCGATTTGGCCGCCGCAACGAGGGCGTTCGCCGCAAACGCAATGGCAACGGTCAGCAGTGTGGAGCCGGGCTTATCGCGCTTCTCGGATGCCGCCATGGAGATACCGTACCCAACTGGAGGCCCGTCAAGCAGCACTTCAGGCCCGTGAAGCAGCGCAACTCCCCGCGTAACAAGTTGCCCCACTCTGTGAGCCATGCCATATTCATTCCATGTTCAGCCTGTTGGACAGCTGGACTGCTGGACAAACCAAAGTCGTAAGGGTCGGTGCCGCCGAGGCAGTGCTTGCCACCCTGAGGGCTGCCATTGAAGACGGCAGCCTTCCAGTAGGTTCCCGCCTGGATTCGGAAGCCACGTTGGCGCAGCAGTTCGGGGTCAGCAGGACTATGGTGCGCGAGGCCCTGAAATCTTCAAATGCCTTGGGCCTGACCGTAACCCGGACGGGCAAGGGCACTTTCGTCATCGCCGACAAAGTTGGCCAGGACCTGAAACTGGGCAAATACTCGGCGCGCGAACTCCTGCAGGCACGGCCTCACATTGAAGTGCCGGCCGCCAGCTTGGCCGCGGAACACCGCAGCCAGCAGGATGTCGAATCACTCCGGGAAATCCTGCGGGCCATGGATGAAGAAGACGATCTGGAACAGTGGGTCATCCTCAATTCCGAGTTCCACGCGATCATCGCCCGCAGCAGTGGCAATGGCGTCTTCGCATCGATGCTTTCCGATATTGAGGAGGCCATGGCCAACCAGTCCAGCACCTTGAACCAGGTAGTGGACCGGAGGAAGGAATCCGGACTTGAGCACGCGGCCATTTTCGAAGCCATCGAAAACGGCTCGGCTGAGGATGCCGGGATCGCCATGATGCGGCACCTTCATGGCGTAGAAGGATCGCTTGGGGCTGTCCTACCGGTTTCGGCGCCCTGAAGCCCGCGATCGGACAACACAGCCCACCACACCATTCGGATGGATTCAACGACGAATCCGCCCCGTCTCATTGCGCCCCACTGGGTGCCCGACCATAGGAAATGATGACAAAAAAGTCGACCGCTTGGACACGGCCATGACAACGACTTCCATCAAAGCCCCAACCCGAACCACCAGCAAGACCCGATCCCAACTCACCAGAAGCCAAATCCTCAACTACCTCGCTCGCAATGGCGCAAGCAAAGTATCAGATATCACCCACGGCGTCACAGCCTGCAAAGATACCGTCAAGGCCCGCCTCTCCGAACTGGAGGAAGAAGGATCCATCCGGGCCAACGTTCCTGCCGATATCCGCGGAAGAACCACGCCCTACTACTCGCTCACCACAGCCGGCCTTCCGCCGGAGACACCAAAAACAGTCATCACGGTGCACATCAAGCACGCTGCTGACGGCCGGTTGACGCTGGCATTCGACGACTACCCGGGGCTCACCGCTACAGCCCGGAGCTTCATCGATATACCGGCCGCTGCCCGCAACGCCGCGTCACGTTACACCGGCCACCCCGAAGACAGCTTCGCAGTCCACATCCGCTTCTGAAACAACGACGGCGGTACGCACCTGGCGGGCGGTACGCGCCATGGGTGTGCACCGCCGTCGTGCATCATCTCCGGCGCCGTTCCGCCCCAGTTGACACATCAAAGCCATGGCATTGCGCCGTGGGAGAGCGCAATATGGGGGAATGAACGCCTCCAGCGCCGATGGCCCGGCGCAGGGTGGTCCCGCCGCATTCGGGACCCGCCTGCACCCGTGGAGCCGCTACGTGGCGATGGGCGATTCTTTCACCGAAGGGGTGGGCGATCCGGAGCCCGGCAGCCCCGGCGGACTGCGGGGCTGGGCTGACAGGGTTGCGGAAGAACTGAGCGCCGGCCACGAGGACTTCGCCTATGCCAACCTGGCAGTGCGCGGACTGTTACTCCACCAGATCCTGACGGAGCAAGTAGGCCCGGCCCTTGACCTGCGGCCGGATCTCATCACGCTCAACGCCGGGGGAAATGACCTGCTGTTCCACAGGAGCGATCCTGACAAACTCGCACTGGAACTCGATGCCGGCGTGAAAGTTTTAGCCGCCACCGGCGCAACAATCCTGCTGTTCGCGGGCCCGGACTGGGGTGCGACGCCGGTGCTCGGACATACCCGTGGCAAGGTAGCCATCTTCAACGAAAACATGCGTATCATCGCTGCCCGCCATGACGCCGTGATCGCCGACCTCTGGGCGCTGCGCCAGCTCACCAACCCTCAGATGTGGGATCGGGACCGGTTGCATTTCTCCCCACTAGGCCAGCACACCATCGCCATGATGGTGCTGGATACCCTCAATGTCCCGCATACCTTGGAGCCGATGATCCCCAAGGCCCTGCCTCAACGCAGCTGGCGGGAGGCGAGGGCGGACGACATCGTCTGGGCACGGGAACACCTGGTTCCCTGGGTTCTTCAACGTCTCACGCAAAGGCTGGCCGACGACAACCGGCACCCCAAGCGGCCGGACCCCGGGCCTGTTTTTGGCGCCGGAATGCCGCCGGGCACGTACGTGGGAACGGTTCCGCACACTGAGACAGAACCCCTGGGAAACTAGCCCGTCGGCTGGGCCTCGGCTTGCGCGCGAATGCTCCAGGCTGACCAGTCCAAGGGGTGAACCGAGGGGCGTCCAAGCAAATATCCCTGGGCGGCGGTCACTTTTAACGCCGTGACTTCCTTGAGTTCTGCGGGAGTTTCGATGCCCTCCGCAACCACCGCAGCTCCAACTTCCCGGGCGAGCTCGACCACGGCCTTGGCCCGGATCCGTTGTCCCTCGCTGCCTTCGATGCCTTCAATGAGATGGCGATCGAGTTTGATGATGTCCGGGCTCAGCTCGCTCAAAAGGTCCATTGAAACGAAACCTGCCCCGGAAGCGCTGACAGCAACACGCAAGCCGAGCGAGCGCAGCTGGCCGAGTCCGTCGTCGCGCGTTTGGCCTTCCAAGGCTTCCAGGCTGCCGGTTAGTTCAACGATGATCCGGTCCGGGGCCAGCGACGCAGCAGCAAGCAGGTTCCGCACCCTCGGGTCACGGGACGTCGCTGGAGTGAGGTTCAAGGCAACATACATGTCGTGGGGGACGTCTTTGGCCGCAGTCAGCGCGCAGTGAAGGGCTGCGATCTCCAATTCAGTGCCCAGGCCTGCTTCCGCGGCCTCGCGGAACCACACATCCGCGCCCGCGCCGTCCTCACCGACAAACCGGGTCAACGCTTCGACGCCCACTACGTTGCCGTCAGGCAGCGCGTGGACCGGCTGGAAGGCCGTCAACAAAAGCTTGTCCGCGAGTATTGCCTGGATGTCTTCCCGAACCTCCTGGCTGACGGGAACTGTCACCGTGCGTGCTGCATCGGAGGACTCAAGGTGGACACTGGAGACTTCCCGCCGAACCGGAACCGCCGGCTCTGCGGCCGAAGCCTTCCGGGTTTCCAGCAGATGCTCCAGCAAAGCGCCCTCGGGATCATCCGGACGAGCCTCGATGAGCTGGTGAAGTTTAGTCCTGGCCCCTTCACCCTTGGGATCAGAATCAGCGAGGATGGCATCGATGATGTCCATCACCTGTTCTCGCATGGTCATGTCCTGGGCAAAGGTGGACGTCTCGACGTCCTCCGCTGATGGGTGGTCAGCACCGCCGCCCGGTGGAAAAGAGCCCTCTTCTTGAGCCATTGAATATTCCTTTATGAGTATCCCCCGCTGGCTAAGCCAGACATGACCTGACCCGGAAAAGCATGGGCCCTGCCACGAATCTTACAGAGAATTTCCCCGTTCCAGTTAGGGGCCTGAGGCAGTATAGGAAAACCGTGTCGTGTGGCAGCCAGCACTGGGATGCTAGAGGTGTGATGTCGATTTCCACGGAATCCCGGACCGCGCTCACCTGGAAGCTTTTGCCAGCGGGGCTGCTCTCCCTGTCCGGGGTGCCGCTTTTCGCCCTGGGCAATGATTTTCTCGGTTACGCATTCCTCGCGGCGAGCATTGTTACCGCTGCGTTTATCGACCGCGGCTTGATGCGGCACCTCGTGTTGGTAGCAGCCGGAATGGTCACCATCAGCCTGGTGCCCCTGAACGCGGATCTCAGCATCGAACACATGGCACTCATGGGTGGCGCCTTGGCTTTGGCCGTGCTGGTTCCTTGGCTTATATCCCGGTACCTGTACGACGAAAAGATCATCAAATTTCCGGTCAACACGGGCCGTCCATGGCCGCTCGCCGCGAAACTATACCTGGTGGGCGTTGTAGCGCTTGGGTACTTCATCCTGCCGGCTTACCTGATCCGGACCGGCGTCTACCACAATTGGCCGGACGCCTCCGATCCGAGCATCTTCTGGCGCCTCTTCCTCGGAGTGAACTCAGTGGGTATTTGGGACGAGCTGTTCTTCATCTGCACCACGTTCACGCTGTTGCGCCAGCACTTCCCCGATTGGCTGGCCAACCTCCTGCAAGCCGTGGTCTTCTCGTCCTTCCTGTGGGAGATCGGATACCAGGTCTGGGGTCCCCTGCTGACCTTCCCGTTCGCGCTGCTCCAGGGCTACACGTTCAAGCTGACGAAGTCCTTCACATACGTTGTATCAGTTCATCTGCTCTTCGATTTCGTCCTGTTCCTGGCGTTGGTCCATGCCCACAACCGTGACTGGTTGCCCATCTTCCTGTACTGAACGAGGTGCCCTGAAGCCGCTCGTGAACCATGACTGGAGCAGCTCCGAAAAGGAGCGCCTAAGAACTACTTTTCGGTATGCCTAACTTTCGGTTATCCTCGAAACAGACTTCCGCGATGACGAGGATACGACAATGGCCGCCCCCACCCTGCAAAGACGACCAGCACCAGCAAAGGTATGGTCGCGCCTGCTCCTGCTCGGCCCTGCATTCGTGGCGGCGATCGCCTATGTCGACCCCGGCAATGTGGCCGCAAATCTGACAGCCGGAGCAAACTACGGATACTTGCTGGTGTGGGTGCTGGTTGCAGCCAACGCCATGGCAGTCCTTGTGCAGTACCAATCAGCGAAGCTCGGCCTGGCAACCGGCCTGAGCCTTCCGGAGATTCTCGGCAAGCGGCTTGGAACCAAGCGCCGGCGCCTCTACTGGGCTCAGGCCGAGATCGTTGCCGGCGCCACGGACATGGCAGAGGTGATTGGCGGTGCGGTTGCCCTCAATCTCTTGTTCGGGCTTCCACTACTGGCTGGCGGCCTCATCGTCGGTCTCGCTTCAATGATGCTGTTGGCGCTGCAATCCCGCCGCGGACAGCGCTCCTTTGAGTACGCGATCCTGGTATTACTGGGAATCATCGCAGTCGGGTTTGTGTCCGGCTTGTTCGTCAACCCACCGGATGCCGGAAGTGCACTGGGCGGTTTGCTGCCCCGCTTTGAGGGCACGGATACGGTTCTGTTGGCAGCAAGTATGCTCGGCGCCACCGTGATGCCACACGCGATCTATCTACACTCGGCCTTGGCGAGGGACCGGCACGGCTTCTCCGAGAACCCGGCTGTGCGGACACGGCTGATCCGCGCTACCCGCTTTGACGTTGCGGGCGCCCTTTTGCTTGCCGGCGTGGTGAACATTTCGATGCTCTTGCTGGCTGCATCCAGCCTGAGGGGCATTGAGGGAACGGATACGATTGCCGGTGCCCACGCGGCCGTGACGTCGGCACTTGGTCCGGCTATCGGCGTCATCTTCGCGATTGGCCTGCTGGCCTCCGGCCTAGCGTCGACGTCGGTGGGCTGCTATGCGGGTGCGACCATCATGGGCGGCCTGCTAAAGGTACGCATCCCCTTGCTGACCCGTCGTGTAATCACCCTGATTCCAGCATTGATCATCCTGGGAGCAGGTGTTGAGCCCACGCTGGCACTGGTGTTGAGCCAAGTGCTGCTCAGCTTCGGAATTCCGTTCGCACTGATCCCACTCATCAGACTCACCGGCAAGCGCGAGGTCATGGGTATCCATGTGGACTCCAAGCCATTGAAGATAGCCGGCTGGACCAGTGCCACCTTGATCGTTGGCCTGAACATAGTGCTCATTACGCTGACGATCAGCGGGCAGTCCTAAGTCACTGCCCAGACCCATATGCCCGCACTGCCGCGCCGCCGCGCTTATAGGGCGACCAGCAACTCTCTGACCTGGTGGATATAGGCCTGGGATAGCCTAACTTCACATGCTAAGCTTCTAGCTAGCTTATCTAGCAATGTCGAAGTTAAGGCGCCAAGGGAAGGCGTGTAGTGAACGCGACAGAAATGGTCGTCCTTCTCGACGACGCCGGCAGGCCCATCGGCGAAGCCCTCAAGGCAGGGGTTCACACCCAAGAAACCCCGCTGCATCTGGCATTTTCCTGCTACATGCTCAACGGCCTCGGGGAGCTCCTCCTAACACGTCGCTCGCCCGAGAAGAAGACATGGCCAGGTGTCTGGACCAACAGCTTTTGCGGGCATCCAGCTCCCGGCGAGGACCCTGAGGATGCGGTTCTCCGGCGCGCCCGCTTCGAATTGGGAGCGGACGTCGGGCGGATCGAACTAGTCCTCCCCGGCTTCCGTTACCGCGCTGTGGACTCTTCAGGCATCGTCGAGAATGAGATTTGTCCGGTCTATGTGGCCCGGATCCTTGGACCGCTCAGGCCAAATCCATTCGAAGTCGCCGACTACGCATGGATGACGCCGGGACTCGTTGCAGAAGCCCTGGAGAGAACTCCTGCTGTCTTCAGCCCATGGCTGGCACTGCAATTTCCACAGCTCACCGAGGTTCAAGCCCTGGGGCTCGGAGCACAAGCTTGACTGTCACATCCTGCGCCAGGCACGTCCAGTGCCAAGCGCGCCGGATGATCTCCTCGCGGCAGCCTGAGGTCATGAGGGGGTAAGTCCCGCGTCCTTTTCGTCAACCGGGTCTTCGTCGATCGTGTCCAAAGCCTCGCGCATGTTTTGCAGGAAGTTCATCACCACGCGCGCTTCTTCTGGGCCCAGGGCGCTGGCAACGTCCAAAATCCGGCGATGCATTCCGCCCAGCGTGTGCCGGACTTCCTGATCCGAACCGGCAGTAGGCCGCAGAATCAAGGCCCGACGATCCGTGGGGTGCGGTTCCCGCCGAATGTGGCCGGAATCCACTAAACGATCGATCAGCGTAGTCATTGACGCCGACGTTATGCCCAAGCGATCGCCCAGGTCCTTGGGCTTCATCACGTTGCCCGCGGCTTCCGCTTCGAAAAGGTACCGCAAGGCCAAGAGGTCCTTTTCACCCATACCCATGGCCGAGCGGGTCCTTCGACGCATGGCCTGTTCCGAGACACGATAATCCCGAAGGGCATTGAGGACGTCAACGGCAAGGGCTTTCTGTCCAGGGTCCTTGCCGTACCAATAGCCCTTAGCGTGGCCGTTTGCGTCCATCCGATGATCCTTCGATAAGCGTGAAGCTTGTTTCCCTAGCATCTGATCCTAATTCACGGTGCTGGATGAACACAGGGAGGCATCGTTTGCACGCCGCCCACGAGCCATTTCAGGCGTTTTCCACATAGGCGCATTGGCCCGCCGATAATGTCTGCGGCTGCTGGAAGAGTTGGGGTATGGAGCGGAACCGAGAGAGCCAAGCAGCTAGGGTCGCTTCCGCAGTGCCTGGCTCTGAGCATGTGGCCGCCGGCTCTACGGGCTCGGTATCCCCGGTCTCCGACGTTGGGGATTTACTTGCGGCGCTGGGCTCAATCCCGGGTCGGCGGAGGCAGCGGCGAGTTGGTCGATCAGATTCGTGGGCTGGAAGATGTGAAGTCAGCGATCGCGGCTGTGCAGGCGCGAGCGTCGGTGGCCTTTGACCTTGCCCAGCGGCGTGAACAAGCCTCTGCTGGTGTGCCTGCCTCGGAGCAGGGCCAGGGTGTTGGGGCGTGCCGCACCGCACCAGTTCGAACTGATACCAGGGCGGATGCGGCACGAGGACTACGCCGAACAAGCTTCCTTTAATGCCTGGACCGACTCAGCCGGGACGTCGTCGCCGGCCTCAGCAATCTGGTTCAGCGGGGTCGTGATTTCGGCGGGAACACCAGCGGTGCGGGCAGCAGTGACCAGCCCACCGAGTACCTGCTTGTCCTCAACACTCACCAATCCGTCCTGGACCACAGCACAAATTTGTTTGTTGACTTCCTCGGCAGCAGCAGTGGCCACCTTTGAGGCTGCTTCGCTGGCCGCATTCCCCGCGGCTTCCTCCACGGAGCCGCAGCCGGCGAGGAGGAGAAACAGGGGGACGGCTGACAACGTTGCAAGGCGGCGATTCATGCGTTCCAGCCTAACAATCCCCACCGGAGGCTCGTTTTCACCTGTTAATGGGCTTGCTGATGGCAAGGCTTATTGTTTGCCCGGGCACGAGTTCGCCGGACGGCGTGTCCTGGAACTCATACCAGGTACCGGCGTCGCCTTTGAGCGGCCGGTTGGCCGACCTTAGGTCAGTGATGCTGAACCGGAAAGAGATCTGGCGTTCCGTGTCCCCGGCCGCTGTCGTGTAGGTGAGCGGGATGCCTTCGGCATCGGCAGTGAAGGTGCCTTGGGCGCCGTCGACCTTCCGTTCACCGGGCATCAGCTGCACCCTGGTGCCGGAGGGAATCGGCTTATCTGCAGCCAGGGCGGGGTTGTAGTTCAGCAGCTGGGCGGTGGTGGACCGGAATTTGTAACCCAGGCTGTCGAAGGAATCACCATCCACCGTGGTGTAAAAAATAGTCTGGCCAAAGGAGTTATTGACTGTTGCCCCAGTCCCGGACCGGCTGTCCACCGGGTTCTTTTGCAACTCAATGACCTGCCCAGCGCGGATGAAGTACGTGTTTCCTTGTTCGTATACGTAAGGGACTTTGTTAGCTTCTGCGAGCTGTTTGTCACTAATTCCAAACCTGTAGGTGATCCCATCAAGCGTGTCGTCAGCCTCAATTGTGTATCTCACGGGAATCCCGTTGGCGTTCTCCGTGGCGACACCCATTGCCCCAATAATCGGTCCGGCCGCAGGGATCAGGCGGAGCCTTGTGCCGGCTGCGAGCGCACTTCCTGCATCGAGCCCGTTGAACTGCGCGAGCTTAGCGGTTGAGAGCTTGAAGTTGGCCGCCACGTTGGCGAGGGTGTCGCCGTCGACCGTTGTGTAGTAGTCAGAGTTTCCGAAGGAGTCGGCGAGGGTGGACCCCCTGAGGGCGGACTTTTCGGGGTCGGTTGCCGATTCAGCAATGGCACTCGACGCCGCAGTGGAAGCCTCCGGCGTGGGCGGATCGTAGGTGCAGGAGACCAACCCGGCAGTGAGGACAACCGCGAGCAAGGCGGCCTTCACGTTGTATTTCATCATTTCCCCCAAAGCACCGACGCGGCCGCCATCCCAACAAACCATCAGAGCTTAGAGGATGAACCTGCAAAGAACCGTGAGAGGTGCCTTCAGTGACGGCCTATCGCTCCGTCAGCCGGTACACAGATACGTGGCTGCGTGACTCGGCGGTGAATTCGCTGCGGTCCCAATCGGCCCATCGGGACTCGAGATCAAACCCGGCTATCCGCGCCATGAGGTCCAGCTCGCTCGGCCAAATGTATCGGTGTGGTGTCCGATCGATGCGTGCGGCCCGTCCGTCGGATAGTTCCGGGCCGAATCGCACATGGTGCGAAATGACATGCTGCTGGAGCACGTCATAGCTGTCCACCAGTAGGTACCCGGGCTCGCTTAGTTCCACTGTTCCCCCCTGTCCTGGTGGGAGCGAGCGAAGCTGTGGCACCCAGAGCTCAATGACGAACCTGCCGCCAGGCACAAGATGGCTGGCAGCGTTCTGGAAGCAGCGGATCTGCTCGTCCTGGGTCAGCAAGTTGGCAATGGTGTTGAACACCAGGTAGGCAAGCGAGAAGTTGGTGTCCAGCCGGGCCAAGGTCATATCGCCCTGAAGCACTGGAATCCGGTCCTCGCCCACTTTCTCCCGTAATCGGGCGATCATCGCGTGGGACAGTTCGATGCCGCTGACCCGGACGCCCGCCTCCGAGAGGGGGATGGCCACCCTGCCCGTACCAATGGCGAACTCGACGGCGGGACCGTCTCCCGCTAGTTCCGAGAGGACCTCTACCGTGGGGCCAAGCACCTCAGGGGAGAACATTCCTTCCCCGGGGGTGTCGTAATGAGTGGCGGCTTCCTGGTCCCAGAGCTGTTGCTGGTTGATCATCCTGCCACTATTGCAGATCACGTAATGATTGACATGACATAACTCACATTCTGTAAGCTTGATTGAAAGTCACGCAGCCGGCTTCCCTCGATCTATTTCGGGAGGTCCGCATGGCCCCCAATCCCCTCAAATCCGAGATCCTCCTCGCACATGGAGTCGCGTCTTCCGCGGCTGCTGTCGCTCGAAGAAGAGCGGCAGGACACCATGTCGCACCCAATAAACCCGACGCCCTCCTCGGGGCGATAGCCGTACGGCAGCTGTTTCATCGGTGGCCCTTGGTTCCGTCCCGCGAGCTTGAACGCATCCGCCACGTCCTCATCCATTGCGATCAGCTGGGCTCGGCTGATACACATCACTTGTCCGAGCCGGCACAAGCGCTCCTGGAGCTCATCAACAACGAGTTGGATCGGCGTCGTTCACTTAGTGATCAGCATGCGACCGACACACAGGCGGCCGATACAGATCCGGCAGAGGCAATGCAGCGGGGCGCCGCTTAGTGGCGGGGCATTTCGAAGTCGTTGACGCCACTGGCGGCGACTGCAGGGTACGGCTCGTCGATGATGACGGGATCGAACTCGCACTCACCGTCACCTATAGGGACAAAGGCGCAGCAGCCAAGGCCATTTACACGCTGAGGGAAATCGCAGCGAGTGGTCTCATTGAGGACCACACGTCTACGTTTCCCTCGCCACACTGAGACGCATTAGCGGTTGTTCCCACGGCGGGGAACAACCGCTAATGCTGCAACCAGTCCAAAGAGCCGTGCCGGTCTATGCCCGAACGATCGGCAGTCCTGCCGTCGGGAAGACGCTGGGAAAGATCGACGGCGGCGGGACGGGTACCGTATCCAGCGGCACCGTGATGGTCTCCGCGGTGACGGTGACGTCGTGCTCCCGAACCCGAATCAGCAGTGGTTCATCGCTGTAACCCGAACCTGTAACGAGCGCCAGCGCGATGGATCCCTGAATGAGTTCCACAGACAGCAAACGACCACGGACCTTGAGCCGGAAGGAGAGGCCTTCCCACTCCACGGGCAGCCGCGGATCGAAGCGCAGTACCTCGCCCTGATCACGCATTCCGGCGAAACCGCAGACCAACGAGCTCCAAATTCCGCCGGTGGAGGCGATGTGGACGCCATCGATCGTGTTGCCGTGTGAGTTGTCCAGGTCAATGAACAACGCTTCGGTGAAGTGCTTCAGCGCGACGTCGCCATACCCAACCTCGGCAGCCATGATGCCCTGCACGCAAGCGGACAGGGTGGAGTCGCCGGTGGTGATGGGATCGTAGAAGTCGAAGGCACGCTGCTTTTCCTCGGCTGAGAAGTCCTGCCACTGGAGGAACATGGCCAGCACAGTATCGGCCTGTTTAAGGACCTGGTGCCGGTAGATCACCAACGGGTGGAAGTTCAGCAGGAGAGGGTACTTGGACTTGGGCGTATTCCAATCCCACGGCTCCAAGGTCATGAAGTCGTTGTCCTGGCTGAAGACCTCCAGGTGGGGATCGTAGGGCAGGGACATGCGCTCAGCAGCTTGGCGCCACACCAAACGTTCGGTGTCAGCGATGCCTTCGTGTTCCAAGGCAGCCGCGGCACGGAGGTTAAACCGGGCCATGACGTTGGTGTAGAGGTTGTCGTTAACCACGGCGGTGTATTCATCCGGCCCGGTGACGCCGTGAATGTGGAAAAGGCCGTCCTTGCCGAAGAAGCCCAGGGAGACCCACATGCGTGCCGTCTCAATCAGCAGGTCGGCACCAATGTCGGAACGGAAGCTGGCATCGCCGCTGGCCCACTCGTAGCGGTTGGCGGCAAACGCGATGGCCGCTGCGATGTGGAACTGGGCTGTTCCGGCCGCGTAGTAGGCACTGGCTTCCAACCCATTGATGGTGCGCCATGGGAACAGGGCTCCGTCCACGCTGAGCTCCTTGGCGCGGACACGCGCGTCGGGAAGCATGGCGTGCCGTGATTCGAGCACTTTCCGGGCACCGTCGGGGTTGGTGTACGTCAGATACGGGAGGAGGTAGACCTCTTGGTCCCAGAAGTAGTGGCCTTCATACCCGGAACCACTGACGCCCTTCGCCGGAATGCCGGCGACACCGGCGCGGGCTGTTGCCTGTGCGAGCTGGAAGAGGGCCCACCGCACGGCTTGCTGGAGTTCGGGCTGGCCGCCGATGGCCACATCCGCGGTGGTCCAGTACTGGCTGTAGTGGGCCTGGCTCTGCGCGAGGATTTCGGAGAACGGTACCAGGTTTGCCTCGGCGTCCGCAGCCAGGCTCTCGCCGCCGTCATCGTCCGTCAGGGTGCGCCCGGCCACGACGTAGCTGACCGTTTTCTCCAGACGGAACGCTTCGCCGCTGTTGATGGCCAGGACGTAGCGGACGGATGATTCGTCCTCTGCCACGACAGTCTCGAAGGGCTGGCCTTCGGCGGAAATCCAGTGATCCACGGCCATGGCGATGCGCTGGCGGGATTCCGAGGTCTCCCACGCCAGGCGCAAGGAGCCATCGGCGCCCTGGAGGTGCAACGGCAGCAGGACACGGCCGGCGTGACGACCGGATCGTCTGGGATCGTGGACGGAGTGGTCCTCCACAGGCTGGTCCTGGCGGTTTACGACGCCGGAAACGATGTCCGCGGACACGTCGCGGTCAGCGCTCACGGACAATTCCAGGCCAAGACATCCGCGCGAATCGAACCCGACGGCGCGGCGCTCCACCGTGGTGACCGTAGCGCCGGAGCGGCAAGCCCACGTGGTGGTTTCCTCATAGACGCCTGTGGAGAAGTCCACACTCCGGTGGTAGTCCAGCACCGTGGATTCGGCCAGGCTCAGGGCCTCGCCATCGATTGATACCGTGAAGTTATTGGCGTCCGGGACGTACACAATCCGCTGGCCGGTACGCGCAAAGCCGTACGCATTCTCGGCGTGCTTGATGTCCCAGATCTCGTGGAAGCCGTTGATGAACGTGCCGGGAAGTTCGCCGTCGCCACGCGTGGAATGGGCGCCTCGCACGCCAAGGTGGCCGTTGCCAAGGGCGAACAGCGTTTCCAGGGTTCCCTCGTCACCGGGGACGTGGATACTTTCCACGAGCTTCCAAGGCTCGCAGGGAAAGCGCAGCCGATCAGAGCTGATGAGTGCCATGGGCTAAAGAGGTCCTTCGAAAAGTAGGGTCAGAGAAGATCGTTGAGGTCGTCGACCACCAGCGTGGCGCCGGCGTCGAGCAGTGTTTGGCGGCCAGCGCCGCGGTCCACGCCTATGACGGCCTGGAAGTTGCCGGCACTGCCGGCCTGCACGCCGGAAACGGCGTCTTCCACCACGATGCATTCCTGGGTGGGGACGTCCAGCAGGGACGCCGCGTAAGTGAACGTGGCCGGATCCGGTTTGCCGGGAAGTCCGACGGCGGCGGCTACCTGACCATCGACGACCACCGTGAAGTGGTGATCGAGTCCGGCTGCCTTCAGTACGGCGGGGGCGTTCCGTGAGGAGGACACGACGGCGACCTTGAGTCCCAGCTCGAGCGCGGCGTTGATGAACTTGACCGAGCCGGGGAAGGGATCGACGCCGCGGGTATCCACGATCTCGTTGAAGATTGCGTTCTTGCGGTTTCCCAGGCCCTGCACGGTTTCATTCGTGGGGGCGTCATCCAGGGGGCCTTCCGGCAGCGTGATGCCGCGCGAGGTCAGGAAGTCCCGGACGCCGTCGAAGCGTGGCTTGCCATCGATGTGATCGAAGTAGTCGCTTTCCTGGTATCCCTGCGGGTGCCCGGCATCGGCGAGGTAGGAGTCGAACAGCTCCTGCCAGGCCTGCTCGTGCACCACGGCAGTGGGCGTCAGCACGCCGTCGAGGTCGAACAAGAGCGCCGAAGCGCCAGTCCAGGCATTACGAAGATCAGTCATGTGCATAGTTCCCGTTCAGCGCTTGTGGCGCGTGGTTTTGCGTTCGATGAGCTTGGTATCGAGCAGGTGATTGGAGGGTGGGTTGGGGGGATCGGTATTCAAAAGTCGTTCGCACAGCAGGTTCGCCGCGAAGGCACCTTGGTCGGCAACGGGTTGCGCCACAGTGCTCAGTCCAAGGAACCAGCTCATGGGGTGGTCATCGATTCCGATCACGGAAACGTTTTTGGGCACGGACAGGCCATGCTCCCGCAAGGCCATCAGCGCGCCGAACGCTGCTTCATCACAATGGGCGAACACTGCAGTGGGCCGTGCGCCGCGGGTGATGAGTTCGGTCATTGCCCGGCGGCCGTCGTCGATGCTTGGCCCAGCAGCCACCACAAGGTCCGGGTGGACGGTGAGGTGGTGTTCATCCAGTGCACGCCTGAAGCCGTGGAACCGTGGGGTCTCGGTCGCAACGGAGTGTTCATTGCTCGAGAGAACGGCCAAGTCCCAATGGCCCAGCCCCAGCAGGTGTTGGGTGGCCTGCCAAGCTGCGTGCTCGTCATCGATACCAACATTGTCCCACGGAACATTCCGCATGCCCACGCTGGCGACTGGCAGCCCGGAAGCTTCCAAGGCTTCCACTTCCTCCGGGTCGAGGTCAACATTGAGCAGCAGCAGCCCGTCCACCCTTTGCGCCAACCGTTCAAGATCGCCGAAGACTTGCTTCCGGACGCTGGTCTTGTTGCGAAGGCTGACCAGGACGGTGTCATAGCCGCTGTCGCCGAAGACCTCTTCTGCCGCTTCCACGGCCTGCGCGAAGAACCAGGCTGTCGCGGTGGGGGCGATGATGGCCACGGAACCCGTGCTGCCACCGGCCAGTCTTGATGCTGCTGCCGAGGCTTTGTAGCCCAGCTTGTTTGCGGCTTCCGCCACTTGCCGTTGGGCCTTTTCGGAAACGTTGGGGAGATTCCTCAGAGCCCTGGACACCGTACAAATGGACAATCCGGAGAGGACTGCAACGTCCTGGATCGTCACCCTGTGAGTCCTAACCATGCAACACGGCCTCAACCCTTTCCATACTCGATGACACGTTGGGAGAACGGCACTGCGCCCCGGGGGAACTCCCACATTGGGGGCGGCCGCAAGCCAAAAGTGTAAGCGCTTACAATTTTGTCATTCAATAGTGTGCGGCCGAATGCGAATTTGTGACGCGAATCTCACGGAAAGGTTGATTCTCAGGGGCTGATGCCGTCTAATCCGGAGCCTGCTCCAGCGCCTCAGTTCCCTTTCAAGACGTAGTACCGAAGGAACGCGCTGACATCCACAAGCTCCGGCGGCTCGATCCTGTGCCCCATCCCCGGGTAGGTGCGCGCCGTCAGGGCTACGTTCGCGTGCAGCCACTCTTCGGTGTGCGCGATCGCGTCTTCGTTGATGACCGGGTCTGCCTTGTCACGGCCCCAAAAGAAGGGCGGAGGCGAATCAAAGGATTCGCTGAGCGCCAGGAGGTCGTTGTCCAGGACAAAGCCGGACAACCCAACGGTTGCCTTGAAAGCGTGGGGCCGCAGCCGCAGGAGCGTGCTGGCCATGGCCATTCCCTGCGAGTAGCCGAGCAGGCTGACGCTGCTGTGGTTCTCTTTCACGGTGTTGATCCAGTTGAAAACGGAGTTGGTGGAAGTGATGACATCGGCGAAGTCGTTCGTCAGGAAGTAGTCCAGGAGGAACCAACCGTAGTGGTCGCCGATTTCCTTCGGGCCGCGAAGGGCCGCACAGGTGAATTCCGCGGGAAGAGACGGAAACAGGTCCACCATGCGCTGCTCGCTGGTGCCGTAGCCATGCATCATCACCAGCAACGGGGTGCCCCCGCGCTGGTTTTCGGGCTTCGACCAGACCACTGAATCCATGGGACGAGCCTAGTAGACTGGCCCCATGACACCGCAGGAACTGGCCAACCTGGCCCATCTGCGGCGCGCCCGCGATTTCATCGATCGTGAGTACGCGCGGCCTTTGGACGTGCCCACCATGGCAGCCGGCGCCCTCATGTCCCCCGCGCATTTCTCCCGCCAGTTCAAGGCCGCGTACGGTGAATCCCCCTACAACTACCTCATGACCCGGCGCATCGAGCGGGCCATGGCCCTGCTGCGGGCCGGAACCAGCGTTACCGATGCTTGCATGGAGGTGGGCTGTACATCCCTGGGCTCCTTCAGTTCACGTTTCACGGAGATCGTCGGCGTGACGCCCAGCGAATACCGCTCCCGCGAGCACCATGCGGTGAAGGCGATGCCCACCTGCATCGCGAAGCAGCAAACGCGCCCTGAAAGAAACGGCAATACGAACCTGAGCAGGATTGAAGAAGCGCCCGCCTCACAGCTGCAATAGCGTGAGAGACATGAACATTTCATTGAAGTACGCACACGTCACCGTCAACGATGTCGATGAGTCGCTCGCCTTCTACCGCGACGCGCTCGGCCTGGAAGTCCGGAACGACGTCGGCTCGGACGGCCAGCGCTGGGTTACCCTCGGCAGCGATGCCCAGCCGGACCTCGAACTCGTTCTGTCCCCTCCGCACGCCGGCCGCTCGCAGGCTGATGGCGACGCCATCCAGGAGCTGCTCACCAAGGGCGTCATGCCCATGCTCGTTTTCACCACGGACGATCTCGACGCCACGTTTGAAAAGCTGCGCGCCTCGGGCGCCGAAGTCCTCCAGGAGCCGATTGTTCAGCCGTGGGGTCCGCGCGACTGCGCCTTCCGCGATCCGTCCGGGAACATGATCCGCATCAACCAGGGCTAACGCCCAAGTATCAGTACGACGACGGCAGGTCACCCGCGCACTTACAAGGGGCGCCTGCCGCCGTCGTGCTTTCCGCAATACGCAGTCCAGAGTTAGTGGCTCAACAGCCCAGCGCTTGAGCGTTCACCGTACTCATGCGTCGATGCGATGGCAGCAGAAACTACATCAGAGAGCCTAAGCCGCCGGTTGTAAGCCTGACGTTGAAGACGTTCACCCGTGCCGCGACGCAGGATCTTCGCCACACCGGATCGTGCGAGTGCCAGGTCCCCGGATTTAGTCAACGCCCCGCGCACGTGCCGCAACAATGCCCCCGCCACATCCGCAGCAGGATAGGGCCGGTGGTCCAACGGGTGAATCAGTTGATCGTTGATGCCAAAGCGGCTGGACCGCCAGTTGGCCATGCGCAACAGGCTGGTCAAAGCGTCCGACGGCGGCTCCCCCTTCCGCCATTGTGTCGCCGCAGTCTCCACCAAAGCCCGGGCAATCACCGCGATGGTGAGGGCGTCTTCGGCGTACAGGCAGACGTCCGCGATGCGGAGCTCAACCGTGGGATGTCCTCTGGAAAGACGGGCATCGAAGTAGATCATGCCCTCATCCAAGGGGACGCCCGTGCCCAGGAGGTTCGCGAGCACTTCACGGTACCCTTCTGCCGAACCGAAGACATCCATAGGCCCGGCCGTGGGCCATCTGTTCCAAATCTGGGTCCGGTAACTGGCGAAGCCTGTATCGGAGCCCATCCAAAACGGGGAATTCGCGCTCAATGCAAGAAGAACCGGCAGCCACTGGCGCATCCTGTCCAGGACGCCCACACCTTCATCCGGCGATTCGATCGCCACGTGGACATGGAATCCGCACGTGAGCTGCTCGCGCGAAATGAGGCCGAACTCGGTTCCCATGGTTGCGTAGCGCTGGTTGCCCAAAGTGGGGGTCGCGTGGAACTCTGGGGGCGTAGCCAAAGCGGCCACCCGGGCCCCCAAGGTCCGTGCGGCCGAGTCGGCCAACGCCCGCCCAAGGCGGATCTCGTCGCGAAGCTCCCCCGCCGTCCGGCACGGCCGGGAATTGACCTCGATCTGTTCCTGTTTGAACTCGGATTTGAGGGATTCACCGGCGTCCGGATAGCTTGCCGTGTTCATGTGGGGTTGGGCAGCTATGTCAAGAATGCCCGCGGCAAACGGAAGCGGCATCCCGTCAACGGGATCTGCGATCAGCAACTCTTCCTCGACGCCAAACGTGCGCATAGCCACCCCTCCCCGCAGTAATGAAATTAGAGACTGCGGTTAGCCGACGTGGCGCGGAACCTCCATCTGGAAACCGCAGCGGCAATGGAGCACCTGCGTTTGCAGGTAGACCTCGAACAGGCTCGGGCCGCCCAGGTCGTCAGTGCTCCTGGGTGGCTCGATGATGCTCTCGGAGGGGCGTCCCAACGTCATGGGCTCGCCGCAATGCGTGCAGCTGAACCATAGGCCGGCTGCGGACGTAGACAGGAATTCGGTTTGGATCTCCGGTACTAGTTCGGCCAGGGGCACGGGGTGGGCGTAAAACGTATCGCACTCACTGCAGGTGTAGCTGACTTCAACGATTTCGGACTGGTTCGGTTCTGCTTCTACAACGGTCTCAACAAAAATGTACGAATCAGTATCGCAAACTGTGCACCAAGGCCGTGTGGCGGTGTCAAAAGTTGCGGATTTCGCCCCAACCATGGGTTTAGGGGCGGGAATAGGGGATCCAAGCGTCATTGCCATTCTCCTTTATGCACGTATCCACCGCGAGGTGGGTTCCGACAACATATTGAATCGCGTCGGGAGAAGCTGATTGCTCCTCGAGGAGGCCTGCATGGATGCACGCGGCGAGCCGGCCGATTGTGGCCACAGCTTAAGGTGCAGTTCTTGTACCATCTTGGATGGCTTCAGCTCATGAGTCTCCAAGGGCTATCTGCTTAACCCACCTATGAATGTAGTTCATTAGTGGCGGGCGTCACAAGTGTGCAAGGTCCGGTGTGGGCCCGGGCCCACACCTCCTAGGGCTCAAAGTGGGCCACGGGAGCTTCGTCCGCCACAGCCTTGATGAGCTGTTCAGCCACGTCCCTGAGCTTTTGGTTGCGACCGTTGGAAGCCTTGGTGAGGATCCTGAACGCCTCATCCTGGCTGCAGCGGTTTTGGCCCATGATGACGCCGCAGGCCAAGTCAATCACTGTCCGGGACTGCATTGCTGCCTGAAGGTCATCAGCATGCTGCTGCTTGATGCCAATCCTCACGGCCAGCCTCAGGGAACGCTCGGCCTGGCTGGCGTACAACTCACAATTCCGGATTGTCTCTTCGTCGTAGACATTGGCATTCGGGGAAAAGAAGTTCAGGGCTGCCGTTGCCCCCTCATCCAACTCCAGCGGGACACAGAGTGCCGAAAGGTGCCCACGCTCGCCGATAACAGTGCAGTACTCGGACCACCTTTCCTCGGTGGAAGTATCGGGCACATGCACTGTGGTGTGACTACGCATGGCCTCCAGGCACGGGCCGTCACCGTAAGCTTGCTGAACTTCATCGATCAGCCTCGCTTCATGGGTACTTCCGGCCACGGTTGCAGTGCGGCGTCGCCTGCTCAAAGTGATGCCGCACAGGACGTCCAGGCCTACGGCTTCGGAAACGGAGGCCGCGGAGAAGACGGCAAGATCATGCAGGAATCCCGCTACATCATCGCTGTCGATCACCAAGTCCTGAAGTTGTTCAGGCACCGAAACATCGTCAAGCGATGGGACAGTATCCGGCGGCGCTGGGACATCGTCCGGCACCGCAAAATCAACGTGCATTTCGTCCATGATTCAGTTTACGATCGTCCGGAGCCAACTCGTCACTCCCGGAAGAACAAGCTCCAGAATCCTTGCATCTGCCGTGCACCTATGTGCACAATCTAGCTAGAGTCCGCATTGCCGGACAGGCTTTACAGCTCATGCAGACGGGCACCCCGCATTAACAATGCAGAGGTAAATCCCATGTCGGCCCAGCCCGAGTCCAGAGTTCCCGACGAAGCCCACCAACCAGACGAACCCCTGTGGTGTACACGCTGCAATACTGACCAACATTTGGTGGTGGATTCGATCCAATCGCACAATCCTCCCTCCCCCAACACGGTAGATGTGGCCTACGAATGCCACGCCTGCAATTACTCCTACGACCAGACCGCCACGGTACAAAGGGTGGCCGTCGTCCTGAACCGCCCCGGGGTTTCCCAGGGAGTACTGCAGTTCGGGGGCCAGTACTTGCATTGTGGGGAACCCATGAGGACCAGTAGTTGCGAGCTACGGCGGATCCAGGCCCCGCTTGTCCTGAAACCTGGGGGCCAACTACGCATGTACGAGGTCATCATCAATACCCGCATCCTCGGCTGCCCCTGTGGCTTCCGCATGGAAATCCCGGACTAGATGAAGTGGTCACGCGCCATGAGCAACGAAACCAGTTTTGCCAGAGGTAGAGGAACAGGAAGGGAAAACATGCAGACCGATTCAAAGAAGGACGAGTCTCCAGTTACCGGGACTGATCGTAGGCCGGTTGGAAAGCACAAGCTTCCGGATCCACCGGACCCGGACAATCTTCCGATCGACTACACGGCCTCCGGGTGGGACACCAGCAGGTACTCCCCAAGCGTCAGGCGCGAACTTCATCGGCGCGCCATCCACCTACGGGGCGCTTGACCTTGAGTGACTTCCCGCCGGACCGTTCGCATCCCGATCCCACCAGGGAGCCGGGGCCCACACCCGAACCGGTTCCCCTGCCGGAGCCAGGGCCTCCCCCGGTACCGGACCCGACGCCGGGGCCAACAGTGCCGTCTCCACCGGCGCGGCCAGATACTGGACAACCGCCCGGACAGCCACCTGGACAACCGCCTCTTTAGAAGGTTTCCAACCCCATAGACCGGATCCCGGCAAATCCCCCAGTCAGGATCCGAAGGAAGGGCATGTCGCACTACAGGGAGTGCGGCATGCCCTTTGGCGTGCCCTGAAAGCCAGACACCAGCCGAACAGCCCACCAACGCAATCTTTGTTTATGTTGGTTTCTATTGACTTACCAACATAAACAAAGATAGAGTCAAGCAATTCCACATCGTTGTGACAGCAGTCACCTGATGCGGCTGCACTGACAAATGGCTTTACCGCAATGGAGGGTAAGTGTTCGCTGAAGAGCGCCAACAACTGATCTCCGCACTCGTCGCCGAGCGCGGACGGGTGAGCGTCACTGACCTCGCCGACCGTTTCAGCATCACCACGGAGACCATCCGCCGTGATCTCGCAGCTCTCGAAGTTTCGGGGAGCCTGCGCCGCGTTCATGGTGGGGCCGTCCCTTCGGACCGTTTGAGCACCCGCGAGGAAAGCATCCTGGAGCGCGCCATCCAGCGCCAGTCCGAGAAACACCGCATCGCAGCTGCCGCACTCGCCCTGATTCCGGAACTCACCACGGGGAGCATCCTGCTGGACGCCGGCTCCACAACCGAGACCCTCGCAGACCTGCTCGCCCAGCGGACACCCACAGCCAACGGCAACGAAGAGCTCGTGGTCATCACCCACGCCATTCCCATCGCGGGCAAGCTCTCCTCCACAGCCGGCATTGCCCTCCAAATCCTGGGTGGCCGGGTCCGCGGGCTGACCCAAGCCGCCGTCGGACAGTCCACGGTGGAGGCCGCCTACAAGCTTCGTCCGGACATCGCCTTCGTCGGTGCAAACGGCATCCACTCCGTCTTCGGGCTGAGCACGCCCGATCCTGAAGAAGCCGCGGTAAAAGCCGCCTTCGTCAAGTCAGCCCGCCGCGTTGTGGCATTGGCCGATTCTTCCAAGCTGGACGCCGAGACATTGGTCCAGTTCGCCACCCTGAAGGATGTTGACACTTTGATTACAGACAGTGAACCCTCCGCTGAACTCAGCGCAGCCCTGGCCGAAGCCGGCGTTGATGTGGTGATCGCATGATCGTCACACTGACCGCCAATCCAAGCCTGGACCGCACGGTCGAACTTCCGGCACCGCTGGCCCGCGGCGAAGTACAGCGTGCTGTCGCCGTCCACCAGGAGTCGGGCGGAAAAGGCGTCAACGTTTCCCGCGCCCTGGTGGCTTCCGGCCTCGAAACACTCGCCGTCCTTCCGGGCGCTGACTCGGATCCGGTACTTTCCGGACTGCACGACGCCGGTGTGCCGTTCGCTGCCCTACCCATCGGTCAGGCGCTACGCAGCAACGTCACCCTCACCGAACCGGATGGCGTCACCACCAAGATCAACGAACCCGGCCCGGAGCTGAGCGACGAACAGCAGGAAGCCCTGATCGGGCTGCTGCTGGAGCGCTCCCGTGGCGCCAGCTGGGTGGTTCTCGCAGGCTCGCTCCCACCAGGAGTGCCCGCGGATTTCTACGCCACAATCGCTCGTCGGCTCCGGTCGAACACTGATGGAACGGCCATCCCCGGCATCGCCATCGACTCTTCCGGGGCTCCGCTTGCGGCAGCTTTGAAAGGCGATGCCGCAGGAAAACCCGATCTCCTCAAGCCCAACGCGGAAGAGCTCGCAGAGCTCGCGGCCGCTGCCGGTTTCACCATCGTCTCAACCGCTGACGAACTGGAAGCAGACCCGGCAAAAGCCGCACAAGCTGCTTCCGCCGTCGTCGAAAGCGGTGTGGGCGCCGTTCTGGCAACACTCGGATCCAAGGGCGCAATCCTGGTGACGGCTGATGGGGCGTGGCTTGCCACGCATCCTCCCATCCAAGCCGTCAGCACGGTGGGCGCCGGGGATTCTGCACTGGCCGGCTACTTGCTGGCTGCTACCCAAGGTGGTTCCGCCCAGGACTGCCTTCGTCAGGCCGTGGCACATGGTGCCGCTGCTGCTTCGCTGCCGGGCTCCACTGTCCCTGCAGTCCACCAGACAACCCCCAACGCCGTAACCATCACGGCCCTCCAGAAGGACTAACAGTGACCCAGCTGATCACACCCCAATTGGTCATCCTCGACCAGAACCTGGGCGACTCCCCTGCCGACGTCATCCGCGTCCTGGCCGGCAAAGTCGCCGCCGCTGGCCGTGCTTCCGAGGTTGAAGGGCTCTTCACGGATGCCTTCGCCCGCGAGCAGAAGACCGCTACCGGCGTCCCCGGCGGCATAGCGATTCCGCACTGCCGCTCGGCCGCAGTCATCGAGCCCGCCCTGGCCATGGCCCGCCTGTCCCACAAGGTGGACTTCGGCGCGAAGGACGGCCCGGCTGACCTCATCTTCTTCATTGCCGCCCCGGACGGCGCTGACCAGGAGCACCTGAAGCTGCTCTCCAAGCTGGCCCGCTCCCTCATCAAGAAGGACTTCACGGCAGCGCTGCGCGCCGCAGCCACTGAGCAGGACATCGTGGACCTCGTGGATGGGGCCTTGGCGGACAAGCCGGCTGCTCCGGCCACCGAACCTGCCGCGGCACCCGCTGCTGCTGCGGCCACTGCCGGATCAACCACGACGGCGGCTGCCGCACCCAAGCGCATCGTCGCCGTGACCGCCTGCCCAACCGGCATCGCCCACACGTACATGGCGGCCGACTCGCTGGTTGCCGCGGCCCAGGAAATGGGCGTGGACCTTCAGGTTGAGACGCAGGGTTCCTCCGGCGCCAAGCCGCTGGATCCGGCCATCATCGCCGCTGCTGACGCCGTGATTTTCGCTGTCGACGTCGATGTCCGTGGCAAGGAGCGCTTTGCCGGGAAGCCGGTCATCAACGCTCCGGTCAAGCGCGGCATCGATGAGCCCACCAAGATGGTCCAGGAAGCTTTGGCTGCTGCGGACGACCCGCACGCCCGCCGCGTCCCGCACTTTGGTGCCGAAGAGCAGGCTGAGCGTGCTGCTGAGGAAAAGGGCGAGCACATCGGCCAGAAGCTGAAGCGCGCACTCCTCACGGGTGTTTCGTACATGATCCCGTTCGTAGCGGGTGGCGGCCTATTGATTGCCATCGGCTTCCTGCTTGGCGGCTACGACATCACGGGCTTCGCTGACAAGATGCTTGTTGAAAACAGCATCTTCAACCTGCCCACCGAATTCCCGAACAACGCATGGGGTCCGCTGGGCGCCTACATCGGTGCTGTGCTCTTCAAGATCGGCGCACTGTCCCTCGGCTTCCTGGTTCCCGCGCTGGCCGGCTACATCGCTTACGCCATCGCTGACCGTCCGGGCATTGCCCCCGGTTTTGTTGCCGGCGCTGTATCCGGGTTCATGGGCGCTGGCTTCCTCGGTGCCATTGTTGGTGGTTTGCTGGCCGGCTACATCGCCTTCCAGATCGGCAAGCTCGATGTTCCCCGCTGGCTGCGTGGCCTGATGCCTGTTGTCATCATCCCGCTGCTCGCCTCCCTGGTGGCTTCCGGCCTCATGTTCCTGATCCTTGGTGCTCCGATCGTGGCACTGACCAAGGCACTCAACACCGGCCTTTCGGGCCTGACCGGCGCTGGCGCCATCCTCCTCGGCATCATCCTCGGCCTCATGATGTGCTTCGACCTCGGTGGCCCTGTCAACAAAGTTGCCTATTCGTTCGCTGTTGCCGGCCTCGGCACGGCAACTGTGGCAAACCAGGCACCGTGGCAGATCATGGCTGCAGTGATGGCAGCGGGCATGGTGCCGCCGCTCGCCATGGCCCTGGCTACTGTGCTGGACAAGAAGCTGTTCTCCTTGGCTGAACGTGAAAACGGAAAGGCCGCCTGGCTTCTGGGTGCATCGTTCATCTCCGAGGGCGCCATCCCGTTCGCAGCTGCTGACCCGCTCCGCGTCATCCCTGCCAGCATGGTGGGCGGTGCCGTAACCGGTGCGCTGTCCATGGCCTTTGCGGTTACGTCCAAGGCTCCGCATGGTGGCATCTTCGTGTTCTTCGCAATTGACAACTTCCTGTTGTTCTTCCTGTCGATCGCTGTCGGCGTGGTCATCACCGCGCTCCTTGTGATTGCCCTCAAGCGCTGGGCTGTCCGCAAGCCGGTTGAGGCCGAGGCAGTTCCCGTCCCGGCAGGCGTGTAAGCGCCGCCCGATACCCCGTCAGCCCAACAGCACCCAAGCAATCAGAGGACCAGATACATGCAGACCTTCTCAGGCGTAGGCGTAGCTCCCGGGCGCGTCCTGGCACCGGTAAAGCAAATGCCGAAACCGGTCCAGGAACCGCACGCGAACGTCAACATTCCTGCCGACGTCACGGTTGAATCGCAGGGGCAGCGCATCAAGGACGCTGCCAAGGCGGTTCAGGCGGAACTGAGGGCCCGCGCGGCTACGGCCAGCGGAGAAGGCAAGGAAGTCCTGGAAGCCACAGCTTTGATGGCCGCCGACCCCATGTTGGTGAAATCGGCCATCAAGCTGTTGTCTCCCGAGGCTCCAGGCGGTGCACGGACTGCTGAACGTGCAATCTGGGAAGCTGGCGGAACGGTGGCTGAGACGCTCAAGGGCCTGGGCGGCTACATGGCCGAGCGCGTGGCGGACGTCCTCGATGTCCGGGCACGCATCGTGTCGGAGCTTCGAGGCCTTCCGGCGCCGGGAATCCCGGCCTCCGATGTCCCTTTCATCCTGGCGGCCGAGGACCTGGCGCCTGCTGACACCGCCACGCTGGACCCATCCAAGGTGATCGCACTGATTACCTCCAGCGGCGGACCGCAGTCCCACACAGCCATCCTTGCCCGTGCGCTCGGCTTGCCCGCCGTCGTCGCTGCCTTGGGCGTGGACGAGATCGCGGACGGCACAGAGGTCTATGTGGACGGTGCCGCAGGCAGCATCACTGCTGAGCCCGGCGAAGACCTGCGGTTGGCTGCCAAGGCGTGGGCCACCCAGGCTTCCACGCTGGCCGCTTTCAGCGGGAACAACACCATGGCGGACGGTTTCCGGGTGCCGTTGTTGGCAAACGTCGGCACGGGTGCGGACGCGGTCAAAGCGGCCGACGCCGGGGCCGAGGGCGTTGGCCTTCTGCGGACGGAATTCTGCTTTCTGGACCGCGACGACGAACCCACTGTGGAGGAACAGATCGCCGCCTACGGAGCGGTCTTCGCAGCCTTCCCGGGTAAGAAAGTTGTGGTCCGGACCCTGGACGCGGGCGCGGACAAGCCGCTGCCGTTCCTCACCAATGCCGACGAACCGAACCCTGCGCTCGGTGTCCGCGGATACCGCACGGACCTCACGTCCCCTGGCGTCCTCGAACGGCAGCTCGAGGCCATCGCCGCCGCCGAAGCAGCCAACAACGCCGAGGTCTGGGTCATGGCACCCATGATCTCGACGGCGGACGAGGCCGCGCGGTTCGCCACACTTTGCGCAGCCGCCGGGCTCAAGACCCCTGGTGTCATGGTGGAAGTCCCGTCGGCAGCACTGACTGCAGCCACAGTTTTGCGCGAAGTCAGTTTCGCGTCTCTGGGCACCAACGATCTCACCCAGTACGCCATGGCAGCGGACCGTCAGCTTGGGCCGCTCGCCACCCTGAACGATCCGTGGCAGCCTGCAGTCCTGCAGTTGGTCAAGCTAACGGCCGACGGCGCCGCGCAGGTCAGCGGCGAAAGCGGCACGGCCAAGGCGGTTGGCGTCTGCGGTGAGGCAGCAGCGGACCCGGCCCTCGCCGTCGTACTCGTTGGACTTGGCGTTGCGACGCTGTCAATGAGTGCCCGGGCGCTTGCCGCCGTCGCCACCGTACTTGCCACGGTGACTGTTGCCCAGGCGCAACAGCTCGCGGCGACCGCCCTGGCAGCCCCCAACGCAGCCGCGGCACGCAGCGCCGTCCGGGCCCAGCTTCCCATCCTGAACGAGCTCGGCCTCTAGACTTCCCCACAACCATCCACATCAAAGGAGCACCAATGCCTGAACGTACCGCCACCATCGCAAGCCGCGTCGGCCTCCACGCCCGCCCGGCAGCCATCTTCGCTGAAGCCGCAGGAGACCTTGACCTCGAGGTCACGATCGCCCGTGAAGGCGAGCCCGCCGATGACGCCATGGACGCAGCAAGCATCCTGTCCCTCATGAGCCTGGGCGCTTCCCACGGCGACGTCGTAGTGCTGCGCGCCGAAGGCGAAGGCGCAGAAGCAGCCCTGGACAGCCTGGTGAAGATCCTCGAAACGGACCACGACGCCGAGTAAGACCGCGAAACCGCTCAGCGACACGGAAAAGGCCTGACGTCACCCGGATTTGGGTGGCCTCAGGCCTTGTCTGTGTCTTAGACCTCTGTGTCTTGGACCGGAATGCTCGTCTAGCCGACGACCCGGCTCATCAGGTCAATGAAGTTGCCGCCGAGCGCGGCCAGCACGGTGTTGTCATCAACCCCGCGGATGACCAGTTCCCGGGTGACGTTGGGAAGGCCCTCGTAGGTTTTGATGCCCTCGGCGTAGGGGTACCACGGCGGTCTGTGCAGACAGCCCGGGCCTTCCCATTTCATCCGCTTGACGTATAGCGTGCCGTCGTACTGGATATTGAGATATCCGTGTTCATCGATGTATGCGGAGTCATAGACACTCCGTCTGCCCTTGGGAAAATCCGTGCAGACGCCTACGCCTCCAGCGCCGAAGATTTCCAGAGTATGCATGAGATGGTCAACCATGTTGGCCACCGTGGGCTGGTATTCATCGTTGATTTCCAGGGGCATCGTGCTCATCATGCCGCCCTTGCTGGCAACCACTTGCATAGTCTCGTCCGTGGCATTTCTGCGGTTTCCGAACACGGAGTAGCAGTTGTTGTGGGAGAAGTATGGCGGTGCGGTTGAAGCCTGTGCAGCAGTCAGTTGGGTCCGCTTTCCGCCGTGGGAGAGATCGACCAACATGCCCACCCGGTTCATCTCAGAAATCATGTCGCGACCGATGCTGCTGATCCCGGAGTTTTCCGGCTCAGCGCAGCCGTCGCCCAGGAAGTTGCGCTTGTTGTATGTGATCGCCGATGAGACTACCCCCATGTCTTTGAAGAGTTCTACATTGCCGGGATCATCCCCAAATGGCTTGGCGTTCTGGAAAAGGTAGTAAACGCCGATTCGGCCATCCTCCTTGGCTTGCCGGATATCGTCGGCGCACGTGACCTTCACGAGGTCCCTCGAGTGCTTGCGGATATTGCGGTTCCAGAAAGTGATCTGGTCCATGGCCGCCCGCTGATCGTGTTCCTCCGCTGAGAGGGTCATGCCCACGCAGTCCACTCCCCCACGGCGCAGGAGGGCGATGGAATCATCCAAGGATCCATCTCCACCCGGAGGAATCGCGCCGCAGGTATCCACCACCGTTGCCTGGGAGTGGAGTTCCAGGGCGTGCTGATCTTCGTCCCTGCTCACCTCCCGGGAGAGGTAGGGGTGATCAAGCTGCGTCTGTGTCATTCTCGTATCCTTGGAATTCTGTGCCGGAGGGTTCTTCGATCATTTCCAGGAGTTCCGTGTCGTTTGCGAGCAGCCCTGCCCGCACGAGCGCGGCTTGCCAAGCCCTGAACTCCCCCGGAACTGCTTGCGGCTTCTTTGCCCAGAACCCGATCCGCTGGAACTGGGCGACAGTGTCGTGCAACTCCCGTTGCACGATGGCCGGAAACCACTCCGTCGCTGCGGAGGCCACATCGGCCGGGCTTTGCTCTGCCAGCCAGGCTTGGGCCTTCTCCAAACCGGCGCGGAAGGCATCGAGTTCAGCGCCGTGATCTTGCGCCCACACCCGGGTGCAGCAGTAGGCAGACCATGGGACGGCACCTAGCCCATTGGCCAGGGGGACCGCTTCACGTAAACGGGGGTCCTGGGCTTCCTGCCCGCCGGCCAGGAGGAAGTCTCCCGGTCCGCTGAGGAACTCCTCCACCACAGCTTCAGGTTGGTAGCCAACCAGGAGCCTGACGTCTCCCAAGGGGATGCCGCGCTGGTGCAGGACCTCCAGGAAGGCGACCCATGATGTAGGGACAAAGCTTGGGGCCACGAGCACAACCCTGCCACGCAGTTCCTGCCAGTCGAAAGAATCCGGGCTTCCACCAATCACGGCGTCAGCGGCCCGTTGAAAGAGGAAATGCCGGGTCTGGGTGTTGCTCACTGCAACAATCACGCTGGGTGTCGTCCTGTTGAGCCGGTCTGCAAAAACGACGCTTCCCAGGACAAGCTCGGCTTCGCCGCGGATCACTGAATCGGTGATAGTGCCATGTCCGGGCTGCTTCTCGATCACCTCAACGTTGATCCCCTGGCCGGCAAAGTAGCCGCGGGAGATTCCCACGTAGTGGGGTAGGTAGGCAAGGTTCCGGGCGGCAGCGATGCGTATGGTGCCGCCCGGAACGGGCGTCAGCGTTTCAGCCATGGAAGACGGGCCTCGCCTCGTTGGCCTCTTCGAGCGTCTGGTCCTTGGTTTCAACACCAGCCCACGCCAGGACGGCCGTTATGGCGAACATGATTGCCATGGTGGTGAAGACCCCCGGAAGGCCGCCTTTATCGAAGATAAGAGCAATCAACGGCGGCATGACGATGATGCCCAGGCCACCGGTGCCCTTGACGAAGGAGACTCCGAACCCGCGCACCCTGGTGGGGAACAGTTCCGGGGCCCAGGACCACAACGTAGTGGTTAGCAGGAGTGTGAAGAATTGGAACAGGGAGCCGAACACCAGAATCAGCGGGTCCGTGTTCGCCAGCAGACCGAATCCCAGGCCAACCAGGCAGCCAAGCACGGCACCAGTGACCATTACCGTGCGACGCTTGAATCGATACGTGATGGTTGCCGCACATAGGGCACCGAGGAGGCTGCCAATTTGCATGATCAGCGTGTACAGCAGGCTTTGGCCAAGAGTCGAACCGCGGGCGACAAGGAAGGTTGGCATCAGGGTCAGAAGTGACATCTGGGCGGCCACAACCATGAAGTACGCGCCACTGGCCGTTGCAGTCCGGCGGCGCAGGCCGCTGGTGAAGATCTCGCCCAAACGAATCTTCTCGGGGCGGACAATGCGGTTACCGTCTGTGGCTTGGAGGTCTTCTTCACGGATATGGATTTCATCGTCAGGGACCTTGCCCGCTGCCAACGCGGTCAGGCTTCGATTTGCGCCGGCAATGTCGCCGCGCGTGAGGAGAAAGCGCGGTGATTCCGGCATGTTGCGCCGAATCACCAAAACAAGAAGGACCGGCAGGATCAGAAGGCCGAACAGCCAACGCCATGCAACCTGCGGTCCACCAAAGAAGTTTCCCAGGGCTACAAGGACCAGGGCGGCGTAAGCGGGGGCAACGACGTTGCCAAGCCCACCGGAACCAACATTGAGGGCGGCTACCGCTTGGGCGCGGTATTTGGTGGGCATGATTTCGCAGATCAGCGCAATTCCCACTGCCAGCTCGCCGCCAAGGCCGATACCCACTATCAATCGCGACCCCATGAGAACTTCGTAGTTTGGGGCCAGCGCGCAGAGTACGCCGCCCACTGAGTAAACGACGAGATTCGCTACGAGGGCGAACTTCCGGCCCTTGATATCCGAGAGCATCCCGCCCAGGTACGCCCCGATCGTAAGTCCAATGAAGGTCATGGAGCTGATCAAGGCAAATTCGGCTTTGGAGATGCCGAAGGTCGCAATAATCTGCGGGCCAGCCAGGCCAAGTGAGTTGGACTCGAGGATGTCGAAGAACATACCGGCGACAACCAGCAGGATTGTTGTCCAGTGGGTCCGTGTCAGCGGAATCTTGTCGACCGATTCGGAGAGCTTCAACAGCATGGAATTAAGTCTGGGGCTGCCGCCCTTAATGTCTAGTGAACTCATTTTTTGCCTCCTGAGAATGGGCTGAGTGCTTCCGGAAACAGCGGCTGCACCATTGCCTGCCACTTTGTTTTTTGTGAAGCCGGAGCCTGAGCCCCTCCGGGCTTCAGTGTGATCCGTACCACCAAATCTACTTCATCATCAATGATGATGCAACAACTTTTTCCTCTTGGGCCTACCGCTCCCGGACGGCTACCGGGACATCGCGGAAAGGGACAAACCGCCGTCCAGGACGACCATCTCACCGACGGCATAACTTGCCTCAGGGCCGGCAAGCCAAAGGTAGACGCCAGTTATTTCTTCTATGCGCGCAGGCCGACCCAGCGCTCCGCTGTAGATGCCGGCGTCCGCTGTCTCGCTGAGGAACCTTGTCTGAACATCCCCCGGGCACACACCGTTGACAAGGATTCCCGAGGGTGCGAGCTCCATGGCCATTGACTTCACCAGCCCCATAAGTCCCCATTTCGCGGCTGCATAGACGGCATAGCCGGGCTCGGCCGTCAGGCCTGCCACTGAGGATGTGGCGATGATTCTTCCCGGAACCCCATCCCTGAGCATGCGGGCCGCCCCGCAACGCATCGTATTGAAGGCCCCTTTGAGGTTGTTGTCCATCAGCCAATCCCAGGTTTTATCCGAGGTGTCCAGGGCGGACTGTTTGGGCAGAGACACGCCGGCGTTGGCTATGACGACGTCGAACGCGTGCTCTGCGTCAGCAAAGAAGTCCTCCGTAGCCCTGGTGTCGGTCACGTCGAGTTCAACGGCCGTGGCATTGGGGATGCCCATTGCCGTCCGCTCAGCTTCCGGTCCGTCCTTGTCGAGCAGGGTGACATGGGCACCTGCGCCCGCGAAGCGCTCGGCAATCCCGCGCCCGATCCCCCGGGCTGCTCCCGTGATGGCAATCCGCTTGCCAGTGTGCGGCGATTCTCCGCTCATTTCAGGGCTCCTACCCGGTACCGCAGTCCTGCCATGCCGCTTGGTCCCAGATCAGCCACTCGACCGGGCACAGCGGGGTGTTCTCTGAAGTCCTGACCTTCCAGCGTGCAGATCAAGGAGATCACGGCAGTCATCGCTGGCGTAGGAGCACCTGACCGTTGGCCGAGTACTTCCAGGGGAACGAGGCCGCACGGAACGTCCTCTGTGACGAAGCGCCGTTGGAAGGTTGGACCAACCCGGGGCGGTAACATTTCCCGTGCGTTGGGTCCGTAGGCCCGCGACGAGAAGTCGTTCCTGCTTACGCCGTGCCGGCCCATGCCAAGGGCTCTCATGACAGCGAGTCGTTCAGCGTCGAGCACGTTACGCAATGCTTCCAGCGCCGGTGCACCGAAGTCGCCCAAGTGGAACGCCCCCTGGGGTGGGATCAATCCGTGCGCCTCTTGAGAGGCTATGACCGCGTTCAGAACAGCTGCGGGTACATGGGCGACGGGGTTCGGGTTGTTCAGGGACGAGGCCACGTGGTGCCTGGCCAGCGTTGCCGCAGGAAGCCATGGCGTCAGCAAGGACATGCCTTTGATGGCGGCAAGCTCAGTCGCCCCA
This sequence comes from Arthrobacter sp. 2762, assembly GCF_040548745.1. NCBI lineage: Bacteria > Bacillati > Actinomycetota > Actinomycetes > Micrococcales > Micrococcaceae > Arthrobacter > Arthrobacter sp. 2762. Next base: position 685,850 of record NZ_JBEPSI010000001.1, read on the forward strand.
GAGACTTCGAACCAGCTCTTCACTGCGGAAATATGTACCGAACCGTCACCAGGGGCGTACGACAGGTGGGGCGTCGTGTTCATCGCAACGACGCAGTCTTTGCCACCTGAGAACCCTGCTTCGGTAAGCGCCTTCGCAAATGCGGATGCCCCGTTGGCGTAACCCGTGACGAGTACACAAAGTTGGCCTTCGTGCAGCACGCTGGCAAGACGTTGAGCCACAGCCAGATGTCGGTCTGCGGTGGTCGCAATGAAGATCAGTCCGCATTCCGCGAGGCTGTCGTAGCCTTCAGACAACTCTGGAAGAGCAAATACGGCGTCTCCCAGATGACCGCTCATCGTGAGCGTTCCTGAGCGGCGAAGCCTGTCCAACAAATGATGATTCTGGTCGACCATAGTCCGTACCGCCCCGCCCTGCTGCGTCACATGCGCGGCAAGGGCAAGCCCCGTGCTTCCACAGCCGATGATCCCTACCGATGTCATGGGCGACCGCCGCCGGGTCGGACCAGCTGACCGAACCCGGGCTGGCCGAGCACCTTGCCGTCCTTGGCGACGATCCGTCCGCGGACATACGTGGCAACCACAGCTCCGCGCATCAGGCGTCCCGCCCACAGTTTCGCCGCTTCACGACTCACTGAGTGCTGTCTGCCCGGGTCGATCACGCCGCTTCGGTCCATGTCCACCAGAATGAAGTCCGCATCAGCGCCCTCACGTACTTCGCCTTTGGACACGAGACCGAAGACCTGCGATGCGCGCAGGGAGATTGCCCGCGTGAGCTGGGGCAACGTCAGTTTCCCTTGGTTGACCGCGGTCAACAGTGCGGGCACGACGGACTCCAGCCCATGGACTCCGGATGGTGCGCTCCAGATGTCATCCCAGCCTTTGTCCTTGTCCACGGTGGTGTAAGGGGCATGGTCCGTACCGATGTAGTCGATCGTGCCGTCGGCGATGCCTGCCCACAACGCCACAACATCAGCCTCCTCACGTAGGGGCGGATTGATCTTGGCATAGGGGCCCAGATGTTCGCTGGCAGACAATGTGTGGAACAGGTGATGGGGGCACGCCTCGGCCGTTACCATCTGCCCTTTGGCCTTTGCCCGGCGGACGCGCTCCACTGCGGCTCCGGTGCTGATGTGGGCAATTGAAAGCCGGGCGCCGGCGGCGCCCGCTAACAGGATGGCCCGGGCCACTGCTTCCTCCTCGGCCAGGGGCGGCCTTGACTCTGCATGTGCGCGCAGGTCTTTGCGTCCGTTTGTTTTCATTTGCGCCGCAAGGCATCCGCAGATGGAGTCGCTTTCAGCGTGAACGACGGCGACACGCCCTGTTGACGCGATGGCTTTCATGGCGGCAAGAAACGATGCGTCGTCCGGAAGTGCCCGCGAATCGAAACCGGGATCCGCTCCCGGCGCCGGAGCGTTCATGAACGACTTGAATGCCACCGCGCCGGCCGCGGCCTGTTCAACGATCCGCCCGGTGTTGCTGTAACCGGCGCCACCATATAGTCCATAATCGACGATGGCCTTGGGCGCAACGACGTCGTTCTTGTAGTGCCAGCTCGCAGCATCCGCAACCGCAGGAATCCCCGATGGCATCTCAAGCACGGTGGTAACCCCACCCACTGCGGCGGCTGCAGTCCCGGTGCTGAATGTTTCGCGGTGGGGGTGACCTGGGTCCCGGAGGTGGACATGAGTATCAATCATCCCAGCCATGACCACCAGGCCGCTCGCGTCCACAGTCTCAGCTCCGGAGAGTTCGGCCGCAGCTTCGGCGGCCGTGTCGCGGCCCAATCGTTCACGGAGGGCCACGATCTTTCCGTCCCGAACCAGAAGGTCGGCGTCGATAATTCGCTCGGGAAGGACCACCCGCCCACCAGCAACGACCAGCCCGTTTCGTGACGCGCCCATTAGTGTTCGGCCATCATGATCACGGCACCCTTGGACTGTGTGTAGCCAAGTAGGGCCTCGTAGCTCTTCGACGTCCCGTATCCGGACTGTTTCCGCCCACTGAACGGCAGTTCCACCCCGTTGGAGAAGGTGTTGACCATCACTTGGCCGCAATGCAGGTCCCGGATCATCCTGTGGGCGCGGCCAACGTCAGCGGTCCATACACCTGCCACCAGTCCATAGTCGGTTCCATTGGCAAGTTCCACTGCTTCGTCAGTGCTATCGAAGCTGGTCACCGTAAGTACCGGTCCGAAGATTTCCTGTTGGGCAATCGAGGCGGTCGGGCTCACGCCGTCAAAGATTGTGGGAAGGATGAAGTTCCCTCCGGCCAAGGCCTCATCATCCGGCACGCCGCCGCCGACCAGGAGTTCGCCTTCTCCTCGGCCCAAGGCAATGTAATCGAGTACCCTCGCTTGCTGTTTGCGCGAAATCACCGGGCCTAAGCCGGGATTCTCCAGTCCCCGGCCGAGGGTGGTTCTCTGGAAGATACGCACGAGCCGGTCGACGAATTCATCATGGACGCTGTCATGGACCAGGAGGCGGGAACCGGCCGAGCACGTCTGGCCGGCGTTCTGCAGGATTGAAGCGGCCACGGTCGAAGCAGCAGCGTCCATGTCTGCGTCCGCGAAGACGATGTTGGGCGATTTTCCGCCCAGCTCCAGGTCTGCCGGGACGAGGTTGGCTGCTGTGGCCTGCCCGATCTTCACGCCCACCGGCACGGAGCCGGTAAAGGAGAGCTTGCCCAAGCCGGGATGCGCTGCCAACGCGGCTCCCGCTTCTGCCCCGATACCGGGGACAACATTGAGGACGCCGTCCGGCAGGCCAGCTTGAGACATGATTTCGGCTAGGCGCAGCGTGGACAGCGGCGCTTCCTCTGCCGGTTTAAGCACGCAGCAGTTTCCCGCCGCCAGGGAAGGCGCAAGCGTTCGGGTTGCCAGGCCCAATGGGTAGTTCCAGGGAATGATGTGCCCGGTGACACCGTAAGGTTCCCGGACCGAGAAGGTCATGCGGTCCGTCGCGGCGGGAATGATGCTACCGAAGACAGCCTCCACCATATTGGAGTAGTACTCGAAGAAGCGCGCGGCAAAGTTGACGTCCACCACGGCCTGCCGCAATGGTTTGCCCGTATCCTCGCTCTCTATTCGGGCCAGTTCGTCCCCATTCGCCACGATGGCCGACGAAATACTGCGCAGGATCCGGGCGCGTTCAGCCGCCGTTGTCCGCTTCCACCCGCCGTCGAAAGCCCTGCGTGCTGCGCTTACCGCCTGGTCCACTTCATCGGGGCCACAGGCCGCCACGTGGGCCAGTTCCAGACCTGTCGCCGGATCCAGAACAGCGAAGGAATCCTTGGCGTCAACAGGTTTTCCATTGATGTGCGCAGTACGGCGCTGAGTTCCGAGTATCTGATGCGTCATTGTTCTCCTCCTGCGTTTGCTGATGCTTGAAGTCGTTCCCCCGCTGCCGGCCGTTCCCGGATCCAATGCCTGGCGATCGCCTCACGGGTGCTGAACAGCACATCCCCGGTGCCCAGCGCATATTCGACAAAGTCGCGCATTCCCGCCATGCGGCCGGCCTGTCCGGTGTGGCGGGGGTGGATGCCGATCGACATCATCTTTGGGAAACCCCGGTGTCCTTCGCGCCTAAGCTCGTCCAGGCCGCGGCGGCATGTTTCCCAGAAATCGAATGGACTTGTGAACCCCATGGGCTGGACGAGCCGGCCTTCCGTATAGGTCAAGGTGTACGGGACCACCAAGTGCTCGCGGGCTCCGACCTCTGTAAAATACGGAAGGTCATCGTTATAGGCATCCGAGTCATAGATGAACCCACCTTCTTCGACAAGCAGGCGACGCGTGTACAGGCTTGGCCCCGTCCGCGAACGCCAACCAACCGGCCGGCGTCCGCAGGTCTGCTCTATTGATTCAACTGCCAGCTTGATCCGCTCCCTCTCCTGGTCCTGCGTCAGTTCCGCGGGGTCAGTCCAGCGCCAGCCATGTGCACAGATGTCGTGTCCCCGTTCGGCCACCCATTGGCAGACCTCCGGGTTCTTTTCCAGGGCAACGGCTGGGGCGAAGAGCGTAGCCGGAAGGCTGTACTCATCAAGCAGATCGGCAATCCGCCAGATCCCGGCCCGACTGCCATATTCGTAAATGGACTCGACGGCGAGGTCCCGGTGTCCTGGCCTGGGTTCACGCCCCGGCCCGAGGCTCTCGCCCCGGGCATCACCCTCGAGGATGTTCCGCTCAGCGCCTTCCTCGTAGGCGATGCAGAAATTCACCACGGCGGCTGCGTTTTGCGGCCAGGATACTTGGGGCTTATGTCTGCCATAGCCGATGAAGTCCCGCACAGGCCCCAGATCACTCTGAGAACTTTTCATTGAATCCACCCACACTTCGAACCGAGGTTCCTCGACAGCATTAGTACTTCATCACCAATGATGAAGTACTAATGCGCAGCAGTCAACAGTTGCTTCCTGAGCAGTGCCTGCTCCGGGAGCTGTGGGAAGATGGCTTCCATGCAGACGCGCGAACCCTTACGCCACGGGAAAGGAGGCCGCTGGTGACATCACCGAACCTTGAGATGGAAATCCTGGCACTCACCCTGATCCGGGAGTCAGAACGCCCCGTAGGCTCGTCTCGTTTGGCAGAGGCTTTCAATGAGTCCGGCATCCATGTGGCAGAGGCAACGGCCGGCCGCTTCCTGCGCTCACTTGATCAACAGGGCCTCACCCTCATCCCGCGCCCGAAGCAAGGGCGGGTGGTCACGGAACTAGGCCAGCAGCGACTTGAAGAACTCAGGGCAGCCCTGCGCGCCCAGGAAAACGGAGCAAATCTGGTCCGGGCCGCCAGCACTACCGACCTAAATGAACTCCTGGACATTCTGGTGGTCCGCCGCGCGGTCGAATCCGAAGGCGCGCGACTGGCCGCGGAAAACGCCTCAGATGAGGAGCTCGAAGAGATCACCCGCCAGGCCACCAGCCATAGCGACGCAGTAGCGGCCGGGGCAACCCCCAACAGGGATTCCTCCACCCTGTTTCATCGCACAGTTGCCGCCGCAACACACAACAGAATCCTCGAGTCCATGGCACATCTCCTTATCGAACCGGCCAATCCGAATCTGACCAGCGTTCTGGAAGAAGTGTCCCTAAACTCCCAGGTTGTCTCCGAACAGGCCCATGACCACGCGCAGCTGGCCGCTGCTTTGGCCCGGCGGGATGCTGAGACTGCGGGGCAACTGATGCACCAGCACGTCGGCCACTTGATCGATGCCGTAAGGGTCTACCTAGGAGATAGTGCTAAACAAACCGGCGGGGGCACGCGGCCCAGCTAGCTCTGCTTCCCAATGAGGAAAGCGGCAATCGAGGCCTCAGTCGGATTCACGTCCTGCAATTCCCCGGACAGATAGGCCTCTACGATCCTGGGATCCACGTAGGAGGTACGCGCCACGGTGGGGGTGTTGCCCAGCAGGTGGGCAGCGTCCTTCATGGCCTTCACCAAAGCCTGGGGCCGCGTCATGGTGCCTTCGGACTTCAATAGGGACAGGGCTGCCGCCGAGGTCCCCTTCCAGGTACGGAAATCCTTGGAGGTGTAGGCCGCTCCGGCAATTCCGCGCAGGTACTCGTTGATCATGGCAGCATCCACCGAAACCCATGAACCATCGGATCGGTAGGCCAGCAACCGCTCTTTGCCGGGCCGGCGCGCCAGCGGCTCCAGGAAAGCTGCCAGCGCGGGATCCTGGATCGAGATGTCCCACCATTGCCCGCTCTTGCCAGGGAACTTCAGGCCGACGGCGTTTTCCTTGATTCGGGCGTGTCGGCACCTGAGCGTGGTCAGTCCATAGGAGCCGTTCTGACGCATGTAGCTTTCAGAGCCCACGCGGAGAGCGCCGAGATCCATGAGACGCACGGCTGCGGCCAGGGTCTGCTGCCGGGGAGACGAGGTGTCTTTCAAGTGCAACGTGACAGTCCTGCGCACGGCAGGGAGCACCGAGCCCAATTCCGCGGCCCGCTGGAACTTCTCGGTGTCTTTACGTTCGCGCCATCGGGGGTGGTAGATGTATTGGCTTCGACCCGCCGCGTCCACCCCCGTGGCCTGGATGTGCCCATTGGTATCGGGACTGATCCACACCTCGGTCCACGCAGGCGGGATCGCCAGCGCATTAATGCGCTGGCGATCCTCTTGGCTTACCAGGCTCCCGTCGGGATACCTGTAACTGAACCCGTTACCGGCCCTGCGGCGTTCAATGCCGGGCTTGGAAAGGTCACTTCGCCGAAGCCTTGGCATTTTCAATCCGAGGATCGCGTCTGCTGTGGCCCGGTTAAGCTTCGTCGGGATCGGTGACAGCGGCTCCCGCGCTCATGATTTCGGCGTTGATCATCCACACGAGCTGCTCCAGCCGGGCGATGAATTCGTGCAGGAGGTCCGCCGTGGTGGGGTCTTCTTCGTCCACCTCGTCATGGACGTCACGCATGGTCTGGACGGTGCGCTCCACGCGGTCCGTAATCAGCTTGACGGCGTTCTTAGTGTTGACCAGCCCGCCCGGGAATTCTTCAAGGCGCGTACCCGCCGAGATGGTCCCGCTCCGGCCATCGGGCAGGGCGTGAAGGGCCCTCATCCGCTCGGCGGTGTCATCCGCAAATTTGCGGGTGGCGGCCACGAGTTCGTCCAGCTGGAGGTGGAGGTCCCGGAAGTTCGGACCGACGATGTTCCAGTGCGCCTGCTTACCCTGGAGCTGTAGCTCGATCAGGTCTGTCAGGACGATTTGAAGGTTGTCTGCAAGCTGCTGTGACGCTTTCATGTTTTCCTCTCCTTGGACTGTCGGTGCAAGCGAAAAACCCTGGTGTCGAATTCCTTCGATGTGGGTCAATCATCAAGTGGCGACTTCAATAACTCTTTCATAAGGTTGCTTAGTAGTACAATGAGAAGTGTTGCTGTTCACATCTGGCGAACTTCGCCCCTCAGGGCGGACCGGAAGTGATAGCGATAAAAGGCACTCGGAGGCGGTGGAACGCTCCCAAGTACCCGTGGAAGTAAATCGAAGTAAATAGGAATGCATAGTCAGGAATCCAAAAGATTCTTTGCGGATTCCCCCAGAAAGGAATGTGCTGACCATGAACACGCTTCTGATCATTGCTGGTGTAGTTGCGATTGTCCTTCTCTTGGTGGGCGGCTTCTCGTCGGCCCTGAACTGGCTGTTGTGGGTAGGCGTCGTCCTCCTCGTCATCGCAGCTATCGGCTGGTTGCTCAGCTTCATGTCGGGCCGCAGGGGACATACGGTATAGGGCACGCACCGCGACAATGACCCGCACCGGCCGAGCACTTTGATCGGCCTGCCGATGAATACCGCGGAACGTGAGGACTGCCCCACTGCAGTGGAACTGCAGCCAGGGGCAGTCCTCCTGCGCATCCAGGACCCGGATACCGGCCCCCGGATACCCGCACCCGAACAAGCACTTTAGCCGCCGTGCTTCAGCCGCCCGTACTGGGAGGGGGCGCCGCGTCAGGATCCCGCGGAGTGGGGAATTCGTCCGGTGATTCCGGAACGGGAGAAGTGTCGGGGTCTTCCGGAGTGGGGCTGCCCTCAGGCGGTTCGCCCGGTCCGGGAGGCGTTCCCGGCGATGGCCGTTCGGGTGTTTCACGCTCCGATCCCTGTCCTGGCATTTCCTGCTCCGGCGTTGGCGTGCCGTAGCCGCCGGCAGCGTCTTCCGGGTCAACGCGGTGTTCGTCCTGACTCATTTCTTCCTCCTTGGAAATCCTTTGAGGCCCCGAAAATTGTTCGAGGAATGCTGACAGTTCGACCGTAGTCCGGTGTAGTGTCAGCGTCCACCAATAGCTATCTGGAGGTGTGCGAATGGTAGAGCCGGAGCAGGTTCCCAGGACCGGCAGGAACGAATCCGTTGAAGAACGGATGGACCGCAACTGGATGGAGCTGATCCAGGAACTGCGGGTGCTCCAGACTGGTGTCCAGATCCTGGGCGGCTTCCTGCTGACCCTGCCTTTTCAGGCGCGCTTTGAGCACCTGGACGACTGGCAACGCGGCCTCTACCTCTTCAATGTCATGGCAGCGGCCCTGACAACTGCTTTGATCCTTCTTCCGGTCAGCGTGCATCGCCGCCTTTTCCGCCGGGGGCTCAAAGCCACTCTCGTCTCCAGCGCCGATGCCATCACCAAATGGGCATTGGCCGGCGTAGCAATCCTGATTGTGGGTTCGGCCACCCTGGTCTTCGATGTCACCGCCGGCCGAACAGCAGCTCTGATTGCCGGTAGCTTCATCATCATGGTCCTGCTGCTACTCGTCGTGGGCATGCCTATCTGGCTGCACCGGCGGGCCCTGCAAAACGGGAACGGCAAGAGCGGAAATGCACCCTGAGCAAAAAGGCACTTCATCAATACGCGAAAGGAAACGCATCATGCCTGGAAAGAAGAATTCGAGTCTGAAGGACCCGAAGCTATATGAAGAACTCCGCGACGAAGGCGCTTCCAAGGAAAAAGCGGCCCGTGTTTCAAATGCTGCGGCCAAGCAGGGGCGCAAGGAAGTGGGCCGCAAGGGAGGCAAGTCCGGCGACTACGACGATTGGACTGTGGACAAACTGAAGTCCCGCGCCAAGGAACTCGGAATCAAGGGCTACTCCGGCAAGAAGAAGTCCGAAATCATTTCAATGCTGCGCAACCACTAAGGCACGCGGGCCTAATCCTCCAGCCTCGGGGCAGGCCGCAACTTCTTCAGCCAGGACTCAGTCTGGGCAATATGCGCAGCCGTCGCGGTGGCGGCCAACGTAGGATCCCTACGGGCTATCGCGTCCACGATTGCGCTGTGCCCCGCCGTGCTGCCTTCCCGGACCTGGGCCCCCACTTTGCCGTCGAAGATATGGAAGTGTCCACCGCGGGAACGGAACAGGCTGACGAGTGCCGCGAGAGTCGAATTGCCGCTCGCACGGCAGATTTCTTCATGAAAGCGTGAATCAAGTTCGGAATATTCAGTAGGGCTGTCCGTAGCCTCCATGGTTTCCACGAGCGCCGTCAGCTTGGCCAAGACCTCTGGCGTGGCATTCGCCGCGGCGGCAGCTGCAGCGTGTGACTCCATCAGCCTGCGGATCTCGAAGAGTTCGAGCAGGCCGTCCAGCGGAAGCAGATCCACCAAGAGGGCAAAATTCTGGAGGATGACCGTCGGCTCCAAGGAAGAAACATAAGTTCCCGAGCCATGCCGTGACTCCATCACCCCCAGGGCAGACATCGCCCGCACAGCCTCCCGAAGGGAGCTCCGCGAAACACCAAGCTGGGCGGCCAACTCAGCTTCTGGCGGGCATTTCTGCCCAGCCGCGAGTTCGCCAGAGGCAATCTTGTTTCTTAGGCCCTGCATGGCCGTTTCGACAGCACCCAATTCGTGCCTCCTTCAGATACTCGTAACACGCTACCGCACGCTCGTGTCGCCGGAGTCGATAGATCTCCTTGTCATACCTCAAAGAATGAGACATCATACCTATCTGTGGAGAATGGTGCGGAATCTGGGTAATTCGCATGAACATTCCCAAAGTCATCTTATGACTATTTGCGATTGTCCGTTGTCTTGGTCGAATCTGTGATGTAACTTACAGAGCGTTCACTCTTCCGCGACCACGAAGGACACCGTGTTCCCAGCAGCGCTCACTGCCCCGCATCCCATGTTGACCCCCGAGGGCGAACCCTCAATGGCCGACTGGAGCCTCACGCCGTCCAAAGTCCACCTCAATCACGGGTCCTACGGCTCCGTCCCCCGTGCAGCCCAAGCCAAACAGCTCAGCCTCAAGGGACACATGGAGCAGAATCCGTGCCCGTGGTTTATGACTCAGTTCGAACTGGTGGCCACGGCGAGGACAGAGATCGCAGAATTCCTCAACGTGAAGGCTGAGGACACGGCCCTCGTGCACAATGCCAGCGCGGGCGTCAGCACCGTATACAACTCGCTGAGCTTCGAGCCCGGCGCCGAAATTGTGACAACAAACCATGCCTATGGGGCGGTGTTGCAGGGCGCAGAGCGCGTTGCCCGCAGGAACGGTGGCCGGGTGAGGATCGCCGATATCCCTCTCGACGCGGATGCCGGGACCGCCTGCGCTCTCATCATGGGCGAGGTCACCAGCAAGACGGCCGTCATCGTGGTCGACCAGATCACGTCCGCCACTGCCCGTGCCTTCCCCGTCGAGGCGATCGCCCAGGCAGCCTCGCGCCTGGGGGTGCCGGTCCTGGTGGACGCAGCCCATGCACCGGGTGTGGTCGAGTTCCCCGTACCAGACTTCGAGGGTTTCTGGGTAGGAAACCTCCACAAGTTCGCCTGCGCGCCGCGGGGAACAGCGGCGCTCGTGGCACGCGGCCCAGGCGCGGCGACGCTGGAACCAATGATCGATTCGTGGGGCTTCCCCTACGACTTCCCGGAGAATTTCGACCATGTCGGGACGCAGGACGTGACCGCTTGGATGGCCGCCCGCACCGCGTTCGACGCCATCGAGGAGCGTTACGGCTGGGCAACCTTCCGCAGCTACGCCCGTGAACTGTGTGACTACGGACAGGCTCTAATTGCCGGCGCCTTCGCCGACGCCACAGGCGAGGATCCAGCGATCAAGGTCGGCATGCCGGTGGGCCCCCTGCGCCTGGTCCGGCTGCCGAAGGGCCTCGCCACCACGCATGAGGATTCGCACGCCGTCCGCGCCTACATTTCGGATCGGCTGGACATCGAAACGGCCATCACCACCTTCGACGGCGAGGGCTTCCTGCGGCTCTCGGCACACCTTTACAATTCGCCCAACGACTACGAAACCTTTGCGGAAAGGGCGGTCCCGGAGCTCGTCCGGCTCGCCCGCTCCCGCTAGCCGCCACCGCAGTCACCACCTTAGCCACCACCGACTTTGCCGCCCACCGGGGCAGCGATTACCCACGCTCACCAAGTCATTGGAGGATCCACGTGAAATCAAGATTCATCATGTCTGCCGCAGCCGGTCTCGCGGCCGTTCTTGCACTTACCGGATGTGGCGGCACCGAGCCCGCCAAAGATGGAAAAGTCACGCTGAAGATGGTGGAGAGCCTCACCAATCCGACACGTACGGACACCTTGAAGAAGATCATTTCCGGCTTCGAGCAAGAGAACCCGAACATCAAGGTGGACCTCATCTCCCCGCCAACCGATCAGGCGGACCAGAAGATCCAGCAGATGCTCCAGTCCGGCAAGGGAATCGACGTCGTCGAGGCCCGTGACATCACCGTAGGATCGTTCGGTGCCAACGAGTGGCTGTACGACATGTCGGCCGACCTCAAAGGGTGGGACGGCTGGGACAACCTGACGGACAACGCAGTCACGTACTCGAAGCAGAACGGCAAAACCTACTACATTCCTTACGGCTTCTACGGCCTTTCACTGTTCTACCGTTCCGACGTCGTCAAGGAAGCCGGCTTCTCCGGTCCGCCTGCCAGCTGGTCCGAGATGCTGGAGCAGGCGTCGGCCATCAACAAGCCCGCAGAGAACAAGTTCGGCTACGCGTTCCGCGGGGGCACCAACGCCAACTCCAACGCCGTCGCCATCATCGAGGCCTACGTGGCTCACGAGATTGACAAGGAAAACGCCTTCAAGCTCACCAGCGGCAAGACGATCTTCTCCTCCCCCAAAGCGCAGGAGGCCATGGATCTCTACATTGATCTCTTCAAGAAGGGTTCGCCGCCGTCGTCGGTGGCCTGGGGTTACCCGGAAATGGTGCAGGGCTTCAGCAATGGGTCTACCTCGTTCCTGCTCCAGGACCCTGAGGTCATCGCTACCGTGCGGGAGTCCAAGTCCATCAAGGAAGACCAGTGGAACGTGGCTCCGCTGTTGGTAGGACCGAGCGGGAAAGCCATTCAACCCGTGGCATCCGCCGGCTGGGGAATTGCTGCCGCTTCCACCGCCAAGCCTGAGGCCGTGAAGCTCATCAAGTACCTCGCTCAAGGCGACGCGGCAACCACTTTCAGCAAGGACAACAGCCTGGTTCCCACCTTGAAGTCCGCCGCCCAGGACAGTTTCTACAGCACCGGACCTTGGGCCGCCTACGTCAAGATGACGGAAAATCCCGAGACCTATGTCTCCGCTGTCCAGCCGCGAAGCGTGTCCTGGTGGAGCGAGTGGATCAAGAAGTCCGACGGCGAACTCCAGCGCGTGCTGACCGGGAAGATGTCCACGAGTGAGTTGTTGTCCAGCTGGGACACTTACTGGTCCCAAAAGTGGGCGGGCTAGCTTCCAGTGAGCCTCGACACCAAACTCCCCGCGAAGAAGGCCAATGCCGGGTCCGTGGCCGGCATAGGCCTTCGGTCCAAGAAGCGCTTCAATCCCCGGACAGCCTTCACACTGCTGATCTTCCTTGCCCCGGCGGCGGTGTTCGTCGGCATCTTCACCTACTACCCGATGATCGCCGGCAGCCAGATGGCGTTCCGCAATTGGAACCTGAACGATCTTTCCGACACCTCGTGGGTTGGGTTCGGCAACTTCGTAAGCCTGCTGGAAACACCTGAATTCTGGGGCATTGTCCGGAACACGGTGGTCTGGGTGGTTGGGTCCCTGGTGCCACAGGTGATCATAGGCTTTGCTGTGGCGCTGTTCCTGAAGCGAAAGTTCAGGATGCGCGGTGCTTACCAGGCCATGATTTTCTTCCCCTGGGCAGTGTCCGGATTCCTGATCGGCATGCTCTTCCGGTGGATGTTCAACGCGGAATTTGGCGTCGTCAACGACCTGCTGATGAAGGCGGGGATCATCAACTCGCCCATCCCGTGGCTCTCGGATCCCGGATTCGCGATGACCGCCATCATCATTGCCAACATCTGGTACGGCGTCACGTTCTTCGCCATCATGATCCTCGCGGCACTGCAGTCCGTCTCCGACGAAATGTATGAGGCTGCGGCACTGGACGGAGCCGGGAAGGTACGGACGTTCTTCAACATCACGTTGCCTGGCATCGCCACCACCTTGGCGTTGACCATACTGCTGAGGGTGATCTGGATCTTCAATTTCCCGGACATCATCTTCGCCATCACAGGTGGCGGGCCGGCTGACCAGACGCACATCATCACCACCTACATGATCAAAATTACCCAAGAGGGTGACTACGGCAAGGCTTCTGCCCTGGGGCTGATTGTCGTACTCACGCTTGCCCTCTTCGCCGTCTTCTACCTCATGGCTGTCCGTCCTCGAAAGGAAGCGCGATGATCAATCAGCAGAGCTTCATAGGGCGCGTGGGTAAGTTCGTTTTCCTGGGAGCATGCCTCGTCGCCACGGTTTTCCCGCTGTACTGGATCATCCTGACGTCGTTGAAGGAACCCGGCGCTATTTACTCATTGCCGTTGGACTACTGGCCCCGGCAACTCTCCTTCGAAAACTACATCGGGCTTTTCACCAAGTCGGATTTCGGCCAATACATGCTCAACAGCTTGGTTGTGGCACTGGTGGCTTCCACGGTGGCAACGCTGATCTCATTGCTCTCGGCGTATGTCCTGGCCCGGTTCCACTTCTCAGGTCGCGGCGCGGTCCTGGGGGCCTTCTTGATCACTCAGATGATTCCGGGCTTCATTGCCTTGGGGCCGCTGTATCTGATGATGACCAATCTGGGCCTTGTGGATTCAAAGACCGGGCTGATCCTTATTTACATTGCGATCTGCATCCCGTTTTGCACCATCATGCTCCGGGGCTTCTTCGAGAACGTTCCTGACGCCTTGGAAGAAGCTGCGATGATCGACGGTTGTTCGCGGCTGGGAGCGTTGTTCAGGGTCCTGGTTCCGGTCATGCTGCCGGGCGTCGCCGCGAGTTTCGTCTTCAACTTTGTCAATTGCTGGAATGAACTCTTCTTGTCGGTGACCTTGATGAACAGCGACAGCAACAAGACCATCCCGACGGCGTTGGCCGGGTTCATCTCGAGCTTCAACATCGACTGGGGCTCGATGTCCGCTGCCGCAGTCCTCACCGTGGTGCCCACGCTGGCCATCTTCGCCTTTGCGAGCAAGTTCATTGTCCAGGGATTGACGGCCGGCTCGGTCAAAGGCTAGTTCCTGCTTGTCCTGAACCGTCGGGTGTCGCAAGGCGCCCGACGCCGGGTCACGCCTTTTTCTTGGCCCGCGCCTTTGGCTTGCTGGTAGTTTTGCCGGCGGCAGCGTCGTCGTCGGCCGCTTTTTCCTTGCCGCGTTTCTTGTCCAGGCTCCGCTTCAGCGCCTCCATGAGGTCGATGACATCGCCGCCTTCCCCTTCGCCTTCCGTGACACCAAACGTTGCTTCCGTGTCCAGCGCCTCGCCCTTTTCCAGCTTGGCCTCGATCAACGTCCGGAGCTGCACCTGGTAGTCGTCGGTGTATTCTTCGGGGTCGAAATCGTGGGCCATGGAATCCACCAGCGCGGAGGACATTTCGAGTTCCTTATCAGAGATCTTGATGTCCGCTTCGAGGGAGGGGAACTTGGCCTCGCGGACTTCGTCGCCCCAGAGAAGGGCCTGCAGAAGGAGTACGTCCCCGCGTACCCGCAGGGCCCCGAGCCGCGTCTTCTGCCTCAGCGCGTACTGGACAATAGCAATCCTGTCCGTGTCCTCAAGTGTCTGCCGCAGCAACATATAGGCCTTGGGGGATTTGGAATCCGGCTCCAGGAAATAGCTGCGCTCGTACATGATCGGGTCCAGTTGCTCGGCAGGAATGAATTCCACTACCTCAATTTCGCGGCTGTTCTCTTCCGGCAGGGACTTCAATTCGGCCGCGGTGAGAACCACTGTGCGGCCTTCCTCTTCGTAGGCCTTGTCGATATCTTCGTAAGCAACAACTTCGCCGCAAATTTCACATTTCCGCTGGTACCGGATGCGTCCGCCGTCCTTATTGTGGACTTGGTGAAGGCCAATATCGTGGTCCTCCGTGGCGCTGTAAAGCTTCACTGGTACGTTGACCAGACCGAACGCGATAGATCCCTTCCATATGGCCCTCATGCACCCAGTCAACAGCACAAGACAGCAGAGGAGAAGAGGTGGCAGGCAAGCAACAGGAGCGGGTGAACGTGGAAGGCCACGAGCTGACCCTCACCAACCTGGGCAAGATCATCTACCCCGAGACCGGAACCACCAAGGCCGAGGTCCTGACGTACTACGCCGCAGTGGCGCCTTTCCTCATTCCTGCCGCCGCCAACAGGCCCGTCACCCGCAAGCGCTGGGTCAACGGCGTGGGCACCGCCGAGCACCCGGGACAGGTGTTCTTCCAGAAGAACCTTGAAGACTCCGCGCCCAAGTGGATCCCACGCACCGCCATCCAGCACTCGGACCACACCAACGTCTACCCCATGGTCAACAACCTCGCCACGCTCACATGGATGGCCCAGATAGCATCCCTGGAGATCCACGTCCCCCAATGGCAGGTTGACGCAGAGGGCAATCCGCTCCGGCCTGACCGCTTCGTCCTGGATCTTGACCCCGGTCCCGGCGCAGGCCTGCCTGAGTGCGTTGAAGTGGCCAAACTTGCCCGCTCCATCCTGCAGGACATGGGCATGGAACCGGTGCCGGTGACCAGCGGCAGCAAAGGAATCCACCTCTACACCGGGCTGGAGGGGACGCTGAAGTCCGAGCAGGTCTCGGCCTTCGCCCATGAGCTGGCACGTGCCCTTGAGTCCGACCATCCCGATCTGGTGGTCAGCGACATGAAGAAGTCCCTCCGCCACGGCAAAGTGCTGGTGGACTGGAGCCAGAACAGCGGCAACAAGACCACGATCGTCCCTTATTCGCTCCGGGGGAAAACCCACCCTACGGTCGCGGCACCGCGCACGTGGCGCGAACTCTCCTCAAGCACCCTGGACCACCTTGATTACACAGCGGTGATGAAGCGGGTCAAGACCGGCAAGGACCACTTCGCCCCTATCTCATCACGACACCTACCGCCGCACGGAGAATATACGGATGACGACGACGCAGGAACCGGCGGCGGTTCGGCAGCCCGCAGCGCGCCGGCCGGTTCCCGCGAGCGTGTGGTGACAGCAGAGAACCGTCTCGCCAAATATGTGGGGATGCGCGATCCGGAGAAGACCCCGGAGCCGTTCCCGGCGTCGTCGGCTGCTGTTGCCTCGGCGACGCCCAGTGGCTCCTCCTCAGACCAGCCCAAGCCGGGCGACCCTGCACCGCCCGGCGGGATCTTCGTCATCCAGGAGCACCATGCCCGGCGCTACCACCTGGATCTGCGGTTGGAGCACAACGGCGTCCTTGCGTCCTGGGCTTTGCCGCGTGGTGTCCCGGAGACACCCGACCGGAACAACCTTGCCGTACATACGGAAGACCATCCGATGGAGTACGCGGACTTCGCTGGCGTCATTCCCAAAGGTGAATACGGCGCGGGAACCATGACCATTTGGGACCGTGGCGAGTACACGTGCGAGAAATGGCGGGACGGCAAGGAAGTAATCGCAACGCTGACTGGCCAGCCAGGAGGTGGGCTGCACGGGACCAAGCGTTTAGCGCTGATCAATACCGGTGACCGTTGGCTGATCCACTTGATGAAGGAGCAGCCGGGCGGTCGGCTTCGCAAGGCCACTGCCAACCCTTCCGAGAAGGTGCCGCCCGCTGCGGCACCGAAGCCAGCCGCTCCCCAGCCAATGCCCAATTACACCCCGATGCTTGCCACGTCCGGCACGGTGGACGACCTTCGCGGCGACGACTGGCTGTACGAACTGAAGTGGGACGGAATCCGGGCCATCATCACCGGCACTGAAGGCAAGATCCGTTTGATGAGCCGCAACGGAAACGATCTCACCGCCACCTACCCCGAACTAACAGACCGGTCCTGCTGGCCCGACGGCGATTTCGTGGCCGACGGTGAAATCGTTGCGCTTGGCAAGGGCTCACGGCCTGATTTTGGCCGCCTCCAGCTCCGGATGAACCTGGTTAAAACCGCAGACATCGAACGAGCCCGGGCTTCGGTCCCGGTGCAGCTGATGCTGTTCGACCTTCTGTACGACGGCGGCACGGACCTGAGCGGTCTGCCGTTCCGTGAACGTCGGGAGCGGCTTTCGGCGTTTGCCGGGCGCTTGCGCTCTGGCTGCCCGCTTCACCTTTCGGCCGTGTTGGATCACGACGTTGAAGACCTCATGGCAAGCGCAGGTGAGCTCGGCTTGGAAGGAGTGATGGCGAAGAAAGCAGATAGCCGTTACGTGATTGGCCGGCGTAGCCGCTCGTGGATCAAGCTCAAGCTGGAGCAGAGCCAGGAAGTCGTCGTTGGTGGCTGGCGACCCGGCGCGGGTGCCCGGGGCGGGACCTTTGGCTCGTTGCTGTTGGGCATTCCGGAGGGCGGAAAGCTGCACTACGTGGGCCGGGTGGGCACCGGGTTCAAGGAGTGGCAGCTGAGGGATGTCATGGAGAAACTGGAGCCCCGTCTGGTAGCTGATTCCCCGTTCGCCGATATCCCGCGCGAGGACGCAGCAGGTGCCCGCTGGGTGGATCCGGAACTGGTAGCAGAAGTGACCTTCGGAGAATGGACGGGCCCAGGCAGGCTACGGCATCCCGTGTGGCGTGGGTGGCGTCCGGACAAGTCCCCGGAAGACGTAAGCCAGCCCAACTAGGTCGCACTTAAGCGCGTTTAGACCCCTCAAAACGCGCTGTGCTGCTACCTAGTTGGGCTGGCTGTGCTGGTGACTCGGGGCTAGGAGGAGTGCGGCATCTGCGGACGGCTGGTCCGGTGGATCGCCGTCACTGCAGCGCCCTGGCCCATCCGTCCCTGGGCTTGATCGCGGTCCTTCGGGTGCCGGCGTTTGCCGCTACCGTCGGGCCAGTGCTGTTCCTGGTCCAAACCCAGAGATACGTCAATGGTTGCCGGTTCAGGCATGGGAGCCATGTCCATGGCCTCCACCAAGTGGCTGGCAACCTCGGGATCGATGTTTTCGGCTGGATTCTTTGCAGTCATGGTTCTTCCTTTCCCTATGAAACGAAGGAATTTCAATACTAGGCGCGCCGAAGATGGTTGTCTGCAGGACTTACCTGCGTCCAGGAATCACCAACGGACCTTCTTCTCCGTCTTGGCCTGCTTGCCGCTGGCGGACGTGGGTTTGTGGCCCTTGCCCGTGCTTTGCCAGCCAGCGGGAGCGCCGCCGCCGGACTTGCTGGCGAGCATCGCTTTCTGGGCATCGGTCAGTTTGGACTTGATGCCGCCGGAGGCGGACTTTGGGCTTCCCGACGCAGCGGCGTCATTTCCCGAGGCAGCGGGCTCCGGGGTGTTGTTTTCGGAAGGATTGGCAGTCATAAAAGTGGACTCCTCAGTGGTGTGAGTCCTGAAGAAGCACCAAAACCATGGCGTTGCGGTTCGAAAAAAATAGCGTCGACAACGGGAACGGCATGGAGGCAGGGCCTCAACAGGCGTGGATTTTTGTCAGGTGAAACTCGGCTGTGCCGCTAAGGGCGAAGGCCGGTCTACTCAAAAATCAGTGTTCCCATGCGTCATACCCTAACCAAGAATCGGCGCTTTTGTGAACCCCTCGGCTAGCATGGCACCCGTGACCTGGAGAATGTCCGTCGCCACTACCCTCCGCGATGCTGGATGCGTTTTCGCAGAGGACGAAGCGCAACTCCTCATTGATGCCGCCACGAGTCCAGACCATTTGGACTACATGGTGGATCAGCGCGTCAAAGGAATGCCCTTGGAACACATCCTCGGCTGGGTGGACTTCTGCGGGAGCCACATGGCTGTTGAACCCGGCGTATTCGTTCCACGGCGTCGCACGGAGTTCCTGGTGCGCGAGGCAGCGAAAATCGCACGGCCGGGTGCCGTCGTCGTCGATCTCTGCTGTGGCTCGGGGGCGATCGGTGCGGCACTCAGCGATCTTCTGGGGAGCTGCGAGCTATACGCCGCTGACATTGATCCGGCCGCGGTGAGCTGCGCGCGCAAGAACGTAGAGCCCCGTGGCGGGCGAGTTTTCGAGGGCGATCTATACGACGCCCTCCCCCTTGAACTTCGGGGACGCGTGGACGTGGTGCTCGCCAATGCGCCGTACGTACCTACGGGCTCCATCGGCATGATGCCGCCTGAGGCGCGCTTGCATGAACCGATGGTGGCGCTCGACGGCGGTACTGACGGTTTGGATGTCCAACGTCGCGTTGCAGAGCACGCGGCTGAGTGGTTGTCGCCGGGCGGCTGCCTCCTGATTGAAACCTCGGAAGACCAAGCGCCAGAAACCGCCAGGATCATGCATGAGTGGGGGCTGGGGGCGCGGGTGCTCGTTGACAAGGAATTGGACGCAACGCTGGTGCTTGGAACCGCCCCTGCCCCCAGAGGCAATCCGTAAGATTTTTCGTCCCATTACGCCTCGTCTGGTGGGCTTGGCTAAACAATTTGGTAACAACGTGCCCGGGAGGGCAAAAACCACCCGGCTTCCGCGCCATTGCAGGGCAAAAGCAGGTAATGAGATGCAACACAGCTAGGCAATTTGCGTCCCGAAAGGGCCCAAAAATCGGATCTTAACTGGGGTTTGGGCGGCAAACCCCGTAAAATTGAACACCTGCCCAGAGCGGGGCAGCAGAAGTCGCAAGCAAATGACCTCCCTAGGAGAAGCCCAAATGCCCATAGACCAAAGCAAGACCGTCTCCCCGGATGGCGAAAGGAACACCATCCAAAACCAGGAAACAGCCAACACCACGGCCGCAGCCAACGCAGTCAAAACCACCAAGAAAACGAAGCTCCGCACCAAGCGCCGGTTGAAAGAATCCGACGTTAATGTTGTGGACCAGCCGATGCTGAAGAAAGCACTCGGCGGCACGATCGTCGGCAACACCATGGAATGGTACGACGTCGGCGTGTTCGGCTACCTCATCACCACCATGGGCCCCGTCTTCCTCCCCGAAGCGGACAAGTCCGTCCAGACACTCTTCCTTCTCGGCACCTTCGCCGCAACCTTCATTGCCCGTCCGCTTGGCGGCGTCGTCTTCGGTTGGCTCGGCGACAAGGTGGGCCGCCAGAAGGTGCTCGCAGCAACACTCATGCTGATGGCGGCAAGCACGTTCGCCGTCGGGCTTTTGCCCGGTTACGCGCAGATCGGCATCTGGGCCGCCGCGCTGCTGGTGATCCTCAAGCTCGTCCAGGGCTTCTCCACCGGTGGTGAGTACGCCGGTGCTACAACCTTCGTCAGCGAATATGCCCCGGACAAGCGCCGCGGCTTCTTCGCCAGCTTCCTGGACATGGGCAGCTACATCGGCTTCGCCCTCGGCGCCGCACTGGTTTCCGTCCTGCAGCTCACGCTCGGACAGGCAGCCATGGAGGAATGGGGCTGGAGGCTTCCGTTCCTGATCGCCGGCCCTCTTGGCCTCATCGCTGTGTACTTCCGTAGCAAGATCGAGGAATCCCCGCAGTTCCAGGCCACGCTGGACGCCCAGGAAGCCATCGCAAAGGATGCCGCGGCACAGGATGCCAACGTCGCCAAGGGCCCGGTTGGAATCATCAAGGCCTACTGGCGCCAGATCGTGTTGGCCATGATCCTCGCCGCCGCAGCCAATACTGTGGGCTACGCGTTGACCTCCTACATGCCCACGTACCTTACGGATTCCAAGGGTTACGACCCCGTTCATGGCACCCTGCTGACCATCCCGGTCCTGGTGATCATGGCTCTGTGTATTCCGCTCACGGGCAAGTTGTCCGACCGTATCGGCCGCCGTCCCGTGCTGTGGATCGGCGCCGGCAGCACCATCGCGTTCTCCGTTCCTGCGTTCATGCTGATCGGCATCGGCGATATCTGGTCGACGCTGGCCGGCCTTGCCCTGATCGCCTTCCCGGTGACGTTCTACATTGCCAACCTGGCCTCGGCCCTCCCGGCACTGTTCCCGACGTCCAGCCGCTACGGCGGAATGGGCATCGCCTACAACTTCTCGGTGGCCATCTTCGGAGGAACCACTCCGTTCATCGTGCAGGGCCTCATTGAAGGCACCGGCGATGACATGATGCCGGCCTACTACCTGATGGGAACGTCCATCGTGGGTGCGATCGCAATCTACTTCCTGCGTGAATCCGCCCAGCGTCCCCTGCCCGGTTCCATGCCCAGTGTGGACACTGCCGCCGAGGCCCGCGAACTCGTTGCCAGCCAGGACACCAACCCACTCATCAACCTGGACGAAATGCCTTTCGACGGCCAGCCCATTGATGATGAAGTGTTCGGCCGGCGTGACAAGGACCTGACCCCAGCCTAGGGATCACGTGCCTGCAACTTCTGCGCAGCGATTCAGATAGTTCGCGGCAACCCGCCGCCCACCGTAGCCACCAATACCAAGGCGCTCTCCTTGGGGTTGGTGGCTACGGCCGTTAAATGCTCGACGGCGGCACTCTGCTAAGCCGACAGCAAACCCTTGACCGCCTCGCCAATAATCCGCGCGCCCTCGGGGAATCCGCCGGGATTGGGCCCGGCATAGTTGAGCCTTATGTAGGGGCCTTCAGGTTCCGCAGGGAACCACTCCGTTCCAGCGGCAATGAGAACCCCGGCCGCTTCGCAATCCTTGGTGAGCTGATCGACGTCGAACCCGTCCGGCATCCGCAGCCACAGGTTCAAGCCGCCTTTGGGCAGGTGGCTGAGGTGCGCCTCTGGAACGTGTTCGCGCAGGCTGGTGACCAACAAGTCGCGGCGCGACTGCAGCTGATGGCCGAGGCCGCGAAGGTGCGTTTGCCAGCCGGGCTGAGTGACGACGTCGAGCGCTGCAGCCTGGAGCAGGCCGCTGACGTACATCGACTCCGCAGCCTGCGCACCCATGATCCGTTCCCGTGCGGGACCGCGGGCGATAATCGCCGCCACGCGGATGGACGGTGAGACGCTCTTGGTCAGGGAGCGGATGTACACCACGTGGCCGGAATCGTCCTTGGCGGCGAGCGGAACGGACTGCGCGGTGATGCCAAAATCATGGGCCCAGTCGTCCTCCACAAGGAACGCTCCGTGCTGACGGACAATCCGGAGGACTTCCTCGCCCCGTTCGGGAGACCATTGGGCACCCGTGGGGTTGGCAAAGTTGGGCTGGGCGTAGAACATCCGGGCCCCGGATTCCTCAAAGGCCCTCGCCAGCTCGTCAGGATCCGGCCCGTCAGGGCCGGACGGCACCGGAATGACGCGAACACCGGCCTGGCCGGCGGCCAGCAGCGCACCCCAGTAGCTGGGCGACTCCACCAGCAGTGGCCGCCCGTGCCCCACCAGGCCGCGAAAAATCGAGCTAAGTCCGCTCTGGCTCCCGGGAAGTACGACGACGTCGCTCGGCTGGGGCGGCGTGACGCCAACCGGCGTCGAGGTGCTGAGCTCGTGCGCGAACCAGGATTGCAGTTCGGGAAGGCCCTGGGCCGGTGGCCGCGACAGCGCAGCGTCTCCGCGGGCAGCCCTGGTAAGCGCGGCCCGAACGAGCCGCTCAGGGAGGAGTTCCCGGTCCGGGTAGCCGGAGTGGAAGGCGATGACGTCGTTGGAAGCGCTGCGCATAGCTCCAGAGTTAAGGAGGCGCGGTGTTTGGGCGGCTCGGAGTGCAGCTGTTTGCCAGCCGTAATCGGACGGCCTGGCGGTGCGGTATGCCCGGACGAAGGTGCCGACGCCGGGGCGGCTTTCTATCAGGCCTTGGGCAGTGAGGGTTCTCAAGGCCTTCTGCACCGTTACAGGGCTTGCCTGGTATTCGGCCACGAGTTGGCGGGTGGATGGCAGTTTGGCTCCCGGCGCGGCCCCTGCGATCCATTCTTTTAGTCGCGAGACAATTCGGGAACTGCTATCGTTATTCATGAGTCACAATAGTAGCGCTACTACACTTTCGCGGCCAGTGGTATCCAGACGGACGTCGACAGGCGTCTGGTGGGGCCTTCTTGGCGTTGTCGCATTCTCGTTCACGGTCCCCTTCACCCGCGTGGCCGTTGAAGGCTTATCTCCTCTGTTCATCGGGGCAGGCAGGGCCGTTGTTGCGGCCATTCTTGCAGCACTGGCCTTAGGCCTGACCCGCCAACGCTTTCCGCAGGGCTTCCAATGGCTTCGACTGACTGTGGTGGCCGGTGGCATCGTTGCCGGCTTCCCCTTGCTGACAACGTTCGCGCTGACGTCCACCACCGCCAGCCATGGAGCCATCGTCATCGCGCTACTGCCTGCGGCCACGGCAACGGTAGCGGTGATCCGCGGCCGTGAACGTCCGCGGCTCCTGTTCTGGGTCCTGACTGCCATAGGCGTTATTGCCGCGCTGGTTTTCGCATTGGTTCAGTCCGGCGGTTTCGGTCAGCTTCATTGGGCTGACCTTCTGCTCCTCGGCGCCGTGATTGCGGCAGCCATAGGCTATGCGGAAGGAGGTCTGCTGGCGCGGGAACTCGGCCCCTGGCAGACGATCTCGTGGGCGCTGGTGGTTGCCTCTCCAGTCATGCTGTTGTTGACATTGCTTTCACTGGGATCGGGAGCGCCCTCTGCTACACCGGTTCAGTGGTTATCCTTCGCTTATCTGGGGGTTGTGAGCATGTTCCTCGGATTCTTCGCCTGGTACCACGGCCTGGCGATCGGCCCCATGGCGCAAGTCAGCCAGATCCAACTGGTCCAACCGGTCATGACCATCGCGTGGGCAAGCTTGCTCTTGGGTGAAACGATGACGTGGACCACCGCGGTTGGCGGACTCGCCGTGATCCTCTGCGCAGGTGCCGCTGTCCGCGTAAGGCTCAACCCGCCGTCGAGTCCTGCCGCTGCCACGCCACGGCCCTGATCTCGTAGACTCGGCCCATGCCTGACACAACTGTGGGTTCGATCCATCACCTTGAGATCTGGGTGCCGCACCTTGAACGAGCCCGGGAGGAGTGGGGATGGCTCCTGGGCGAGCTTGGTTACAAGCCTTTCCAGGACTGGCCCACCGGGTGCAGTTGGAAGCTCAATGGCACGTACGTGGTGGTGGAAGGCACCGATGCCATCACCGGAACCGCCCACCGGCGCACGGATCCCGGGCTAAATCATGTGGCCTTCCATGCTGGCACCCGGGAAAATGTGGACCGGATTCGCGCGCTCGGTGCCGACGCCGGTTGGTACGAGATGTTCGAGTCGAAGTACCCGCACGCGGGAGGTCCGGATCACTACGCCGCGTATTTGATCAACACTGACAGCTACGAAGTTGAGTTGGTGGCTGAGTAGTAGCTACGTCGGCGGAACCACCGGACGCCACATGGCGACCCGAGGCCAGCGCGTCAGCCCCAACTCAGCTTCGTGCTCCATGAGCTTGGCCAGCTCCGGGCCCCAGCTGCCGACGTCGAGCGTTTGAAACCCCAGGCGCCGGTAGTACGGCGCGTTCCACGGCACGTCGCGGAACGTGCTCAGCGTCTGGCGCTGCATGCCATGCCCCCTGGCCCACACCCGTGCAGCATGCAGCAGTTCGCGGCCGAGTCCTTGGTGCGCTTGATCCGGGTGCACGGTTACCTGTTCCACGTGCGCGTTGCCATCAACAATGTCCGTCAATAGATACGCCAAGGGGTAGTCCAACCCATCGACCCACACCCAGGCACGCCCGGCAGTCACGTAGGCGTTCATCTCGTCCAAGGAGAAGGGTTCGTCATCCGCGATCTGATCCATGCCAAGGCCCCGGAAGGCTTCCCCCGCTGCCCGCTCAATGTCCTGCAAACGCGGCAGATCGTCTGTTCGAGCTAGCCGGATCACCGTTTATCCAGTGCGGGAGGTGCCTGTCCGACGAGGAATCCATTGCGGGTTTCGATCAAGTCCTGCAGGTATCTGGCCAGAACCAGCTTCTCCAGCAGGCGGCCCAGCGCGCCGAACGGGGCAGCGAATTCCACGGTGTCCACCATCAGCGTCCCGCTGCCGTCCTGCCGGAACTCGTGCGTATGGCGGAGGTACTTGAAAGGGCCGCGCACCTGCTCGTCAGTGAACGACGCCGGCGCCTCCATGCGCGTGATGCGGCTGGTCATGCGGAAACGGACTCCGAGGTGCCATGCCTGCCAGGTGACTTGCTCGCCTTCCGAAATCAGACCTGTGGTGACCCCGTCTATCGCCTTTTCCCTGCTTTTGGTCATCGACCCCACGTGCGCGTCGATGTTTCGGGACAGGTCGAACAGCTCCTGCGGTGACATGGCGGAGCGGGTTCGGCAGACGAAAGCAACGGGCATACCTTGATCTTCCCAGACTCTGCCGGGCAGCGCTCCAGTGTTGCTGTTACCTTCCCACGAGGCCCATGTGTTGATCGTTGTAGCGGTTGCCCTGCACCCCGATCCGGCTCGCCACGGCATCCAGATCGGCAACTTCATCAGCGGAGAGCGCCACGTTGGTTGCGGCAGCATTCTCTTCTAGTCCCGCTCCCGACGTCGTGTGCCCGGGAGTCAACAACCTTCCCAACACATATGGGAGGTACCGACGTAAGGGGTACTGCCAGTGCCTTACTACGGGTTGTGACCCGGCTTATGGCGGCCCACCCGCCGCTCCTGATAATTTTCGATACAGATAGCTCGCCCACAAGCCCTGAATGATTGGTGGTGTTTTCCGTGCCCGCATTCATGGCGCATGCCCGCGAGCTCCACAAACTTGGGCCGGCGAACAACGACCGTCTCTCGGCAGTTCGGGTGGCCCTCAGTGTCGCAGTTCCGGGGCTGATCCTGATTCTCGTAGGCCGTCCGGACCTGATGATGTATGCGGTGTTCGGCGCGCTCACTGGAATGTACGGACGAAATGAAACCCACCAACTCCGGCTCAAACATCAAGCCCAGGCCGCGCTGGTTCTGGTTGGCGGACTCTCCATCGGCACGTTTCTTTCCGTCAACCACATCCACTCTTGGTGGCTGGTGTTGGTGGCAACGCTCTTTGCCGGTGCGGGTTCCTTATATGCCGACTCCGTGCGGCTTAAGCCGATCGGGCCGTTCTTCGGCATCCTCGCCTTGGGGGCGTGCGCTTCGGTCCCCACCAGCGTCCCGTTCCCAACGGCGGTGCTGATCGGTACTGCTTCGGCGGCGTTTTCGATTCTGGTCGGCTTCGCTGGGTGGCTTCGGCAGCGAAGGTGGGAGCCGGGTGCAGCCCGCGATGTCCCAGTCCTCCGCGGACCCTTACGGCAATCTGCCCTTGTTCATGCGGCCCGCTACACGCTCGCTGTCGGTGCTGCCGGCGTGTGTGGAGTTCTGAGCGGGAGCGGCCATCCGCATTGGGCCATGGCCGCAGCCGCCGTGCCGTTGGCCGGTGCGGACCTCCCGAGCCGCGTCCACCGAGGCATCCACCGCATCGTGGGGACGTTCCTGGGGTTGGCGGTGGTCGCCGTCGTACTTTTCCCAACTCCGTTGTCACCACTGCAGTATTTCCCGGGCCACGCTGCCGTGGCCCTGGCCATTGTGGTGGTCCTTTGCCAGTTCCCCACTGAGCTGTTCATGGCTCGGCACTACGGTTGGGCCATGGTGTTCTTCACGCCCGTGGTCCTGTTGATCGCCCAACTGGCGGCGCCCATGGATCCGGGTGTGCTGGTGATGGAGCGCGCGGTTGAGACGTTCGTCGGAGCGGTGATTGGAATCGCGGTGGCGGTGCTGGTGAGGACACCGGGCGTCGCGGTTCTTAAGGCTGCAGGGGCCGGCGCGGCGGGCCGGAAGTAAGCTTCGCCGGCAGGATACGCGCAAAGAAGCTCACCACTTTGTACCGACGCGTCGGGATGGAAACAGCCTTGCCCTTGGCGTTGTCCTCCAGCCCTTCCCGCACCACGCGCTCGGCGCCGAGCCACAGGAATCGCGGCGCCACGGACTTATCCATGCCCATGCGGTCGTGGAATTCGGTGTGCGTAAAGCCAGGGCACACCGCTGTGACCTGCACGCCCGACTTCGCATACGCAATATTTGCCCAGCGGCTGAACGTCACCTGCCAGGCTTTGGCCGCCGAGTAGGTGCCCCTGTTGGCGAAGGCTGCGACGCTGGCAACGTTGATGATCCGGCCTTTTCCGCGAGCCAGCATGACTTCAAGCGCCGCGTGGCACAGCTCCAGGGGTGTCTGCACGTGGAGGCGGAGATGCCGCCGTTCTTCCTCCAACTCGTTCTGCTCGAACGACTTCAGCAGTCCGATTCCGGCGTTGTTCACCAGGACGTCCACAGGTCGCGCCGCGTCCCGCAAGCGGTCGGCCACCAAGGAAACCCCGACGTCGGTGGTCAGGTCGGCGGACATAACCTCCGCCGAGATACTAAAGTCGCGTTCAAACTCCTCGGCCTTTTCCTTGAGGCGTTCTTCATCGCGGGCTACCAAGACGAGGTGGTGTCCGGCTTCGGCGAGCTGGCGCGCGAATTCCGCACCGAGCCCAGCCGTGGCGCCGGTGACCAGGGCGGTGAGTTCATTGGCTCGAGTCGTCATGCGCCTAGACTATGCGCTGAACGCTCCCGGCGCCCTGTCTTTTCGTCAGAGGGTCGAGTGCTCTTCGTCAGAGGATCGCCTGCGTGGCTTGGTGGCAATGATGGCCAGCGCTATCGAGCCGGTGATGCCAAGGATCCACCAAGGGAACCCGGGGTCTGTTGTGGTGGACGGCAGAGTACGGGGTCCATCAGCGCTGGTGGGTGCGGTGGTTCGTTCGCCGCGAACCAGGAGTCGGTGGCTGTTGATGCCTTTGGGTGTGCAGGTAATGAGCGTCAGGTAATCCTTGCCCTCGACTTTGCGCAAGGCCTCGGTTTGGTCGGGCAGTACCGTGAGGATTTGGTCGACCTTGTAGTAGATGGTTTCATCAAGCACGTTGATGCTGAAGACGTCGCCTTCATGGACTTTGTCCAGGTCGTCGAAAAGAGTGGCGTTGACGAATCCTGAATGGGCACTCAAGACACTATGAGTGCCTTTGCCGCCCACCGGCAGCGCGGACCCGAAGAGGTGGCCGGCGCCTTTGGAGAGGGTGTCCTCGTCAGTGCCATGGAAGATGGGCAAATCTGCGTGGATGGAGGGAATGCTGATGCGGCCCATCATTCCTCCAGGCCCGACAGCCAGCATCTTCTTGTACGCCTCGGAGCCGGCACCGATAGTCGTTTGTTCGCCCGCTTCATTCAAGGAGTAAGGGTCCCGGAGGGGTCCTGAGGGCAGTTCTTCATTGAATTCCCGTGCCTGGTCCAGGAGGGACTTTTTTGCGGAGGGGTTCATGGTCTGGACAGAATCCACGTAGCCGCTGATCTCGGTGGCATGGATCCGGTCCGAGAACCAGGCTGCGGCCGTGGGATAAAGCAGGATTCCGACGCCAATGACCGCCACCAACACGATCAGGAGCCGTTGCCGGTTCCAGGGTCCGGTCAGATGCCGGAGTCGACGGGTGCGGGTTGGTGCCTGTGTCATCAAAATCCTGTAGCTGGGTGAGTCGGTTGGAAGACGGCAGTTATGAAGAGTGCAGCAGTTATTAGGACTGCAAAGTGGGAATGCAAGTGGGGAAGAGCGCGTGGTTGGCGTTCTTCCCCACTTGGGGTCACTGCGGGGGCCGCGGGTAGCGGCCCCCGTTGTGTTGTTTACCAGCTGTGGTGCTGTTGCTGGTGTTGGTGTTAGTTGTTGCTGGTGCGGCGGTTGCGGACGAACATCAGGGCTGCGCCGACGACGAGGAGGGCACCGGCTGCGTAGAGAATGCCGGTTCCGACGCCACCGGTCAGGGGCAGCTGGAAGCCGCTGTTGGAGGGGATGTTCTTCACTTGCAGGTCGATGCCGACCGTGGTGGTGGTGCCGTTGATCAGGAAGGATACCGGCTCGGCGAGCAGTTCATAGCCTGCCGGGGCGGTGGTCTCTACCAGGTAGTACGTGCGGTAGTCCGGGGTTCCGGGTGCGACGGCTGCGCCGTTGGCCCAGTCGGAGTAGCGCAGGCCCGAGATCGTCAGGGTGCCGTCAGCGGCGACGGTGAAGACCGTCTGGCCGTTGAGGTCAACCGGGTTCGTTCCGGCCTTGGCGTCGGCTTCGTTGGTGTAGACGGAGAATGCGGCACCGGCAAGGGCTGCACCGTTCTCGTTGACCTTCTGCAGCGTCATTTCGCCCCACTTGGTCACGACCGGGGGCGTAACGACCGGACCGCCGGGCTGGCCCGGTGCAACGGTGAAGCTGGAAGCGTTCGGGTACACGAGGGCTTCGTTTTCGATCTCACCGATGGTGTTGACCTTGGTGTTGACCATGACCTGCACCCGGGTATCGGTGTGTGCAGCCAGTTTGGCCCGGCCGGCGGCGGTGAAGATGACCGAGACGGTGTTGCTCGCGGCGTCGAAGGTCACGGTGTAATCCGTGCCGGCCGTCAGCGGGGTGCCATCAACGAGGGTCGCGGACGCGCCGACGTAGGTCAGTTTCGGGTCCAGGACGTCCACGATCTTGTAGCCATCGATGACGGCTTCGTTCGGGATATCACCGGTGATGGTGAAGTCGATCTGGTCCCCGAGCTTCACGTCGGGGGCATCCGTGACGGTCTTTTCAGCCCCGGCAACGGAGTTCTTCGGGTAGACGTGAACGTCGTAGATCCAGTTGTCCTTGTTATCCGGGTCCGTCAACGGCACGGAAACCAGGAACGGGGCCGAGGGCGTCACACCGGCCGGGTAGTTCGTTTCCGTCACCAGGTACAGGCCCACCGGCAAACCGGTGAAACCCGCGGTCCCGGCAGCGTCGGTGGTCTTCGCCTGCGCAGCGCCCAGGGTGTAACCGGCACCGGTGATCGAACCCGCCGGGTTGGCCGGGGCGAACACGCTGGAAAGGTTGTGCGCCGCGTCCCAGCCGGCATTGGTGGACAGGTCAATGGTGTTGACCTGCTGGATGGTGAACTCGATACCGGCCAACGGTGTCAGGCCGGTGGTATCCACCGACGTGCCGTTGTTCGGCAGGCCCGTCGCAGTGGCGGGACGTTCGAACTTGTGGACCGTGATGGAACCGGTCTGGTCCGCATCAACCAACGGTGCGGCCGAAGCCGGGGCCACGGAGAAGGACATCGCCAACACCGCCCCGGCGATCGTGGCGGCGGCGGTCTTCCAAAGCCGCCCGGTGTGGTGATTACTCACTGTGTTTTCCTCTTTCATCGTGATGATTTCTCGTGGTGGTACTCGGACATGGACATGCACCGCCCCGCCCCGCAACACACACGCGGGGCCTGGGGGGAACTCTTCTTAGGTGCTGACCGGCTCGTGCCGGGTAGTGATGGGCCGGTGTCAGGTAGTAGTGGACTCCTGCTGGCGGCGGCGGTTGGCGGCCATGGTCAGGGCGAGGGCGCCGGCGAGCAGGACGGACCCGGCCGTGGTGAAGGGCCACCAGCCGATGCCGCCGGACTCGGGCAACTCCAGTGCCGGCACGTCCCGGACCGTGAGAAGGAAAATCCCGTCCCCGTCCGCGTCGGTGCTGGTCACTACCCCGGCGCCGGCGCCCTGACCCTGGGAACCCTGTCCCAGGGACACGGCACCGTTCGCGGCGATGGTGAACTGCACCGGTTCGGCCAGCAAGCTGAACCCGTCCGGGGCCGTGGTTTCTTCAAGCCAGTACGTTCCGGGTTGGATTCCTTCGAGTTGGAACCGGCCCGTTTGCCCGGCCACGGCAGTCACGGCCGGGCTGGCCAGCACGGCACCGGGGGTGCCGGCGTTATCGACGTGCACCACCCAGGTGGAGCCCGCCATCGGCACCCACGTACCGCTCGAGGACTCGCCGATCTTCTCGATCAGGACCTTGCCCGGGGTGTGATGGGTGGTGGTGCAGTCAGGACCCGGCGCGCCCGAGCCTGGTGCACACGTCTGCGGTGGCGTGGTGGTCGCCGTGCCCGTCACGACGTTCACGAGCTGTTCATTCCAGGCACCTGCCTTGACCAGCACGCTGTACTTCAACGTGGCCGTCTGCCCGGCGGGCAGCGTGAACGCTGCAGTGCTCAACACCGTGGACGGCGGCACGGGATCGGCCACAGCCACCGGTGAACCCGTGCCGATCACCAGGGACGCGGACCCAGGCACGAACGTCGCGTCATCCAGGACCTCCGCCAGGTTGTCCTTCAGCACGACTCCGGTGATGGTGCCGCTGATGCTGCTCGCCGTCACCGTATACACGATGGTCTGGCCCGGGGTGACGGACCCGCTCGCGGGAACCGACCCGTTGACCGTGGCGCTCTTCTTGATCTTCCACGCCGGGGGTGCGGTGACCTGCGCGTCATCGACCGCCGAGACGGGCAAACCCAGCGGCGGGTTCCCGGTGACCTTCGCCGTGTTCGTCAGCAACCCCGTCGTGACATCCGACGCCGTGACCACATACGTCGCCGTCGCGGTCACCGACTGCCCCGGCAAAAGGATGCCCGGAAGACCGGGCCAGGCATAGGACAGGGCGGACATCGTGCCCGTTCCGGAGAACTGGGTCTCGGTGATGACCACCGAGGTCAGCGTCACGTTGCCCGTGTTCTTCGCCACGAACGTGTACGTGGCGGTCTCACCGGCCACCAGGGTGGTCTTGTTCACCGTCTTCACCAGCGTGATCGCCGGAGCAGCCGCAGGCGCAACAGTGAAGATGTAATCCTCCACCTCACCGGAATCGGAGGCACCGATCGGGACCTGGACCTGGGCGGCGGTGTAACCGATCCGGAACCGCGCATACGTCGTCCCCGCACTCACCCCCGCAGGGACAACCCAGGCCAGAGTGGCGGTCGTGGCACCCGCCAAGAAGGTGGCACACGCCCGCTCGGCAGTATTGTCGAAGGTCCCGTTCTTGTTAAAGTCAATCCACCCACAGGTCGTTCCTGCTTTGCTGGCCCCACTGATCGCCACCGTCGTCGAGTAGCTGGTAGCGCCCTGTGTCATCGGAGCCAGCACCACGCCGTCGTCCATCAGATCCTGGGCCGCCGTCACACCCGCATTCGGCGAGGCAGTCCCGTTGGCAACCGTCGCGTTGTCCTCAGTCACGTCCGCCCCAAGCGTCACATCCGAGAGAACAGCCCGGGCCGCATTGCCCTGATCGTACGAAACAGGCGCATCACCGAAATCCTGCGGAACCGTCATCGCCATCAGAAAGTTGTCCTGGTTGTGCTTCTTGGCCGACATGCTGTTTTCGGTGTACGGCGGGAGCGTACTGGTGGTCTGGACGAAGACCGCGCTGATGTCGAACGTCAACGAGGTCACAATGCCATTGATCCGGACCGAACCGCAGGCCGCGGTCGCCTGGGCGTCGGCAGGGTCGGGCGTGCCGGTCTGCACACTCGTATTACACGCCGTTCCGGCATTGTTGTTACTAGTAGAGATGGCGTTGTTTGCCACAGAAAGGTTGGCGCCTGACAGCTTGGTCATCGTCAGGCCTGGGGTTGCGAGGTTAAGGACGGCGCTCAACTGGGATTGTCGGTCAACAGTCCCGTTGTCAGTTTCATCCAAGTCGACCTCTCCGCCGAGGCCAGCGATGTTGAGCACAGGACTCCTCACCGGCTGACTGAAAGTGATAATGATGGTCCCCAAGCCGCTACAAGGACCGGTTGCCGCGCAATTATTGACCGCGTGGGTGGCAAATTCGACGGCAGGAGCCCCGGTCCCTATGTTTTGTGAGAAATCCGATGACACATATCCACGGCTGCCCATCGTTGACTGGCCCACCATGTTGGTATATCCCGACCGGCCAAAGGTGGTGGTCAGACCAGATCCAGGCATCGAAAGTGTGGCGACGGTGCCGGGACCATTGAGGTTCGCCGGGGAGGTTGCGATCTCATAGGCCTGAGCAGGCGTGCCAAAGCCCACAGTCCCGAATGAAAGCCCTCCCAGGACCACCATCAACGCGGCAACGAACGCCGTAATCTTCCCAACCGGATACTTCAAGGGGTTCCTTCCAAAGAACAGTGACCCGGCCGACCCCTCAACCGACGAGCAAAACATTTACGTCAACGGAGACCGTCCATTTGCGTCCGGCAGGGTTGGTCTCCAGTCACTGAGTGCGGAGTGGGAAAAGTTCATGTCGCAAAAAGCGAAAACTTTTTCCGGCCTGCGGATGGAACCATGTCCGAGCGAGAATGACGTCCAGTATTTGGACCAAATTGCGTCACGACTTCCACGTCCCTGGCACTCATTGGACATGGAAGATCAACTCGCTCACTTGAGAATCGAAAGCAGATCCTTACAGCTCCGTGGGCGCTGGCAGGAACGCAGTCAGCAATCCGGATGGCTATTTCCCGGTGACTGGCTGGTTCCTGAAGTCGAGGACATGCTGAAGGCCGAAGCAGAGGGTGGTGAGCTGCAAATGTCTGCCAAGAATCTTGGGGCGTCCCGCGCGTATCACGGCGTTGGAGTCCGCGAAACCATGCAGGACCTCAGTGCTTTTTTTGAAGCGGCAGGCGTGCCTGCTGATGACGACTCCATGCGGGATCTCGTCGAGGGATGGGCAACGGAAAATGAACGCCTCGAGCCCTTCTCCTGCACCGACGTCTATACCGGGCTTGCCACCATGGCGCACTTCGAACGGCTGATCCATGAAATATCGCTCGGCCGCAGTGCCCGGCGGAGAAGCCACACGATAGCAACCCTTCACCTGGGATGGTCTGAAGGCGGCAAGCTGCTTAGCTGGGAAATGTTGGCCGAAATGGGACAGATATGCCGGGGAGAACTTGCTGCAGTGGAAGCCACTGCCGCCTATCATCGCGGAAGCATTCACACCATGATGACCCGCAAGCGGGAGAGTTACGAGGCATTGTTCCGCTGTCGGCAACGCATCGACGGGCTGCACATGGGCGTTGGGCGGCGAACGCTCGTGGAATTCTTGGATTTTCCCACGTCGCGAGCGGAATGCGACCGGGCAATCGCTGGCCTCCGATACAGACGGTCAGCCTGATAAAAGAAAACGCCACGGAACAGGGAAACGCCGTGAGTTCGCGTCCTTTTGCAACACGATTCAGCGGCAACTAGTACTACATAGGCGTGGCTGCTGCCTGGGGTCGGATCAGGCACCAGTCACGAGGAGGCGCCACCGGATGAAGCAATCTTTCCCGGCGGCGCCTCCGCCAATTTTCCGCCTAAGCGAACTTTGCCAGGGGGTTGGCCAGGCGGCCAGCCATCTGCAATCCCCCGGAGGGATCCGAGATATCGAGCATCTGTTGGTTGTTCCGCAACTGCAGCCGATTAAGGCAGGATAACTCGAAGTCCGCAGCGAACAGATCATGCATGGCGAACTGCTCCGCTAGTTCCGGATGGCGTTCCTGATATTCACGAACCACGGCAGCGGCAGTCCCCCAGAACTCGTCTTCCCGCAGCGTCCCATCCTCCACCAGGATGGCCCCCAGGAAACGGAAGATGCAGTCGAACACGTCGGTGAAGATCGCGAGCACCATTTCTTCGGCAGGAATCTCGGCCTTGACGCGGGAGACTTCCTCGGGCAACTCGAGCCGGTCTCCCATCACCACGATTTCCTCGGCGATATCCTTCATGATCGCGCGGACGGGTACACCGCCTTCCAGGATCAGGATGACATTCTCGCCGTGAGGCATGAACGCGAGCTCATACTCGTAGAGACAGTGGATCAACGGAACGAGGTAGGCCTCGAAGTAGCGACGCAGCCAATCCGTCGGAGCCAACCCGGAGCGCTGAATCAAGGCTGAGACCACCGAGGCACCGGAGGGATCCACGTGCAACAAGGACGCCATGGTGGCCAACTGCTGGCCGTCTTCAAGCAGGGGGAGGGGACTTTCCCTCCACAGAGCCGAGAGCATCTTCCGGTAGGGCGAGCCCTTGGCCGAAGCAGCCTCGTAATAGTGGTTGTGGTACCCAATGGCCGCCTTTTCACGGATCATGGCCAGGCCCCGGTTCTGGAGCTCCTGGTCATTGCCGATCAGTTGATGCAGCCAATCGTTGATCGCCGGCGTTGCCTTCATGTACTGGGGAGAAAGACCACGCATGAAGCCCATGTTCAGCACGGACATGGCCGTTTTGACGTACGCCTTCTCCGGTGAGGTGGTGTTGAAGAACGTACGGATGGACTGCTGCGCCTGGTAGGAGTCCTCGCCGCTGCCCAGGTTGACGATGTAGCGCTGGGCGATTTCTGCCGCGAACGTCACGGTGAGCTTGTTGTCCCATTGCCAGGGGTGCACCGGCATGAGCAGGTAGTCCTCAGGATCAAGGCCGGAAGCGGCAAGTTCCGCGTTGAACCATGACAGAGTTGCAGGTCCAAGTTCGGCCTCAAAGTGCGTCCGGTAATCCAAGCCTTCGCTGGACGTAAAGACGGCCCTGCTGCGATGCACAGCGATCCACTGAAGCTTCACCACAGCACCGGTTTCCGGCGCGAACGCATGGTAATCGGCAATGCCGAAACCCAGCCGGCCGTTGTTGGCAACGAAGCACGGATGCCCCTCAGCCATGCTGTGCTCGATCGCCTGAAAATCGACCGCCCGGTCCGCGCCGCGGGTGATGCCCACGGCCAACTCGGCGGAGCTAAAAGGCTTGCCCTGTTTGTAGGCGTGGCTGGCCAGTGTGCTGCTGATTTCCTCGAGGTAGACGGGCAGCATCTCCTGGCGAATGGCCAGTGCCTCGTGGAACTCGGTGATGAAGTCCAAGGCGTCCAGCGGCAGGTCCGCACCATCGCGCAGCCGGACGATCGACTCAACAGCCACGGACCAGTGTTCAAGCGCCAAGAACCGCGCACGGAAGCGGTACTCAACGGTGGCGTCGTCGCTGACAACCTTGTACAGTCCGACGCCGTCCTCCTCACGGATCAGCTCCGGTACCAGGATCCGCTCGTGCGAGAACTCGGCAATGGCTTTTCGGATCAAGTGCCTGTTGGCCACGGCCCAACGCTCCGGGGTCAGGTGGGACACAGGTTCGGTTACCTCGTAGAGGGAAGATTCAGCGGTAGTGGTCACAGGGAGTCTCCTCTGGTCGCCGCGGCAGGCGCGGCCAGAATCGGGGTCAGGGTCGCGAGGAAATCCTCGCGCGTGCAGAAGCTCAGGAGCCCCTGCTTGTGGTCTTCGGCAGGATCGACGGCGGGAAGGGTCACCACGCCGTGCTGGCGGAAGCCCACCTTCTCGTTCAGCACATGGATCTTGTGGTTACGGGCGTCGGGCTCGACGACGACGCGCTGGGCTGCGGGATCAGCGAACAGTTCCGTCATCACCGACTGCATGACGGCTGTGGTGTAACCGGGCTGCGGGTCGCCAGTGGGCGGAGACACCAGGAGGTGCATTCCCACGTCGCCGCTCTGGACCTCGTAAACGTCTGCCAACGGCGATGACTCGGGACGATACCGCTCCATCAGGAACGCGGGCACGCCGTCGTCGAGCCCCAGGAACGCCTGATGGTGACCCGATTCGGCGATCCGCGAGTACTCCTCCACAACGTCCTCCTCGGTGGCCGAAACCATCCCCCAGAACCGGGCGTACTCCTGGCTTACCCAGCTGTGGAGGACCGGTGCGTCCGCTATGGGGTCGACTGGCCGGAATGTGAAGCTCATACAGCGGCCCCCACGGTGTTCGGAACTGTTGAAGCAACTGGGGCTGGCGCACCGAACTGCTGGAACGCGATGCTCCGCTCGATCGGATAGACCTCGCGGCCGGTGATTTCCCGCAGGATGCAGGAGTTGCGGTAAGCGGCCATGCCAAGGTCCGGCGTGACGAAACCGTGGGTGTGAAGCTCAGCGTTCTGGACGAAGATTTCGCCGGGTTCGACGCCGGTTCCATAGTTACGCTCGACGTCGAAGCGGCCCTTGGCGTCGCGGCGGATCCGGTCCTGGATGCCGGCCAGGAAGGCGGGCTCCTTGTAGTTGTAGCCGGTAGCGAGAACCACGGCTTCGGACTCCAGGCTGTAATCGCGGCCGTGTTCTTCGTGGTGCAACTGCAGTGTGTGGGTGCCCGTGGCCGGGTCCCATTCAGCGGATGTTAGCGACGAGTGCGTGTGCAGCTCCGTGTCCACCATGCCGGAAAGGCTCTTGGTGTAAAGGAGGTCGTAAACGTCGTCGATCAAGTCCGAGTTGATGCCCTTGTACAGGTTCTTTTGGCTCTTGATCAGGGAATCGCGCTGCTCCCCCGGCAGCGAGTGGAAGTAGTCCACGTACTCGGGCGAGGTCATCTCCAGCGTCAGCTTGGTGTACTCCAACGGGAAGAAGCGGCCGGAGCGGGTCACCCAGTTGAGCTGGTAGCCGTACACGTCGATTTCCTGAAGGAGTTCGTAGTAAAGCTCCGCGGCACTCTGGCCGCTACCGACGATGGTGATGCTTCGCTTGGACTGCAGCTCACTCTTCCTCGAAAGGTACTCGGCATTGTGGAGGACAAGTCCGCCGCCGTCCACAATCCCTGCACAGGAGTCCGGAACGTACGGCGATGTGCCGGTTCCCAAGACCAACTTGCGGGCACAAAGCACCTCAGCGCCTTCCGGACCCTGCACCGAAAGTCGGTACACGCCGTCGTCGTACGCCACATTCAGCACATCTGTGCTAAAACGGACCGACTCAAGCTGGCCGGCCACCCACTGGCAGTACTGGTTGTATTCCGCCCGCAGCGGGTAGAAGTTTTCCCGGATGTAGAAGCGGTACAACCGTCCGGTCTGCTTGAGGAAGTTCAAAAACGAGTACGGCGACGTCGGATCGGCCAAAGTGACGAGGTCAGCCATGAACGGGACCTGCAGGTGCGCGGGCTCCAGCATCATGCCGGGGTGCCAGTCGAAGGACTCGCGACGTTCAAGGAAGATGCAGTCCAGGCCTTCCACCGGCTCGCTTAGCGCGGCGAGGCCCAGGTTGAAGGGCCCGACGCCGATGCCGGCGACGTCGTAAATCCTGCTGTTGCCTGGGGTGCTCATGCTGCAGCCTCCGTGGTGGTCGCGAGCAGTCTGGCGCCCGTCCGGCGGATAAGTTCAATGATTTCCTGAATATCCTTCAGGGAGGCCTCGGCGTTGAGGAGGGTGAATTTGAGGTAGTGGTGGCCGGCAACCTTGGTTCCGGCAATCACAGCTTCGCCCGAAGCAAAGATCGATGCGCGAATGGCCGGGTTGAGGACGTCTGCGGCGTCCTCGTCCAAGATCACGCCGCCAACGGCCGGGCGGTAGCGGAATACCAAAGTGCTCAACTGGGGTGCGGCGGCGAGTTCGAACTCGGCGTCATCGGCGAGTAGGGCGCCCACCCGGCCAGCGAGGTCGATCGCTTCGTCGAACAGCGCACCAATGGCATCGGCGCCCATGATGCGTAAGGTGAGCCAAAGCTTCAAGGCATCGAAGCGGCGGGTGGTCTGGATGCTCTTGTCCACCTGATTGGGAATTTCAGCCTTCGCGGCGCTCTCCGGATTCAGGTAGTCCGCGTAGTAGGTAACGTGGCGCATCATGGAGCCGTTGCGGACCAGGACCGCGCTGGAGCTGACGGGCTGGAAGAAGGTCTTGTGGAAGTCAATAGTGACGGAGTCGGCCAGGTGGATGCCATTCAGGAGGTGGCGGTAACGGCCGGAGACGATGAGGCCTCCACCATAGGCGCCGTCCACGTGCAGCCAGGAGTCGTAGGCGCGGACCAAGGCCGCCAGTTCGGAGAGAGGATCGACGGAACCGAAGTCGGTAGTTCCGGCGGTGGCCACTACCGCCATAGGCACCAGGCCGGCGTCGTGCGCTTCCGCCAAAGCAGCCGCAAGCGCGGTGGGGTCCATGCGGTGATCGTCAGCGGTGGGCACGGAGATGACGGCATCGAAGCCGAGCCCGAGCATGGACGCGGACTTCTGGATGCTGAAGTGGCTGTCTGCAGACGTGAAAATCCGGAGTCGGTCAAGGAGGTGCGGGAGGCGCGCGTCGCCATTCGCGGCACGCAGCCTGGCCACGGCGTGGTTGCGGGCGATCAGCAGCGCCTGGAAGTTGGACTGACTCCCGCCCGAGGTGAAGACACCATCGGCGCCGGCGTCAAAACCAATACGCTCGGCAGTCCAATCGATGAGCCGGCGCTCGATCATGGTGGCGCCGGCACTCTGGTCCCACGTATCCATGGAGGAATTCACGGCCGAAAGTACAGCTTCACCAACCAGTGCGGGGATGACCACCGGGCAGTTCAGGTGAGCCGCGTATCGGGCATCATGGAAGTAGATCGCGTCCTTGAGGTAGAGCCCGTCAAGCTCCTCAAGGGCAGCAGCCGTATCCGGCAACGGACGTTCGAGGTCCACGGCACCAACGCGGGCCTTCAGTTCTGCATGTACGACGCCGGTGAACGGCCGGGCCGTGCGCTGGACTTTGGTGGAGACAGCGTTGACTCCCTGAAGAACCTGCGCCACATAGCTGGGCGAATTTCGTGCGTTGAACAGCTGGTTTGTGGCAGCGAGGGCCAGTTCCACCTTGGAGCCAAAGTCCTGCTCCTGAGCGATCCGCTCTTCGACACTTGGTGACGTCACGTCAGCTTCCTTCCATCATTGGGCGCTAGTTAGCAAAGGCAAGCCTTACTTAGGCTTGCCTTTTCGTCAAACTTTTGTGACCTATTTCGCCTGACGCCCGTGCTCTCGCCGTTTTTGGGGAAGAGGAAGCGTCATTGACTTTTATTGGAAGCTGCCGCCGTGGAGAATACCCCGGCTCTTACCCAAGAGCTGTAGAGTCAACGGCACAGAAACTCTACGGTTGGGGGACCAGTGGCTGACGAGATACACGAGCGGATCGGATTCCGCGAGATTGATGAACACGGGAATGCGGTGCGGGCAGTGAGTCCACACGACCCGGAAGCCCCTGAACGGGGACGGAGGCGAGTGCTCGTGAACCCCTTCGTCGTGGCCCTTTGGGTGCTGGACGCTGGGTTGGTGTGGTTTTGCTTCTGGGCTTTCGAAGCCGTTGCGGCAATGACCGGTCCGACGGCGCCAAATCCCTCAGCCCAGGTAAATTTTATGGTCCTCCAGTCCGTTCCCTACGTCATTCCAGGGACCATCCTGGTCACAGCCGCACTCCTGTTCTGGCACGCCTGGCAATGGCAGAAGAAGCACTCCATTACCTAGACCTTCGCCTAACGCCGGACAGCTTTGCGGCACCCCATCAGGAACAGTACGAAACCGGAAAGGATAAGGACAGCAACCGGCAGGATGGAGAACGCGACTCCCGTGTTGGCCAATGCTCCAGATGCTCCAGCTGACGAATTGGCAGCGGTCACAGACTCGCTGGGATTAACTGGCTCGCTGAGCTGTTTCGGAACGGCCCCATTCGGAACGGGCCGGGAGGCGGCGTCCTGTCCTGATTGCGCCGCTATCCGCAGGAAAGCCTCTTCGGCCTCCTTCTGCCCCGTCCGCGGGAAGGCCACTGCGGTTGTGGCAGGATGCGTTGTTACCCGCCCACCTGCCCAAGACGTCCCCATAGCTGTTGCCGCGTTAGTGATGTTGCCTGCTTTGACGTCCCACCACGTGAGTTTGTAGCTTGCCGAAGCAGTCACAGTTTCACCGGGCAGCAATTCGCCCGCGACTCTGGGCCACACGTAGACCAGTGGCCCGAGTCCCCGCACGTGATCCTCAATGGAGACGTCCTTGAGGGCGGCGTTTCCGGCGTTCTTCGCGGTGAAGTTATACGTGATGACCTGGCCCACCTGAGCGGGATCACCCACCGCAGAGGCATCTGCAGTGGTCGAGAATTCAAGGCTTGCATCCGGTGACAACGGCGTATCTGTAGTCACCGGCAACGAGGCCGTGAGGCCGCCGACGCCTGGAACGCCGGCGAGCGTAGCCGAGTTGGCGACCTTACCGGCGTCGAGGTCTGTCTGGGTGATCCTGAAGTCAGCAACGGCGGTCAGTGTTTGACCAGGCAGCAGCTGGCCTGGAATTCCGGGCCACGAGTATGCCAACTCCGGAAGCCCTGCAAGGGTGTTGTTGATGACCACATCCGTCAGTGGCACGTTTCCACGGTTCGTTGCCCCAAAGCTGTAGCGAATCACATCCCCCACCTGCGCTGGCGAGTGGACAGCGGAGGCATCAGCGCCGTGAGTAAACCCGAGGCCTGGAAGTGGCGCAGCGGTGCCAGCCAGAATGCACGTAATGTCTGCCCCGGGGACGGGCGTTAGTGCAAACGGCCGGTCAACCGCCGCTCCTGCAGGTAAATTCGGCTGCAGGCCAGCGGCGTCGGTACAGGTGATGTTCCGGTGGTAATTGGACGGGATTCCGCCCGCTTCCGTGAGGTAGTAGGTAGTGCCCGCCTCGGCCGCCGTGTGCCCCGTGACACCAGTACCAGCGGCGATGAACGCCGCAGATCCTACGGTGGTGGAGTGATCAATGGCATTCACCACGGGACCGATAGGAGACCCCGCACGGATCTCCATGGTGAATTGGTCGGAGACGGCAGCGCGGGCGGTGGTCAGCGCTTTGCCCAGCATGATCCGGGGAGCCCGGACCACAAGGGAAGAAGCCACTGCAGGAGGGTTCAAGTTGGTTTTAATATCCGCGGATGCGCTGGAATACGTGCCCTCGGCTGCAACGGTCACATCCACCACGACGGTGCACGAGGCCTGACCCCGATGGAGGTCGCCCCCGGAAATCGAAAGAGTTCCGCTGCCAGCATCTGCCGAACGAAGGAATGGATGGGTTCCGGGAACCTGAGCGCACGTTCCCCCCATGTTTGGACGCCCGGCGATCGTCAGTCCGGAAGGAAGCACCTGATTGAGGGACCAGTCGTGCTTCGCGTTGAGCTCGCTGGTATTGGTGACGGTGAGGGTGAGGGTGGAAATCCCGCCGGGGCCCACCACCGAGGGCGTGAAGGATTGCTTCAATTGCGGAGTGACGTCCATCAGGCGCACATCGTCAAAGGCGCCATCGTTCCCGTTGGTGGTGCCGTTGTTGTTCCACATTTCAAGCCCCAGGGAGTTTCCGGTGGCCTGGACCGCGGTGTTTGACGTCATCGAGTTGATGTTGACGGTCCTGGTGACGGTTCCGGGGGTTCCGCCGACGTCGCTGGTGACTCGTTGCTGGAAGGAGTCAACGTTGGGATCGTCCGAGGTTTGGCACCCGTTGAGTGGATTCCCGATGGGTGTGACTGCCCCAGCACTGTCAACCGTGGCGAACTGATAGGACGGATCGCCCTCAGCCAGGCCGCAATTCATGTACGCCGTGTTGAGGCCGAAAGTGTAATAGTGGCCCGCGGTCACCGGGATAGGGCGGGTGGTCCTGAACATCACCCCATCAGCGGGCCCTGACGGGATGGCGTCGCACACTGATCCGCTGGAGCTGGTGGACGGGCATTCAGTGTAAGAGCTGTTGACGTGATTGGTGGTGGGAGAAGCTGGGGTGAACTGTTGACCCATGGCCAAGGCCAACATACGCATGTACTGATAGCTGCGGACATCCCCGAGCTCGGCACACCTGTTGTTTTTGCCTTCGGCCGCCGTTCCGGACTGCGCCCATGTGGGCGTGGTTGAATTCCGATAGCTCAGGATGACGCCGTTGCACCTGGCGGCGTCGATCCAAGCTGGGGAACCTGTGTACGCCTGGCCGCCCTTGCCAACGTAGTGCTTTGACCCGGGAGCGGAGTAAGACTGCGCGCCGAGGGCGGAGTTGGGGCTACCGTGCTCGAAATTCTCCGAGAACACCACAGTGCCCGGCTGCGTGGCATCGGGCGTCGAGGATGTCGAAGGCGTAGATGGCATTGATGGCGCTATCGCCTGCGCAGGAGCAAGTTGAAGGCCGGCCAGCGCCGAAGTAGCACTAAGGGCGGAGAGAAGTATCACCAAAGTTCTGGCCAGGAGGGAATTCTTCACGGCTGTTGCTTGTCTTTCCGTCGTCCCCAAGCGCCCCGGTTTCAAGTCCCAGGCAATGGCGCTTGGCACTTCCGCTTCCAAGGAAGCCGATGCGCACAGATATTGTCAGCCTCTTAGTGTTGGCTGACTCCGAATCGTGACGGAGAAAAGTGAAGAATTTTTTGGGCATTCTTTCGGCCAGGTTCGGCCCTGGAGTTCAGCGCTCGGAAATCAGCGGCCAGCGCCTAATGAAAACCGTTGGCGAAGGACTTGGTAACGATGTGCTCTCCGCCGAGTTGGTAGTTCAGTGTGCCGCCTTGATCGGGGTTCGGGATTGAAACGCCCAGTTCGAATGCCAGGCTGGCAGGATCAATGGACGCCGTGGTGCACCGGATCAACCGATTGTCCACAGCGGGATCCGAGCACGACCATCCGGACGGTGCCGAGAATTTCCCCGGGATGAACGTGGCATTCTCCGGCAGGCTGAAGGTTGTTTCACCGGAGCTTTGTACCGAGTCTCCAAGCAGTGAAAAGCCCACACTGATATCGCGCTCGAGTAGCCCGCCGCCGGCTTCCACGCCAAAAACAGCGTCGACCGTCTGTGACGGGGCAGCCGTTGGAGGTACGGCCTCTGTGGTTGAGGATACCGTCCCGGAGTTCGTGACAACTGCTGCCCGCGGCCTGGCAATTTCCTCGGATACAGGACGGGGGCCAATCTCTACTGGTGCAAAAGGTTGCGGCAACTGCACCGTTGACTGAGCTGGGGACGGCACGTTGGGCACGTCCTTTGTGGGGCTGGACGCCGAGGGTGAGGCAGAGGTGCTTGGAGCATCGCCGGCGTTATTGACCTCGGCACCGGACTGCCCGAACCACGCGACCAGACCAAAAATCGCCACGCCTGCAGCAACAGCCGCAGCAACAGCAACCTTCCACACGTGGCCGAGGGATCGAACGGTTGCGTGTCCTTCCCCTGTGAGGCCCGAAGGGCTCGATACCGAGAGCAACCCCGCAACCGCGCCAGGAGTCAGTGCGATGCCCGTCACCAGGGGGAAGAGAGCTGCCCGCATGGCACCTTGGATGTGGTTGAGTTCAAACAGCAGTGCTGTGCACTTTGAGCAGGTCTCCAGATGCGCGCTGACCTTTTCGCTTGAGGTCCGTTTCAGCGCGTTCCGTGCATATTTGCCCAACTGGCCGGAATACTCCGCGCACTCATCGTCAGGAGCAAGCACCACGTGGCTTTGCAAATACGCCTGACGGAGTCCCTCTCTTGCCCGGATGAGCAAAGATGACACTCCATTGGGGCTGACACCTATGAACGGCGCAGCTGCGGCCGGCTTCATGCCCTCAATATCCACATGCCAGAGCACCGCTTGCCAGCGTTCAGGAAGGGACTTGAACGCCGTCGCCACGGCCGAGGATTCGAATTCCCTCAAGATGGGGTCGGCGTCGACGACGGCGGTATCCAGCATGGCGTCGTCAGGGGCAGACTGGGTGAGCCTGGCTTTCCGGTTCCGCGCATGCGCTGTCCGCTGCACGACTGTCAGCAGGTAGGCGCGAAAGAACTCCCGTGGTCCTTTGCCGCTGCTAAGAGCCTGAAACACCGATGCGAATGCCTCGGCGACGATGTCGTCGGCGTCACTCGGGTTATCAGAGTTCGCCCGCGCAACGTATTGCGCAGCAGCCAGATGCCGGCGGTACAACGAGTCAAAGGCATCGGTGTCGCCTCCTCGGACCGCCGCAATGATTTCCTGATCGCTGACTGGTCCAGCGGTGACGGTTCCGCCGCTGGAACCAGTATCAAAATCGCTCCCCATAGGCCCAGTGTGACAGCAAATTCCGGGATGACTTGAATCGCAGGGTACTGAGGACTAAAGGGTCAAATTACTTGGAATTTCTGCGACACGATCCGGCAGGAAGGTGCACTAATCAGTTGGGAGGAGTCGTGTATCGGCCGCCCATCAGGCGTCAGTTTGGACCCGGGAGCCCTACTCGTTGTCCGGTTCGCCTACAGGTTTCTCGGCGGGCCAGTCGACGTCCTGCTCGTAGCCCTCATGCTTCTGCAGGTATGCCGCGATGTACGGGCAATGCGGAATGATGCGCTTGCCGGATGCCACCACATCATCCAAGGCAAAATGTGCCAACACCTTGG
Organism: Arthrobacter sp. 2762; assembly: GCF_040548745.1. NCBI lineage: Bacteria > Bacillati > Actinomycetota > Actinomycetes > Micrococcales > Micrococcaceae > Arthrobacter > Arthrobacter sp. 2762. The sequence goes on from NZ_JBEPSI010000001.1 coordinate 730,428, forward strand.
CCAGCCCCTGGCCTTTGAACTGTGACTTTGTCTCGGTATGGGTGAAATCGATGTGACCGGGCCTATCGATGAATTGGGATATCACCGCCAACTCCCCGTCTACGCGGAGTTCATAGCGATGGAATTTGTCGTTTCGAACTGTGGTGACGCCAGCGCGGAACGAGTCTGCCAATGATTCAGTGTGCTCGGTCATGATTCGAGATTGGCACGTAAACCCTGCGCTGGCAATGTGGACTGCTTTCCCCCGGGCGTTGGCGTCTCGTCCGGTCCCGACGGCGGCAGCACCGGCGTCGGGACCCTGCCAAGCAGCAGGACTGCGAGCGCGAAGCACGCGGCTCCCCCGCCCAGGAGCGCCAGCGTCAGGCCATTGAATGCGGCATCTGCAACCGGGACCAGAACCACGACGGCGGCGGTCACCACAGCGGTGCGCGAGGGACCCCGCGCGTGGCTGGCCGCCGTCGGACGGTTCTCCAGGCGACCAAGGAGCAGCACGACCGGCAGCAGCAGGGCTACGACGGCGAAGAAGACGGGAATGCGTCCCCACCACCATTCCGCTGTGCCGTCGGCCGGTTTGGGAAAGTCTGTGAGTAAGAGGAGCCCGGACATGCCCACCAGGAGAGGAAGATGCCAGAGGTAAACGGTCATGGACCGGCGGCCCGCCACCGCAATAGTCGTCTGGACCCAGCGGACAGAGGCGATCCAGCGTATGCCTTTTCCCAGAAGTTGGAGGGTGGCAGTCTGTGAAATAGCCAGCAGAAGCAGGCAAAGGTTGGGTGGGTTGATGTTCACCACCATGTTGCCCGGATATACGCCCACGCCGGTCACCAGCCCGAGCAACACGTTGCTGACTATGATCGCCCCAACCAGCCAGGTTCTGCTGCGATGCTCAAGAAAGCCGTCGGCCACGAAGAAGCCGAGCTGCTGGACTGCGCACCAGACAAACACCATGTTGACGAAGGCAAGAACCGGGACAGCGCCGCGGAGGGAATCGACGGTAATGATCAGCGCCACGAGGACGCCCAACGTCGGCAGCGGAGCACGTTGATGAAGCCGGGCCATGAGCGGGATGCTGACCTGTGCTGTGAGGTAGGCGGCCAGGAACCAGAGGGGCATCGCGGCACCGGTGGTCATCAACTGGATCACCTGTGGATCAACACCGAGGAGCAGTGCCGCCCAAAGCCCCGCCCACATCACGGCGAGCAGGGCCATGGCGGGGCGGACCAAGCGAAGGAGTCGCAGCTGCGCGAAGTCGAAGCCCGTGCCGCCGCGTGCTTTCAGGCGTCGCCACGACTGCAACCCGGTGACGCCGCCCAGGACGAAGAACAGCGGGACGATCATGAGCACCCAAACCACGGGCGTGAACCAGCTTTGGTCCATGAGAGTGTTTTCCGTGGTGACTTTCCCGTCCCTGTGCAGAACGGGGCTGACCATCATGCAGTGGGCCGCGACCACCAGGAGCAGGCAGATGAGGCGGACAAGGTCGATTGCTGGATCACGCCGCGCAGCCGAAGCTCCCGGCACAGCCGTGCTCCGGCTGGCGGGAGGATGAACCGGTTTTGCCCGCTGCATGGCCCTCCCTACGACTCCACGCCCCTGCGTGTTGACTCCATTGTCCGCCCCGGGTGCCGTGCGGACCAGCGGTGCTGGCGTTGGCAGGTGCTAGTGGCCCGGCCTGGTCAGTAACCGCCTCCGTTCCTCCGGGTCCAAGGCGCCAGCGCATGCGGCCGCGGCCAGACCGAACGATCCGTCAAGTACTGCCTTGTCGGCGCCAACCGAAGCGCCAAAGGCGGCGAATTCGGCTGTGTGATGGGCTGCGCCACGAACGTCGTAGCCAACCATCGGGTGGATGGTTGGCACCAGTTGGGAGACATTCCCCATGTCCGTTGAGGCCACGGGATCGGCATTGAAGACAACGTCCCGTCCGATGGCCGTCATGGCTGCGCGGTAGGCATGCGATAGGAACGGGTCTTGTCGGAGTTCGGCGTAGTCATTGCCGGTTGGCGTGACTTCCAGGGTGCAACCGCTGGCGTGGGCGCCTGCTTCGAGGCAGCGCCGGACCTTGTCCTGGATGATTCGCAGCTTCTCGATGCTCGGAGCCCGCATCTCAACGCTCGCCCGTGCACGCTCGGGGATGACGTTGACGGCGCTTCCACCTTCAGTGACGATCAGCGAAATGATCGACCCGATCGGGAGCTGTTGCCTCGCCAGCGCAATGGCCGTCTGCGCGACGACAAGTGCGTCCAGGGCGTTGACCCCTTCCATCGGGGCAGCAGCGGCGTGGGCCGGCCTGCCCTCGAACAACACGTCCCACATGGACATCGCCAACGACGAACCTCCTACTACGTCAGCCGCACCGGCGTGAACCATCATCGCCAGCGAGACGTCCTCGAAGAAGCCTTCCGCGATCAGGTCCACTTTGCCGCCGGTGGTCTCCTCCGCCGGCGTTCCGAGCACTTTGACAGTGATGCCGAGCTCGTCGGCCACCGCCGCCAGGGCCAGCGCCGCCCCCACAGCACTGGCAGCATTGACGTTGTGCCCGCAGGCGTGGCCAATGTCCGGCAGGGCGTCATACTCAGCGCAGAGGGCCACCACCAGTTCACCGCTTCCGTAGCTCGCGCTCAACGCGGTGGCCTGCAGTGGCTGGCAATCATCGAGGCGGAAGCCAGCAGTACGGAGAAGCCGCCTGATGCGCTTGACGGCACGGAACTCCTGACCGCCGAGCTCCGGATCGGCGTGGATGGCGTGGCTGAGGTCCAGCAGGTCCGGTTTCCACCGCTCGATGGCGGCCTTCAGCGCGGCCTCGATCTCGCCTTGGGATACGCGTACGACGGCGGCCTCGCGGCTCTTGCTGTTAAGACCAGCGGCGATCATGCGGACACCTCGGCGTTCTCGCGCTTCGGGTAGCGGGCGCTTGCCGCCGCCGCGATCAGTGCGGCCACTGCCAAGGCTCCCCAGATGGACAGAAGCCCGGCCTCAGTGATGCGGCCGGATTCGACGGATGCAGATGAGATCAGCTTCACCACGGCCGCACCCACGGCGATCCCTACAGACAACGCGAGCTCATTGAGTCCGGCCGCAGTTGAAGTTTCCGCCAATGGGACGCCTTCCACAGACAATGAGCGGGTCCCGGCCTGGTACATCCCCAGGCTTAGGTTGAACATGGCGAAGCCCAAGCAGTAACCGGACAAAGTCCCGTGCGCCAGGATCATGACCAGGAAACCGCATGCCAGGAGGAGGCCGGCAAAGACGAGTGTGGCCCGCTCACCGAATTTTCGCAAAACCCGGGCCGTGAGCAGCGAGGACACAAGCGAGAGAACGGAGGCCAAGGCCAGGACAATGGCGATCATCAAGGGGCTCAGGGCAAATCCGTAACCCGTCTTGTCGGGATTGGAGTGCAGGAATATCCCGTTGGTGCCGAAGTAGCTGATGGACGCGAAGCCAAAGAAGAACGTGGCGAGTGAAATGGAGCGGATCCGCGGAATGGCCAGCATCCGCAGGTCCATGAAACGTTTACCCTGGGTTGCACTGAAATCACTCTTGGCCCAGTAGGCCAGAAGGGATACGCCCAGCAGGCCAGCGACCAAAGTGCGGGCATCCAGCCAACCCCATTCGGGCGCCATCGAGAGCGCCACAACAAAACCAATGAGACCGAGCGAGCAAGCCAGCAACGGCCCAAGCGCGATGCCCTCACGAGTCGGCACACCGGCGTCGGGCAGTAAGAAGGATGAGATGAAGGCGACCACCGCGAAAGGAACCGCCACCCAGAAACCGAGTGTCGGACTGGTGACCCCAACGATTCCGGCAAAGAGTCCGCCGGCTCCCACCATGATCATGAGCATCCCGATCATGACGCTCACGCCAGTGCGCGTATGCCCAGGGCTGCTAACACGCAGGATGCCCATCATGAGGGGGATGAAGCCCACCACGCAGGTAAGCATGACCACGCCGATCGTTACTGTCCACAGCGAGGGCCACAACGCCATCTGAAGCACTCCGAGCGTCACTACCCCTGTGGACCAGCGCAGCACCAGCCTGTATCCGTAGCTGTCGCCGAGCCTTGAAATGATCGGAGTGAGAACCGCAAAGCTCACGTTGGAGATCAGGAAGATGCCGTTGATGGTTGGATCGTCGATGTCGAAGACGGGTCCGAGCGCGGGGAGGATCGGGTTCAGGTACCCCTGGGTGACCCCGCTCAGTGATTCAATCAATGCCATTGCGAAGATCATTCCCGCAATGGACCGGCGCGTTCCTGACGCCGCCGCTAGTGCTGTCTTGCTTCCCATGTGCTTCCTTGTGGTCTTGGGCCTGTTGAGGGTGGGCCGCCGATTAGTGATGCGAGTCACGACGATATTGTGCTCGTCTAGACTGGTTGGAAAATTGTTTGAAATAGACATGAAGAAGGTTCCGGTGAACGAATCAGCCATAATTTCTGAGCTGGACCTCGAAATCCTGAATGCCCTCCAAATCAATCCGAGGGCAGAGTGGAGCCGGATTGCTGACGCCCTTGAGCTGTCTGCGCCCACAGTGGCAAGGCGATGGAACGCCCTCGCCGGCCAGGGCCAGGCTTGGATCACACCTGCACCCGGACAGCGCTATCTCAGTGCCGGGTGGTCTGCCTTCATCCATCTGTCATCCTCGCCCAGCGAGAGCGAGGCGCTGATCGAGCAGTTGTGCTCCGAACCTGCGTTCGGCACTGTTTCTTTGGTGACAGGCGCGCACGATCTCTTCATTGACTGCTTTGCATCCAGCCATGAAGAGTTGATGGATATCGTCACGGGCGCCTTTCCAAGGCTGCCCGGCGTCACCCATCGTGAGGTCGTTTTCGTCACCAAGTTGTATCGACAGGCCTCAGAATGGCGCAGCGGCACGCTTGAACCCGCACGTGCAAGGCTCGTGTCAGCGGAACCCCTGCCCGAGCAGTCGGCCTACGCCCCGGACCGGCTTGATGCAGCATTGTTGGAAGAGCTCGCCAAGGATGGCAGGGCGAGCTGGGCGGAACTGGGTGCCGCCTGCCGCGTTTCGCCCCAAACAGCCCGACGGCGGGTGGAAAGGTTCCTGGCTACCGGCTACATGACGCTGAGATGCGATGCGTCCAGCTCCGCCCAGCAGGGACTGAGGGAAGTGACGCTCGTCCTGAACGTTCCAGCTGAGTACGTTGACGGTGTGGGCAGCTTCTTCGCGGCCTTGCCCAACTGTCGCTTGAGCGCCCAAGTCCTTGGCGCACAGAACCTGCTGGTCACTTTGTGGGTCCGGGACTATCTGGAGGTCCAGGCCTACGAACGCGAACTTGCCCAGCGGGCTCCCGGAAGTGCAGTCATCTCAAGGCAGGCTGTAGTCCGGACCTTTAAGCGGTTGGGCCACGTCCTGGACGAAGCAGGTCGCAGCCGCAGCGTGGTACCCCTGCCGCTGTGGCGGGAGACTTCCTAAGCGTTATTCACAACCGCTTATCGTGCTCTGGACTGGATGGCGAAACACCGGCAGGATCGAACCCATGACTACGTCCATTTTCGTGAACCTGCCCGTCAGCGACCTCGAGGCGTCCAAGGCCTTCTACACCGCCCTCGGCTACTCCATCAATCCGAACTTCACCGATGAGACTGCCGCTTGCGTGGTCTTTAGCGACACCATCTACACAATGCTCCTGACTCACGACAAATTCAGTCAGTTCACCAGTCAGCCCATCGCGGACACTCAGAACTCGACGGCGGCAATTGTTGCCATCTCTGCCGACAGCCGCGAAGGTGTAGATGCCTTGGCCGCTAAGGCGCTCGAAGCCGGAGGTTCCGAGACGTACGACCCCAAGGACCTCGGGTTCATGTACAGCAGGGCGTTCCGTGACCTCGACGGCCACCACTGGGAGGTTGTGTGGATGGACCAGGCCGCAGCGCAGAGCGGCCCGCCGGAGCACTAAGCAACAGCGCCCTAAAGGACAGCCAGCACGCCAAGCACGACGGCGAGCAGCGGCGTTGTCCCTTGGAGAACCGCAGGGCGGAGATACTTTTTGCCACTTGCAGCGAGCACCAGTGCCGCAAGGAGCATGGAACCGCAGCAGCTGAAGACGAGGGTCCAGCCCACCTGCGGAGCACCCATGGCCACTGCGATAATGCCTATCAACGCGCCGATGGCCAGGAAGAGGTTGTAGAAACCCTGGTTGTAAGCAAGTGGCTTGGTGGTTTCGGCGTCGGCCTGCGATGTCACGCTGAATCGTTTCCATGTAGCTGGCTTGGTCCATGTGATGGATTCCATGGTGAAGATATACACGTGGAGCAACGCCGCAAGCAGGGCGAAAATCAGGGAGGCCAGAATCATGGTCTGATCCTAGCCTCCCCGTGTTACAGAGCCTGTAAGGGCAGGGTTGTGTCAGTCACTGAGCATCGCCAGCGTCGCCCCGGCGAAGGACCACGCGGAACCATTCCATCGATCCAGCAGGCCCTGGAGGTTCTCACCGTCGGCCCGGTGGGCGGCGGTTTCGGCTTCGAGGGTCGCCAGGATTCCGGTGCGCAGCTCAGTATTGAAGTTCACCTTGCCAACCTGCATGGCAGGAGCCTTTGAGAGCTGGTCAGCGGGGATGCCGGAGGCGCCGTGCAGCACCAGCGGGACCTCGGTGCGCGCAGCAACGTCCTGCAGCACATCCCAGCGGATGGTGGGCTCACCCTTGTACTTGCCGTGCACGTTCCCCACCGCAACGGCGAGCAGTTGCGCTCCGGTCCGCGCAACGAACTCGGCCACCTGCGCCGGATCAGTGAGGCCGGCGACTGAAGTACCGGCGTCGTGCGCTGAGTCTTCGGCGCCGAAAGCCTTGTCCTCGTCGCCGGCGAGGCCGCCAAGTTCTGCTTCGATCACGACGTCGGAGAAACCCTCATCGTCCAGCGCCGCACGGACTTCGCGAACGAAGGCGATGTTGTCCTCGAACGGCAAGGACGAACCATCGGCAAGCACTGCATCCGCCCCGGCAGCCACGGAATCCTTGATGACCTGCAGGTCCGAGGCGTGATCCAGCTGGACGGATACCGGGACGCTTGCGTCGTCGGCCAGGCCGCGAAGTGCTGCGATGAGCCTGAGCCCGTTGGGCGTTGATGCCGTCTTGGGCGCCACCAGCAGGCCAACACCGAGCCGGGCTTCCTCCGCCGCCGAAACAACGGCTAGCGCGGTAGTGAAGTCGTAGCAGGTGAAGGCCGGAACAGCAGAGCCGTCAGCGAGGGCGGAAATGACCAACTGATCCAGTTTGGCGCGCATTAGTGGGCCAGACCTCCCACCAGGATCCAGGCAACGTAGGTCAGTGCGAAGCCAGCCAGGCCGAGGATGGTGGTGAGGACGGTCCAGGTCTTGAGACCGTCCGTGACGGTAAGCCCGTAGTACCGGATCACGGTCCAGAAACCTGCGTCCGTCACGTGGGAGAGCCCCAACGCGCCGAATCCGATGGCGATCACGATCACGGCAATCTGGGCGGGCGTGTAGCCGCCTTCCATCACTGCGGAAGTGAGCAGTCCGGTGGTCGTGACAATGGCAACGGTGGCCGAACCTTGGGCGGCGCGCAGTGCCAGGGAGATAACGAAGCCAAGCACGATCACCGGCAGGCCCAGGCTGTCCAGCGTGTGGGACAGGGCGGCGCCGATGCCGGAGGTGCGCAGGACCTCACCGAACACGCCACCAGCTGCAACCACCATGAGGATGGACGCGATGGGAGGCAAGGCGCCTTCGAAGATCTCGCCGGTTTCCTTGAGGGACCAGTTGCGGCGGACTGCCAGCAGGAAGAAGGAGAGGGCTACCGCCACGAGGAGCGCGAAGAACGGGTTGCCGATGAACGCGGCCACGCCGTACCAGTAGTTGTCCTTGGCAATGGTCAGCGTTCCCAGGGTGCCCACGAGGATCTGGACGATCGGAGCAGCGATCAGGAACATGATCAGGCCGGGACGCGGAGGGGCGATGGCGCGGGCGCCGGGACCGTCTGAGCCCACGTGGACCAGAGACTCGGACCCGAATTCCTTCACCTGTGCCTTGATACCGGGGAGCAACTCGTACTCTTTGCGGTTCATGATGCTGGCAACCCAGTAGGACAGGAAGCCAAGCGGCACGCAGATGATCAGCGAAATCAGGGTGATGAGGCCAATGTCGGCGCCAAAGACACCAGCGCCCGCAACGATTCCCGGGTGCGGCGGGACAGCCACGTGGATGGACAGCATGATGCCGGCCATGGGCAGGCCGAACTTGATCGGGTGAACGTTCGCGATCTTGGCGAAGGCGTAAACAATCGGGACGAGGACGATGACGCCCACCTCGAAGAACACCGGAATCGCCACGAGGAAGCCCACGGCCGTCAAGGCGATGGCAACGCGCTTGGCTCCGAGCTTCTCAGTGAAGTGTGTAGCCAACGACTGCACGCCGCCGGATACCTCGATCATGCGGCCAAGAATGGCGCCGAGCGCAATCAACAAAGCGACCTTGCCCATGGTGCTGCCAACGCCGTTGGCCACCACGGTGAAGATGTCTTTGAGCGGAATCTGGGCCGCCACACCTACCAGGATGCTGACAGCCAACAGGGCAACGAAGGCCTGGATCTTGAAGCGGATGATCAGCACCAGCAGCAGGGCAATGCCCGCAGCAGCGATAGTCAGCAACAGGGGTGTTCCCAGTTCCACTGCCGGTTTGATGGCGGGGGCATCAGCAGCCCGGACCACCAAGGAGTTGATGAGGGGATTCATTGGGGGTGTCTCCTTTGACATACCAGTCTAGAGAAGACCGGCGGGAGGTGGCGACGACGGCGAAGGGGGGACCGCCGTCGTCGCGGGTTTTGTTGGGGTTAGTTGGTGCGCTTTGTGGGCGCGACAACCTTGATGACTGCGGAGTCGTCGGCGGCGGCGAGGCCCTGGGCCTGGCCGAGAAGGTAAAGCTGTTCCGCAGCGGCTGCAACGGGTGCGGCAAGGCCGGCAGCGCGGGTGGCTTTGCCGACGATGCCCATGTCTTTCACGAAGATGTCCAGGCGGCTGAGGACCTCCGCTCCGTCCTCGGTATAGGCCTCCAAGATGCGGGGTCCGCGGTTGGACAGCATGAAGGAACCTGCTGCTCCGGCTTCGAGGGCCGCAAGGGTCTTTGCTTGGTCAAGACCCAGAGCGTCGGCCAGGGCCATGGCCTCTGCAGCTGCGGCGATGTGTACGCCGCAGAGCAACTGGTTCACGGTCTTGAGGGCCTGGCCGTCGCCGGGCTTGTCACCCACGATGCTCAGGGTTGATGCCAGCAGTTCCAACGCGGGCTTGGCTTTTTCAAGCGCCTCCGGTTCGGCGCCAACAACAATCAGGAGATCCCCTTCGCCCGCACGTTTCGGTCCACCGGACAGTGGCGCGTCCACGAGTGAAACACCGTACTCGGCCAGTTTCTCGACGGTGGCCGGGATGGCCTCGGTCCCGACGGTGCTGCCGAGGATGACAACGGCGCCCGGCTTAAGAACCGAGGCAACGCCGTTTTCGCCGAACAGGACATCGTTGAGCTGCTCACCGTTGCGAACGGCCAGGAGCAGCGCGTCGGCATCCTGCGAGGCTTCGCGGGCAGAAGCGAACGTCTTGATGCCGGCTTCGACGGCGAGCTCCAGGCGGGCTTCGGCGATGTCGAAACCGTGGACGGTCAACTCAGACGCGAGGCGGGTGGCCATGGGCAGGCCCATGGCGCCGAGGCCCAGAACGGTGACGGTGTAGTTGCTGCTGGTCATGGTGTCCTCCATTGAATTTTTGCGGGTTAGAAGGTTGCGCTGAGTTTGCGGGTGACCTGGGCCAGGGACTGGTCATCGCCCACATTGCCGGCGAACACGATGTACGGGATGCCTTTCGCCGGGCCATCCACCGGTTCCCAGAGCGAGACGATGCCCGGCAGCATCGGTCCGCGGACGATTGCGTGCCGGATCTCCAGTCCGTGCGCCGCAACATCCGAGGACGTGATGCCACCTTTGGCGATAACGAACCGCGGCGGGAAGGTTTTCAGCGTCCGGTTCACTACGTTGACGACGGCGGCCGAGACTGTGCGGGCGATCTTCAGGCTCGCTGCGGCGTCGTCGGTCTTGATGAGCAGGCGGCTGGTGTGGACGATCACGTCGCCTTGGTGGAGGGCATCAACGACGTCGGACACCACCGTGGCGATGTAACCGTCAGCTTCCGCTTCGGTTTCGGCTGCGAGGAGCTTCTCAACGTCGATCTCGATAATGCGCGCGGAGCTGTGCGCTGCCGTCAGGGCGCTGAGCTGGCGTGTGGTGACGCCAACGTGCGAGCCAACCACGATCAGGCCACCGGCTGTGGAGGGAGTGTTGCCGGCGTAGGCCTCTTCGGCGGTCAGTGCGGTGCGGATTTCCTGGCCGATGCGGCCACGGACGAATGGCGGACCCACGCGGTAGAGGAGCTTCTTGCCGCGACGTTCGGCTTCTTCGAGGCCGAGGGCCAAAGCCCGGAAGTCGTTTTCGGTGACGATGTCGGCCACGATCGGAGTGGAGTTGGTAGCGGACTCAATGGCGTCGGCGATCGCCTTCGCTGAGATGGCCGGGTCCTGGGCCGATGCGCCGGCACGGATGATGTTGAGGTCAAGGACGATCACATCGCTTGCGGGGAACCGGCCCTCCGACTTCTCCTCCACATACTTGGCCATCTCGGAGTTGGCGAAACCGAAGGACGCGTCCTTCGCGAATTCCGTCTCGGACACCGGGGTTAGGGTGCCGGCGTCGCCGCGCATGTAGTGCACACCGCCGATGGTGACGCGACCGGCGTCGGGGAATGCCGGAACGATGACGACGCCGTCGGTGGTTTCACCGGTCTCGGCGGCCACGGCGGCGGCAATGACGTCCGGTTCCAGCGGGTAGTGGCCGCGCAGGGTGGAGTCGCTGCGGCTGACGAAGCCGAGGCTGACGTTCCCGGCCGCTGCTGCCAGTGCATTCCGAACGATTTCCTCGTTCCGCGCTGCGGCCTCTGCTGGATCCAGGCTGCGGGTGTTGGTGAGGACGTAGACGGCGGGCTTGGTCTGGCTCTCGCGAATGTGATTGAAGGCCCAGGTGAAGTCCGCGACGTCCCAACGGGTGAGGACGGCGAGATCCGCGACCGACTGCGTTCCCGTGGGGTCGTCGTCGAGGACTACCAGGACGCGGGGGGCCTCAGCCGAGGACGCGGCAACGGCGTCAGCAACCAGCTGAGCCGGAATCTGGACCTCCGCCGGGAAAGAGGCCAGAACGTCTGCTTCAAGGGTCACGGTGCACTCCATCGTGGGAAATCTGTGTAGCGGTTTAGTGAATGTAAGATGTCAGACATCTAACATTTCGTAGCCAGTGTGACACAGCGCCCTTCACCGCGCAAGATGCCGTGCGTCATTAGTCTGGAGACATGGCCGGCGTTGCAACTCCACTCCCCTTTGTGGACGTGAGAACCTCCTCGCGTTCCCCCGGCGGGCAAGTCCCCGTTGTGCTCATCCACGGCTGGGCTTCGGGATCCGTGTACTGGGAGCCGCTGGCAAAGCTACTGCTCGACGCCGGACGCGAAGTGTGGATCCTCGACCTCCCCGGCTATCACCCCGGTCAGGACCTGCCGCCGGACTTCGAGTGGACGCTGGACTCTGCCGCCGCTTCAGTTGCAGCAGCGATCCGCGCCCGGACAAAAGGGGCGGCGCACCTGGTGGGGCATTCGATGGGCGGCAGCGTCTCACTGACCTTGGCGGCAAAGCATCCAGAACTAGTGGCAACAGTGGCTCTGGTAGGAATGGTTCCGGCACCTCAAAACGAGGGCTTCAAGAACCTCTTGGTGTCACAGCTGGAGCAGGGATACTTCGACGCGGGTACCAAGCTGAAGCTCATGAACGCCTGGTATGGGCACCTCTCCCCGGAAGACACGGAGCTGCTCAGCAAAGGATTCGATACGCCGTTCCGGATTCTGTCCGCCAGCGCCTGGGCGGCCATGACCGGCGTCGAACCTTCCGTGCCCGGCCGGGTTCAGGCGCCACTGCTGGTGATCGCAGGCACAGGGGACCGCGTGCGGTCCATGGAACAGATGGCCGCATTCGTGGCCGCAAGCCCAACGCGCAGCTTGAAGGCCATTCCAGACGCCGGTCACAGCGTCCATTGGGAGCAGCCGGAAGAATGCGCCACGATTTTGTGTGAATTTTGGAAAACGAGCTGGCCACCGCCAGCGTAAGATGTCTGACAACCATCCGCGCCTGGAGGAAAACATCCATGAGGTGCCGGAGGGTCTGAATTACAGGAAATGGGGATACATGGCACGCAAGTCGCTGGTGGGCGTCGTTGCTGATGAGCTGCTGGACCGGATCATCGCGGGCGAGTTTCCGCCCGGGACGATTGTCCCTGGCGAACTGGAGCTCAGCGCACGGCACGAGGTGAGCCGCATGACCGTGCGCGAAGCCATGAAGACCCTCGAGGCGCAGCGGATCCTCAGTGTGGAACGCGGCCGCGGAACATTCGTGAATCCACTGAACCAGTGGGCATCCCTGGAGGCCGTCCTGCGTGCCGCTTCCGAGGGAACCAAAGACGCGGCCGCTGCCGTCCAGCTCATCGAGCTGCGCCGGATGCTGGAGACCGGTGCCTGCGAACTCGCAGCGGAACGCATCTCCGACGACGAGCTGATCACCCTGAAAGAGCACGTTGAAAAGATGCAAGCCGCACACGAGGTCGATGACGTGGCCGCCTTCGTGGAAGCCGATCTCGCTTTCCACGATGTCATCCTCCATGCCTCGGGCAACGTGTTCGTGGCTGTACTGTTCGAGCCGCTGCATCGTGTGCTTGAGGCACGGCGGACGCAGACCTCAGCATTCGCTGAAATCCAGGAGCACGCGATCGGCCATCACCGGAAAATCGCAGCGGCCTTGGAGTCGCGTAATCCGCATGAAGCCCGGCTGGCCATGGACGCCCACATGCAGCAGACCTTGGACGATCTGAAGACGTACGTCCTGGAGGCTTAACCCAAGCAGGGGACAGCAACCGTCCCAATGGAAGTCCATTGGGACGTTTACTGTCCCCCCGTTGAGTCAGGTTTAGTCGACGTCCGTGTTCACGATGTACACGTCGCACGGAGCACCGTGTGCCACGCTGTTGGCGATGCTGCCCAAGACACGGCCCAGGCCCTTCATCCGCTTGTTTCCCACCACGATCAACGAGGCGTTGTTGGTCTCGGCGTAGTTGATGAGTGCGTTGGCCGGCGTACCGCGGGCTGCGAAGTACTTGATGTTGCCACTGGGAACATCAAGTTCCTCAGAGACCTTGCGGGCTACGTATTCTGCGGAGTCCGCCGAAGAAACCGTGATCCTGTCGCTGCCGCTGCCAAATTCTTCAATGCGGTCATCGGAGAACCCGCTGATGACATGCAACTCGGCGCCAAGGGCTGTGGCAAGCTTCGCTGCTGCCACTGCTGCGCGTTTGGCCGTTTCGCTGCTGTCAACGCCGACGACAATAACTTCAGACATGAGTACTCCTGGTTGTGGGAATTCACTGGTGGTGCTGCTAAAAATCTACACTCCATCACCATCCGCCGCCGGGATCCGGGAAGAACCGGCATCTTCCAGCCTGCGTGTTTACGATCCGGTGTGTCCGGGTAGGGATAAGTCATCGGAACCATCACGCGACCGGAAGGCAAGGACATGAGCGAGGCATCATTTTCCCCGCAAACCGCCATCGTCACAGGATCTGACTCAGGGATAGGACGTGCCACGGCGGTTGCGCTGGCCAAGGCAGGCATGGATGTCGGCATCACCTGGCACACGGACCAGCAGGGCGCCGAGGACACCGCAGAAGAAGTCCGCGGCCTGGGCCGCAAAGCGGTGGTGCACCACCTGGACACCACGAACGTCTCCGAAACCGCTGCCAGCATTGACAAGCTGGCCGAGGAACTCGGAGGCGTGGACGTGTTCGTGAACAACTCCGGAACGGGAGATGGCACCAAGTTCCTGGAACTGGACTACGACACCTGGATGTCCACCTTGGACACCAACCTCAACGGCGCATTCGTCGCCATGCAAGCAGCTGCCAAACGCATGGTCAATGCGGGCCGCGGCGGACGCATCATCGCCGTCACCAGCGTGCACGAGTTCCAGCCGCGGGTCGGAGCCTCCGCCTACGACGCCTCAAAGCACGGCCTTGGCGGCCTCATCAAGACCATGGCACTGGAACTCGCAGAGTTCGGCATCACCGCCAACAACGTGGCTCCCGGTGAGATCGCAACACCCATGACGGGCCAAACGGACGAGGACCCCAGGCAGAAGGAACGGCCGGGCGTGCCCCTTGGCCGTCCAGGTGACGCACGGGAAATTGCGGCCGTCATCGCTTTCCTGGCCTCCCCGGATTCCAGCTACGTCACTGGCGCCTCGTGGCCGGTGGACGGCGGAATGCTCCAGATGGGACCGCATGCAGGATCGCATATCACGGGCAATGACTGGCGCGAAAGCTGAGCCCGCCAGACCTCTGGCCCCCACGGACGTCCGTGGGCTAGTCTGCAGGAACGGCCTGCCGAGCGGGCCAGCATTTTCAAAGATTCAGGGACGATGATGAGGAGCACCATGGCTGACCACACATATAGCGTTTCCGAAATTGTTGGCACTTCTTCCGAGGGCGTCGATGCGGCCGTCAGGAATGGAATCGCTGCCGCCTCCCAGACGCTGCGTAACCTGGACTGGTTCGAGGTGAAAGAGATCCGCGGTCATCTGGAGGACGGCGCAATTGCCGACTGGCAGGTAACCATCAAGCTTGGTTTCCGCTTGGAGCGCTGAGCCCTCCGCTAGCTAACACTTGACGCCCATGTCCACAAAAACATGGGCGTCAACTGTCATCCCGGCGGGCGGGTTCGGGCGCCGGGGTGGTCGCTGCCGATACCTCGCCAAAGCTGCTGAGCAGCGTCAGGGCGTCCGACGACGGCGAACCGGCCTTCGCGGAATGGACCCTCAGCAGCTGGTCGGGGTCGTCCGGGAGGCTTAGCGTTTCAAAGTTCAGTTCAACATCGCCAACCAGTGTGTGGTGCAATCTCACCGTACCGGCAGAGCGTGAGGCCACCCTGTGCCCAGCCCACCATTGACGGAAATGCTCGCTGTGCACCGCAAGTTCGCCTACGAGCTGGTTGGTCTGGGGATCGTTGGGGTGCCTGCCGACGTCCATCCGCAAAGCGCCCACTGCCTCGGCGGCCACGGTTTTCCAGTCCCTGAACAGATCCTTCGCTGCAGGATCCAGAATGATCCAGCGGGTCAGGTTCCGTTCAGCCGCGGGCAGTGCTGTGAAATCCGTGAACAGCAGATGCGCCATCCGGTTTCCGGCCAGTACATCCGCGCGTCGCCCCAGGACCATTGCGGGTACATCCCCCACGGCGTCCAGCAGTTGCCGCAACGCGGGGCGCACCTTTTGGGCAGGGCCGGGATTTCCGGCTGAACTGGCGCAGTGCTCCAGCAGGTCCAACATGTGCGCATGCTCCCCCGCGTCCAGCCGCAGTGCCCTCGCTACAGAGTCGAGGACTGCCTTGGACGGGTGGATGTTCCGGCCTTGCTCCAGGCGTGTGTAGTAGTCGGTGCTCACCCCGGAGAGCCTCGCCACCTCTTCGCGGCGGAGACCGGGCACCCGGCGTGAGCCGGTGGACTCCTGGGCCCCGGCGTCCTCCGGCGAAAGGCGGGCACGCATGACTTTGAGGAATTTTCCGAACTCGGCGCTTTGACCCATCCGTCCATTCTGCCGTTATCGCGGCGGGCAAGACCAGAGCAGGACCACCGATTTGGGTAGGACTGTCAGACCTAGGAAAAACAGGATCAGGCTGGATTGCTGACTCTCCGACGAAAACTGAATAGGCTCAGTACAGAGCCTCCCGAAAACGCTTTCTGGAAAACCCGGCTTACCTCGGCCGAACTCACAGGAACCACGGGCAGGCCTGGAAATATCTACCTCGAAGGAGACCTCATGCCAGAGCTGACCCTAAACAACGGCGTCACCATTCCCCAGCTCGGATTCGGTGTTTTCCAGGTTCCTCCGGAAGAAACACAGAAAGTGGTGGAAGACGCTTTGGAGGCGGGATACCGACACATCGATACTGCCGCCGCCTATCGGAACGAGGCTGGCGTGGGCGCAGCCATCGCCGCCTCAGGCCTTCCCAGGGAAGACCTTTTCATCACCACCAAGCTCCGCAATGGCGAGCAGGGTGAGGCGTACGACGCCTTCCAACGCAGCCGCGACGCCCTCGGCTTGGAGGTAGTTGACCTCTACCTGATCCACTGGCCCGTCCCTTCGCAGGGGCTGTACACCCAGGCCTGGAAGGAGATGGAGAAGCTCTACCAGGACAAGCAGATCCGGTCCATCGGCGTCTCCAACTTCCTCACAGACCACGTGGACAAGCTGTTGCGGGAAGCTGACGTAGTGCCGGCCGTGAACCAGATCGAGCTGCACCCCACGTTCCAGCAGGCCGATCTCGCAAACAAGTGCCGCGATCTCAGCATCGCCGTTGAGGCGTACAGCCCGTTGGGGCAGGGCAAGGACCTGAACGCCGAGGTAGTGGCCCTGGTGGCTGCCGCACACGAAACAACCCCGGCCCAGGTAATTCTGGCCTGGCACCTCGCGCAAGGAACCATCGTGATCCCCAAGTCCGCGGACTCTGCCAGGATGCGGGAAAACCTGGGCGCCGCCGATCTCACCCTTACCCAATCCGAACTGGCTGCCATCACCGCACTGGAGGCCGGGGCCCGCATAGGTTCCGATCCCGCCGTCGCGGCTTTTACGCAGTTCTAAACACCCCTACGCAGTTCTAAACAAAAAGGACACAACAGCATGCAGTACACCCACCTTGGCCGCTCCGGCCTGAAGGTTTCCCGTCTCTGCCTGGGCACCATGAACTTCGGCCCCCAGACGGACGAAGCAACGGCGCACTCCATCATGGATTCCGCCCTGGATTCCGGCATCAACTTCTTCGATACCGCCAACGTCTACGGCGGCTCGGGCCACCGGGGCTGGACCGAGGAAATCATCGGGCGCTGGTTCGCAAAGGGCGGCGAGCGCCGGGAACGGACCGTGTTGGCCACCAAGCTGTACGGCACCATGACGGATCGTCCCAATGAATCAAAGCTCTCCGCGCTGAACATTCGCCGCGCCCTGGATGCCAGCCTGAAGCGGTTGCAGACGGATTACATCGACGTCTACCAGTTCCATCACATCGACCGCCAGACGCCATGGGATGAGATCTGGCAGGCAATCGAGGTTGCCGTGCAGCAGGGCAAGATCCTGTATTCGGGCAGCAGCAATTTTGCGGGCTGGCACATCGCCCAGGCCCAGGAAGCCGCCCGCCGGCGCAATTACACGGGCCTGGTCAGCGAGCAGTCCATCTACAACCTCTTCCGGCGCGAACTGGAGCTTGAAGTCATCCCCGCAGCGCAACAATACGGACTCGGCTTGATCCCGTGGTCTCCCCTGCAGGGCGGCCTGCTGGGTGGCGTGCTGAAGAAGGAAGAGCAGGGGGTCCGCCGCACGGAAGGCCGTGCGCTGGAGACGCTGCGCAAGCATGAGGACCAGATCCGCCAGTACGAGGATTTCGCGGACGAACTCGGGCAGAAACCCGGCGACGTTGCCTTGGCCTGGTTGCTCCATCAGCCTTCGGTGACGGCGCCGATTGTTGGACCGCGTACGCAGGAGCAACTGGATGCCGCAATCCGGGCACTGGATGTGACCCTCAATGAGGACGCCCTCAAGCGCCTCGATGACATCTTCCCGGGCCACCGCACCGCCCCGGAGGATTACGCCTGGTGAGCAGCTTCCTCCCCCAAGCGGACACCGTCCGGCCGCGGAACATCCTGTTCATCGGCGGGACCGGGGTCATCAGCGCGGCTGCGGCTGAACGCGCCGTCGCGCTGGGCCACCGGCTGACCATCCTCAACAGGGGACGGTCAGCCGGGCGGCCGGTTCCCGAGGGCGCCGAGGTGCTCCACGCGGATATCCGGGACATCGGGGCGGTGCGGGAGGTACTTCGTGGAAGGGAGTACGACGCCGTAGCGGACTTCATCTCCTTCACTCCGACTCATGCGCGGGCTGGCTTGGAGATGTTCCGGGGGAGGACGGGTCAGTACGTTTTTATTAGTTCCGCCTCGGCCTACCAAAAGCCACCCACCACCTTGCCCATCAGGGAATCGACTCCCCTGAAGAACCCGTTTTGGAAGTACTCGCAGGACAAGATTGCCTGTGAGGAGTTGTTCTTTGAGGCCTACCGCGAGCAGGACTTCCCTGTGACGGTGGTCCGGCCATCCCACACCTACGACCGGACCAAGATCGCACTGGTGGGTGGCTGGACGGACATTCACCGCATGCGCGCGGGAATGCCCGTGTTGGTTCATGGGGATGGGACCTCCCTGTGGACGCTGACCCACAGCCGTGATTTCGCCAAGGCCTTCGTCGGCCTCTTGGGAAGGCCGCAGGCTGTCGGTGAGAGCTACACCATTACTTCCGACGAGTTCTTGCCGTGGAACCAGATCTATCGTCTCTTCGCCCGGGCAGCAGGGGTTCCTGAACCCGAGCTGTTTCATGTTTCCTCCGAGACCATTGCCGCCCATAGCAAAGAGCTGGGCCCGAACCTCCTGGGGGACCGCTCGCACTCGGTGGTGTTCGATAACTCCAAGATCAAGGCACTCGTGCCGGATTACCAGGCAACCATGCCTTTCGCGGACGGTGCGAGCGAGATCATCGACTGGCACGATCAGCATCCGGGACTGCAGGTGGTTGCGGAAGACTTCATGGAGCTGAGCGATCGACTCTATGAGTGGTCGACTCGATGAGGGGTGGGCGCCAGCTGTTGCCAAGCAGCCAGTGGCCAGCGTAGAACAGCAAAGAGACCCGCCCGTCGAGATTCAAGCATTAGAGGAGATCATGCTCATGACACTTGCCCCGCTCATTGAACTCAACGACGGCTACAAGATTCCGCAACTGGGGTTGGGTACATGGCCCTTGGATGATGCCCAGGTTGCTGACGCCGTAGTGGAAGCTGTTTCCTGCGGCTATCGGCACATTGATACGGCGGTTAAATATGGCAATGAGGAGGGAGTCGGCAACGGTATCCGCGCCTGCGGGGTGGACCGGGGTGAGCTCTTCATCACCACCAAGCTGGACGGCGGATTTCAAGGCTCGGGCAAGGCAGTGCCTGGGCTCGATGGCTCGCTGGAACGGCTGGGGCTGGACTACGTTGACCTGCTGCTGATCCACTGGCCGCTCCCCCGCCGTGACGAGTTCGTCTCCACCTGGAAGACCTTCGAGGAACTTCGGGCCTCTGGCAGGGTACGGTCCATCGGCGTTTCCAATTTCAAACCTTCGCACCTGGACCGGCTGTTGAGTGAGACGGATGTTGTTCCAGCGGTCAACCAGATTCAGGTCAATCCCGCCATCCCGCGTCCTGTTGCCATCGCGTTCAACGAGCAGCACGGGATTGTCACGGAATCGTACAGTCCGTTAGGTGCAAGCAGCGACCTCCTGAATGCCCCGGTTTTGGCGAGCATCGGCACCAAGCATGGAAAGACGCCCGGCCAGGTGGTTCTTCGTTGGCACGTCCAGCAGGGCCTGGTTGCCATCCCCAAGACTGCCAATCCGCAAAGGATGCGGGAAAACCTTGACGTTTTCGACTTCGAGCTGGACCAGGATGATCTTAGAAGGCTGCAAACCCTCGACGCCGGTCCTGATGCCGGCGTCGACTCGGACGTGCAGGGACACTAGGGGGCGGGGACACTAAACATGGGGGAACTGAACATGGAAACAGCCGGCACTGAAACACTCATCTGGACCGGGTCCTACACCGCGGACCGGAATGGAAATGGCGAAGGGATCGGCGCCCTCACCCTGGATACAGACGGGAAACTCACTTCGCTTGGCCTGGCTGTCGCCGCGAACTCCCCGTCCTTCCTCTCCGTCCACCCAACCCTCCCTGTGCTCTATGCCGTGGCCGAGGAAGGCAAGATGGTACGGGCCTACCGCCGTACCGGTACCGTTGAATTGGAGCAAATGGGCGAACCGTGGCTGGCTGGCGAGGCTGCTTGCCACGTCGCGACGGATCCACAGGGCTGGTTCATTGTGGTTACCTGCTGGGGTGACGGCCAGGTGATTCTCTACGAACTGGACCACGACGGCGCCATCACGTCGCGGACCAGCGCGGAAGCCGCCGTCGACCCCCATCAGACTGGACCCACCGACGAGCCGCGGCCCAGCCGCGCACACTCAAGCCTCATGCTTCCCGATGGTCGCGTGATGACCACGGACCTCGGACACGATCTTGTAAGGGTTTGGCGGTATGAGCCGGGCAAGGGGCTGCTGCCGGACCACCACGTGATCCTGCCCAAGGGCTCCGGCCCGCGTCACATGGTGCGGCATCCCAGCGGCACGGTTTTCATCGACACGGAGTACTCGATTGAGGTTGCAGCAGTCAGGGCCGAACCCCAAGGAGTCTACGAACTCACGGCCGTGGTTCCCGCCAGTGTCAACAAAGCGTTCGACGGCGACTCCGCCGCCGAGATTGCAATGTCCACTGACGGTCGGTTCGTCTACGTGGGAGTCCGCGGCTCCAACCGGATCTGTGTCCTGAAGGTGGGCGCACAGGGCACGGACGTGAGACCCCTGGCCGATGTGCCAAGCGGGGGCGAATGGCCACGGCACCACCTGGTCCACGACGGCTGGCTCTTGGTGGCGCATGAAGGTTCCAACGATGTCCTGAGTTTCAGGCTCGACCCGGAAACCGGCCTGCCCGACGGTCCCGTGGGCAGGGTGGAGACGGGGTCCCCGAGCGTGCTGGTTCCGGCGGGTTAGGCCGCCCAGACCTGGACGTCGTCCGTTCCGCAGAACAGCTTGCGGCCAGTGGGTTCAAGGACAACCCACAGCAGTTCCTGGTGGTGGGAAACGTCGTCAACACGGCCGGTACCGGCACCCCAGGCGACGTCGTAGATCCAGACACGATCCCCGGCGCCCAGTTCAGTCCACTGGGCTGCCGGCACGTGCCGGTAGTCGGCGGGCCTGTTCAGAATGGAGCTGGTCATGCTGAGACTTCGCCGGCGGTCCGGCGCCGCCAGACAGTGGGCACTCCATTGTGCGCAGGGAGGACGTGACCTTCGGCGAACACCTGGACGGCATCAGGCTCAGAATCCGGGCTCCACAAACCCGAGGCCGGGCAGTGGGAACCGGTGGGCATGACACGGGTGGCTCGTTCGCGCAGGAGGGCGATGCTCTTCATCGTTGAAACTCATCCTTGGGTAGTTCAGGGCGCTGCATGCTGTGAAGCAGACCCTGGTGTGAAGCAGATCTCCTCAACCCTATGCAAGTCATGGACGGTTCGTTATAGGCAATTGCATAGCATTTCCGCATGGTGTCATGCAGGCGAACAATAGGATTCGAGCCCTTTCTCGGCTAGAAATTCTGCAAACGCTTCCAGATTTGGAGCGCGTAACAGCCCTTCACATCTAGAAAACCTTCTATTTCTGTGGAATCCATGAAAGCAAGCGCTTACAGTTGTGAGTTGCCACACAGCAGAGTCGCTTAGCGGAAGGTTTCATCACTTGCTATCTCGCAGCTATAGATCCATTGTCCCCGCCGTCGTACTCGCCACCGCAGTGGTGACGGCATCCACTGTCCTGCCCGCCAGCGCGGCCGTCGCTACCAAGAAAACCCCGCCTGATCCCGCCGGCCAACACTCGGTCCGCGGCGGCGTCAGTGATCAGAACTTCTACTTCGTCATGGCTGACCGCTTCAACAACGGCACAAAAGCCAACGACGACGGCGGGCTGGGTTCGGATCCGATGGTGTCCGGCTACGACCCCACTCGCAAGGGCTTCTACAACGGTGGTGATCTGAAGGGCCTCCAGGACCGTTTGGACTACATCCAGGGTTTGGGAACGAATGCCCTGTGGCTTACGCCGAGCTTCAAGAACAAAGCTGTCCAAGGCGGCGGCGAGCTGGACAACAGCTCTGCCGGATACCACGGGTATTGGGTTACGGACTTCACCCAGATCGATCCCCACTTGGGCACGAACGCGGAGCTGAAGACGCTTATCGATGCCGCCCACGCCCGGGGCATGAAGGTCTACTTCGACATCATCACCAACCACACTGCCGACGTGATCCAGTATCAGGAGTCGGAGTCAGCGCCCTACATTTCCAAGGAAAGCGAGCCGTACCGCACGGCGGCCGGTGAGGCCTTCGATGACCACGATTACGCCGGCACGCAGGACTTTCCAGCACTGGATCCAGCCACGTCCTTCCCCTACACGCCGGTGGTCCCCGAAGCCGAGAAGGACGTCAAGGTTCCAGCATGGCTTAACGACTCCACGCTGTATCACAACCGTGGCAACACCACCTTTTCCGGCGAGGACGCGCTCTACGGCGACTTCTTCGGCTTGGACGATCTGTTCACGGAGAATCCCCGCGTGGTCAATGGATTTGTTGATGTCTACAAGAGTTGGATCCACGACTTCGGGATCGACGGCTTCCGCATCGACACCATGAAGCACGTCAACGATGAATTCTGGCAGCAGTTCGGTCCGCAGGTCCTGAGCTATGCCAAGGAACAGGGCAAGGACGAATTCTTCATGTTTGGCGAAGTCTTCGACACCTCCAAGAGCGTCACATCCAAATTCACCACCAGAAACAAAATGCAGGCCGTTCTCGACTTCGGCTTCCAAGGAGCTGCCCGCAGCTTCGCCTCCCAGAGCAGCAAGGCCAGTGGCTTGGCCGAGTTCTTCAGCGGAGATGACTGGTACACGGATGCGGATTCCAACGCCTACCAACTGCCTACATTCCTGGGGAACCACGATATGGGCCGTATCGGCACGTTCATCGCCCAGGACAATGCAGGAGCCTCCGACGCCGAACTCGTCGAGCGCGATGAACTCGCCCACGAGCTGATGTACTTCTCCCGCGGTAACCCCGTTGTCTACTACGGCGATGAGCAAGGATTCACGGGGGCAGGTGGGGACCAGGACTCCCGGCAATCAATGTTCGCCAGCCAGGTTCAGGAATACCTTGACGACGACCTTCTGGGCACGAGCGCGACGCATGCAACGGACAATTTCGATACCGGGCACCCGCTGTACAAGAAGATCAGCGAACTTGCTGCACTCACCGCCGAGCACCCCACACTCCGCAGCGGTGCACAGCAGAACCGCTACGCTGCCGACGGCCCGGGGATTTACGCCTTCTCCCGCATCGATGCCAAAGAGCAACGTGAGTACGTGGTTGCCGTGAACAACAGCGAGAGCGCCCAGACCGCGGAGATCCCGACGTACGAGGCGAAGCAGCCGTTCAACCTCGTTTATGGCGACGCTGCAGCCGACGCCAAGACTGACACTCAGGCGAAGCTGACCGTTACGGTTCCTCCGCTTTCCACCGTGGTGTACCAAGCAGCGGGGCGACTCGCGCAGTCCAAGGCGGCACCCGGCGTCGTACTCAAGAAGCCAGTCACGGCCGCCGGTGACGCTTCCCGCCTGAAGGTGGCGGCCGACGTCGACGGTAACTCGTTCTACGAAGTCACCTTCCAGGAGCGGACGGCAGGCGGCGAGTGGCAGTCGATTGGCACGGATGACAACGCGCCCTACCAGGTGTTCCACGACGTATCTTCCCTGGAGTCCGGCACGTCAGTGGAGTACCGCGCAGTGGTGCTGGACAACAGGGGACAGACTTCGGCGAGCGAGCCGCGAAGTGGTGTGGTGGGTGAGCCTGTGCAGCCCGAAACCGTGACCGTTGCCGGCAGCCTCAACACCGAGCTTGGCTGCACGGAGGATTGGCAGCCGTCGTGTGAGCAGGCGTCGATGACGTACGAACCAACACACCGTCTGTGGCAGCTGAACGTCCCGAACCTCCCGGCGGGAACGTATGAGTTCAAGGCTGCGCTCAACGGTTCGTGGGATGAGAACTATGGAGCTGGCGGCGTTCTGAACGGTCCGGATGTGGTGTTCACGCACCCTGGCGGCGCCGTCACTTTCTTGTACGACCATGCAACGAACGTGATCAGCGCCGCGGTTGCCGGTCAGCAGCCTGCTGCCGTCTCCGTTCCCGGTAGCCTGAACTCCGAGCTCGGCTGTGCCGGCGACTGGATGCCTGATTGCCGGCAAGCCCAGCTTGCCTTGGATCCTGCAGATGGGACCTGGAAGCTGTCCGTGCCGAGCCTCCCCGCCGGGAACTACGAGTTCAAGGCCGCTATCAACGGCTCCTGGGCTGAGAACTACGGCCTGGGCGGCGCCGCGAACGGCAGCAACATAGCGCTGAAGCACGACGGCGGCCCGGTCACCTTCCGGTACGACCCCGCCAGCCACCTGCTCACCACCCGCTAGCCCAAGTAGGTCGCAGTTGAGGCCGTTCTGAGCTCTCAGAACGGCCTCAACTGCTACTCAGATGGGGTTATTTGTAGCTGACGCTCAGGAGCAGGGACTTGAGCTGGGCGTACTGGGTGCTGCCCATCCAGGCCTTCGCTGCCTCAGGGGTAGCGAAGGTTGGTTGCTTGTCGAGATCAAATTTCACGTATGCGTTCATGAACCCGTTGGGGACCCTGATCTGGTTTGTGCCGGACGAAGTCTGCCCGGATTGAAGCTCGGAGGACAGCCGGATGTCCATGACGTAGACCGGAGGAGAGTCGGAACGCCCACTAGCCGTGGGTATCCCCCCGTTACCGGAGCTGTAGTCGATGTTCATGATGTAGTTCAGGGAGAAACCGAATTCCACCTGGTTTCCTGCTGTATCCGTTACTCCAGGAACCACGGCACGGTCCAGAACTGTCCGGTCCACCAGCCCGGCAGTACCGTCGCCGTAGAAACCGCTGCTCATAAAGGCGACTTCAGCGCCGGTGCTGTCCAGAACGGTGGCTCCGTCGGAAGGACCTTGTTCCGGGCGAACAGTCCAACCGGCGGGGTACCTGAACGAGACGTGCCCATCAGGGAAGGTGAATGTCTGGATCGTGGGCACCTGGACCGGCGGCGCCACGGGTGCAGTGGTGGTCGCAGCTGGTGCGGTGGGGGTCGGCACCTGACTGGCGTCCGGCGTCGGAGTCGCAGTTGGCGTTGCTATTGGCGAAGGCGTGGCAGAGATGCTGGGAGTAGGTGTCGCTTCCGGCGTCGTCACAGTGACGGCCGGCGCCGGCGTCGAGCTCACTGGCCCAAAGTTGGCTGCCACGAGGACACCGGCAGTGACGGCGGCTGCTCCCAGCAACAGCGCTCCGGCAAGCCGGACCTTGCGGTTCCGGCGCTCTTGGAGCGAGGTCACGCCAGCCGGCACAGTGTCACTGAACACCCGAGGCCCTGTCAGCATACGGGCCAAGGCTTCTTCGCCGTTGATTTCAACCTCTGGTTCGTGGGCAAGAGGGTCGATCGAGGAAATCTGGCTCTTGATCTGGTCCATCTCAGACTCCCATCTTGTGTGTAGTCGTTTCGACACCTGCAGGCATCTGTTTCCGGAAAGCACCACGTGCGCGGTGCAAGCGGACCTTCGCTGCGGATTCACTGCAGTTGAGTACCCGCGCGATTTCGGCACAGCCCAAACCGTCCCAATACGCCAGCTGGAGGATGTCCCGGTCCTGTTCGCGGAGCCGGGCCATGGCATCCTGTACCACGACGTTCTCGGAGTCGTCCCCGAAACGCTCCACCGCCGTCGTGCGTAGTTTTTCCTGCAGCGCCTGTTGCCGGTCACGACTCCTGTACGCATTGCCGACGAGATTGCGGGCGACAGTGAGCAGATATGGGAGGTCAGGCTGGGAGACGTCGTCCCATTTTTGCCACACGACCCGGAAAACGTCCGCCGCGATTTCTTCGGCGATTTCCGCCGATTCCACCCTGCGGCGGACAAATCTGAAAACGGATGGATAGCTGTTTTTGTGAATGGCGATAAACGCCAGTTCGCGCTCGGAAAGCACGATTTTCCCCCTGAAAGTAGTGTCCTGAACTGCAGGATACTTCTATAGTTTCCGGCCGACGTCCCACGGTTACACGCGGCTTGGAGAATTTTGGATAGATTCGTCTGACCGAACCTCGAGCGAAAGCGTGGAAGTCACATGGTGGAATCAGGTCCCGCAGCAGACTGGGCCCGGAGGCAGGTCGACCAAGGGCGCGTGCCCGTGGCGGTGCTGGGAATTGCATCGAGCCACGGCATCTCCGACGTTTTTGCCTTTGGACACGACGACGGCCGGAAGGCAACCATCGATGACCACTTTGCGCTGTTCTCAGTCACCAAACCCATCAGCGCAATGACGGTGATGCGCCAGGTTGAGTTGGGGAAATTATCGCTCGGCAATTCATTGACGGATGCGCTCCCCGGCTTCGGCGCCGGCCGCACGGACACCGTGACCCTCGAACACCTGTTGAGTCACCGCTCGGGAATCATGGATACACAGCTCGACGGCGGCACTCCCCTCCGCGAAGACCTCACCACGGCGGAGCAAGCCTTCTATGCGGGATCGTTGGTCCAGTACTGCAATGTGGCTTTTGAAGGCGCTGCGGCGATGGCCGAATGGGCCGACGGGCGCCCGTTCGAAGAGCAGGTTCGTTCATTGGCTGAGGACACCGGCGCGAAAGGCCTCACTTTCCACCCGGACTGCAATCCGCACATAGTCCGTGGCGCAGAAGAGCAGGGCCTGGATGTTGAGGGGATGTACAAGAAGAAGCACCCTGGCGCCGGGCTGTTCGGCACCGCCACGGATCTGCTCAATCTCGGCACTGAGTTGCTGCGCAATTCGGGCAAGGGGGTGCGGCCCGCAACGCTTGCGGCCATGCGCCGGCCAAGGACTACCGGGGTTTCCCACATCAGCGTCCGGCCCAAGCCTTTGCGGCACACGGGCCTTGGTTTCCAGATGCCAGCCAACGAATCGGAGCTGATTGCCAAGGGGATCTACGGTCACCCAGGGTGGTCGGGCACGGAATGGTGGATGTTCCCGGAGCAGGACCGGTGCGTTGTGTTCCTGACCAACGTCCTGGACACACCGGACCTTGGCGTGGACACGAATGAGCTCTTCAACGCGGTGGCTGCAACCTAACCCAAGTAAGTAGCAGTACAGCGCGTTTTGAGGGCTCTAAACGGCGTTATCTGCGACTCAGTTGGGCTGGGCCGAGCGCCTCGCCCAGCCACGCCATGCGGAAACAGCCCACGCGATGACGAACAGGCACACCAAGAGCAGGCCTGCGTCGCCAAGGTCGATCCCTCCCAGCCACGTGGTCAGCGGGTCCTCGAGTTCAAACGCCGCGTTGACGAATCCCCCGAGCGTGATCACGGAGATGAACAGCGCCGAGACAGCCGAGATGCCGGTGATCACCACGTTGAAGCCGAGCTTGCGCTGTGGGTCATTGATGGCCGACTTGTACATCTTCATCATGGCCACGCCATTGATGGAATCGCATAATGTCATGGCCGCGGTGAACGCGAGCGGGAGCGCCATCAACGCCAACGGCGAGACTCCGGCGAGTGACGCCGTCGTAGTGATAACCAGCAGCCCGATGGTGGTGGCCGTATCGAAGCCGAGGCCGAAGAGGAAACCGATCACGTAGATGTTCCGCGGCCGCTCCACCTTTGACAGGGGCTTGGCCAGCAACCGGGCAACGAATCCCTTCGCCTCGAGATCGTCTTCGTGGATCCGGCCACCAGCCTGGACGCTCCGGTAAACCTGCGTGGCACGCATGAATGCCGAGCCGTTGAAGAGCCCCATCCCCAGCAGGAACAACCCCGACACCCCGCTACCGATCAAGCCCAGCACCTTGTTGCCCGCCGTGCCGTCCTCCATGAATTGCCCTATCACCGTTGCGCCCGCCACTACCAGGAGCCCGGCCAGGATCACCACGGAACTGTGGCCCAGGCTGAACGCGAAGCCGACGCTCACCGGATCCTTGTGCTGCGCGACGAACTTGCGTGTGGAGTTATCGATCGCGGCGATGTGGTCCCAGTCGTAGCTGTGCTTGATTCCGGCCACGTACGCGGTGATCACCAGGCCGAGCGCCAAAGGTTGGGCCGCCCCTGCAGAACCAAGCAGCAAAAGCACGACGGCGGCAACGTGCAGGGCGGCGACCGCACCGAACGTGAAAAGTAGCCGGGTGCGCAGCGGCAACTTCTCCCGGTCCCGGTACATGGCAGCGAACTCCAGCAGCGCAGGCATCAATACTTCCTCAGGTTCACGGGTCCCTGACCATACCAACGTTCGCGGAGAACGCTGGTGCAGGCGCCCAGGAGATGATGGAGTTCGTCGGTGCTGTTGGACAACGATCTCAGCACAAGCCCCGTAGTACCGCCAACACGATTGGTCAACGAAACGCCCGAGTAAGCATCATGCTCCCGCGTCACGTGGTGCAGCTCGTCGGCAAGCTCCTGATCCACCCTCGGATCAACAACCACCAACGAGCCCACATGGCTGAAACCCTCCATGAAGCCCATGCCAGTCACATCCCCCAGCGGCGGCCGTATCAGGAGGTTATCCAGGACCAACAACTGCACTCCCTCACCGCCCACGACATGAATCTCATTGCGCAACCGCAACTCCTCATACCGGAACACCCCGCCGTCCGGCGACCACCCCGGCGTGATGACCTCGGCCATGACAAGGCTCGACGTCGGGTGGAGACTGATGCGCGAATTCTGCCGATAACTCGCCTCCCGATAGGCGATCAACTGGTCAGGCAGCAACTCCAACCGCGCCCCCTCCCCCAGCCGCACCTTCATCCGCTGTTCAGCAAAGGACCCCGGAGTCCGATACACCTTCGTGGCCGACTGCGTAGTCAACAAAAGCTCCGCCCCAGCCTGGACCTCAACATCAAGGAGAAACAAGTCCGCGCCCAAATACGCCCCGCCAGGATTAACCATGACAAAGCAAACCTGCCCGGACTGATCCAAATAATGCGGCCGCAAAACTCTTAGAGCGCCCTGATGGAACTGATGCACGGCCACGGACCGCCCAGCACGCTGGGCCACTCGCAATTGGAGTTCGCCCATCGGGTTCCTCAACCCTGAGGCGGCTGAGCCGGATTTGGGGGCCGCGGCGTGGTGGGCATCGTGGGAGGCCCACTGCCGCGAGGGCCCCGACTCGAGCTTGCGAGAGTTGGGAGCGGCTGGGGACGGGCACGGCCCCAAATCCGGCGAAGCCGCCGGCCCCGTGGCGGGCGCCGCCCCCGGTGAGACGACCGCTGACTCGAGTCGGGTCATGAGGCCAAGTCCAGCATCAGGACATCGCGGCGGATCCAGTTCAGGACGGCGTCCAACCCTTCGTCGGTTTTGAGATTCGTGAAGCAGAAGGGCTTGTTGCCCCTGAATTCCTTGGAGTCCCGCTCCATTACTGAGAGGTCTGCTCCGACGTGGGGCGCGAGGTCCGTTTTGTTGATGATGAAGAGGTCGGATTTGATCATGCCCTGGCCGGCTTTGCGGGGGATTTTTTCGCCTTGGGCTACATCGATGATGTAGATGGAGAAGTCGACGAGTTCGGGGCTGAAGGTTGCTGAGAGGTTGTCGCCGCCGGATTCGACGAAGATAACTTGAAGGTCGGGGTGCCGGGTTTTGAGTTCGTCGATGGCTGCTGTGTTCATGGAGGTGTCTTCGCGGATTGCGGTGTGCGGGCAGCCGCCGGTTTCGACGCCGATGATGCGGTCTTCGGGGAGGATGCCGTTGGCTGCAAGGATTTTGGCGTCTTCGATGGTGTAGATGTCGTTGGTGATGGCGGCCATGGAAATGTCGCCACTCATGTGCCGGGTGATGCGCTCGACGAGTTGTGTCTTGCCGGCTCCAACCGGTCCACCGACGCCGATTTTGATGGGTTCAGACATGTGTCCTCCTGGTTAGCTCATGAACATGCGGGCGCGTTGCCGCTCGTGCCGCATTTGTGAAATTTCAAGTCCGGGGCTCACGGCCCCAAAGTCGTCCCAGCACAGTTGTGCTACAACCTCGACGGCGGCAGCAACGGCGTCGTGCGCGTGCCGAAGTACCCGTTGCCCGGCGTTTTGCCCGAGCGGGATTGCGCGCACGGCGTTCTGCGTGAGGGAAGTAACCGTGGCAAACAGATACGCAGCAAGCGCCTCCTCAAAAGGAACCCCCAAGGACCGCGCGATCACCCCAAAGGCCAACGGCTGGTGCCCCACAGCACTACCCCCACGAACGAGCGCCCTATAGGCCTCCAACTCCGCCGAAGGAAACACCTCCCCGCCAATCTCCAGGAGCCGCCCACCCATCTTCAAGGAAGCCTCCCGAACCTCCCGAGCCAACAACTGCCCGGAAAGAACAGAGTCCAACAAACCAACATCCACCCCCTCATACAAAAACCGCACAGCCAACCCATCCGAATAAGTCAACTGCTGCCCCACAAACGAGGAAAGCCAAAGCACAAACGACCCCTCATCAAAAACAACCCCGCGCTCGATATACGTCTCAAACCCCAAAGAATGAGCAAACGCCCCCGTAGGCAACGCAGAGTCAGTCAACTGCTGAAGAGCCAGCTGATATCCCGCACTCATCGCGTACCGCGCTGAAGCGCGGGGCCGTAGCTGGCCCACGAGGCGGAGGCGGGTGATAGGGGCCGCGGCGTGGCGGGCCACGCGGGGGGCCCACTGCCGCGAGGGCCCCGACCTGAGCTTGCGAAGGTTGGGAGCGGCTGGGGACGGGCACGGCCCCTATCACCCGCCGGAGGCTTGCCGACCGCGGCACTGTCGCACGGCACCTCGGGCACGCACTTAGTGCGAATGCTCAGCATGGCGAAATGGCACCGGCATAACCCGCTCTTGCCTGTCGTAGGGGACGCCGACGCTCTTCAGGTAGTCCTCGACGGTGTGGTCATACTGGCACACCATGACGTCGGCCCCATACTCAGACAGCGAGTCGAAGAATTGCGCCTGCAGATGCCGGTTGCCGAGGGAGTGCGCGACCACCCCCATTTCGTGGATGCTGCGCGGAGCAATCACGAGGACGTCTGTTGGCAGCACGGAGATGACGATGAGGTTGGCGTCGTCGGCGGCGAGGATGTCGCCGTCGCGCAGGTCGCCGGATCCGGTGGGGAGTCGGATGCCGAGTTCTTTGCCGTGGTCGGTGGTGACGCGTTGGATGCGTTTGACGAGCAGGGCGCTGGGGAGGACGACTTTTTCTTTGTGGTGGCCAGCGTAGGCGTCGGGGTGTTCGTGGAGGTTGCCGAGGATTTTTTCGATGATCACGTGGTTGCCTATGGGTTTAGAAGAGGTGGTAGCGCTGCGCCATGGGCAGCACGTCGGAGGGTTCGCAGGTGGCTTCGACGCCGTCCACTGTCACCTTGTAGGTTTCGGGGTCGACGACGATGTCCGGGGTTTCGCCGTTGAACTTCAGGTCGGCTTTGCGCAGGTTCCTGATGCCGGTGACGGGCCGGATGATGCGTTCGAGTCCGAGTTTTTCGGGGACACCGGAGTCGATCGCTGCTTTGGAGAGGAACGTGATGGACGTCTGTTGGAGTGCCTTGCCGTAGGTGGCGAACATGGGCCGCATGGTGCGCGGCTGCGGGGTGGGAATGGAGGCGTTGGAGTCGCCCATGAGTGCGTAGGCGATCTGCCCGCCTTTGATGACGAGCTCGGGTTTCACTCCGAAGAACGCGGGGTCCCACAACACCAGGTCAGCGAATTTCCCTTCTTCCACCGAGCCAATGACGTCGGCCATGCCCTGTGCAATGGCGGGGTTGATGGTGTATTTGGCGACGTACCGCTTGAGCCGGAAGTTGTCGGACTCCCCGCCCAAGCCAGCACCATGCACCGCACCGGAAGGATCCTGAAGAACCCCGCGTTGCCGTTTCATCGCATCGGCCACCTGCCAGGTCCGGGTGATCACTTCTCCTACGCGGCCCATTGCCTGCGAGTCCGAGGACGTGATGGCGAAGACCCCCAGATCGTGCAGGACGTCCTCGGCTGCGATGGTTTCAGCACGGATGCGGGAGTCTGCGAAGGCCACGTCTTCCGGGATGTCCGGGTTGAGGTGGTGGCAGACCATGAGCATGTCCAGGTGCTCTTCGATGGTGTTCTTGGTATACGGCAACGTGGGGTTGGTGGAGGCCGGAAGCACATTGGGCAGCCCGGCAATCTTGATGATGTCCGGGGCGTGGCCGCCGCCTGCGCCTTCCGTGTGGAAGGTGTGAATGACCCGGCCGTCGATCGCGTTGATGGTGTCTTCCACGAAACCGCACTCGTTGAGGGTGTCCGTGTGAATCGCCACCTGGACGTCGTATTCGTCGGCCACGCGCAGGGACATGTCAATGGAGGACGTGGTGGAGCCCCAATCCTCATGGACTTTGAGCCCGACGGCACCGGCGCGGATCTGCTCTGCGAGGGGCTCGACGGCGGACGCGTGGCCCTTGCCGAACAGGCCGATGTTGATGGGGAGCCCTTCGGCGGCCTGGAGCATCCGCGAGATATGCCAGGACCCGGGCGTGATGGTGGTGGCTTTGGTTCCTTCTGCAGGTCCCGTGCCGCCGCCAACCATCGTGGTGACTCCGCTGCAGAGTGCAGTGGGAACCTGTTCGGGGGAAATGAAGTGGATATGGGTATCGATGCCACCGGCTGTGAGAATTTTCCGTTCGCCGGCGATGATCTCCGTGCTGGCACCGATCACGATGTCCACGCCGTCCATGATCTGCGGGTTGCCGGCTTTGCCGATCTTGAAAATGTGGCCATCCTTCAGTGCCACATCGGCCTTGTAGATGCCTGAGTAGTCCAGGACGATAACGTTGGTGATGACGGTGTCAGGGATGTCCTCGGAGCGCGTCGCCTGGCCGTTTTGGCCCATGCCATCGCGGATTACTTTGCCGCCCCCGAACACCACTTCTTCGCCGTAGACGGTGTAGTCGTTCTCAATTTCGAGGAAAAGTTCGGTGTCCGCCAAGCGGATGGCGTCACCTGTCGTTGGGCCGTACAGCTCGGCGTATTGCCGGCGGGGAAGCTCGAAGCTCATTTGCCCTCTCCTTCCATAGCCACTCCCGGGCGGGCGGTCCCGCCAAGGCTGGTTCCGCCGTCGAGCTTTCCGTTGACAGCGTTGCTCAAGCCGAAAACTTCACGGGAACCTGCCAACTCCACCAGGTGGACGGTCTTCTTGTCCCCGGGTTCAAAGCGGGCTGCTGTGCCGGCAGGGATGTCCAGACGCCGGCCATAAGCGGCTTCACGGTCAAACTCCAGGGCGCGGTTGGCCTCGGCAAAGTGGTAGTGCGAGCCAATCTGGACTGGCCGGTCACCTCGATTGACAACCTCGACGGCGATCGCCTCGCGGCCGCTGTTGCAGGCGATGGGCTCGGGGCGGAGCCTGTATTCACCGGGGATCATGGGGGCTCCTATCGAATGGGGTCGTGTACAGTGACAAGCTTGGTGCCGTCAGGGAACGTCGCTTCGATTTGGACGTCGTGGACCATCTCCGGCACACCTTCCATCACGTCTTCGCGACGCAGCAAAGTGGTTCCGTAGCTCATGAGCTCCGCAACGGATTTGCCGTCCCGGGCGCCCTCGATGAGCTCGTAGCTAATGATCGCGATAGCCTCCGGATAATTCAGCTTTAATCCGCGCGCCTGCCTTCGCCTGGCCAGATCGGCGGCCACCACGATCATGAGTTTTTCCTGCTCACGGGGCAAAAGATGCATTGATTCTCCTCAAAGCTGCTACCTGGGTGCACACGAAGGGACAGTTTGTGATCAGCGTAAGGACTGGAAGTTTCCGCCACGTTTCCAGAGGGTCTCAGTCAGCTGTGGGTTTGGCCGCCGTTCGATGCTTTCGGATTTGCCACACGGCCAGGATGACAACCACGACGGCGCCCACCACCAGTGCGGCACCGCGCCCCACTGCATGGGCTAGCTCTTCATAGGAGTTCCCTGCAACGAATCCCAGGGTCACGAACAGGGCGCCCCAAATGATGCCGCCCGTGAAGTTCCAGACGGCGAAGCGGCGGTATGGCATTCGGCTGAGCCCTGCGAGCGCGGGCATGACTGCGCGGAAAAAGGCTGTGAAGCGGCCGAGGAACACGGCGAGGCCGCCACGGCGGGCCAGGAAATCCTCGGCTTTTTGGAGCTGGGTTCTTCTCTTATCCAGGAGCTTCAGGGCCATGATCCGTGGACCGAGGTGCTTGCCTATCTCGTAGCCGACCGTGTCACCGAGGATGGCTGCGGAGATGACAACCAGGATCATGCCCCACAAGGGAAGAGAACCCCGGCTGGCGAAGACTCCCCCTACCACGGCAGCTGTTTCGCCTGGGATCACGAATCCGATAAACAAGGCGTCCTCGGCGAAGACCAATGCGAAGACGATGCAGATCACCACCAGTGGGCTGGCGTGAAGGAGTCCGTCGAACAACGACTGCATGGGGTTGAGTGTGGCAGATCAGCGGGTCTGTGGGGAGACGCTGCGGGCGCTGTTTTAATGACCGCCTATCCATAGACAGTCTAATACATCACTAATATACTAGTTGAGTACTTCACGTGAAAACCCGTGATCAGCTCGATGAGGAGTTAAACAGCACATGCAGAAACTCGCACACCGGCTTGAACGCCTGGGCACCGAAACTGCGTTCAGCGTGGCGCAGGCCGCTGCCGCCTGGAAGGCCAAAGGGAACCTGGTGTACCCCTTCCACCTTGGCGACATCAATATCCCAACGGCC
Source organism: Arthrobacter sp. 2762 (assembly GCF_040548745.1). Classification (NCBI taxonomy): domain Bacteria; kingdom Bacillati; phylum Actinomycetota; class Actinomycetes; order Micrococcales; family Micrococcaceae; genus Arthrobacter; species Arthrobacter sp. 2762. The sequence goes on from NZ_JBEPSI010000001.1 coordinate 764,974, forward strand.
CCTCACATCGTTGAGGCGATGAACAAGGCAATCACCGATGGCTACACGGGCTACTGCCCCGGTCCCGGTATCCCCCAGCTTCGGGAAGCCCTCGCCGAAGACCTCGGCGCACGGCGCGGAATGGAATTCTCCCCCGACAACGTGGTGGTGATGACCGGCGGTAAGCCCGTTATCACCAAGTTCCTGCAGGCCGTCATGAACCCAGGCCAGGAGGTGCTCTACCCCAACCCCGGGTTCCCGATCTACGAATCCCAGATCGAATATCTGGGCGGCACGGCTGTGCCCTACCGCTATGTGCCCACAAGTGACGGATTCGCGATCGACCTCGACCAGGTCCGGGCATCAATCACCCCGAACACGGCCGCGATCATCTACAACGATCTGCAGAACCCCATCTCTGCCGAATCGACGGCGTCCGAACGCGAGGCAATCGCCCAGATCGCACAAGAGCACGACCTCTGGGTACTCTCCGATGAGGCCTACTTCGAGACGCGCTACGAAGGAGTCTCAAGCTCTATTGCGTCGCTTCCCGGCATGGCCGAGCGCACCGTCATCCTGTACACGTTCAGCAAGAAGTTCGCCATGACGGGCTCGCGGCTGGGCTGTGCCGTTGCCCCGCTTGAAATAGCGAAAGTGCTCAGCACCCTCAACACCAACGATGAATCGTGCACCACTCACTATGTGCAGTGGGCCGGCATCGAAGCCCTTCGCGGCCCCCAGGAACCGGTACAGCAGATGCTGGACATCCTGAAGGAACGCCGGGATACCGCGTGCGGGATCGTCAATGCCATCCCGGGAATGAGCGTGGCAGTTCCGCAGTCCACGTTCTACCTGTTCCCCGACGTCACCGAGGCCATGCAGCGGCTGGGTTACACAGCAGTGGGCGACTTCGCATCCGACGCCCTCTACAAGACTGGGGTCTCGTTCTGCACGCGTGAACACTTCGGCCGGCGTCTGCCCGGCGAGGAGCGGCAGTACATCCGGCTCGCGTACTCCGGCATCGAAGTGCCAGACATCCGCGATGGCCTGGGCCGCCTGCGTGAATGGATCGAGACGGCATGAGCCGCGTAGTCGTCACCGGACGCGTGCCCGAACCGGCACTCGAGAAGCTCCGCGCCGAACACGAGGTGGATGCTTGGGAGGGCTCGGACTCCATCAGCCGCCAGGAACTTCTGCGCCGCGTAGCAGGAGCCGACGCCATAGTGAGCCTGCTGACCGAACGCATTGACGCCGAACTGCTCGACGCCGCGGGCCCGCAGCTCAAAGTGGTCGCGAACGTCGCCGTTGGCTATGACAACATCGACGTCCCCGCCTGCACCGAACGGGGGATCATCGCCACCAACACCCCGGGGGTGCTCACTGAGGCCACAGCCGACATCGCGTTCGGCCTGATCCTTATGGCCACGCGCCGGCTCGGCGAGGGGGAACGGCTCATCCGTTCCGGCCAGGCCTGGAAATGGGGAATGTTCTTCCTGCTCGGCAGCAGCCTGCAGGGCAAGACCCTGGGTGTCGTCGGCATGGGTGGCATCGGCCAAGCCACAGCACGCCGGGCCAAGGCCTTCGGAATGGAGATCGTCTACCAGTCACGCAGCGAAATCGACCCCGCCATCGCCGCGGAACTCGGCGCACGGCGAGTGGAGCTCGACGAACTGCTGACCATCTCCGACGTCGTCTCGCTGCACTGCCCGTACGGGCCGACAACGCATCACCTGATCGGCGCTGAGCAACTCGCCACGATGAAAAAGTCCGCCTATCTCGTCAACACCGCACGCGGACCCATCATCGACGAAGCCGCACTCGCCTTGGCCCTCCGCGAAGGACAGATCGCGGGCGCAGGCCTGGATGTCTTCGAACAAGAGCCGAAGGTGCATCCATGGTTGCTGGAACTGGAAAACGTGACGCTTGTGCCGCACCTCGGCTCCGCCACGGTGGAAACACGCACGGCCATGGCAGTACTCGCGGCGGACAACACGCTCGCCGTGCTTAAGGGTGAACAGCCGCCTACTCCCATCGGCTAAGGGAAGCGGAAGCGGCAGTTGCTGTGGCGGCGGGTAAATTTCCACCCGCCGCCACAGTCTTTAACCCCGATGAAGCATCAGGCAGGACTGCTAGTTGTTCCGGCCGCGGGCGGCGACCTTCCATGTGTCCACCACTGTGCCCTCACGAACTACAGTGACCTCGTCCACCAGGTTCATGGCCAGGCAAACGTGGTTCGGGATCAGCCTGAGCCGCGTGCCTAGTGCCGGCAGTTCCTCAGAGTCCGGCCAAACAACGGTGGCGTGGTGTTCGGAGAGCGCTGTGATCCGGGCGTCCCGGTATTCGGGCAGGCGCCCGTATCCGGTGGCCCAATCGGGGCGGTCACTGCCCAGGATCTTGCTGCCGGCGTCGACCACCACCCTCCGGACATTCCCGCCGTCGGACTCGTGGCGGCTGACCACAGTAGCAGCGACTGTCAGCGCGATGTCGTCCCACGTGCACCGTTCGAGTTCAAGCTGTTGGGCATCACCGAAAACATAGACGCCGGGGCGCAACTCGGTGGCCAGCGTTTCGGCGTCGAGCATTGCGGTCGGGGTGGAACCGCCGCTGATGGTGCGGACCTCAAAGCCGGCATGCTCCAGTGCGGCGGAAGCACGGCCAAGGGCCTCATTCTCGTTACCCGCTGCATCCCTTGGCATTCCCGGCTTGTAACTATGTCCGGGGAATGTGAAGACGCCCGCAATGTTCAGGCCGCTTGCTGCGGCCGCGCGCGCAACGTCCACCACTTCTCCGGGCAAGACTCCGCTGCGGTGATGCCCGCTGTCCACTTCGATCAGGACATCAATACTTCTGGCATCGGCGCCCAGCTGGCGGCCCATCGCCGTCGCGCTTTCCACTGAATCGGTGCCCACCGCGATGCTGCACGTCCTGGTAAGCTTCCGCAGCCGCTCCGCGTGGTGCGCCTCAACCCACAGCGGGTAGGCGATGAAAATGTCCGTGGCACCCCCGGCCGCGAAGACCTCGGCTTCCCCGATCGTCGCCACCGTTAGCCCTACCGCTCCAGCCGCCAGCTGCTTGGCCGCGATCTCCAGGGTCTTGTGTGTCTTCACATGCGGGCGGAGCCTCAGTCCCCTGCTCAGCATGCTCGATGCCATACGTTGGATATTCCGGTCGAGGACATCGACGTCGATCATGATGGCGGGCGTGACGATTCCGTCCGGGAATGCGTGGTTCATTCTTAGAACAGTAACGTCCTACGGCGCGGACTGCCTGACGCGCAGCGAGAACGCCGCTTCCGTTTGCTCCACTTTGTCCGGGGAACCGTTGCCTTCGATCCTGTTGATGAGGAGTTCGACGGCGCGCTCCGCAATTTCCGCACGGCCAGGCTCCACTGTGGTCAACGACGGCGACGCGAATCTGGCTTCGTCAATGTCGTCGAAGCCCGCCACCGCTATGTCGTCCGGGACCCGCTTGCCTCGGACCAGAAGTTCGTGCAGCGCCCCCAAGGCAACGACGTCGTTCAAACCGAAAACGGCGTCAAAGCCAACGCCGCTGTCCAGCAGCCGCGCGATCGCGTCCGCACCGCCGTCGCGCCGCCACTCGCAATCAATCACGAGGGCCGGGTCATACTCCACACCGGCGGCAGCGAGCGCAGCTTTGTAGCCGTTAAGGCGCAGGCCGTTACTGCCGGTTGTGTCGCCGTCGTGCGCGCCCAAAACGGCTATCCGACGGCGACCTTCCGCCAGCAGGTGCGCGGTGACGGCTGCCGCTGCCTCGTGGTTTTGGATGAGGACCATGTCCAGCCGCGGGTCCTGCACGAATTCGCCCAGCAGGACCAGCGGTTTCTTGCCGGCGGCCTGAATGATCTGCTCGGCATCCAGCGACAGTGGGATGAAAAGGAGCCCGTCCGTGAGGCTGCGGAACTGGCCTTGAAGTGCAGACTTTTCGTGGGCGGCCGCGTTGCCGGACTGCTCGACGAGGACCCGGTAGCCCCGCGCCCATGCCGCCTTCATGATGTCCGAGGCGAGCTCGGCATAGTAGGGAACCGAGAGGTCGCTCAGCACCAGTCCCAGCATGCTGGTCTTGCCGGAACGGAGGCTGCGGGCCGTCAGGTTGGTTTCGTATCCGAGTTCTTCGATTGCAGCCAGGACGCGCTGCTTGGTCGCTGGCCGGATGAACTCGTAGTTGTTGATGACGTTGGAAACCGTCTTCAAGGAGACCCCGGCGGCCCGCGCGACGTCGTTCATGGTGACGGCCATCAATGTGCTCCTTCAATCCCTCTGCCCCGGATCCGTTCGCCGGGGTTGCTGGAATACATCGTTGCAGATCAGGCCCAAGTTGGGTCATCCGATGACGGCCGCCACCGCTTGGATCTCCACAAGTTGGTGGTCGCAGCCAAGAACGGTCGCGCGCAGGACACGTTCATTTTGGTGATGTTTTGCGAGCCCGTTCCACCATGCGTAGGCGTCAGCTATATCTTCTGGTGGGGCGCGCGCGTAGTGTCACCAGTAGGAGATTTCGGGTGGTGTCGGTCCGGGGTTGAATAACCGGGCTTTGCGCGAACACGAGCGCAGTGCCACCCAGCCGGAGAAGTGTGGACTCTGGCGTTGCAGAATTGAGGCCGTCATGGCCCAGAACAACGCAGTGCCAGTCCCATCAGCCGAACAGTTGCAGACCGCACTTGAATCCCGGGCCGTTGTGAACGCGGCCGTCTCCGTCATCATGATGCATGACCGTTCCAGCCGGGAATCAGCAATTCGGCTCCTGCAACTTGCCTCCCGGAACAGCGACAAGTGCTTTCACGAGGTCGCCAGAGACATCCTGGAACACGCCAGGGGCGGGAACAACCTGGGCGGCAGAGTGCCATGAACGATAGGCCCAAGTGGGCAGAGCCCAGCTGGAATAACGAACAGCGCAAGCATGCCGGAGAACGCTACCGGGGCAGGAACCTCAACCTGAGCCGCTTGTGGACCTACTATCTCGGCATCGGCGGTGACGCCGACGAATTTGCGTTGGACGGGTACCTCAACGGACTTTTGGGGCTTGCCCCAGGCCAAATGCGGCTTGTGGACACAGCAATAGACGAACTAAGCGCCGACGGCCAGCCTGGCCCTGTGGGACAGTAGCAAGGGACAAGACAATGACAGAAACCCAGCCGTCTCCAACCCACTATTTGGGTAGCCCGTCCACGTTTCGTGTTCCGGATGAGACCCACGTTGATCTGACCGAATTCCTGACCCGTCTGCAGGATCTACTCGTCGAAAACGCCGACATCCGGGATTTCCTCGAAGACCTCGCCACCATGACGGCCACAAAACTGACCAAGGCTGGCAATACCATAGCTTGCGGTGTGACCGTTATTCGACAGAAAAAGCCGATTGCAATCGCGGACAGCGACGCCCTTGCACGGAACTTGGATGAGATCCAGAACAGCTTTGATGATGGCCCCTGCCTTACGGCCCTTAGAACGCGCACAATTACGCACGTCCCCGACGTTCACACCGAGCAACGCTGGCCCGAATACATGCGTGTTGCCGCCGCAACCAATGTGGGTTCCATACTGGCCCTGCCTATGGAACTGAACAGCACTGCAGAGGCAGTAGTGAACCTTTACTCCACGCGCACTCACGGCTTTTCCCATGACGACCTGCTGGCAGCGGAGCGTGTTACGGCCACCGGGGCAAAGGCGCTGCACTTGGCCCTGAAGATCTCGCAGTTGCGGGACGCGAGGGACAATCTCAGTGCAGCTTTGCAATCCCGCACCACCATTGATACCGCCGTCGGAATCATCATGGCGCAGAACCGCTGCAGCCGTGACGCGGCGTTCCAGATCCTCGCCAGCGCATCCAGCCACCGCAACATCAAGCTCAGGGAAGTGGCCGCGCGAATCATCGCCCGCATTTCCGGTGAGCACGAGATCTCAGCAGCCTTTGAGGAATAACAACGCACTTTCCTGAACACGGGCATCGGGCCGCGAAAACCATTAAACTGGTGCCCTGACACAGGAGTCCAGCGATTACAGCATCTTGGTCGGCCCGCCGACCTGATGGCCGGAGAGAGCATGACGAATAAGCAAATTCCTCTGGAACAGCTTCCCCTCGCAGGGCGGGGTCGCCCGATCGTTTCGGCAAAGAGCCCATGGCCTGAACACGGGCAGTCCTGATCCAGGCCGGTGGACATGGGCTTTGACAGCAAAGAACCCGAACAACGCCGCAGGCTTTTGGCGGCGCTTACCGTCGCGCGGATCAGCACCAGCACCTTGTGGCTCCATTACTTCAGCATCGGCGGGTCCGTGGGCGAATACGAGGTGGAGGCTTACCTGCAAGGCATGGTCTCTATCCCAGAGTTGGAGCGTGACCTTTTGGCCATGGCCGCGAACGAACTCTCGGACAGTAAGCCACGCCCGGCTGCGCCTTACGCTGACGAACTTTCGGAGGAGGATTCCATTCCTCAAGACGACGGGGATCTTAAGGGGGACGACTCCGCTTCCTCGTAGCCGTCACATAGCGCTCATCCCTCTGCAACGCCCCTGCAACATTTATGCGAGAGGCTGGGACGAATGGACGGGCCAGCCGAGGAGAGCAGATATGAGCATCGGAAACAGGGACCTATTTCAGGCATTGAAAACGCAGGCCAGCCTGGCGCAGGCTTTCGGCAGCTTGCCTTGCGACGCGGAGGAGCCGCACCGGCTGAACCCGGGCGATCATATCGAGGCCTGGCATAACGGACGCCTCTACCACCGGGGTACGGTGCTCAAGACAATCGCAGGTACTGACCTGTTCTGGCTCCAGGATGCAGAAACCGGGGGCCGACGGCTGCTGGATTTGGAATCGCTGGAGATCGTCCCTGCTGAGGAACCGGCTCCGACACCTGCTGTGCAGGCGCCGGAGCCCTTCCAGGACGCTCCGTCAGAAGCAACGGTCACACCGATTTCGCTGTATCCGATCTTCCAGGACGGGTCGCAGGCGATCGCCTAGGAATCCAGCGACAACCGGATCATGCTCCAGCTCACGGCCGGAAGCCCGGCGGTGAGCCGGCCGCCGTCGAGCCTTACACTGACGTTCTCTGAAGGCAGGACGGACGTCGAATCATCCGCGGTTGCCTGCCAGTACGGGTCCTTGTTCGTGTAGGTGACGGCCTCGATGACGCTGGCGGCCCCCAAACCCCCGACGGCGGCGTCGAGCGTGAGTGCGTCCGTCGCCGAACGGTTCACGGCGAAAACCACAACCTCCTTGGCTTCGGCGTCGTAGGTAGCCACAGCTGACAACGAATTGAAGCCGGCCGTCTTTTCGCTGTCCAGCTTCGGCGACTCGACAGCAAGGTTCAGCACCGTACCCGAGGCATGCTGGGAGGTGAGCGCGAACGGGTGGAACGTGGTCTGCTTCCAGGAGCGCCCGCCCGGCTCGGTCATGATCGGTGCGATGACGTTGACCAACTGCGCGAGGCTGGCGGAGTGGACGCGATCCGTGTTGCGAAGCAGTGCGATGAGCAGGTCCCCCACGACAACCGCGTCAGCCACCGTGTAACGGTCCTCGAGCAGAACCGGCGCTACAGGCCAATCGTCGCCCGTGGGAGCCTTGGACTCGTCGCGTGAACCGTGCCAGACATTCCATTCATCGAAGGAAATGTTGACCTGCTTTTCCGATTTGGTTGCAGACTTCACGTGATCGATGTGGGAGACGAGATCCCTGATGAATGCCTCCATCCGGTGCCCGGCAGACAGGTGCTCCTGCAGGTCGCCGAAGTCCTCAAAGTACTGGTGCGCGGAAATCAGGTCTACAAGCTCGTACGTCTCGGTGAGGACAATGCGCTCCCATTCCCCGAATGTGGGCATTGTTGGACTCGAACTTCCACAGGCCACCAGCTCCAGGTCCGGGTTGACCATGCGCATGGCGCGGGCGGTTTCGGCGGCGAGGCGAGCATACTCGCCGGCCTTCTTGTGGCCGATCTGCCAGAAGCCATCCATCTCGTTCCCGAGGCACCACATAGTGATGTTGTGGGGCTCGACGGCGCCATTCGCCTTGCGCTGTTCGGACAGGGCCGTGCCGCCTTTGATGTTGCAGTATTCCAGGATGTCCAGCGCTTCCTGGGTCCCGCGAGTGCCCAGGTTGACCGCCATCATGGGCTCAACACCGGCTTTCTCTGACCACTTGGCAAACTCGTCCACACCCACCAGGTTGGGGTCGCTTGAGTGCCAGGCAAGGTCAAGCCTCGTTGGGCGCTGGTCCACTGGGCCAACTCCGTCCTCCCAGCGGTAGCCGGAGACGAAGTTGCCGCCGGGATAGCGAACTGTGGAGACACCCAGCTCCTTCGTGAGTTCCAGGACATCGGTACGGAAACCGTCCTCGTCCGCCTTCGGGTGTTCGGGTTCGAAGATGCCCGTGTAGACGCATCGGCCCAAGTGTTCGACGAAGGCACCGAATGTCTTCCGCCTGACGGGACCCACGATGAATGCGGGATCGATGGTGATTTTGGCGGTGGGGGTTTCGGGGTTCTGAGTTCCCAAGGGGCGTCCTTGTCTGCTTGCTTTGTGGATTGGGTCAATTTACAACGTTATAGAAACCATGTTGGTGGGGGCGGGGTGCGGGAGTCAAGAAGTTTTTTCGGGGAACCCCGCCCAACGGACAATTCACCCCTGCGCGCGGCGGTGATTTGTCCGTTGACGGGGGTCCGGGCGCCTGGGAGTCCGGGAACAAAAACAGGCCGGAGACTCAACGTCTCCGGCCTGCAGAAGGGTGGGCCCTGTGGGGATCGAACCCACGACCCACGGATTAAAAGTCCGATGCTCTACCAACTGAGCTAAAGGCCCCTCCAGCTGTTGAAACAGCCATGAATACTGTACCTCAACGTCAAGCCAGTCGAGGAACGGGCTCAGCAACGCGGCGTCGTGACCTCTTTTGAGCAAACAGCCGACGACGGCGCGCGGCGGCAGCGGCGCGTCGGCCCACCTGCGGCGGCAAAGCAGGTCGGGAAGGCACCACGGCAGCAAGAAAGCAGCCCAAGAAACCGTTACTCGACCCCATCAGGGCACAGGAGTACGGTGAACTCATGAGCGAACAGCCAGGACCACGTGCGTACGGCGGAGCGAACAGGCACCACAAGCCCAAGCCCTTCGCGCCCATCGATTTCGAACCGTTCGCCGGTGGGGCAGATCCCGCCCGCGTCTCCGAGGCTGCCCACTTGGCGGCCCAGGCGCTCGTAAAACGTGGCCGCGACAGCGACGACCCCAAGGTCACCCGTCGCTTGGTGAAGCTGGCCGACGAGCAGGGTCTCGAAGCCATCGCTGAGATGTGGGCCGAAAGCCCCGCCCGTTCCCTGCCCGGCGCGTTGTGGAGGCTGTACGCCCTCCGCGCCGCAACTATCCGGAACCCCGAGCGCATCTCGGTGTACTTCAGGGCAGGCCGCGACACTGCGCAGGTATCCAACGTGGTGGCTGGAGCTGCAGAGCCGCCCGGAGCAGATGAAATGAAGACCATGGCGGACGCTATTTTGTCCGGCGCGTTCGACGGCGATTTCGACGTCGCACTGGAACGTTCCGCTGCATTCTGCCGCGTTGTGGCGCTCGGCCAGGCGACCCTGGCGGACGGGGCGGAGCACAGCAATGAAAGCCATGCAAGCAAGCTCACACGCAACTCGCACCAGCTGGTAAAGACTGCCGAGGACCTCGAACATGCCGCCAATGCGTGGAGGTTGGGAGAGCTGGATTAAGGTCCAAAAACCCCCGAATTTACCCACGTCGGACCCAACCTGTCAATGTTGACTTAGCCCCACCGACGTAGAACACTGAAACTGGTGCCGAACCGCGAAACCCCCGGGCTTCAACTTATAGCCGCTTCGAGCGGCCTACCGCCGAGAGGCGTATCCGGTTCGGCACCATTTTTATGCCTGGGCACAGATCCGGGCTAGCCACCCCTGAATGTGAGCCGTGGCCATACGCGCAGACTTAGCGGTGGCCGTCGTCGTACCGGTAAAGTTGGGGCCGAAGCGGGAAGCGTCAAGTCAAGCAGCCCGCAGCCCATCCGTCCCCGGCCCGGAAGCGATATGAAGCTGCGCCTTTTCCCCCAGGAACCTGCCGGGCTCGTACTGCTCGCGCAGATGGCCGGCGTCATTGTGGCCGCCACCGGAACGCTCTCAGAGATCCTCGGCGCCCAGGCAAGTGAGCACGAACGCCTGACCGAGGAACTCCACGAGCACGAGTCAAAATCACTGGACCTGCACTTTGCGCTCCTGACCCATATGCGCACCAGCTTCGTGAACCCGCTCCCGCGCGAGGACATGTACACCTTGTCCCGCCACCTCAACGAGGCCATGGAGAAGCTCGACGCCGCAGGCGAGTTGGTTGCCCTTTACAAACTGGAGCGGCTGCCCAAGCGCGCGGCCGACCAATTGGAGATCATCAGCCGCCAAGCCGAGCTGACCGTGGACGCCATGCGAAAGCTCGAAGACCTCGACGAACTTGAGGACTACTGGATCGAGATCCTCAGGCTGGCGAAACGTGCAGAGCGAACCCACCGCACGTGGGTGGCCGAGATGCTGAAGGATATGAAGTCCACGCAGTATGCGCGGCACCGGGACATCGCCAACCAGTTGGTGGAAGTGACCAAGGATATGCGGAAGATCGCCACGCAGGTAGGCAGCATCATCGTCAAGGAATCATGACGTGATCGTTGCATTCCTGGTCCTCGTGGTGGGTTTGGCTTCAGGGTTCGCGTTTCTCAACGGCTTCCGTGACGTCTCCAATGCCGTAGCACTGTCTACGAGGACACGAGCCCTCACACCGTCCGTGGCGGTGCTCCTGGCAGCTGTGTTCAACTTCATCGGCGCTATGCTCAGCGGCAGCTTCGTGCTCGCATTTACGCAGTCCTGGATCTCCCTGCCCAATGGCATTGGTGGGCTCTCAATGCTGACGTCCGCCCTTGCCGCCTCCATCATCTGGGGCGTGTACTCATGGTGGCGGGGCATCCCTTTGTCTTCCACCAACTCACTTGTGGGCGGACTGATCGGCGCGGGCGCTGCGAGCGTGCTGGTGGGTGGGAACTCGATCAGCGGCGTGGACAACGTCCTCCTGACCCAGGTCGCATTACCTTTGGTCCTGTCCCCTTTGATCGCTTTCGTGGCGGCGTACTTGCTCGTATGGCCGGTGACATGGGCGGCACGCTATACGCAGCCGAATGTCATCAACAGGCGTTTTCGCCGCGCGCAAGCTGTCTCTGCTGCGGCGGTGGCTTTCGGCCATGGACTCCAGGATGGGCAGCGCACCGCGGCCGTTCTCCTGCTGGCGCTGGTGGCGGCGGGATTGTCCAGTGGGAGCGAATTGCCCTTGTGGATCCTCCTTCTGACCGCGATCATGCTGACAGCGGGCACCATGTTTGGTGGTTGGAGGATCTCGCACACCCTGGGTCACAAGTTGATCCGAGTGGACCCTCTTCGAGGGTTCGTGGCGCAGACCCTGACTTCCGTGATGCTGTTCATCGGCGCCATCGGCCTGCAGCTACCGCTGTCCACAACCCACACGCTGACCGCGTCCGTGCTGGGTGCGGGCACCCACCAACGATTCGCCACCACCAACAGGCGTCTTGTGCGCAGGATTCTCCTGTTCTGGGTGGCCACACCGCTCGTCACGGCCGCCATGGCTTTCGTCCTTGAGTTGGCGTTCTCGCCCCTGGCCAAAAACTAACGCCCGACGGCTGGACTCACCTTCCCGGGGCGGGCTCGATCCCAGCGTCCTCCCCAACCAGGTCGCAGCAGAGCGCGTTATGAAGGCTCAAAACGCGCTCTGCTGCGACGTAGTTGGGTACAAAAAAGTGACGGCGGCCGTACCCCCAAGGCGACGGCCGCCGTCGTTTATTGCCGGCTCCCCCAAATAAGCCGGAACCTGCACACCCCTTATCCGAAGCGGCCGGAGACGTAGTCTTCCGTGGCCTTCTGGGCGGGGTTGTTGAAGATGCTGGTGGTGTCTGCGAACTCGATGAGCTTGCCGGGCTTGCCGGTGCCTGCAATGTTGAAGAACGCGGTCTTGTCCGACACACGGGCGGCCTGCTGCATGTTGTGGGTCACGATCACCACGGTGTACTGGTCCTTGAGCTCATTGATGAGGTCCTCGACAGCCAGCGTGGAGATGGGGTCCAGGGCGGAGCAGGGCTCGTCCATGAGGATCACCTGCGGTTCCACAGCGATGGCACGCGCGATGCAGAGGCGCTGCTGCTGGCCGCCCGAAAGGCCGGAACCTGGCTTGTCGAGGCGGTCCTTGACCTCATTCCACAGGTTGGCTCCAACCAAGGACTTCTCTACCAGGGCATCGGCTTCGCCCTTGGAGATCTTCTTGTTGTTCAGCTTCACGCCGGCCAGAACATTGTCCCGGATGGACATGGTGGGGAACGGGTTGGGGCGCTGGAAGACCATGCCAACCTGGGTGCGAACGGTAACGGGGTCAACGCCGGGGTCGTAAAGGTTGTCGCCGTCCAGCAGGACCTCGCCCTCGACGCGTGCACCGGGAAGGACCTCGTGCATGCGGTTCAAAGTGCGGAGGAAGGTGGACTTGCCACAGCCGGACGGGCCGATGAAGGCCGTGACGGACTTGGCTTCAATGTTGATGTTGACGTCCTCAACAGCCAGGAAGCTGCCGTAGTAGACATTCAAGTCTTTGACGTCGATGCGCTTGGACATGGTGTTCCTTATTCCTTGGGGGTTTCTGGAAGTTTGATTGGCAGGCCCGGAAAACCGGCGACCGGCGCGGCTAGCGTCCCGTTTTGGGTGCGAACAGACGGGCAATGAGGCGGGCTCCGAGGTTCAGGAGCATCACCAGGATGATCAGCACCAAAGCGGCGCCCCATGCCCGCTGGTCCGAGGGGCCAGGGTTGGACGGCGACGTTGGGTTCAGGATCTGGGTGTAGATGAACGTGGGCAGCGAGGCCATCCAACCGCCGAATACGTTGTTGTTGATGGTGGTCGCGAAGCCTGCGGTGACCAGGATGGGGGCCGTCTCGCCAATAACCCGGGCGATCGCCAAAGTGACGCCGGACGCAATGCCGGAAATCGCCGTCGGGATGACCACTTTGGTGATGGTGCGCCATTTACGCACCCCGAGCGCGTAAGAGGCCTCGCGCAGCTCGTTCGGCACAATCTTGAGCATTTCCTCGCTGGAGCGGACCACTACGGGAATCATCAGGACGGAAAGCGCGACGGCGGCTACCGCACCGGTCTTGGTGCCGGGGCCAACAACCGCGAAGAAGAACGCTGCTGCGAAGAGGCCCGCCACGATGGAGGGAATGCCGGTCATGACATCCACGAAGAACGTAATGGCGCGCGCCAGGGGACGGTCGTTGCCGTATTCCACCAGGTAGATCGCGGTGAGCAAACCCACCGGCACGGAGATGACCGTGGCCAGAAGCGTGATCTGGAGGGTGCCCAACAGCGCGTGGTAAATGCCGCCGAGGACCTTGCCGCCTTCCTCCACTGCCTTGTTGTCGAAGGCGCCGGTGACGCCGTTCATGGACGTACCAAGGAATCCGGGGGTTACCAGGCCGGGAATGCCGTTGACTAACACGGTCCAGATGACGGAGATCAACGGCAGGAGGGCAATCAGGAAGGACCCGACAATCAAGCACGTGGCGAGCTTGTCCTTGGCCTTGCGCGCACCCTCAACGGCGCCGCTCCAAGAGACCAGGCCGATGGTGAACAGCACCGCGGAGACAAGGCCCCAGCCGAAGGCGTTGAACCCGATAAGGGCCAGGATGGCTGCGCCCACGATCAGGGCGACGGCCAGGACGATGTAAGGAGCGAACTTGGGCAGTTGGCCCTTGGTGAGCGCCGAGCGCTTTCGGACTACGGTGGCGGTCATTTAGTTGGCTCCCGAGAATTCTTTGTGCTTGGTGATGATCCAGCGGGCAATCATGTTCACGCCAAGGGTGATAACGAACAGAACCAGGCCTGCGGCGATCAACGTATTAACCTTGAGCCCGCTGGCCTCCGGGAAGTTCAGGGCGATTTCGGCGGCGATGGTCTGGTTGCCGGACTGGATGAGGCTTGCAGTCAAGACTCCCGAGGACAACACCAGTGCAACCGCCATCGTCTCGCCAAGCGCACGGCCCAGGCCCAGCATGATGGCGCTCACGATGCCCGGACGGCCAAACGGAAGTACGGCCATGCGGATCATCTCCCAACGGGTGGCTCCCAATGCGAGCGCTGCTTCCTCGTGCAGCTTGGGGGTCTGCAGGAAGATTTCGCGGGACAGGGAGGTGATGATGGGCAGGACCATGACGGACAGGACGATGCCGGCGGTCAGGATGGTCTTGCCCGTGGCGGATGCCGGGCCTTGGAAGATCGGAATCCAGCCCAGGTTGTTGGCGAGCCAGTCGTAGGCCGGGGAGATTTCCTTGGCCAGGAACGCCGCGCCCCACGCACCGTAGACGACGGAGGGGATGGCGGCCAGCAGGTCCACAACGTAGCCAAGCCCCGAAGCCAGCCGGCGCGGGGCGTAATGCGAAATGAACAGGGCTACCCCGATTGCCACGGGGGTTGCGATGACGAGCGCGATCACGGCGGCGATGAGCGTGCCCACCACGATCGGGGCGATGTAGGCGAAGAAGCCGTTGCCGCCCTGGATGTCCGCAGGCGGTGCGACGAGCGCGGGGATTGCCTGCACCACAAGGAACAGGGCGACTCCGAAGAGAACCGCCAGAATCAGGCACCCTGCGGCCATGGCGGCCCCGGAGAAAACCTTGTCCCCGGCGCGTCCTGCGCCGTGGGAGGTTGTCAGGGAGTTGGTGGTCACTTCACGATCCTTCAGTCTCAGTGAACTGGTCTTACATGGGTAAGTTCCCTATCCCGCGCGGCGGCTTTATGGGCCATCCGCGCAGGACAGGGAACTTCAGTGTTTAGCCGGGTTCAGGCAAACCCGCCGGAAACCTTAGGCCTTGGCCTTGATGGTTTCGATGGCGGCCTTGGCCTTGTCCTGCAGCGTCTTGGAGAGCGGCGCGGACTTGGCAGCGTCAGCGGCGGTCTTCTGACCTTCGTCGGAAACTACGTAGCTTTCGAAGGCTTTGACCAGGTCAGCAACTGCCTTGGTCTCGTACGTGGTGCATACAACGTGGTAAGAAACGAGCACTACAGGGTAGGCGCCCGAGGCAGTGGTCTTGCGGTCGAGCTTGATGGCGACGTCATTGGCAGCGCGACCGTCAACCGGCTTGCCCGCTTCTACGGCCTTGGAAGCAGCATCAGCGGAGATTTTGACGAATTCCTCGCCGACCTTGATGGAAGCAGTGCCCAGCTTGCCGGAGACAGCGGAGTCATCGGCGTAGGTCACGGCGCCCGGGGTGTCGGTGACGGTCTTGACGACGCCGGAGGTGCCCTTGGCGTTCTCGCCCTTCAGGGTTGCCGGCCAGATGCCTGCAGCTTTGTCCGTCCAGACCTCGGGAGCAGCAGCTGCGAGGTAGTCGGTGAAGTTGGTGGTGGTTCCGGAGTCGTCAGAGCGGTTCACGGGGGTGACCTTGAGGTCCGGCAGGGTAACGCCGGCGTTCAGGGCCGCGATTGCGGGGTCATTCCAGTTGGCGATTTCGCCGCGGAAGATTTTGGCGACCGTAGCGGCGTCGAGCTTCAGGTCCGTGACACCGGGGACGTTGAAGGCGACGGCGATCGGGGAGATGTATACCGGGATGTTGATGGCGCCTTCGGGGCCGCACTTGGCCTTGGAGCTCTCGAGCTCTTCGTCCTTCAGGTAGGCGTCCGAGCCGGCGAATTGTGCCGAGCCATCGATGATGGCTTTGCGGCCTGCGCCGGAACCGTCCGGGGAGTACTGCACGGTTGCGCCCTGGTTTGCACTGGCGAAGCCGGCCTTCCAGGCGTCCATGGCGGCGCCGGTGGAGGATGCGCCAATGCCGGTGAGGGTGCCGGTAAGCTTGGTGCCCGCTGCTGCGGACTGCGTGCCAGCGGTGGTGCCCGTTGCGTTGTCTGAACCGCAAGCGGTGAGCGCGAGAGCGCCAGCTGCGATGACCGCGATTGCCGCGTTGCGGCCGAAGCGAGTTGCCTTCACTTGGATGTACCCCTTCCAGGGATTCTCTGATGCGGGCCGAACGGAGATTTCGGCGTGCGTGAGCTATGGACCTTTTGTGCCTTTACTGAAGGTAAGCAGCGCAGGTAACGGGATCTGACGTGGAAGGTGAACGCAAAGTGAACGACGGCGGACCATTGGGTTATGTGGCGCGTGCCACCTTGAGCGCGGCCCACGTAGCGCCCTGAGTAGCGTCCGGCGCGTCATCGTTGCCCGGGTTCGGCAAATAGACTGGAGGACATGGCTGCCGCGAAGGGATTTTCTGCAAGCAAGAGGTTCCTGCGGGCCAGAGTCCGGACGGGCTTGGTCCGTAGCCGGAACTCCCTGACGCCGGCTATTCAGATGACCGTGTGTGCCGTGGGCGCCTATGCTTTCGCGGAATATGTCCTGGGCCACCAAGGGCCATTGTTCGCGGCCACTTCTTCGTTGATTGCGCTCGGCTTCTCCCGTGATCCGCGCTTGCGTCGCGTTATTGAGGTTGGACTGGGCTGCACGCTCGGCATCGTGGTGGGTGACCTCCTGCTCCACTGGCTGGGCGCTGGGATCCTGCAGGCCGCCGTCGTGCTTCTTTTCTCTATCCTGCTGGCCAGGTTCCTGGACAGCGGGACGATTTTCACCACCCAATTGGGTCTCCAGTCGCTGCTGGTGGTGCTGCTGCCGGCCCCGGCGGGCGGGCCGTTTACGCGAAGCCTGGATGCCGTGGTGGGCGGCGTGTTCGCTCTGCTGGTGACTATTTTGGTGCCGAAGGATCCGCGCCGGGAGCCGCGAAAGGATATCCAGAAGATCCTGCACGAACTCGCCGAAGTGCTGCGCGAGTGTGCCAAGGCCATGGTGGAAAGCGACTCCACCATCGCATGGCACGCGCTGATTCGCGGCCGCAACTGCCAACCACTGGTGGACCGGATGCGGCAGACCCTCCGCGCCTCAGGCGAGGTAGCCACTCTGGCTCCGGCCCACCGCCGGCACCGCGACGAGCTAGCCAGCCTGGAGCATTCGTTGGAATACATCGATCTTGCACTCCGTAACAGCCGCGTTTTTGCCCGCAGGCTCACCAGCGCGATCAACCATGCCGCGTTATCCGACGAAGCAATCGAAAGCATCTCCGAGGTACTGCAGGAAACTGCCGCAGCAATCGATGAACTGACCATTGGCCTGGCGGAGCAAAGCGAGGGAACCCGCCGCGTCCACATGCGTCACGCCCGCAACGAGCTGACCGACATCGCCTCGCGCCTGCACCCCAAGATGCTCGACGTCCAGAAGCTTGAGGGCGAAACCGTGGTGATGCTGTTCCGGCCGCTCATGGTGGACCTGTTGGAGGCGAGCGGACTGGAATCCGACGAGGCCCGGGACGTGTTGCCAGCTCTTTAGGTGCCCGGCTCCCAGCCAAGCTTCAGTCCCGTCGGGGATAATGGGCCGATGCTCCACGCTTCATCAGCGCGACTCTCCATGATGTTCAGGCCCGCCCCTACCCTTCGGCTGCGGCAGCGGCTGCTGTTCCTCTGGGCAGGTGCGATGTTCGTGGCCGGGGATGTGGTGTTCTGGCTGATGTTCGCAGCCGTGCTCTCGTCCGGCGGCCTTGCCACGCTCGACGGCGCGGTCCACAGCGTCATCGTCGACTCCCGAAATCCCGTTGCCACTGCCTTGTTGGCGACCGTTTCCGGCGCCACCTCCCCCGTCGCGACGTCCATCATCGGCGGATTGGTCGCCGTCGTTTGGGCGGTGAGGAAGAGGGAAGTGTGGCGTCCCGCCGTCCTGATGGGCGCCATGGTGCTCTCGATGGTTCTCGCAACGGTCATCAAATTCGAGGTCTTCCGCTCGCGGCCGCCGTCGTCGGACTTCCTGCTGGGCCCGGATGACGCACTGTCCTTCCCGTCCGGCCACACGCTCGGCGCCGGGGTTTTCGCGCTTGTCATCACCTACTTGCTGGTCTCGCGTTCCGGAACACGCACGACGGCGGCCCTCGCCTATTGCGGGGCCGCACTGCTGACGCTGCTGGTCGCCTACAGCCGGCTGTATCTGGGGTACCACTGGCTCACGGATGTGGTTGCGTCCCTGGGCTTGGCCCTTGGCGTCGCAGGGCTGGCCGTTTTCGTCGACGCGGCGCGGCATGGGCGGGCCGCGTAAGCCGCCCAGTCCATTTCGACGACTCGCTGCGGTTTAGACGGTTCCAACCATCGAATGGGCAGCGCGTCATCGAATCGGCGCCTCTTTGGACCTACCTATCGAGGGATGATTCCCGAACAATCAACTCGTGCGGAATGATGCAGTTTTCGTGGGACACATTACCGGACATGATCCGCAGCAGCAGACCAAAAGCCTGCGCACCGTACTCGTTCATGTCAGTGCCCACGGAGGAGATGGACGGGAGGATGAACTGGGCGTCCGGGACGTCCTCACACGAAACCACAGCAACGTCTCCCGGCACTTTGAGACCAGCTTCCTTCAGGGCGCGGATTGCGCCTATGGCCATCGGCGTATTGGCCGTCACGATTCCGTCCGGCCGATACCCGCCAAGGAGCAGCCGGGTCAAGGCCTTGCGTGCAGGTTCATGCTGGTAGCGCCCATTGACTATTTTGAGGCTGGCCTTTCCGTCAGCCGCTTCGCGGACGGCCTCACGCACGCCAGAGTGCAGGATGCGGGAGTAAGCCGAGGCGTTGCCGCCTCCAATCAGCACCAGCAGGTTGTCGCCACGCCCGATCAAGTGATTGGCCGCATCCTTTCCCACCTGCTTGATGTCCTCAAGGACGCTGGGTACGCCCATCGAGCTGACTGACTGCGACGTGGTGACCAAGGGGATCCCTTGGCGTCGAAGTTCCTCGATTGCGTCCCTCACCACCGGGCGGTCAAGGTCAGCCGCTGTCGAAAGCAGCACACCATCGACGCCGCGTTTGGGGAGGGCTTGTAAGAAACCAAGAAGACGGCCTTCGCTATTGTCGAGGTCACCCAGGGTGACGCTGTACCCATGCTCTTCGGCAGCGGCTTCCACAGCTTTCGCCATCCGCCCGTGAAACGGTTGTGAGATATCCCCGACCAGCAGCGCCACGTTGCGGAAGCTCTTCAAGCGCAAGGTGCGCGCCGAAAGGCTCGGCTCAAATTTGAGCTGCTCAATGGCACTGAGCACCCGTCGGCGTTTCTCTTCGGCGACGATTTCCGGCCGGTTCAGGACGCGGGAAACGGTGGCCTCCGAAACGCCGGCAGCTTGGGCCACATCACTGATCGTGGTCACGGTATGTCACTCATTTCTGTCATGGGTACAGCAATCACCCTAGCGGTCATTCAATATGCTCAAGCGCCTCGGCGATTTCGGCGATTGGCGGCGAATCATGGAAATCGATCGTGATGTTCTGGATGATTCCTGCGCGTAAGGGAAATTCGCCCTCGTAGTTCGCGCTGACCTGACGCCCAACGTCACGCCCGATGTCGGCACCCCAAAAACTGAGGTGGGCGCTGGTCAAGGGAAGGTGCACCTTTGCCACAGGCTGACCGTTCACAAACAGCACGGCGTGCGAACTCCGGTCCGGCGAACGCTGCAGTTCCACCCCTATGCACACATCGCCGTACGGCAGCGGATCCACAGTTGATGCATGGGCCTCACGGCCCAAGGCCGTGTGCTCGAAATGGACTGAACCATCCTGCAGATAAAGGCTGTAACCGCCACGGGAATTTCCGCTGCTGAATAACACTCCGGCATCCCCAGGTTCGAGGCCTTTCAGCTGTGCCGTTATCCGCATGGAGCGCTCAGACCCAGTAATTCCCGAGGAGAAAGGAACATGCCCGGAACCGCTCTGGAGAACCACCTGCCGGCGCGCTGTCAGCGCGAACGGGGAACGGAGGTCCAAGAGCTGCACGAGCGGCCGGTCATCCAGTGGCAATACCTGGTGGTCCACGGCTTCGCTCCACCACAGTCGTTGAAGCTGATCGACCTTTTGAGGGTGGCTTGCAGCCACGTCCGTAGACTCGCTTGGATCGGTAACCGTGTTGTAAAGCCGCCACTTGTCTTTCTCAAAGGGCGTCCCGGGAACGTGTTCCGTGACCGCTTTCCAGTCCTTGTGCCAGATGGCCCGATGACCGAGCATTTCCCAGTACTGGGTATCACGGGCAGGAGGAGCTCCGGGCTCATTCAGCGATCGAGCAAAACTCGATCCATCCATTGCCGGGTTTGGTATTCCGGCCAGCTCGAGCAGAGTTGGCATGACATCGATGACGTGTATGAAGTTTCGGCGTATCTCGTTGTGGAGAGGGAAACGGGAAGGCCACGAAAGGACGAATGGTGACCTGACGCCTCCAAGATCCACATACTGCTTGTACTTCCGGAAAGGCGTATTCCCGGCCATAGCCCACCCCATCGGGTAATGCGCCGGCCCGTCTGGTCCACCAATGTCTTGGAGCTGGGAAAGCTGCTCTGCAACCGTCTGCGGATTTCCGCTGTAGGGGGCATTGCAGTCAACGGCACCGTTCTGCCCGCCCTCCCTGCTGGCACCGTTGTCCGACATGACAATCAAAATGGTGTTATCCAGTTGGTCCATGTCTTTCAGTGCCTGGACAATCCTGCCAACCTGGGCGTCTGCGTGATCAAGGAACCCTGCATAGGCCGCCTGGAGATGCGTGAAAAGCAACTGCTCATCATCGTTCAGGGTGTCCCAGGGCCGGATGTCGCCATCGCGGTCCGTCAGGATCGAACCGTGAGGCATGACTCCCAACTGGACCTGCCGAAGAAGCCTGTCCTTCCGGGTTTGGTCCCAGCCCTTGGAGAAGACGTCCACGTACTTTTCCACGTATTCACGCGGCACCTGGAAGGGAGCATGGGTCGCGCCCATCGCAAACTGCATGTAGAAAGGCGTCCACGGCCGGTAGCTGGTGTGTTCCGCTACGTAGCCGATAGCGCGGTCAGCGAGATCTTCGCTGAGATGGTAGTCCTCGACGGCCGGAACAGCGACCTGATGGTTGTCTTCGAAGAGTTCCGGAGTGAACTGGTCGGTGCAGCCGTCGAGGAAGCCGTAGAACCTGTCGAAGCCACGGCTCAGGGGCCAATTCCTGTGCGGACCCGCGGGGGTAATTTCATGGAGGGGTGCCAGATGCCACTTGCCAACCAAGTAGGTTCCGTAACCCTCGCCTCGGAGTACTTCGGGAAGCATCGGGATGTCAGGATGAACACAGCCACGGGAGTTCGGAAACCCCGTGTCTGTATCTGCAAGGAACCTCATCCCCACTGCATGGTGGTTCCGGCCTGTGAGCAATGACGCCCGGGTAGGGGAACAAAGCGGCGTCACGTGGAAGTTTGTGTAACGGGCTCCGCGTTCAGCAATGGAATCAAAGGTGGGCGTCTGGATCTCGGAGCCAAAGCATCCGAAGTCGGACCAACCCGTATCGTCCAGGACAACGACCATGATGTTTGGTCGGCCCGGGTTCTCCGCGTTCCTGTCCCGCGCCCAGGATGGGGAAGATTCCGGGACGGTTCTGCCGATGATTCCGGCAAATTCCGGTTCTAGCATGTTCATTTTTTGAGCCTCCATCAGGACCGTGGTCCAACGGGAAATTGGCATCCCTCGGCTTGGGCCTGGTTCGGGGATAGTGTCTGCCAGGAATTTGGGGCGGGTTTCACGTGTCCGCCCAGAGATGGTTGTCGCGCACCAGCGTGGCTTCATCTGCGAGTTTGAAATCGTCGGATTCGTAGTAGGCCCAATCCCGCCCGCCGGTTTCACGCCACCAGTCATCGACGGCGTTCCGGAGTCGCGCACGAATTGCGCTGTGGTCCGGGTTTTGGGCAAGATTTACGCACTCATCGGGATCGACGGCGAGGTGGTACAGCTCTTCCGCACCATCATCCGGGCCGTAATAGCGCACGTACTTATGCGTCTTGGTGACAACCATCCGGAATGGATGCCATCCCCAGTACGCTCCATAGTGCTCCATGAAGACCTGATCCGGACCTTCATCGTCGCCCCCAAGTCCCGCCAGGGCTTCCCGGTCCGGCCATGAGTCGGGGCGCGGCACCCCGGCGAGGTCCATCAGCGTCCCCGGCAACTGGACATTGACGTTCAATTCATCGACGACGCGGTTGCCCGGCAAGTGCGGCGCACGAATGATCAAGGGAACCCGGAACAGTTCTTCGTAAGGGAGGGGGCCTTTCAGCCTGAGGCCGTGGGCTCCCATCATGTCCCCGTGGTCCGAGGTGAATGCGGCGATGGTATGGTCCCAGGAGTCTGAAGACTTCACGCCAGCGATGAACCTTCCCACTTCATGGTCCACGGCGCTGATCATGGAGCAGTACTTCGCCATTTCGGACCGAAGCTGCTCCTCGTCGTACCCTCCGCCCTCTTGGCGGCGGCGATCACGTTGGAAACGTGGTTTTCCTGAAAGGTCGTCCGCCAAAAACGAGTGCGGCAGGTCCAACTGCTGTGGGCTTATCCCCGCGAAGAAAGGTTCCGCTTCTTCGAACGGCGGATGCGGCTGATGCCATGACACCACCAGAAACAGCGGTTGATCCGCGGGGTGTCCAGCAAGGAAACCGATGGCATCGTCAGTGATTTGGCGATCGACGGCGGCGAGAGACTCGCCGCCGCCTCGCTCGATGCCCGAGTCGAAACCCAGCTCTTCGATCGGGTAGCCGAAGTGTGTCTTCCCGAAGATGGCCGTTGCATAGCCGGCCGCCTTGAACGCATGGGCCAAGGTTGTATGCCTGGGTCCCAAGTGCCCTGTGTGGCCGCCGAAGCCATAGATCACCATCACCCCTGACTCATGCGGGTACTGGCCTGTTTGCAACGAAGCACGCGATGGGGTGCACTGGGCATTCGAACAGTACGCCCGGTTGAAGGAAGTTCCTTCGGCGGCCAGAAGGTCGAGGTTTGGGGTGAGGGATCCGGGGGTTCCGTTCAAGGCCCACCCGGCGCCGAGACGCTGCTGCTGCATTTGATCACAAATGAGCAAAACGACATTGGGGCGTCGGTGCTTCTCCCCTGTGGCTTGCGGCAGGGCTGTCATCAGTAGCTCGCAGCTGCGCCAGTGAACCGGCTGATGATGGTCCCACCGAACAGTTTCCACAGCCGGTCACTGATGTAGCCGATCAGCCCGAGGCAAACGATGCCCACCAGTGCCCAGTCCGTCCGGAAGTACAACCTGGAATTCCAGATGATGAAGCCGAGGCCTGCGTTGGCGGCCAACGCTTCGACGGCAACGATGACCAGGAACGACTGGGCCATGGCCAGTCGCATGCCGGTGAACATTGCCGGTATCGACGCCGGCACGGTCACGTCGCGGAAGACCCGCCAAGGGGTAGCGCCCAGGCAACGGGCAGCGCTGAGCTTGTCCGGTTGTATGGAAGCGGCACCAACGGCCGTATTGACAGTGACGGTGAAAGCCGTTGCGTACCCAATGAGGGCCACCTTGGACATTTCGCCCACCCCAAACCAGATGATGAACAGTGAAATCAGCGCAATGGCAGGGACGAACCGGAAGAAGTGGATGAACGGATCCAGGATTGCCCGTCCGATGCGCGTCGCACCTGCGATGAGGCCGATTGGAATCGCGATCAAGCTGCCGACCGCCCAGCCGGTAAAGATGCGCTGGAGGCTGGCTCCGATGGAGGTCAAGAGCGTCCCATCCATAGCCATGTCAGCCCCTGCGGCGAGGACGTCCGTCGGCGCGGGCAGGAAGTCGCGCTCGATGAGGGTTCCGGAGGCAAGTTGCCAGAAGATCAGAAACCCTGCGATTGAGGCAACCGACCAAAGGACCGTGCGGTTCAGTCTTCCCATGTTTTGCTCACTTCTTCCTGAATATCTGCTTCTACCAAGCGGGCAAGTTCACCGAACCGGGCGTCGAACTCATCGCGGGGGTATGGGAGGTCAATCGTGCGGCAGGATTTGATGCCCGATCGCGGCGCAGCGCTCATCACCGCAACCCGTTCGCCGAGCAAGACCGCTTCTCTGATGTCGTGGGTGATGTAAACGAAGGTCTTGCGTTCTTCCGCCCAGATCTTCGAGATCTCAGCCTGGAGCAGTCGCCGCGACTGCGCGTCGAGGGCGGCGAAGGGTTCATCCATGAGAATGATGTCCGGACGGATCGCAAGGATTCGTGCGATCTGCACCCTCTGCTTCATTCCGCCGGAGAGTTCACGCGGATACTTATCCGCTGCCCTCTGAAGGCCAACCTTGGCGAGGTACTTGGCGGCAACTTCCCGCCGTTCCTTGCGGCCCATGCCTTGGATCTTCAAACCGAATTCCACGTTCTGACGGGCCGTGAGCCAGTCCATCAGTGGCGCATCAACAGACTGGAAGACCATGCCGCGATCCGGTCCGGGGCCAGTCACCGGCCCCGAGGCCAACAGTGCCTGGCCCTCTGTTGCCTCGGCTATCCCGGCCAGAACACGCAGCAGTGTTGACTTGCCACACCCACTGGGACCGACGAGGACGAAGAACTCACCCTTCTTGATCTCGAGATTGAGGTTTTGCAGGACCCAGTCGCTGTCTTTGCCAAAGCGAAGGCCCAGGTTGTCGAAGCGTATTGCATTATCTGCCCCATTCGTTTGCGCCATCCTCGTATGGGTCGTCAGGTGATGGTTGCTCACAGTTTCACCTTCCCGGGCAGAACGGCCTGCAGGGCCGTGCTGTCCACGTAGGTATTTACATCGGAACCGGGCTTGAGCAGCTTGCGTTCCACGGCAAACTTCTGAACCTCAGCCAGCCCTTGCAGCTGGTCCTTGGTCAGGGAGATTCCGAACTTGGTGGTGGGGATGACGCTTTTCAGGGTGGCGGGGTCGCTCTGCGTGCTTTTTGCAATCGTTTCTGCCGTCTCATCTGGATGAGTGTTGACGTACGTGCTTCCCTCGTCCAGCGATTTCAGCACGTTTTGTACAGTTTCCGGGTTCTGCTTGATGAAATCGACGCCAGCGACGAGGAAGATCGAGGATGAGCTGCGGACCGCACTGTCGTCAGCGAGCATTTTTGTGTTGCCGCTCTTCGTCGCTTCCTTGACGTCGGTGGCACGTACCCACCCGGCGTCGATCTTGCCGGTCCGCAGGGCGGCCACCACCTCGGAGAAGTCGGTGAACTTCTGGATGTCTACGCCGCTTTCGTCAATCTTGTTGTCTGCAAGATAACGGCTTCCAATGTATTCCTGGACGGTTCCTGCGACCGTTCCCAACCTCTTGCCGGAAAGATCCGCCGGTTTATTGATTGAGTTGCTCACGATCAGCTTGTTGAAGCCCGGGTCCGGTGTCGCGGTCGCTGCGACGATCTTGATGCGTCCAGTCTGCAACCGGGAAAGTACGGCGAAGTCCAAGGCGGACGCAAAGTCCATCTGCCCGCCGAGCACCGCATCCACACCTTGAACTGCGAGGAAGCGCTGAGTGGTCACCTCCACCCCGTTCTTTTTGAAGATGCCCTGTTCGACTGCGGCGAGGGCCGGCATGCTCGATGTTGGATCCACGGAGATCCGCGCCGCAGGACCCCCGGCTGCGGGGCTCCCTCCACAACCAGCGAGGGCAATGGCGGCGGCAGTGAGGGCGGCAGTGAGGGCGGCAGCCAAAGTAGTGCGAAGTGTTGCTTTCATTGCTGCTCCTTGAAAAGGATTTCAGAATAAGTCTAGGTTTGGCCGGGGTCTGCGTCAATGGTTTTTGGCTGGTGCCGGCGTCGGGGTGATTGCCTGGTCGCGGCTTGTCTGCCCCGTTTATATAGCTGACTATGCTGGTGAGCCGACTGATTGGAACAGTCCCACGCGAAGTGGTTCCTCTATCGCTTCAAGCTTTCCGGGCTGATCTTCCGGTGAAAATACCCTTGTGCTCGAAATCGATTTCAATCTAAGCTAAGTTCGCATCTCCAAGATGTCAACAGACATCCAGCGAACCCCGCCGACTCAAGCACGTTCCCAGAGGGCACCCTCGGCCACCGCCCCCCATTGCCGAACGTCCTCCCCGCCGAACTGAAATTGGAGCCAGACCCTAATGACAAGACCTCAAACCCGCGAATCCGTGCCCGTCATTGCCGATGTCGACACGGGCATCGACGATGCGCTTTCACTCTTCCTGCTTGCGCGGAGCAAACACATCAGGCTGAAGGCCGTTACCTGCGTGGCCGGCAATACGAATGTTGACCAAGTGGTCCGGAACACCCTGGACGTGCTGGATTTGGCCGGGGCTGGCGTGGTGCCCGTGGGCCGCGGTGCGGAACGGCCTTTGATCAACAAGCTTTGGACCGCCCACGGATTTCATGGTTCCAACGGCCTGGGTGAAATCGCCCTACCGCAGAGCCCCCACTTGGCGTCTCCGTTGGCGGCACCAGAGCTCATCCGCAAGACGGTTGCGGACAGCGCGGAGCCGCTGACCCTGCTGGCCTTGGGTCCACTAACGAACGTGGCCCTTTTTATTCGTGTCTACCCGGAATACGCGTCCCGACTGGCCCGGATTGTCTTCATGGGTGGGTCGGGCGGCGTGGGAAACGCCTCGCCCGTGGCGGAATTCAATGCCTGGCACGACCCCGAGGCCTTGGCCATCGTTTTGGATTCCGGCATCCCCATCACCATGTATGGCCTGGACGTCTTCTACCAGGCGAACGTTCCGGACGACGACTACCTTCCGTTGCTGGAGGCCAGCGATCCCGGATCACGCCTCGTGGGCAAATTGTTGAGGTATGCGGCGCTGCGGGAGGCGGACGACAGCCGGCTTGCTGAGGGCGCGACGATCGGGGACGCAGGGGCT
This sequence comes from Arthrobacter sp. 2762, assembly GCF_040548745.1. Lineage (NCBI taxonomy): Bacteria > Bacillati > Actinomycetota > Actinomycetes > Micrococcales > Micrococcaceae > Arthrobacter > Arthrobacter sp. 2762. The sequence goes on from NZ_JBEPSI010000001.1 coordinate 791,688, forward strand.
GCGTGTTTGATCGCCAACCACCACGTGGCGCTGTTGGAGGAATACCCGGTCTCCGTGGTCCTGAGCGGCAGTTCGCGCGGTCAGACGATGGTGGACCGACGCACAAAGTCGGGCGAAAGCGAACTGCATGGCCAGTCTCCCGAGGCTCGCATGATCAACGTGGCCACTGCCATCGACCCGGCCCTAATGCGCGAAACCTTCCTCTCCGCCATCAATGAAATGGTGTCGCGATGAGTTGCCTCGTGACCGTTGTCGGATCACTGAATATCGATACTGTGGTTCGCGTGGAGCGGCATCCCCGGCCGGGCGAGACCGTCCTTGGCCTGGAGCTTATCGACAGGCCCGGCGGAAAGGGGGCCAATCAGGCCTTGGCCGTCAGCCGCGCTGGGGCCTCGGCGCTGCTGATCGGTCGCGTCGGAATGGATGAGGACGGACGAATGTACCGTGAGGCACTGTGCGCCAGGGGCGTCGACGTGCAGCACTTGCAACGGACACCCAGCATCGAAAGCGGACGCGCCATTGTCTGTGTTGATGGATATGCAGAGAACAGCATCGTCGTCATCCCGGGAGCAAACACTGCCCTCAGCAGGGAGGATGTCCTGGCAGCAGAGGCCTCCATCGCAGCCTCCGCAGTGCTTCTCCTCCAGCTCGAATCTCCCCGTGAGACTGTGGAGCTGGCCCTGCAACTGGCTAGGAAACACGGTGTTTTCTCCGTACTCAATGCCTCCCCGGTCACGCCATCGGCTGAGGACCTTGCCAGCCAGGCCGATCTCGTCATCGTCAATGAACATGAGCGGGCCCAACTTCCTAACATCAAGAACGCTTGCGTCACGCTTGGGGCAGAGGGTGCCAGTTGGCTCTCCCACACCAAACGGCCTTCCCCCGCGGCATTAGTGGACACGACAGGAGCCGGCGACGCCTTTGCAGGCACATTGGCGGGATACCTTGCTCTCGGGTGGGATCCCGCAGACGCCCTCGAAAAGGCTGTCGAGGCGGGCACAGAGGCTACAACCTGGCCAGGGGCACAGCCGTGGGTCTTTGACGCGACGAACGAGCTACGGGCAGATGGGATTCGAGGTGCCAGCTGGGCCGGTCCGACTGGTCCGTCATCCAGCTGAACCACTGTCCGCGACCACCCGGTGGTGCACGTCTCCCACCAGGACGCCCTGGGGTACCGCCAGTGGGCTAACCGACGCTTGCCTACGGAAGCCGAGTGAGAATACGCCGCGCGCGAAGGACTGGACGGCATGCGCTACGCCTGGGGAAATGAACTCACACCGGATGGTGTGCACCTGTGCACATCCGGCAAGGCACCTTTCCCACCGTCAATACCGGCGATGATGGCCACCTAGGCACCGCGCCCGTAAGAGCGTTTCGCCCCAACGGCTACGGACTGTTCGAGATGGCTGGCAACGTCTGGGAATGGTGTGCTGACTGGTTCCTGCCGAAGTGCGGTTTCCAACAGTGGGGTTGTAGTACGCACGTGGACCCTGGCCAATACTGTCAGTCCCCACGGCTAACCTTGAACCCATGGCTTCCAAGACCTCCCGCGCATCCAAGACACCCGCTTACAAATGCGCCGAATGCGGCTGGACGGCCATCAAGTGGGTGGGCCGCTGCGGTGAGTGCCAGGCGTGGGGAACGGTTGAAGAGTACGGCGCCACCGTTGCGCGTACGACGGCGGCCGCTACCGTTTTGGAGCCCGCCCGCCGTATCGCTGAGGTAGATGGGACAACAGCGGCATTCCTGCCCACGGGTGTGGACGAGTTGGACCGCGTCCTTGGAGGAGGGCTCGTCCCCGGTGCCGTCATCCTGCTGGCTGGTGAACCCGGCGTCGGGAAATCCACGCTGCTGTTGGACGTCGCCGCGAAGTTTGCCCGCACAGGGCAGGACGTCCTGTACATCACGGGCGAGGAATCCGCAGCCCAGGTCAAGCTACGCGCGGAGCGGATTGACGCGGTCGCGCATACTTTGTATCTGTCGGCCGAGACCGATCTTGGACAGGCGCTGGGCCAAGTGGAGAAGCTTGAGCCAAAGTTGCTGATCGTGGACTCTGTGCAAACCCTTAGCAGTGCGGATGTCGAGGGTAGTGCCGGTGGCGTTTCCCAGGTTCGGGAAGTTGCGGCGTCCATCATCTCCGCGGCCAAGCGACGCAACATGACAACGCTGCTGGTGGGTCACGTAACCAAGGAAGGTACCATCGCAGGGCCGCGCTTGCTGGAACATCTGGTGGACGTCGTATGCCAGTTCGAAGGCGAGCGCCACTCCCGTCTGCGGCTGCTCCGGGCTGTGAAAAACCGCTACGGGGCTACCGACGACGTCGGATGCTTTGATCTCAACGAGGCCGGCATCGAGGGGTTGGCCGATCCCAGCGGGCTGTTCGTTTCGCGGACCCGTGAGCCGGTCTCCGGAACCTGCATCACGGTGACCATGGAGGGTCGCAGGCCGCTGCTGGCAGAGGTTCAGTCCCTTCTCGCTGAGAGCGCCAATTCGCAGCCCCGCCGTGCCACCAGTGGGCTGGAGAGCTCCCGGGTGGCAATGTTGCTCGCAGTGCTTCAGCAGCGTGCTGGCTGCATGCTTCATAAGGACGATTCCTATGTGGCAACTGTCGGCGGCGTGAAGCTGACGGAACCGGCCACCGACCTCGCAGTGGCGTTGGCCGTTGCGTCAGCCAAATCCCGCAAAGCACTCCCCCAACGGCTCATTGCGTTCGGCGAGGTGGGCTTGGCTGGCGAAGTACGTCCCGTCCCTGGAATCAACCAGCGCATCCAAGAGGCACACCGCTTGGGCTTCACGCACGCCATCGTCCCTGCCAGCCCTGCGGGTGCGGGCGTTATCCCGGAAGGTTTCTCCGTGCGCGAAGTGGGGCATCTGGCCGAGGCGTTGGAGCTGTTGATCACATAGGCCAAAGGCGATCCTCGCGGGGTGTCGGGCGGCTACTGGGATGCGGCTCGGCAAGGATTGGGCCATGACCAAAAGAATTGTGCTTATTGGGGGACGCTTTTTCTTCGGCCTTTTGACGTTGGTGGCGGTGGGAACACAGCTGACGGTTCATTTGGGCATGGGCTATGACGTCTGGAACTTCTTCAGCTACTTCACCAACCTCTCCAACATCTTTGCGGCCCTGGTGCTGCTCATCAGCGGCTACAGGGTCCTCATCCGCAAACGGCCCAGCGAGATCGATGACGCCACTCGCGGTACGGCGACCATCGCCATGGCCGTGGTTGGACTGGTCTTCGGAGCTTTGCTTGCCGGCGAGGACCTGGGCTCACTCCTTCCGTGGGTCAACTTCGTGGTCCATTACCTGATCCCGGTGGATTGGCTCTTCCAACCGCCGCGCGCAACCCTGACGACCCGCCACATCTGGTACTGGCTGCTTTATCCCATCGGTTACCTCGTCTACAGCCTGGTTCGGGGCGCCTTGGTGAACTGGTATCCCTACTGGTTCATCGACCCCACCCGGGCAGGCGGCTGGGGCGGCGTTGTTGTCTTTGCCCTTGCGATTTCCGTTGGCTTCCTCGTGGTAAGCCTGGCGATGCTCTGGCTGGGTAATAAGTTGAAGCGGCAGGTGGATTACTAGAATATCTACACCAATTTGTTATATCGGCCCATGTCAACCACTCAATCGGCCCAAACAGCCCTTGCCAAGAACGCAGGAAAGGGCACCTTCCGGCCGTTCGCGTACATAACGAAATGACCCACTTTGGGGCTTGCTGGTGCGGTTAACGGTGCCCGGAAGCCATATCATGGTGCTAGTCGTCATCAGGGCATTTTTCGAAGCGCCCGCGGATGCCGGATTCAGCTTGTCTGTGAGCCATGGCTTGCACCTTCGAAGGGAAACCCTATGGCCCGGAGCCCGGAAGAGTCGCTCAAGGCGACTCTGGCCAGAGTCGCACCCGGAACTCCCTTACGGGACGGCTTGGAACGCATCCTCCGTGGACGCACCGGCGCCTTGATTGTGCTGGGCTATGACCGCACCATCGACTCCATCTGTTCGGGCGGATTCGATATCGGCATCGAGTTCTCGCCCACGCGCCTCCGTGAACTCGCCAAGATGGACGGCGCCATCATCTGCGATAAGGACGCCAGCAACATCGTCCGAGCCGCGGTGCAGCTCGTTCCGGACTCCAGCATCGAGACGCAGGAATCCGGAACCAGGCACCGAACAGCAGAGCGCGTCGCCATCCAGACTGGCGTTCCCGTCATCTCTGTCAGCCAGTCGATGCAGATCATCGCGCTATATGTGAATGGCCTGCGCCACGTCTTGGAGGGCTCGGAGAAGGTCCTCGCCCGCGCTAACCAGGCCCTGGCAACGTTGGAGCGTTACAGCGCAAGGCTCGACCAAGTGACCAGTTCCCTTTCAGCCCTTGAGATCGAAGCGCTGGTCACCGTCAGGGACGTCGCCGTCACCCTGCAACGCCAGGAAATGGTCAGGCGGATTTCCGAGGAAATTGCCCAATACGTCCTGGAACTTGGCGAGGATGGTCGCCTGCTGTCGCTGCAGGTGGAGGAACTCACCATGGGGCGCGGCCCCGGCAGCGATGTCATCATCCGCGACTATGCAGACCCCGATGCCACTCCCGAGGATATTGAAGAAGCCGTCCAAGCACTCCTCAACCTCGGGCCCACTGAACTGATCGACCTGAGCAGGATTGCCGGAATCATTGGCTTCGCCGGTGGCGTGGAGCAGTTGGACGCCGTGGTCCAGCCCCGCGGCTACCGCCTCCTGTCCGGCCTCAAGTCCGTGCCGAAGGCCGTCGCCGATCGTCTGGTGGACTACTTCGGCGGCTTGCAGAACCTCATGGCAGCCACCATCGATGACCTCATGACCGTAGACGGTATCGGCGACCAGCGCGCACGCACGGTCCGCGAGGGCTTGAGCCGCATGGCCGAGGCCAGTTTGCTGGACCGCTTCCTCTAAGCCGGCAGTCGCCGTCGCACGTTTCCCGGCCGCCCTGCTGCAGCCGTCAGTTCAGCTGGAAGACGGCTTTGGTGCTGGACTTGTTCCCCAAGCGGGCCTCGAACGTGTAGTAGGCGCCGCCTGCGCCGGGCTTGGCCTCGATCGGGGCGCAGCCTTCAAGCGTCCGGTTGCGTTGCCAGGGGAAATTGGCGGTCTCGCTCTTGCCGGGCTGGATGGTCTTGACCAGGTCTTCACTTCCGGCCTGGCAATCCTTGGAGGAAAAGATCCGGTCCGAGCCACTCATCACCACGTACTCCATTTGGGACGTGCCAACGTTCACCTCACAGGGAGCCGTTCCGCCGTTGGTGATGGTCATGGTCAGCAGCGGCTTCTCCTCCGCCGCGTAGGCAGGCTTGTCCGTAGCTGCGGCCACGGTCACCAGGCTCAGGTCACACACAGGCGTCGGCTTTGCGGACGGGGAGGCAGTGCCTGCTGTGGGCGCATTCCCTTGCGTGGGCACTTGGGACGCTTCAGGTGTGCTGACCGCTTGGGGCTCGGACTTACTTGCAAGCGCACCACTAATTGCCATGATGCCAGCCACCACGAGGGCGATCACCAGCAGCAGCGCGCCGAAGACAAACTGCCGACGACGGCGGTAAACGGCGGGGCTTGGACGTCGCCTGGGCTTTGGGGTGCCAGGGCGGCCTGCACCGCCTGAATTACGGGCAGACCCCTTCGCCGGCGCTGATGTGCGCGCGGACGACTGGTTCTTACCCTGATTGGCCATGTTTCTAGGCTAGGCGGGCCCACTCCGCAGCACGCCACCACCACGCCGCCGGACGCCAAACCCGCCGTGTGTGACGTGCACCGCAGGAGCGTCGCCGTCCTGGTTTCCACTACAGTAGAGGGCAGAATTCCGGCGCTCCGGCGCCAACCTAAACATCAACAGCCCGGGAGATCTGACGCATGGCACTTCCCGGTACCGACCAACTCGCCGGACTCCACCAATCCCTGGACCAGTGGTTCGTCGAGACTGCCAGGGACCTTCCGTGGCGCGAGCCTGATTGCAGTCCTTGGGGCATCCTGGTCAGCGAAGTCATGCTCCAACAAACTCCTGTGGTCCGCGTCCTTCCGGTCTGGCGGGACTGGATGGAACGCTGGCCAACCCCCGCGCACCTGGCCGATCAGCCCTCCGGGGAGGCCGTTCGTCACTGGGGCCGCCTCGGCTATCCCCGCAGGGCACTGCGACTTCACGCAGCCGCCGTCGCTATCCGCGACGAGCACCATGGCGACGTTCCGGACAGTTATCCCGAGCTCCTGACCCTTCCGGGCGTCGGCAATTACACGGCCGCCGCCGTGGCCTCCTTTGCTTTTGGCCGCCGCGAAACAGTGGTGGACACCAACATCCGTCGCGTCCATGCGCGCCTCATCTCCGGGCACGCCCTGCCCGCTCCGGCGCTCACAGCGGCCGAGATGCGCCTGGCCGATGCCCTGCTGCCCGAAGACCGGCCGCTGTCCGTGCGCTGGAACGCCTCCGTCATGGAACTGGGTGCCGTGGTGTGCACGGCCCGGAGCCCCAAATGCGCCGACTGTCCCGTGCGCTCAAGCTGCGCCTGGCTCGCGGCAGGTGAGCCACCGCCGTCGTACACGCCCAAGGGCCAGTCCTGGCACGGCACGGACCGGCAAGTCCGCGGAGCCGTGATGGCCGTCCTCCGCGAAGCTGCCATCCCGGTTCCGCGCGAGATGTTCGAGCAGGCGCCGGCGGACCTCGGATTCGCGCCGTCCGGCGTCGGGATCCCGCTGGCAGCACTGCACCGGCTCAACTCAGCCCCCGAGCAGCTGGAACGGGCCCTCGACGGCCTGGTCAGTGACGGGTTGGCGGAAATCCACGACGGCGGTTTGCGGCTTCCGGCCTAAGCGGCAATCACGCACGGTGTCGGTTCGGCAACGGGCCAGCGTGAGCCGTAACGATGGGGTGCCGATTCCCTCCGTTGCGGCGCCTCCTGCTGGTTCCAGTCCTACCCTGAAGCATGGGCAAGATTGGTTTGGCTTTCACCCTGTTGGGTACCTCGGCACTTCTTCCCAGCTGCTTCGCTGAGCCGGTTCCTTGCCCGGCGATCGCCCAGGCGTCTGGAGTCTCGATCACGGTGGCTGCCGGCTACGTGGACACAGTTGCGTCACTGCGAATGAAAGCGTGCCAGGACGGGACCTGCACCGAAGCGGACGTGGCTTTGCACCCAGGCTCAATCGCCGTGGATCAGGGCTGCTCCCCTGAGGGCGTGTGCTCCGCAACGTCCTCGCCCGATGGCACGATGACCGGCTTCCTGGGACTGCCCGCGCTCTCAGAAAGTCCGCTTGAAGCGACCGTTTCCGGCACCTCTCCATCCGGGACCGCGTTGCCGGTGCGGACGCTGACGTTCAGGCCCAAGGCCGACTACCCGTTTGGTGAGCAGTGCGGGCGGTTCATCACTGCCAATGTGGTGCTCGATGCGACGGGGCTGAGGCAGGGATAATCGGACGGTTCCTCTAGCGATTTGATTTTTGGACGGGTATCCTCATCTCACCCGTGCGCTGATGGTCGAGTCCTGGAGGTGTTCGTGCACCGGTCTGAGCAGCCTCTTCGTGACACGTTTTCTGTTGCGGCCCCTCATCAACCTTCCGTCGATACTGAAGCGCCTACCGCAGCAGAGGAAACCTCGGTCATGGATCTCAGCGCGAGAATCCGCAATAAACATGGCGCCGAGCTGAACGAACTCCGCCAGGCAGTAAGCGGGTCTTCACAGCGCGACTCACGCCACAGCGGCCGTCGCCACCATCGAATGGGTCCCACTTCTTCATTCGAGAACGAGAACATCAAGGTGACGATCGTCGTCGAGACCGTGGAATGGGGATGGTTCGCCGCAGGCCCGGCCCCCGCAGGAACATGTGTCACGGTATCCATTGCTGCCCATCGCAAGGACAGTGGAATCCAAGCCCCGCTCTCGTTGACCGAGTGCGACTCGTGGCTTCGAGCACTCTTGCCCAGCCCTTGGATGACCCACGTTTACCGATGCTGCTGCTCCACCGGGTCCGCGAGTGCGGGCGTTGTCTCCTACCGATTGTTTCTCGATGCGTTCCATAAGCCGACGCCAAAGCCTGCGGAGGTGCTCGCCGAGGGCTGCCAGCCACTTCAACTGCACTAGAGTTTCGCATCATGGAATCTTGCTTCCGATATTAAACACAATGGGGCGTTGGAATTAGCAATTCCGAAACAAGCCCCTCATAGCGTCATGTGTGACCCCGGCCGTGAGCCTTCACGGCCTCGCACAGATAGGCGCCATCTTGAAGACTCCCGCACTTGCTGTTGCTGTGAGCCCAGCGGCAAAGAAGCCCCTCTATAAATCCCTGTTTTTCCAGATCCTGGTGGCCGTGGTGCTGGGGGTCGCAATCGGCTACTTCTGGCCGGATATCGGGTCTGCACTTCGCCCCCTTGGGGACGGCTTTATCCAACTCATCAAAATGATCATTGCGCCACTGATATTCCTGGTCATCGTCACTGGCATCTCGGCCGTTGGTGACGTGAAGTCCGTTGGCCGCGTGGGAGTCAAAGCCCTCATCTACTTCACCGCGGCCACACTTTTCGCGCTGGCGTTCGGGCTGCTCGTGGCCAACATCGTCCAGCCGGGAGCCGGCTTGAACATTGATCCGGCCTCCCTGTCAGCGGAAGCCGTCAACGCCAAGACCACCACGGCCCCGCCCAAGGACGCCGGACAATTCCTGCTGGGCATCATTCCCACCAGCGTGGTTGGCGCCTTCGCATCCAACACACTCCTGCAGGTCCTCTGTTTCGCGGTCTTCTTCGGGGCGGCCATCGTGGCAGTAGGACGGGAAAAGTGCAAGCCCGTCATCGACCTCATGGAGACCACCCTTGAACTCTTCTTCAAGATCATGTCCTGGGTGATGCGGGTTGCCCCGGTAGGCGCCTTCGGGGCAATGGCATTCATCATCGGCCAGTACGGGCTGAGTTCGTTGAGCACGTACGCGCTGCTGGTGGCTGCATGCTACGGTTCGGCACTGGTCTTCATCGGATTGCTGTTCATCGTTGCTTGGGCTTACCCCCGAGTTCCGCTGTGGCAGTTCATCAAGTACTCCCGCGAAGAGTTCATGTTGGCGCTGGGCACAGCATCCACGGAATCAGTGCTGCCGCGAATCATGACCAAGCTGACAAACGCAGGCTGTTCCCGCGCAACCACGGGGCTGGTGGTTCCCACGGGCTACTCTTTCAACCTCGACGGCGCCGCGCTCTACCTTTCGATCTCGCTGCTGTTCCTTGCCCAGGCATTCGGCCATAACCTCGATTTAGGCCAACAGTTGGCTGCCTTGGGCATCCTCATGTTGACCTCCAAGGGCATGGCAGGCGTTCCCGGTTCGGCCTTCCTGGCCCTTTCCGCTACTGCCGGGGCTTTGGGAGTCTTCCCCGTTGCGGGGGTGGCATTGCTCCTCGGAGCCGATAGGCTGATGGATTCCATGCGCGTCGTGGTCAACCTGCTCGGCAACTGCGTTGCCACGTTTGTGGTGTCCAAGTGGGAGGGACAATTCGATCGCGAGGCGATGCTCGCCGCCTTCCGCGGGGAAACCACGACGCCGGAAGTCAGCAAGGAGGCGACGGAACCTTCGGTGCCGGTTTCTGCGTAGTCGGCAGCAAGGTCAACCCTGCTGCCGAAGGAGCGCGGCTAACTGCCGACGGCCCGACGATACGTGCTCGGCGTGAACCCCAAGACCTTCTGAAAGTCGTTCGTCAAATGTGCGTGATCTGTATAGCCAAGTTCGGCGGCGATGCCCGCAAGATCGGCGGAAGGGTCCAGACGTGCCCTCTCGGCAGCATCCTGCAGACGACGTCGACGGATCAGTGCAGACGGGCTGAGCCCGATGTATTTCCTGGCAATTCGCTGGAGCGACCGGCCTGAAACAGCCAGCCGGGCCGCCACGTCATCAATCCGGGCCACGTCCGGGTCGGAGGCAACAATGTCCATCATCCGGTTGGCCAGCAAGGCTTCTTCGGAAGGTAAGTAGTCCAAGGCACCCAGCCACGACGCAAAGGCGTCCACTGCCCGCTCACGGTGGGTGCCGCCGTCGGGGGCGTTCATGGCCCGTGCGACAGAACGGTGGAGGTCCTTTAAAGGCAAAGCCACCTCGGCATCACGCAAGCTGCCGGGATCGTCGGTGAACACCGGAACAGCGGCCGGGCGCAACAGCGCTCCCACTGCCCAGCCGCGGCCATTCAAGTCGCGATAGGCGGCACGGGTTGCAGGACCCGAGAAGACCACGTCATCCAACTGCACAACGAGGTTGGACGCGGGGTAGGCGATCAGATGCTGACGGGACGTGCGGCCTGGCTCAATGTCCCATTCGGGAATCCAGAACCACTGGACCAGCTCCGCAACGGACTCCGGTGCCGCCAAACGGTTGAACGTGGGAAGCCGTGCCGGGTACAGAATGCCCTTGAACGAACTATCCACGAGCCTCCTCCCAACAAAGTCTGTCGCGAATTTCCAAGCGCCGCAGCCAGCCCTGCCCGTAGCGTCGTGGACATGACAGATACTACAAGCACTGAGCCAACCACGGCCGCCCACGGCAAGTACACTACCCACGGAGTCCCCAACGGCCTGACCAGCCTCACGCCGTTCCTTGCCGTACCCGATGCCAAAAATGCGATCGCCTTCTACCGGGACGTTTTCGGGGCGCGGATTGTTGGCACCACTGAGATGGGCGGAGTTGTGGTCCATGCCGAACTCGACCTCGGGAACGGTCACCTTCAACTGGGCGAACCCAACCCGGAATACCACCTGGTCCCGGCGCCCGACGGCGATGATGACTGCTACTCCCTGGGGTTCTACTGCCCGGACGCAGACGCACTTGTGCAACGAGCGGAACAGGCAGGCGCCATCATCCGCGAACCCCTCACCACGTTCGTTTCAGGGGACCGATATGCCAGCATCCGCGATCCTTTCGGCGTCCGCTGGTCCATCATGACCCGCGTGGAAGATCTCTCCGAGGAGGAAAGCAACCGTCGAGTCGAGGAGTGGGCGGCCCAGCAGGGTTAGACACGCACCGCGTCAGGAAAGGCACAGGCAGAACGGGTGGCCGGCCGGATCCAGGAACACCCTGAAGGTGGTCCCCGGCTGGTGCTCCGCCTTGCTTGCCCCCAGCGACAGAGCTACTTCCTCGCCCTTGTCCAGGTCTTCCACCATCAGATCAAGGTGCATCTGCTGGGGAACCGTTTGCCCCGGCCATTCCGGCGCGTGATACGACTCGACCTGTTGGAAGGCAATGCAGTTATTCCCATCGCTGGAGCGGATCTCGAACCAATCGGTTTCGCCCTTCACCTCCCAGCCCAACAATTCGCCATAAAAGGCGGCAAGGGCGGGCGCATCCGGACAATCAATAACAACACTCGGGTATCGGGCTATTGCCATTTTTGCTAAACCTCGTCTGCCGTTTTCTTCATTCGGGCCAGCGCACTTTTAGTGCCCCTTTGGGTAAGAACGTGAACCACTGCACCAACGCCCGCGGAAACCACAGCGAACACGAGCACTCCCGGCAAGGAATCGTTCAGATCAGTTCCGTCCTTGGGGGCAGGTTTCCCTGTCTTTTTCTCCCAGAGTCCTTCAAGCGTCTTGTTTGCCAGCACGCCAGCTCCAAGGCTGACTGCCAGGCCGAACAATTTCACCAGCAAATTCACGAAAGAATCCTCCATCAGATCGTTCGGTTTAAGCCTTGTCAAACGCAAAGGAAGGCGGGGCCGCTGCAACTGCAATGGCCCCGCCCGAATTCCTAGTCGTGCTTGAAAGCGTCCTTTACCTTTTCGCCTGCACCCTTGAGGTCGCTCTTGACCTGCTCGCCCTTGCCTTCGGCTTCCAGGCGCTCGTTGTCAGTAAGCTTTCCGGCAGCTTCTTTAGCCTTGCCTGCGATCTTCTCGCCAGCGTTCTCCATCTTGTCGTCAGCACCCATGTCGCACCTCTTCCTTGTAGTGAACCTGTACCTCTACAACATCACTAATCAGTGTACTTAGCAATATTTGCTCCTGATGAAGGCGTGTTAGATCTCCCCGAACCCCTCGCCCACCAGCCGCCCGACGTACTGAACAGCCTTTGCGGCGTCCTTGCCACGGGCCTCCACGCGCAGGGTTGCACCCTGCCCGGCGGCGAGCGTCATGAGCGCCATCATGGACGTCCCGTCGACGTCGTTGATTGTCACCTCAGCGTCAAGGCCGGACAGTCCACCGGCTATCTTGGCCGCAGGCCGCGCGTGGATGCCCATGGGATTAATGAGCTCGAAATCGCCGGCTGCATCGGGTTCCCGGGGCTCGTAAGGACCGCCCGGCGCGTCAGCACCGGCAGAAGCCCGGAATCCAACCGCTTCGGCAGCCTTACACACCTCTTCGGCGCCAGCCCCGCCCTGCGCCGCGACGGCCGCGGCCACAAGCCCTTCAACCAAAGGCGCATCGGCAAGCAATATGGCGTCGGGGTCGCTGGCGAACTCGATCGCAGACTCAGCTGTCATTACTGCCGAGCCCAGATCTGTCAGCACCACCACGCCCTCGCCTCCGGAATCAATCAGTGACTGCTCGACGGCGGCAAGCACCTTCTCGAGGCTGGTGCCAATCCGTTCGTCGTCAGTGCCCCCGGCGGCGACGAGTTCGACGTCGGGCGCCATCTGGGCGGCGAGTTCCACAGCACCTTCAGCGATCTTGCTGCTGTGGGAGACAACCACAATCCCAACTGTCATACGGCGTCGGTTCCCGTGTTTCCTGCGGAGCCGGCCGCCGCTGCTGCCGCGGCGCGCAAGAGCAACGCCGTGGAGGCCGCTCCTGGATCGCGATGCCCTGCGCTCCGCTCCCCGAGGTAACTTGCGCGGCCCTTGCGAGCCACCAGCGGATCGGTAGCCACAGCCCCTACTTCGGCCGCCTCGGCAGCAGCCTGCAGAACGGCGAGTACATCGCCGCCATCGGCCGCCGCATTCCGTGCTGCCTCAACTGCCGGCGTCCACGCGTCGATCATGGTCTTGTCGCCAGTCTCGGCTTTGCCGCGGGCCACCACTCCGTCGCGGGCAGCGGCGAGCGCGGAAGCCAAGGCATCGGCGTCGATGTCAGTGGAATCACCGAGGGACGTGGCCGCCCGAAGATATGCCGTCCCGTACAGCGGCCCGGCAGCTCCGCCCACCTTGGACATCAGCGCCATTGCCGCGGCCTTGAGGGCAGCTCCTGCGGTTTCCGGCGGTGTCTCGGCCAGCTTCTGCAACACGGACTGGAATCCACGGTCCATATTCTCGCCGTGGTCCGAGTCGCCGATTGCCCGGTCCAGCTCAATCAGTTCAGTTCGATGTTCTGCCATGGCCTTCGCCGAAAGCTTCAGCCAGTCCACTGCCCAATCAACGCCCAGGCCCATGCTCACGCTCCCCAACGCAGGGCGGCCGTGTGAACGGGAGCATCCCACAAACGCGTCAATTCGTCGTCGAGGCGCAGCACGGACACCGAGCACCCCTGCATTTCAAGTGACGTCACGTAGTTTCCCACCAGCGAACGCTCCACTGTTGCGCCGCGCTCTGCGAGTACCTGGGCGGCCCGGCGATAGACGATATAAAGCTCACTCTGCGGCGTGCCGCCCATGCCGTTCACGAACAGCAGCACCCTGTCGCCGGAGGAGATGGCGAGATCCTCAAGCACGGGCTCCAATAGGCGGTCAGTGATCGCATCGGCGCTTTCCATGGCGATCCTGTGGCGTCCGGGCTCGCCATGGATGCCGATGCCGATCTCGATCTCGTCGTCCGCAAGCTCGAAGCTTGGCGTACCTGCGTGGGGAACCGTGCAGCCAGAGAGGGCGACCCCCATGGTCCGAACGTTGGCGGCGACCCGCTCCGCGATGGCGGCAACAGCTTCAAGACCGTCCCCACGCTCAGCGGCGGCACCCGCAATCTTCTCCACGAGGACAGTCCCGCCCACTCCACGGCGGCCCGCCGTATACAGGGAGTCCTCCACGGCGACATCATCGTTGACCAACACCGAACGCACGTGTACGCCTTCGGCTTGTGCCATCTCCGCCCCAGTCTCAAAGTTCAGGACGTCGCCTGTGTAGTTCTTGACGATATGCACGACGCCGGCACCTGAGTCGACAGCGACGGTCGCCGGTATGATCTGGTCCGGCGTGGGCGAGGTGAAAACCGCGCCGGGCACCGCGGCGTCGAGCATTCCGAGGCCCACGAAACCAGCGTGCAGTGGCTCGTGACCGCTGCCGCCGCCGGATACCAGGGCAACCTTGCCCGCTACAGGTGCGCCTTTCCGGATAACGTACTTGGGCTCGGGATGGACGTCCACGATGTCGGCATGGGCCATGCCGAAGCCTTCGACGGACTCGTCCACCACGGCGCGTGGATCATTGATGAGCTTTTTCATGGGATGCTCCTGGACGTGCTGTGGCTGGTGCTCTGACCCTACTACCGGCGCCCGGGCACAGGGTAGGCCTCGCCGGTGCAGAGGGCGCCGACGCCCATTAAAAAGCCGGCAGGGACGGCCCGAAAGGCCCGCCCCTGCCGGAATGACACAGTTAATCTTCGTGGTGCCCGGGTTCGGCGGCGGCGGGAGGACTGAAATCCGGTTCACTCCGGGCATGGAAATCGAGCCAAAATGCGGAGTACAGGTCCGGGTTGGAGTGGGCGGTCCCTGGCCAGAAGGATTCATTCGGCCAGGATCCGTGGGGGATGTCTATCTGGAAAGCTGAAAAGTCCGGAAACGTGACACGATTTTGCATGGTCCGCCCCTCAACTGTTCAGGACGGCGTCGCCGCCGGCAGTGACCACGTCTTCGAGCAGCACGGTCTGATTCATGACAACCGGCTGTTCCGTGGCAGGAAGGCCCACTACGTGCCCAAAGCTGAACATGTTCTTCGGATCCAGCTCCGCTTTCGCCTTCTTAAGCCGCTCCCGCGCGCTGGGACCCCAAGGACGCTCCCTGTCCTCGGCATCCACAAAGTGCCCATGGAGGTTCACAAATGTGCCGGGATTGGCTGCGGGACGAAGGTCTGTATGCACGGCTTCGAAAACTGCGGGCAGCACCTCAACAACAGGAGGCGCGGCAATGGCAACCATGTAGAAGCTGAACGCCGCGTCACGTCCGCCCACAACATCCTCGCCCTCCGCGCTCTTGGCGAGGGCACCGCCCAGCAGCCGGAGTTCGGCCAGCAACACCGGGCTCTCAACGCCCGGACCGAAGTGCCGCAGGATTGCCTCGGACGCCTCTTCGTCCAAACGGTCAAGCAGGAAGCCACGCTCGCGAACGGGGACAGGCTGGTCCGGATCCTGATGGATCGTGTCGAATTGGCTTGCTTCCAAAGGGCCGGTGGCGTCCATCATGAACGGAGCGCTTCGGCGCATGGGCTCCAGCAGCTCCGCCGCTGCAGCCAGGTCGCCTTGGTAGGCGTAGCGGAGGTGGATCACAAACTTTCCCCGCAACGGCTCCGGAATCATCTCCATCTCCGGAAGGCGCAAAAACGCCAACGACGCCGATGCCTCCGCGGGTAGCGATGGCACCCATTCCCTGAACGCCTCAAGGACTTCCGGGGCGTGCCCGCCGTCGAAGTACACGCCACCGGCGTAGATGTCTGCGGCTGGGAAGAGGTGGAATTCCATGGCCGTCACAATGCCCAGATTGCCCTTGCCGCCTCGCAGGAGGAAGAACAGCTCAGGGTTCTCGTCCTTAGTAACCCTTTGCTGGGTGCCGTCCGCTGTGACCAGCTCGAAAGCGATGACATGATCCGAGGCGAAGCCGTACTTTCGGCCGAGGATTGGCAGGCCCCCGCCCAGCGTGTATCCCACCACGCCGACGTCACTGGTTGAACCACAGAGCCCCATCAAACCGAAGGTTGCAGCAAGCTCAACCACAGCCTTCCACCGAACACCGGCCCCCACTCTGGCGGTCTTCTCAAGGGGATCGACGCTGAGTTCCAGCATCCGGCGGGTACTGATAAGCATCCCGCCTTCTATCGCGTTGGTTGCACCATGCCCTGTGGACTGGACGGCTACGGGTATTCCCCGTTCCGCCGCCCATCTGATAGCCGCCGAAACGTCCTCTGCGTCGAGGGCGCCGAAGGCAAGATCCGGCTGGTGTTGAGTAGAGAGGTTGAAGGCCGCTACCTCGGCTTGGAAGCCGGGATCGGCAGGCGTGAACACGGGACCGCGCACGCTGAGTTGGAGTTCTGAAATTCCCGAAAAGGACGCGTGGGACTGCATGATCTTCTCTCGATTGACCGAATGGCGGAAGCTCCCCAGCAAGCCTCGATCAGTTTATCCATCAACTTTAGATAAGAGAAGGGGTTTTAAATCACGCATAATCCGGGCAGGGTTGAACCCCGTATCTGTCAGCGCTTGTTGCGGGTTCTTACAGGTGCTTGATCATGCGTGTATTGCCCAAGGTATTGGGCTTTACCCGGGCCAGATCCAGGAATTCCGCCACGCCTTCGTCATGCGAGCGCAGCAACTCCGAGTACACCTGCGGGTCCACGGCCGACTGGTCCTCCATGACCTCGAAGCCATGGCGCTTGAAGAAGTCAACCTCAAACGTCAGGCAGAAAACCCGGCTGACACCGAGCTCCTTGGCCTTTTCGAGGAGATCCTCCACCAGCACATGCCCCACACCCCGCCCCCGCCACGTGTCCGCGGCGGCAAGAGTGCGGATCTCGGCCAGGTCCTCCCACATAACGTGCAGGGCGCCGCAACCAATCACGTCGCCGTCCTGGGATTCGGCAATCCGGAATTCCTGGAGGCTCTCGTAGTACGCCACAGTTTCCTTGGCCATCAAGATCCGCTGCTCCGCCAGCGGCGCGACCAGCCTCTTAATCGCCGCCACATCACTGGTGCGGGCAGGACGAAGGCTAAAGGTCGAATTCACTCCCCCATCCTAACGAGGCAAAGAGGAGCCGGGCCGCGCCTTGCCCCTGCATGACGTGGGCAGTCGCGGAGCTGAAGGGCGGCACGAGGGCGACGGCCGGGACATTTACGTAGCGTGCGTCTAAGCGACGAAGGAGCGAGCACGCGGTAAATGTCCCGGTTGTCGGCCGGACCGGCCGAACTCAGCAACGGACTACAGCCCCAGTTCCTCAGGCAAAGCAACGTCCTCACCCAGCACCTGCTTTGCCAGGAAGTGCTCCACTACCCCGTACCAAACCTTCGCGTGCTGCGGCTGGAGGATCCAGTGGTTTTCGTCGGGGAAGTAGAGGAACCGGTGCGGGCTTTGGCCGTTGTCGTCGGCGGGCAGCTGCGATGAGGACAGCAGTTCGTACCAAAGCCTCAAGCCCTCGCCGATCGGGACGCGATAATCCTTGTCTCCGTGGATCACCAGCATTGGCGTCTTGATGTTGCGTACGTTGAGGTGTGGCGAGTTCTCCATCGCCATCTCCACCGTCATTTCCTTGAGCCAGTATTGTGCGGCGTCGGTGGTGGGGCCGAACTGGTCCAGGGCCCACAAACTGGCGTGGGTCACGATCGCCTTGAAGCGGTCCGTCTGGCCTGCCACCCAGTTGGCCATGTAGCCGCCGAATGACCCTCCCATCGCCGCTGTCCGTGACTCGTCGATGTCCGCCCGCTCAACTACGGCATCGGTGATAGCCATGAGGTCCGAGAAGGGCTTCTTGCCCCATTCACCCCAGCCGCGCTGGATGAACTCCTGGCCGTAGCCTGTGGAAAGCGCAGGGTCAGGCAGCAGCACTGCATATCCCTTGGCGACCAGCAGCCAGGGGTTCCAACGCCAGGTCCAGGCGTTCCATGAACCGAGCGGTCCACCATGGATCCACAGCAGGAGGGGAGCTGGGTTGTCACCGGACGCACCTTCAGGGAGCGCCAGGTACGCCGGCACACGAGCGCCGTCCTCCGCCGTCGTTTCCACACGTTCGAGGTGCCCCTTGAACGTTGGCCGTTCCGCGGGTGCCTGCAACCTCACCACACCGCCGGAAGCGAGGTCGATCCGTACAGCTTCAGCGGGGAACTCGTAGGAGCTCCGCAGTGCGTACGCTGTGGTTCCGTCCGGCGAAACCACGACGTCGGAATACGCGGCAGCGTCTTCCGTCACCCGTGTTACTCCACCGTCAGCGACGTCGATCCGGAAAACCGGCGACGCGCCGTCGTCGTCCGCTTTCACCAGGATGGCGTTGCCTTCCGGGAGCCACGCCAAGGCAGTAGCCCAGCGGTCCCAGTGGTGCGCGAGCGGCTCCAGGTCAGTCGTTTCGCTGCCTGATACGTCCAGCAGGTGCAGTTTGACCTGCGGCGCTTGCGTGGGTGTGGTGTCACTCTCACTCTCTACCACCAGCGTGCGGTTGTCCGGGCTGACGGGACCAGGGAAGTAGCTCATTCCCTCGCGGTCCAGAAGTACCTTGACGGTTCCCGTGGCGACGTCGACGGCGGCCAGCACCTCACGGCTGTCGGCCTTGGCGAGAGCTTTGGTGAGGCTGGTGTAGATGGTTTTGCCGTCCGGACTCACCACAGCTTTGGCTTCCCGCAGCGAGCCGCCGACGCCGGGTGTCAGATTCCTCAGCTTAAGCGGCGTTGGTGCGTCAATGGTGGTTGGTTTGGCGGCTTCCTTCTCCTCGCCCCGCTCCACTGCAAACAGGCGCGGTTCGGCAGGACCCAGGTCCGCGTCCCAATAGCGGATCGGGTAGCCACTGTGCAGGATGGCGGACACTTTGTTGTCTTTGCGGGTCTTGCGGCGTTCCTCGTCGTTCTCCTCATTGCTGGAGCCCGCCAAAACCTCGGCGTTGACGAAGATGGCATCCGCGTTCTTTGCCGCCATGACGGAACTGATCCCGCCGGCTCGAGTGTGCACAACCCGAGCCTCTCCCCCACTGGCAGGGAGCAGCCACAGTGCGTTCACCGGATCTGCGTCGGGATCTGCGCTATCGGGGTCGGGGCGGGAGGACGTGAAGTAGAGATCGCCGTTCGCGGCAAAGGAGGCACCGGCCTCACCTTTGGAACTCCGGGTGATCCGTCGGGCGTGGCTCTGGCCGGTGGGGTCGATCTCCCACAGTGCAGTGACGAAGTCGGTGCCCTTGCCGTTCAGGGTTGAAACGGTAGTGACCAGGCGCTTGCCGTCCGGGCTGAGCGTGAGACCACTGACCCTGGGGATGGCGAGGAAGTGATCGATGTCGTGGAAAGGAGTTTCAGGTGGCGTGCCTGGGCTTGGGGTGTCAGTCGAATCCATGCTCCGATTCAACACGTATTGTGCTGCGGATCACAGAGTCGTTCACTCATAGTGAAACACTACTTTCAGATATTCCGGCTTTGGTGCGTGGATACTGGCGGTGCTGGCGCCATTTGCCGCTTGCTGCTCCTCCGTCGCGTTGACGCAAGCTACGCAAATGCCTCCGGAACCGCCAGCGAGACGTCACCTGACGCGAAAGCCCCACCCGTTCCTTTCGGAGCGGATGGGGCTTTTGCTTTAGTACGTGCGCCTTATGCGGTAGGAGCAATCTCCGGGATCCGCGGCTTGGCGTTGCCTGCAAACGTGAACTTGGCGTCGTCGCCTTCGCCGTCCACATCCACCACAACGATGTCACCGGAGTGCAATTCGCCGAAGAGGATCTTCTCGGAAAGCTGGTCCTCGATCTCGCGCTGGATGGTGCGGCGGAGCGGCCGTGCACCCATTGCGGGATCGTAGCCACGAGTGGCCAGAAGAACCTTTGCTGCCGTGGTGAGCTCGATGCCCATGTCCTTGTCCTTGAGGCGACGCTCCAGGCGGGTAACGAACATGTCCACGATCTCGATGATCTCGTCCTGGGTGAGCTGCGGGAACACCACAACATCGTCAACACGGTTGAGGAACTCGGGGCGGAAGTGCTGCTTGAGCTCCTCCGTGACCCGGGCGCGCATCCGGTTGTAGCCAGTCTGGGTATCCGTGCCGGACTGGAAGCCCGTAGCGACGCTCTTTGAGATGTCGCGGGTACCCAGGTTGGTGGTCATGATGATCACGGTGTTCTTGAAGTCCACCACGCGGCCCTGGGAGTCCGTCAGTCGGCCGTCTTCCAGGATCTGCAGGAGCGAGTTGAAGAGGTCCGCGTGGGCCT
The DNA here is from genome assembly GCF_040548745.1 of Arthrobacter sp. 2762. Lineage (NCBI taxonomy): Bacteria > Bacillati > Actinomycetota > Actinomycetes > Micrococcales > Micrococcaceae > Arthrobacter > Arthrobacter sp. 2762. The sequence continues at coordinate 811,671 of NZ_JBEPSI010000001.1, forward strand.
TCTCAACTTCGTCGAACAGGACCACGGAGAACGGACGGCGACGAACCTTCTCGGTGAGCTGGCCGCCTTCTTCGTAGCCGACATAGCCCGGAGGTGCACCGAAGAGTCGCGAAACCGTGTGCTTCTCGGAGTACTCGGACATGTCCAGCGTGATGAGGGCGTCCTCTTCACCGAACAGGAACTCGGCAAGGGCCTTGGCGAGTTCGGTCTTGCCGACACCCGTAGGCCCGGCGAAGATGAACGAGCCACCAGGACGCTTGGGGTCCTTCAGGCCTGCACGTGTGCGGCGGATAGCCTGCGACAGAGCCTTGATGGCCTCGTCCTGGCCGACGACGCGCTTGTGCAGTTCGTCTTCCATCTTGAGGAGCCGCGAAGACTCTTCCTCGGTGAGCTTGAAGACGGGGATGCCAGTGGAGTTCGCGAGAACCTCGGCGATCAGGTCTTCATCAACTTCGGAGATGTCATCCATGCCGCCGGACTTCCAGTTGCGCTCCTTCTCAGCGCGTTCGGCAATGAGCTTCTGCTCCTTGTCGCGCAGCGAAGCGGCACCCTCAAAGTCCTGGGCGTCGATGGCGGATTCCTTCTCCATCTTGACGTCGGCAATGCGCTCGTCCATGGCCTTGAGCTCCGGCGGAGCGGTCATGCGGCGGATACGCAGGCGTGCGCCGGCTTCATCGATGAGGTCGATCGCCTTGTCCGGCAGGAAGCGGTCCGAAATGTAGCGTTCGGCCAGCTGCGCGGCTGAGGCGAGGGCGCCGTCGGTAATCGTTACGCGGTGGTGTGCCTCGTAGCGGTCCCGCAGGCCCTTCAGGATCTCGATCGCGTGGGCGACGGAAGGCTCCTTGACCTGGATCGGCTGGAAGCGACGCTCAAGCGCGGCGTCCTTCTCAATGTGCTTGCGGTACTCATCCAGCGTGGTGGCACCAATGGTCTGGAGTTCACCGCGGGCAAGCATCGGCTTCAGGATGGATGCAGCATCGATGGCGCCTTCAGCAGCACCTGCACCAACGAGGGTGTGGATCTCGTCAATGAAGAGGATGATGTCGCCGCGGGTGCGGATCTCCTTGAGGACCTTCTTCAGGCGCTCTTCGAAGTCGCCACGGTAACGCGAGCCGGCAACCAGCGAACCAAGGTCCAGCGTGTACAGCTGCTTGTCCTTGATGGTCTCCGGGACGTCGCCGCGGACAATCGCCTGGGCGAGGCCCTCGACGACGGCCGTCTTACCGACGCCGGGCTCACCGATGAGCACTGGGTTGTTCTTGGTACGGCGGGAGAGGACCTGCATGACGCGTTCCATCTCCTGCTCGCGGCCGATCACGGGATCGAGCTTGTTCTCGCGGGCAGCCTGGGTGAGGTTGCGTCCGAACTGGTCCAGAACCACCGAGCCTGCCGGGGTTCCCTCCGGCTGGCCTTGGCTGGAACCCGAACCTGCGGCTTCCTTGCCCTGGTAGCCGGAAAGCAGCTGGATGACCTGCTGACGGACCCTGTTGAGGTCCGCGCCAAGCTTGACCAGTACCTGGGCAGCAACGCCTTCACCCTCGCGGATGAGGCCTAGCAGGATGTGCTCGGTTCCGATGTAATTGTGGCCGAGCTGCAGTGCTTCGCGGAGCGAAAGCTCAAGCACCTTCTTGGCGCGCGGGGTAAAGGGGATGTGCCCGGACGGAGCCTGCTGGCCCTGGCCGATGATCTCCTGCACCTGTTCGCGGACGCCATCGAGCGAAATGCTCAGGGATTCAAGCGCCTTTGCGGCAACGCCTTCACCCTCGTGGATCAGACCCAAGAGGATGTGCTCGGTACCAATGTAATTGTGATTGAGCATCCGTGCCTCTTCTTGGGCAAGGACAACCACGCGACGGGCACGGTCCGTAAATCTCTCAAACATTTCGCCACACTCCTAGCTACGACGTACTTTGATGCTACGTGCCGAAGCCCGACTTTTGGAGCGTGTTCGCCACAGGGGAAACATGACGCCCAGCGGAATAAACCTGACACCCCCTTCGCGGCAGGGAGGCCCGCCCGCGGAACGCCTGTCCCACGCCCGTGCCGGCCTCCGGAAGGACGTGGTCAGGGCTCCTGAAGGACGTGGTCAGCCACCCAGGGCAGTGGTAGGCCGAGCAACGCGCCCCGCCCGCTTTGAGCAGGCGCGCTTTGTCCAGTCGTTTTGTCCAGTCGTTTTGTCCAGTTCCAAAAGGTCGGATAATCCCCACCGTAGGTGCCGGAACGATTCACGGAATATTCCAAGGCCTGGTCCAGGCACGCCCTTGGAAGGCCTGACAACAAACTATGGGCTTAAAAACCTAATGCCCCGGCAGAAGCTGCCGGGGCATTGAAGGCGGGTGAATCAGGAATTGGCCTTCTGGTACGCTTCCTGAATTTCAGCCTGAATACGTCCGCGGCTGTTTACGGTGTAACCGTTGTCACGAGCCCATTGACGGATCTGTGCCGAATCCTGGTTTCGAGTGGCAGTCGCACGGCCACGTGTTGCACGGCCCGAAGAGGTCTTCCTGGCCTTGGCTACGTAGGGCTCCAGTGCTTTGCGCAAAGATTCCGCGTTAGCGGTGGACAAGTCCATCTCGTAGCTGACGCCGTCCAGCCCGAAACGGACAGTTTCGTCCGCTGACCCTTCATCCAGGTCATCGACGAGGATGATTTTAACTTTCTGTGCCATGAGTAGCCTCTCTTTTGGAGGGTTGGATAATCAGAAATTTGAGGGTTCCTATTCCTGATTATCGTTCACGCCAAGCACACACGTCAAAGGCACATTTGGGTTTCCTGCTAAGGACACCCAATTTGCAGGCTATTTAGCTGCCGGGCCTTCACCCTCAGGGCCGGAATTCCGCAAATTGGCCTCTGCTTGGGCGCGGGCTTCTGCCTGCCGCTCGGATTTGTCCGCATTGAAGATGGACTTCATGGCAAACCAGAAGATCAAGCCAACAACGACCGATGGCGCCAGGACTGCGATGTATTCCATGATCAGTGTCCTTCCGGCTTCAGCAAGGGGAACAGAATGGTTTCGCGGATACCTGCACCGGTGAACAACATCACAAGGCGATCGATGCCGAGCCCGATACCTCCCATGGGCGGGGCGCCGTATTCAAGGGCGCGAAGGAAGTCTTCGTCGAGTTGCATGGCCTCTACGTCGCCAGCCGCAGAACGGCGTGACTGCTCGGTAAGCCGTTCACGCTGGATGACAGGGTCAATGAGTTCGGAGAAGGCCGTGCCGCGCTCCATGCCCCCGATAATCAGGTCCCATGCCTCGATGAGCCGGCCGTCTTCGCGATGCGGACGCGCAAGCGGTTGAGCGGACGGCGGGTAGTTGTAAACGAAAGTCGGGTTCAGCAGTGTGGGTTCCACGATCTCGCCGAAGAGCTCAACCACGATCTTCTCGGCGTCCCACTTCGGATCCACCTTGACCTCGTGCTTGGCAGCAATGGCCAACAGTTCCTCCACTGCGGTGTCGGGAGTGACTTCAACGCCAATCGCTTCAGAAAGCCCCGGGTACACCGCAACCCAAGCCCATTCGCCGTCGAGGTTGATCTCGCCTGCATCCGTCTGGATGGTGCGGGTACCAACCACGTCCGCCACGTTCAGGATGATTTCCTTCATGCGCTCGGCCATGACGAACTGGTCAGCCCAGGCTTCATAGCACTCAAGGGTGGTGAATTCGGGGCTGTGTGTGGAGTCGACGCCTTCGTTCCGGAACACGCGGCCCATGTCATAGACGCGGTCAATGCCACCCACTACCGCGCGCTTCAGGAAGAGTTCCGTGGCGATGCGCAGGGTCATCTTCTGATCGAACGCGTTCATGTGCGTCTCGAACGGACGCGCCGTGGCGCCACCGTGGACCAGTTGCAGGATGGGGGTCTCCACCTCGACGTAGCCGTGGCGGTCAAGGGTGTCGCGGACAGACCGTGTGATGGCAGCGCGCTTGTAGACCATCTCGCGGGCTTCATCGCGGACCATGAGATCCACGTAGCGCTGGCGGACACGGGTTTCTTCGTTAAGCTCTGCGTGCAGGACCGGGAGCGGGCGCAGGGCCTTGGAGGCCATGGACCAGGAATCGGCCATGACGGAGAGCTCACCGCGGCGGGAGGAAATGACCTCGCCCTTGATGAATACGTGGTCCCCAAGGTCAACCAGGGCTTTCCAATCGGCCAGCGCTTCCTCGCCCACATTGGCCAGGCTCAGCATTGCCTGGAGACGAACGCCCTTGCCGTCAACGCCACCTTCCTGGAGGGTAGCGAAGCAGAGCTTGCCGGTGTTTCGTACGAACACGACGCGGCCGGTGACGCCGACGATGTCACCTGTGGTTTCGTCCGCTTCCAGATGCGCATACTTTTCGCGGATCTCACTCAAGGAATGCGTCCGCTCAACGCCCACAGGATAGGCCTCTGTGCCACGTTCGATCAGCTTGGCGCGCTTGTCCATGCGGATACGCATCTGCTCGCTGGCGTCGATGGGCTCTGCGGAGGTGTTCAGGGCTGGGGTGTTTGCGGAAGTCACAGTCCTTAAGTTTACCGGTGATTACGGGCCTCGACGTCCGGACATAGACTCGGGCTGTGGAGACGTGGACAGTTGAAACGGACGACGGCGGCGGGCAGCTTGAGGTGCACACGTTCCGGCCGGCGTCGAAAACCTCGATTCCCGGTTCGCAGGCGCCTGCGGAACCGTCCGGCGTCGTCGTGGTCCATGGCACCTTGGTGACCGATTCCTTGTACTGGCCCTTCGCGCGGACCCTGAGCCTGATGCTGGGGCGATCGGTTCATTGCTACAACCGGCGAGGGCGCGGCCGTTCGGCGCCACAACCGCCCGGCTACTCCGCCGGCACCGAGATCGCGGACCTTCAGGCAGTGATGCGGAGGACAGATTCAACGGATGTCGTGGCGCACAGTTACGGCGGTTTCGTGGCGCTTCAGGCGGCCCGCAGCACGAAGATCAACCGCCTGGTCACCTACGATGCCGCTGTCTCGCTATCAGGCAATCTCCATGGCCGGTGGCGTCCCGAATTGGAAGCCGCAGTTACCGCCGGCCAACTGGACCACGCGTGGGCCCATCTGGTGCAGGGTCTGGGAACTGCCGGTCCCATCTCCTACCTGCCGATGGGCGCCTTGCGGATGCTGAGCATCCTCTCTGCACAGACACGGCTGGGTTCGGAGATGCGTTCCCTGTTACCCACCGCCGTCGCCGAAATGCGGGCCGTACTCGACGCTGACGCGCACCTTCACGACTTCACCTCGCTCGTGACTCCAACACTCATGCTTAGCGGCGGCTGGAGTCCGTCCTACTTCGCCGAAACCGGCCGCACCCTTGCTGGAGCGGTTCCGGTAATCGACTTCGCTATTGTGCCCTTGCAGTTCCATGAAGGTCCACTGCGGCCAGGCAGGCGGCTTGCAGCCCGAATCGCCCGCTTCCTTTCAGGAGGCACAGCCCCAATGCCAGCGCGCCCTAGGATAAACCGGTGAGGGAACGCACCATCAAAACGCACGACGGCGGCAGACTGGCCTTGTACAGCTACGGCGCGGAAGACGCACCCGGGGAGCGCCGCGTGGTCCTGATCGGCGGTGCATTCCTCACTGCCCTGATCTATCGGCCCTTTTCCATTGCCCTCGCGAAGGGCCTCGGTGATGGGTGGGCCGTGGACGTCTACGATCGCAGGGGCCGCGGCAACTCCAGCGATCAACCACACAACTACTCCATGGTCACGGAAATTGCGGACGTGCGGACCATCATGGATGCCACCGATGCGAGGAACATCCTCGGGCACAGCCTGGGCGGGTCGGTGGCCCTCAACGCTGCGCAGGCATTTGCCGGCACACACCACCAACCGGACAGGCTCGCCGTTTACGACGCCGCAGTTAATATCGACGGAAGCATGGACACGGACTGGATGGCCGGCTTCGAGGACTCCGTGAACAAGGGCAATATCAACCTCGCATTGGCCCGCATGAAGCAGGGAATGCATCCGGGAAGTGCCTTGGCCCGGGTCCCTGAACCCCTGCTGGTGGGCCTCATGGCCGTGGTTTCGCGAACCAAAGTCAACACAATGTTCCGTGAACTCCTGCCATCCGGCGTCGGAGAACTCAGAGCTGCCTTCGACGCCACGGAAACTCCGCGCGATTTCTCCGTTCTACCTGCCAGCACCCATTTCATGGTGGGCAAGAAGAGCCCGCAGTACTACAAGGTAACCGCAGCGCGTTTGCACGCCGCTGTTCCCGGAAGCACCCTTGAGATATCGCCAAAGGGCTTCCATGGCTCCGTTCCAGCCGCTGTGAAGGAACTCGTGATGGACATTTCGGACTACTTCAAAAGCTGATTGTTGTCCACATAGCGTCCGGCATGCTGCCTGCGTTCAGGTGGCTCGGTTAGGCTCAAGACATGACGCGCGAGATCATCACCACAACGGACGGCGGACACCTCGAGGTACTGACTACGGGCGGTGACCTGGCAGCTGCAGGCTCCGGCATCGTGGTCGTGCCTGCCTCAATGGTGACGGCCTCCGACTACACACGTTTCGCGCAGAAACTGAGTGAGTCCCTCGGCCGTCCTGTCCATACCTTTAACCGCCGTGGACGCGGTGAATCATCTCCGCAGCCCGAGGACTACACCCTCGAAGCCGACATCCGGGATCTTGACGCTGTCATGAAACACACATCCAGCACAGATGTTTTCGGGCACAGCTTCGGCGGCGCCGTTGCACTGCATGCGGCACGGACCTTACCGGTTGAGCGACTCGCCGTTTACGATCCCGCTGTCTCCGTCAACCACAGCGTCAAAGCCGACTGGACGCCGGAATATGAACGCGCGACGGCGGCAGGAGACTACGATCGCGGACTCGCCGTACTCATCAAGGGAGTGGAGACAGGTGGCGCCTTCGCGCGCATGCCCCTGTCCATGTTGACGCTCGCCACCAAGCTGACCGCCGGGACACCCCTGGGCAAGCAGATGCGGGAACTGATGACGTGCGGAGTCCGCGAAATCAAGGCAGTGATAGCTGCGGATATGCCCGCCGAGCCGTTCCTGGAGCTGCCCCTTGAAACGCTGATCGTGGTGGGTGAGAAGAGCCCCGCCTACTTCGGTGTGGCGTGCGGCCAGATCCACGACGTCCTGTCCGGCTCGAGCTACACCATCCTCCCCGGGTTCGGGCACGATGGCCCCAACAAGGCGCCCGACAAGCTCATCGCAGAGTTGTCTGAGTTCTTCTCGGGCTAGGGGAGTTCGCCTCTGCGAGGGCTTTCCCGCCCTTGGCCGTGGCTGGTCGTGGCGTTAATGTGGGAGACCCCCCGTCCCTTGGTGGGTTGGGGGGTCTCGACCTAATGTGTGTCCGGCGGTGTCCTACTCTCCCACACCCTCCCGGGTGCAGTACCATCGGCGCTGTGGGTCTTAGCTTCCGGGTTCGGAATGGGACCGGGCGTTTCCCCCACGCTATGACCGCCGTAACCTTGTTACCCGTTCCCCGTGTGCACCGGTGAGGGTGGTGGGGTGGGAAGACTGTGGTTACAACATTGTGGTGTTGTTATTCAGTTGTGGTTTTTGTTCCTGTGAGCAACGGGTTGTTGTTCGGGAACCACATAGTGGACGCGTGCAGTGTTGTGTGTGGTGTAAGTTGTTGGCCTATTAGTACCGGTCA